>CAXSBZ010000023.1:0-57739 GCA_964236465.1 uncultured Sphingobacteriaceae bacterium | reverse complement strand
TCTGACCATTGCTTCCACCGGTTCGGCAATGAACAATATTTCTGTTTTATGCGATCATAAAACAGGTATCAAAAAAGAATTCAGTTCGCCTTTGTTCTATCCAAAAGCCGCTTTTCTCGATCCGAATTATTCTGTTACTGTGCCTGCCAGGCAAACTGCGCATGGTATTTCTATCATGATTGGTTATGCCATTCAGCAGTTTTTGAATGAAGGCGATGCTGCGCTAACAGATCATTTTACAGCTGATTTGGTTCGGTTAGCCATCCAAAACGGTAAAGAAGTGATGCAGAATTTGCATGATTATCAGCTGCGCGCCAATTTGATGTGGATTGCAACAGTCGCTTTAAATGATACGCTGAGTGCGGGCAGAAATTATACCGATAAAAGCATTACTTGCCTTGCTTTTGCTTTAGATGTGCGTTACGAAATCGGGCACGGCGCATCGCTGGCCATTGTTTTATGTGCCTGGCTAAAATTTCATCAATATCGGTATTTAAACCGGATCAGTTTTTTGGCGAAGCATGTTTTTGGTTCCGAAAGTTTTGATTATGATTCAACGGCAGTCAATTTTATAAAAAACATGGAAGATTTTTACAGATACATCGAAGTTCCGGTAAAGCTTTCTGAAGCAGGGATCAGTTTATCAGAAAAACAAAATATCCTCCAAAGCTTTCAGGTGAACAAAATCACGGTCAGCAATTATAAAATGACGGATAAAGATTATGAAACTTTGCTGGAACTGATGTGGTAAGATTTAAGCGAATACTGTTTTTATCGACCTAAAATCTTTGCTGATGAATTGAGTTAAATTTATGCGGATACTGTTTTTATCGACCCAAAATCTATGTTGATAAAAATTAAGTTTTTGGATTACGACTTCAATTTTCAGCTTAATTTAAATTAAACGGATAACGGCCGCCAAAATCTTCCACCCAATAATAATTGTAAACGTAAGCACCCACTTCTTTAAAAGCCGGATTCATCAGGTTTTTACAATGGGTTTCACTTTTGAACAATTCCCGGTTTACCTGCTCTATCGATTGCTGGCCCTGTGCAATATTTTCGCCGATGACGTATCGCTGAAAACCTGTTGTGCCATAGCCGGCTTTTTCAAACCGGTTCCGGATCTGATCGCCATTCAAACTTTCATGGCTGAAATAATGCTGATCGGCCATATCCTGCGCATGTTTGGCAGCGGCAGTGGCAAGCCTTTCGTTCCAAACTACGGGCGCAACCGGCGGCATAAAAACTGTGCCGCAGTGGCAGCCTTGTGTCCTCACCTGGTTGATACGATTTAAAACTTCGGCTTTAAAACTGAAATTTTTGCCGGTAAAAGAAGCATCGTTTGTAAAAGACACAAGGAAAAATAATGGAATTATCAGAAAGAATTTTGATCGGTTTGTTTCCACGTTTAGCATTAATTTTGAAATCTTTGATGCTAAACGTGGCAAAAAGTTTAAAGGTACAAACGGATTACAGTTTGCAGACAGACTCCCAAATCTGCTCGTTTACCGGAATGCCTTTTGCCCGGTTTTCATTTCTGGTGATAAAGGTTTTTTCTCCGGGATAATATATTTTTCCACCGCTTTCATCTAAAGCACTGGTTTTGGTGAAAGCAATGATTTGCCCGATCAAATCCTGGTGCAAATCCGGCTGGTAAATGGCAATAAAAGTTTGCGAAACACCGGATTCATTGCCGGAAGCTGTAATTGCTGCCGTGGATTTTCCGCCTGTTAAAGCGGTAAGCAACACATCCAGCATCAGCGAAAGCCCAGAACCTTTCCATAATCCGATGGGCAATGCCCTTTCTGTTTTTCGGATGGCTGCTGCATCGGTTGTTAAATTTCCATTTGTGTCATAGCCTCCGGGATAAGGCAAGGCTTGATGGTTCAACTCGTGTTCCTGCAATTTCCCGTACGAATATTGCGACATCGCCATGTCCAAAACCAAATGCCCACCTTCTTTTGGTACGGCAATCACCAGCGGGTTATTACCCAAACGTGGTTCTTTTCCTCCCCAGGGCGGCACGTTGGCAATCGTGTTGGTGAAGCAAATACCGATACAACCGGCATCGGCAGCCTGCCAGCCATACGTGCCGCCACGCATCCAATGGTTGGTGTTTTTTAGACTTACACAGCCAATGCCATTAGTTTTTGCCATGTCCGTTGCCGCTTTCATTGCCAACGAAGCATTGTACATGCCTGGTGCCAAATGGCCGTCCCAATGTGCCACAGCTCCGTGTTCACTTAAAACTTCCGGCTCGGCTTCCGGTTTTACCAAGCCATTTTTCACATGCCCGATAAAAATGGGGAAACGGTTCAATCCATGTGAGTAAACGCCATCCAAACTATTCTGGGCAAAGATGTTGGAACACAATGCTGCTTTTACCGCACTAAAATGGTGTTTCAGTAAAATCCTTTCAAACTCCTGTTGTAAAATCTGATAAGCTATACGCATCTTTTTTTAACCGCCACGCTATTACTTTGTTTAAGTTGATGGAAACGGAAAACTTAACTAAATTTTTTAGGCATAAAAAAAGCCTTTCAAATATTGAAAGACTTCCGGTAACGGATAGTATATATTTTCTATATATCAGGCTTTTTTTACGTTTACTGCCTGCAACCCTTTTCTGCCTTCTTCCACATCATACTGTACATCATCGTTGTCTTTGATGGCATTTACGCCGCCTTGCACGTCTTTGAAGTGTACGAAAAGATCTTTACCGTCATCCGTAACGATAAAACCATAGCCTTTTTGAGTGTTAAACCACTTTACTTTTCCAGTTTTCATAACATTTTATTAGAATTTAATTAGTGGTTTAATTTAAAAAAACAAAACTGAAAAATCCAAATAATTAAAACAAAAAAGGATGCTGTTTTTATATCGATAAAAACAGCATCCTTTAAAAAACAGTTTTTTTATTTATTAGGCTGAGGCGTCATCCGCAAATAAGGTTTCACTTCGGTAAAGCCTTTTGGAAATTTAGCAGCAATATCTTCTGTTTTGATCGCAGGTAAAACTACTACGTCCTCTCCTTCTTTCCAATCCGCAGGCGTAGCAACACTATGATAAGCAGTAAGTTGTAGCGAATCAATCACTCGTAAAATTTCTTGAAAATTTCTTCCGGTAGAAGCAGGATAACTGATGATTAGTTTTACAATTTTGTTTGGGTCGATGATGAACAACGAACGGATGGTTGCATTGACAGAAGCATTTGGGTGGATCATATCATAAGCTTCGGCAATCTCTTTGCTTTCATCGGCAATGATTGGAAAGGTAACTTCTACATCCTGCGTCTCGTTGATGTCGTTGATCCAACCTTCATGCTGCTCTACAGAATCCACACTTAATGCAATTACTTTTACATTACGTTTTTCAAACTCATCTTTTAAAGATGCCGTTTTGCCCAGTTCCGTTGTACAAACTGGTGTATAATCGCCGGGGTGCGAAAACAAAACGCCCCAGCTATCGCCTAAATAAGTGTAAAAATCTATTTCTCCCTGAGAAGTTTTGGCTTGGAAGTTTGGCGCTTTGTCGCCTAATCTTAAACTCATAATGCTTAATTTTAATGTAAATAATACTATACTAAAGTAGTAGGGAATTCTGTCATAACAAAACGATAATGCAACAAAAAAGGGAACCTGTTCGAGTTCCCTTTCCTTAATCTAAAGCAGACAGATTAATTTTATTTTACGGCATCAACCACCGCTTTAAAAGCTTCCGGATGGTTCATCGCCAAATCCGCTAAAACTTTACGGTTTAAAGTGATTTTTGCGCTGTTTATTTTTCCCATAAACTGGGAATAAGACAAGCCGTACTGGCGAGCACCAGCGTTGATCCGTTGAATCCACAATCCCCTGAATTCTCTTTTTTTAGTTTTACGGTCGCGGTATGCGTATTGTAAACCTTTTTCAACTGTATTTTTGGCAACAGTATAAACTTTGCTGCGCGAACCCCAATAACCTTTGGCGAGGTTCATTATTTTCTTTCTGCGTCTGCGGGACGCTACTGCGTTTACTGAACGTGGCATTTTTTTAAATTTTTGGTAATGGGTGTTTCAACTAAGAAAACTTGCAAACCCGAATACCTGGTTAAACATTTTTGTTATTTACCAATAGCAAGCATCCGTTTTACGTTGCCCATATCAGCAGCAGATACTAAGCTAGTGTGGGTAAGGTTACGTTTGCGTTTGGTTGACTTTTTAGTCAGGATATGGCTTTTAAAAGCGTTTTTCCTTGCAATTTTACCGGTTCCAGTCAGCTTAAAGCGCTTTTTCGCACTGGAATTGGTTTTCATTTTTGGCATAGTTGTTTTTTTAAACTTTTATTTTTTTGCTGCTTTAGGTGCTAATGTCAAGAACATCCTTTTGCCTTCTAATTTTGGCAACTGTTCCACTTTTCCAACGTCTTCTACGGCTTGTGCAAAACGGAGCAACAAAATTTCCCCTTGTTCTTTGTACACAATTGCCCTTCCTTTAAAGTGTACATAAGCCCTTACTTTTTCACCAGATTCCAAAAATTTTTGTGCATGTTTCAGCTTAAATTCAAAGTCATGGTCGTCAGTGTTCGGGCCAAAACGGATTTCTTTGATAACGGTTTGCTTGGCATTGCTCTTGATCTCCTTCATCTTCTTCTTCTGCTCGTAAATAAACTTGTTATAGTCTATAATTTTACAAACAGGAGGAACTGCATTTGGAGAAATTTCAACCAAGTCCAACTCTTGTTCTTCGGCCATGGCCAAAGCAACTTTGGTGTTAAAAATCCCGGGTTCTACGTTATCGCCAACCAAGCGGATTTCCGGGACCCTGATAAACTGATTGATATTGTGTTCAGCTTCTTTCTTTTTAAAAGGAGGACGTGGGCCTCTGCTGAAATTTGGTTTGCTTAATGCCAAGTTATATGGTTATTTCTTTTTCTATTAATGATCTAAATTCTTCTAAAGCCATACTGCCCAAATCCCCTTCGCCATGTTTTCTTACCGAAACTGTGCCTTCTGCCGCTTCCTTTTCCCCAACGATAAGCATGTATGGTATCTTTTTGACTTCTGCGTCGCGGATCTTTCTTCCTATTTTTTCGTCCCGTAAGTCAATAAGACCGCGAATATCGTGTTTTTTTAAGGTTTCTGAAAGTTTTTTTGCATATTCTTCATATTTTTCCGATATAGGTAAAATTGTATATTGTTCTGGTGTAAGCCATAAAGGGAAATTTCCGGCACAATGTTCAATTAGCACAGCCACAAACCTTTCCAGCGAACCAAAAGGTGCACGGTGGATCATGACAGGCCGGTGTTTCTGGTTGTCGCTTCCGGTATATTCCAGTTCAAAACGTTCGGGCAAATTGTAGTCCACCTGGATCGTTCCCAACTGCCATTTTCGGCCTAAAGCATCTTTCACCATAAAATCCAGTTTCGGCCCGTAAAAAGCAGCTTCCCCAAAAACCGTTACCGTTGGCAAACCTTTTTCGTGTGCAGCTTCAATGATCGCTGCTTCGGCCAGCAACCAGTTTTCATCGCTTCCGATGTATTTGGTTTTGTTTTCCGGATCGCGAAGGGAAATCTGCGCCGTATAATCATCAAACCCTAAAGCTTTAAAAACATAAAGCACGATGTCGATGACTTTTTTAAACTCTTCTTTTACCTGATCTGGGCGGCAAAACAAATGCGCATCGTCCTGGGTAAAGCCACGGACGCGGGTCAGTCCATGCAATTCGCCGCTTTGCTCGTAACGATACACCGTACCAAATTCGGCATAACGAACCGGTAAATCTTTGTAAGAACGCGGCTTGGTTTTGTAGATTTCGCAATGGTGCGGACAGTTCATTGGTTTCAAAAAGAACTCCTCTCCTTCCTGCGGTGTTTTGATGGGCTGAAAAGCATCGGCACCATATTTTTCGTAATGACCGGAAGTAACATACAAGTTTTTATGACCGATGTGCGGTGTAACAACTTGCTCATAACCAGCTTCTTCCTGCGCCTTTTGCAGAAATCTTACTAATTTTTCACGCAGTGCTGCCCCTTTTGGCAACCACAAAGGCAAACCCATGCCTACTTTTTCAGAAAAAGCAAACAGTTCCAGTTCCTTGCCCAACTTCCGGTGATCACGTTTTTTGGCTTCTTCCAAAAAGTGCAGGTAGTCCGTCAGTTCGCTTTGTTTTGGATACGTAACTCCGTAAATCCTAGTCAGTTGTTTCCGGGTTTCATCGCCGCGCCAATAAGCACCGGCAACGCTCATCAACTTAATTGCCTTGATAAAAGAAGTATTCGGGATATGCGGGCCGCGGCACAGATCGGTAAAATTTCCTTGTGTATAAAAAGTGATGGAACCGTTCGGCAAATCCTTGATCAAGTCCAATTTATATTCATCACCTTTTTCTGTAAAATATTCTATGGCATCTGCTTTTGAAACCGGTTTGCGGATATATTCAGATTTCGTTTTGGCCAGTTCCGCCATCTTATCTTCGATCTTTTTAAAATCATCCGAAGAAAAATCCTGGTCGCCAAAATCAACATCGTAATAAAAACCGGTTTCGATGGCCGGGCCGATCCCCAGCTTTACGCCCGGATACAAAGCTTCCAAAGCTTCGGCCATTAAATGTGCGGAAGAATGCCAGAAAGTAGCTTTTCCTTCTGCATCGTTCCAAGTCAGCAAACGGATTTTGGCATCGTCTTCAATTGGGCGGCTGGCATCCCAAACTTTGCCATCGATTTCAGCAGCCAAAACATTTCGGGCCAAACCTTCGGAAATGGAACGGGCAACCTGCATGGCGGTAATACCTTTGTCGTACTGGCGGACAGAGCCGTCGGGCAATGTTAAATTAATCATCTACAAAATGATTTAGATTTTTAGGTGGTAAAAACAGTATGCATCACTTACAAAGTGATTTCGGGCAAAAGTAGGATTATTTGACTACTTTTAAAGCTTACACTTTCGATATCAATATGAAAGAATCTATACTTGATGCTTATAAAAACAATAAAAAAACCTATCATGCTTTTCGAGAGAGAATAATCAATCTGCTAAACGATTTACTTTCTACAGAAAAAATAGTTGTTCATCAATTGGTGGGGAGGACTAAATCTTTAGAAAGCTTATCCAAGAAAATAGATGATAAAAATGGTAAGTATAATTCAGTTGATGATATTACAGATATTATTGGAATTAGAATTATAACTTACTTAGAAAGCGATATTGATCCAATAGCAGAACTAATTGAAAAGGAATTTATAAAAGACATAGAAAACTCAATAGATAAACGAAAGTTGCAAGCAGATCGATTTGGATATAAATCATTGCATGTTGTTGTTGGTCTTAACGATGACAGAACAAATCTTAAAGAATACAAACGTTACAAGGACCTCAAATGTGAAATACAAATTCGATCAATATTACAACATGCATGGGCAGAAATAGAACATGATTTAGGTTATAAGGGTGAAATATCTGTACCAGAACCATACAAAAGATCATTCAATAGATTGTCTGCTTTACTTGAAACAGCTGATATAGAGTTTGTAAGATTGAAACAAGAACTTGAACAATATGAAAATAATCTACCAAACCTAATCAAGTCAAAAACAAACATAATAGATATAAATTCTGCTTCATTAAAATTATTTATGAGATCAAATTCTGTACTGCAAGCCACAGTGTTTTTTATAAAAAAAGAATTAAAATGGAAAATCAGGCCTCAACAAAACCTTAACGATTTAATTGAATATTTGGATTATTTTGAGATTGTTACCATAAATAAGCTTGAAAATTCACTAAAAGAAGAGAAAGAAAAATATTTAAAATTTGTTAAATTGTTTCTTAGCAACGAGTCGACTAATAATTCTGGTGTAATCATAACTGTATCAATGTCTGCACCGTTATTATACTTTACACATTATTTAGCGGGTAAATCGCAAAACGAAAAGATTATTAACGATTATCTTAATATTTTGTACAGGGTTAAAGTACCAACAGAATTTATGAAAAATCTTGGTAATGACTTTATTAATATTTATAATCAAGTATAACATTAAACTATAGTTGTTATAAATTTCAAATATTCCGCCAGCCAAAACATCAGCCAGGTGTACTGTTTTTATCGGCAAATTATTTTTATCGATATAACTTTGCAAGGCAATAAGCAGTATCAATCACCTACAAAGTGAGTTTTGCAAAAGCAGAATTTTTGGTAAGAATTTATACCGATAAAAGAAGCATCAAAAGTTCAGCTTAAATTAGATTGTTGCAGTTCCTTAGATTTAAAAAATGTTGCGCCTTTCGCATTTTCAAACCAGGCAATTGTGGGCCTGTCTGCTGGATAGCCAAATTGGTTTCTAAATACTTTTCGTTCCGAAGTGAAATCCCACCATTGCTTTTTGCTGTCGGGATTGTTTGCATAATGCACAACTAACCAAAATTAATCTTCAACACAAGGGTCAGTCCATTTTTCAATATGCTTTTCATAAGCATTTAATAACTCAGGGCCAGATTTATCTTTTAATAAAGTGAGATTGTAATAACCTAACAACATTAAATCTTTCGCAAATTTTATCCCGATGGAATTGATACTTTGAAATTCAAATAAAGCTTTTAATATTTTAGCCCTTTCAGCATTTGCATTTAATATAGTAATCATTTCATCAATAGTAGAATTGGCCAAATCTTTTTGTGAAATTTTCTTGGTTTTAATTAGTTGCTTCTCATCTAAAGTTAGTTCCAAGTTTATGCTTTTTTTCATCATTGTTCATCCTCTGCAAAAGTAAGCATGAAGTTATTGTTGTCTTGGATAGAAAATTCCGTTGCACCATAAAAAGTAGTTTCCAAACCTTGCAATACGGTTACTTTATCTTTTATGTCTTCATAAAATTGGCGGACATTTTTAACTTTTATATACAACAACAAAGAGCCGCCAATTTGCCTGGATACTACAGGCAACATGTTTTCAATACTTGCAAAGGTTTGAAACATAAAGGTAACGCTGCCATTCATCATCAATGCAAATATAGGGTTGCTATTATCAGGAACTAAAGTGATAACCTGAAACCCAAGTATTTGATAAAAGGAAATAGTTTCCTGAAGGTCTTTTACATACAAGTTTGGTGAAATAGTTTCCATAATATTTTTTGTTGAAAGTAATAGCTTTTATATTAAAAGCCTGTTTAAATTTATACAAGAAAGAATGCAATGCTTCTTTTACCTTATAAAAATTGGTACCTGCATCAATTTAAAAAAACCAAGAAGTAAACGTTTGTCATTTTTTAGGTGATAAAAGAAGCATCGAAAATAGACTGAACAAATTTTAAACAAGCTTATAAAAGCAAGTTGGATAAACAGGTCAACAATTACTCCTATTCCATCAGCTCAAATTTTATTTTCTGGTTCCCGGCTTGCAAGTAAAACTCACCTGCTTCTAAATGCCGTTTGCCATCTGCATCCGGAAAGCTTAAATCGCGCATCGGATCAAGTTCAAATTTGAAAACATACTTGGCTCCGGCATTGATTTCTTTCTTCTCAAAATATTTCAATTCCTTCATCGGCCTTGAAATAGAGCTGGCATGAGAAGAAATATACCATAATGCCGTCTCTTTTCCGGTAACTGCCCCTGAGTTGGTTACTTCTACGGTTGCTGTCAGTTTTTGATTTTTATGGATTTTTACCGCCGACAGGTTAATGGTGCCGTAAGTGAAGTTGGTATAGCTTAAACCGTATCCGAACCAATACAATGGATCTGTAGGTATATCCTGATATTTACCGGCGTTCGGCCTGGCACTTTGCCGCATATCGTAATAGGTAGGAATTTGCCCGGTAGTCAAAGGAAAAGTAATATCCAGCTTTCCGGATGGATTGACACGGGCCGACAGGATTGAAGCAAGTGCAGCACTTCCGGCAATACCGGGCTGCCACATTTCGACAATAGCATTTGCCATTGGTTCTAAGCGGACTAATTCGAGTGGGCGGCCATTCGTCAGCACCAGTACAATTGGCTTACCTGTTTTCTTTAATTCCTGCACCAGTTTTTCCTGTATGGCAGGCAACGCGATGGTTGAACGTGAAGAATTTTCGCCGCTCCAGCCTTTCTTTTCGCCTAAGCAAACTACTATGACATCTGCTTTTTTGGCTGCGGTCACAGCTTCGGCAATGCCGCTTTCATCTGTTCCGTCAAAATCACATCCTTTAGCATAACTAATTTGTGCCTTTTGCCCGAATTCTTTTTCTAAACCATCGAAAATAGTTTCAGCATCTGCGGCAACACCATGGGCAGACCAATTTCCTAACAGGTCAACCTGGTCTTTTGCTAAAGGGCCGACCAAAGCAATCTGTTTAATGTTGGTGTTTATCGGTAGTAGATGCTGGTTATTTTTTAACAAAACCATAGATTCTGCAGCCAGCTTTTGAGCCAATGCTATGCTTTGGGGTTGCAGGTAGCGCTGCTCAACAATTGGTGTGTAAGGATTATCAAATAATCCTAACCTAAACTTAACACGTAAAATCCTTTTTACCGCATCGTCAATTTTAGCCATCGGAACCTTTTTCTCAGTGATCAGTTGTTTCAGGTTTTGTTCGTACACATCGTCAACCATGTCCATTTCAACGCCGGCCATAAAGGCTTTCAAACCCGCTCCTTTACGGTCTTTGGCAACGCCTTGTGCGATCAGTTGTTCTACCGATCCCCAATCGGATACTACAAAGCCATCATGTCCCCAGCGTTGTTTTAAAACCTGGGTGAGCGTATAAGGATTAGCGGATGCGGGGATACCGCTAATGTCATTAAAGCCACTCATCAATGTTGCAGCACCGGCTTTTACACCAGCTTCATAAGGAACCATATAGGTTTCCCACAAAGATTGGGCAGAAACATCGGCATAGTGATAATCGCGGCCGCCTTCAGACAAACCGTAACCAATATAATGTTTTAAACAGGCGGCAATGGAATACTGATCTGACAATTTTTTCCCCTGATAGCCTTTCACAGACGCTACGCCGAATACAGCATTGGTGTATGGGTCTTCGCCGTAACCTTCTGAAACCCTTCCCCATCTTGGGTCGCGCGCAACGTCAATCATGGGCGAAAAAGTCCAGTCGATACCCGAAAGCTTTGTTTCTTTGGCTGCCACAGCACAAGCTTCCTCAACCAAAGCTGGGTTCCAGGAACAGCCCTGAGCCAATGAAATAGGATACACCGTACGAAAACCATGGATTACATCATAACCAAACAAAATAGGGATGCCCAGCCTTGTTTCTTCCATAGCCCTTTTTTGAACCGTATTACGAAAAACAGGATCACTGCTGAAATAGATGAGGGAACCAATGCCAGCCGGAAAAGCCGGTTTTTGATAACCATTGTTGTTGGGGTTGTTGTTATCGCCTACTGTTAGCTGGTTTAACTGGAGGATCTTTTCATCTAAAGTCATCCTTTTTAACAAATCCTCTATCCGCCGCTCAATCTGCGCATTCTTATCTTTATAAACAGGTACGGGTACTTTAGCGGCAAATAGCTGCTGGGCAAGCAAAAATATGGTGAGTAAACCTAAATATTTCATGTGCTAAATATAAGTTAATTCGTCATATCAGATATACCATTTTTTAGCAGGTAATAGACTGATGCAAACCTTAAATTTTTACAGTTAGTTGTGGCTTTGAAAGATTAAGCATACTTCTTTTACCACCTAAAAATCAACCTCAAACATTCCTCCAGCCGGTTGTCAAAACCATCGTCAAGTGTACTATTTTTACCGGTAATTATCCTTTAAATACAATCAGCGAAGTAGAAATGATATAATTATCTTCAAAAACAATGCTATCCATTCCACCTATTTCAACATTTGATTTTGTTGTCTTATTTGTTTCTTTTAATATTGCGTAACGGGTTACGTAGTTAAACATAGAAAATGGAGTTTTTTAACAAAGCAGGTAAAACAGCAATAGGCAGCAGGCTACGAATGCTTACCGAAAAGATTACCAATGATGCTGCACGCATATACAAGCTTTATCAAATTGATATGCAGCCCAAGTGGTTTCCTGTGTTTTATGTGTTATCTGAAGGCGAGGAAAAAACAATTACAGCCATTGCAAAAGAAATTGGCCACTCCCATCCTTCTGTAAGTAAAATTATTGCCGAAATGTTGAAAAATGGTTTGATTACGGAGAAGAAAGCCGCTGCAGATGGTAGAAGAAACATGGTTAGCCTTTCCGAAAAAGGAATGGAAATTACTTTCAAAATCCAAGACCAATACAAAGATGTAAATAATGCCATTGAACAAATTTCTGCCGAGGCTACGCACAACCTTTGGAAAGCTATTGAAGAATGGGAATTTCTGTTAGAACAAAAAACATTATTGCAACGGGTAAAAGACCAACAAAAGCAACGCGAAAGCGAGAAGGTACAGCTTGTTGATTTCAAGCCGAAATATGCAGAAGCATTTAAGCTGCTTAATGAAGAGTGGATTTCGAAATATTTTAAAATGGAAGAAGCCGATTACAAAGCATTGGACGACCCGGAGGAATATATATTAAATAATGGGGGACAAATTATAGTTGCTTTATACGATCATCAACCGGTTGGTGTGTGCGCATTGTTGAAAATGGATAGCCCTACATACGATTATGAATTAGCTAAGATGGCAGTTTCACCGAAAGTGCAGGGAAAAAACATTGGCTTTTTATTGGGACAGGCTGCTTTAAAAAAAGCCGAGGCAATGGGCGCAAAAAAAGTATATTTAGAAAGCAACACCATCTTAAAACCTGCCATTAACCTGTATCATAAACTTGGTTTTCAAAAAGTAGCCGGCCATGCTTCACCATACGAACGTTGCAATATCCAAATGTCAGTTGATTTGAAGTAAAACATGAACTTTTTATTCATTTAAAATATGCACGAAAATAAAATAGCTGTAGTTATTTTGACCGATTTGGCAACCTGGCAAAAATTAAATGTAATGGCTTTTTTGGCCAGTTCTGTAGCTATTGCCTTTCCGCATACACATGGTGCCGCGTTAGTATCTGCATCGGGAACATTATATCTTCCATTCATGAAACAGCCTGTTTTGGTTTATGCTGCAGAAACACAGGAACAATTGCAAAGGGCTTTTAACAGGGCCAAAGAAAGGGAACTACAAATTGGTATTTATACCAAAGAGTTATTTGCAACCAAAAACGAAGAACAAAACTTAATCGAAATAGCCAACCATACCGATGATAATTTAAACTTGGCTGGTATTTTAATTTATGGCGAAAACAAAAAAGTGGATAAAGCTATAGATAATTTAAAGCTTCATGAATAATAAAAAGGATTGATAAGTTTTTGAAACTTAATAGATGTTCCATCAGCCAGATATATACTGTTTTTATCGGCAAATTATTCTTGTCGATGTAACCGTGCAAATGCAGCAAATATCTGTAGAAATAGTAAATTACTTATCTCCATAATGTCCAATAGCAGATACAACAAAAACCGTAATTACAGCATTATCAATTTTATAAATTAACCTGTCTTTTTTGTTGATTTACCTTGACCAATAGCCGGACAATTTAAACCTTAATTGTTCCGGTTTCCAATCCCTATCTGAGGATGTTCGGCGAGTTCTTCAAAAATAATTTCAACTCTTTTGATAGAAGCTTTATCGCCAGATTTTTCGAGGGCTTGTAATTCTTTTTGAGCAGTTTTTTCGACTACTATAATATACTTGCCCATATATTTTTCGGGTCGGCAATCGTTATTGTTTCGCCATTTTCAATACTTTTCTCTGCTGCTTTCACCCTTTCCAACAATTCCGGATTTGTTGATAATGCATCGATATCAGATAATGGCGTTAACAGATAAGCTTTGTCTTTTCCACGCTGTACAACAATCTGTTGGTTGCTATCCAACAAATCAAAATATTTCTTTTGATTGTTCCGAAATTCCCTGCTGCTGATAACTAACATATTCAAAATTTAATCAATATAAAGATAAGGTTTGTTTTATATTGATGCTTCTTTTACCACCTAAAAATCCACCTCAAACATTCCCCCATCCCCCAGCTAAAACATCGGCCAGGTGTACTGTTTTTATCAGCAAATTATTCTTATCAATATAACCTTGCAAGTGTAGCAAACACGAAGCATCGGTAGAAATAATATAATCCGCATCTAAAGCCAACGCCTGGTCCACCTTTTGTTGTGCCATAGCCGTAGAGATTGCTTCAAACTTCACGGCAAAAGTTCCGCCGAAACCGCAGCAGGTATCGCTGTCGGGCAGTTCTAACAATTCCAAGCCGTGTACTTTTTCTAATAATTGGCGGGGTTCTGCTTTAATCTTGCATTCGCGCAAGGCGGCGCAGCTATCATGGTAAACCGCTTTACCTTCCAGCTCGGCACCGAAATAATCCTGCTCCATCACATTCACCAAAAAGTCTGATAATTCGTGGATATGGCTTTGGATAGAACGGCATTTATTATGCACGGCCGTATTGGTAAACAGATCATTATAATAATTTTTGACCATGCCGGTGCAGGAAGCAGATGGCGAAACAATAAAATGCTGATCGGTAAAATCTTCCAGAAACTTGCTGCCGATGGCTTTGGCATCATCCCAAAAACCGGCGTTAAAAGCGGGTTGTCCGCAGCAGGTTTGGGTTGGGTTATACTTCACTTCGCAACCTACTTTCTTCAACAATTTTATGGTGCTAAAAGCAGTATCCGGATAAAGCTGATCAATAAAACAAGGTATAAATAGTTCAACTTTCATTTAATTCGCCGGATTTTCAAGGCTGTAAAATTCAGGATTTTGGCTGATATTTTTTTCGCCCAGCCGTAAAGAAAACAATAAAATCACCCCAACAATAAATAAAATGGTGAGGAACAGAATAGAATTGCGCATGTTGCCGGTCAATTCTTCAATAAAACCAAAACCGAACAAACCGGCCACGATGGCTACTTTTTCGGTTACATCATAAAAAGCAAAAAATGAGGCCGTATCCGGAATGTTTTCCGGCAGAAACTTGGAATATGTGGACCGGGAAAGCGACTGGATGCCGCCCATCACCAAACCTACAATCACCGCCAAACCATAAAATTGAGTGGCCGTGGTGATAAAATAAGCAAAAACACAAACCGCAATCCACAGAAAAACTACGGCAATCAGCACCAAAACATTACCATATTTTTCGGATAGTTTTGACATCAATATTGCACCACCAATGGCAACCAACTGGATAATCAGGATGATGGAAATTAAAGATGCCGTGCCCAAATGCAATTCCTTTTCGCCAAAGTTGGCCGCCACCAGCATAATGGTTTGCACGCCCATGGAATAAAAGAAAAATGCAGGTAAAAAACGCTTCAGCAGCGGCATATTTTTTACTTTTTGCCAAACGTTTTTCAACTCCTGGAAGCCGTTGTGTACTTTTTGCTGCTTTAATTTATCAAAGTTCGGGCTTCCTTTAGGCAGGATTTTGAACGGAATCTGGGCAAAACCAATCCACCACAAACCAACCAGCAAAAAGCTTAACCGTGCCGGAAAAGTGCCATCGGTGATGCCAAAAGTTTTGGGCGATAAAACGAATACGAAACAAATGATCTGCAAAAGCACGCTGCCGATGTAGCCATAAGTAAAACCTTTTGCGCTTACGCTGTCCTGCTGATCCAAAGTTGCGATTTCCGGCAGGTAAGAATTGTAAAAAACAGCTCCGCCGCAATAACCAATGGCAGCAATGGCAAAGCAAATGATACCGAGTTCGAGTGTATCTAACTTAAAAAAATACAAGCCGCAGCAGGCCAAAGCGCCAATCCATGTAAAAAATTGCATGTATATTTTTTTGTTCCCCCGATAGTCAGCAATAGAAGTTAAGAAAGGCGTTAAAACCGCGATCACCAAATAAGCAGCGGCCAGCGCATAATTGGAAAGTGCCGTATTGACGAAGCTTTTTCCGAAAAACAAAACTTTATCGCCGTGTTCTTTCGTTGTGGTAATAGCTGTATAATAGGCCGGGAAAATGGTGGACGTGATGACTAAGTTGTAAGCAGAATTTGCCCAATCAAACATTGCCCACGCCCTAACTGTCTTTTTGTTATTTTTGATCTCCATACTGCTGCAAAATAAGGATAATTTAACACAACAAAAATTGAGTATCAAACAGGAAATAAAATGTCCGCATTGCCACGAGTGGACTTTATGGAGAGGCCGCATTGACGACCGCTGTTTGTACTGCAATGGGTTTTTGCAGGTAGAGGATTTTACCAAATCCGTAGAAACCAAAATCAAAAAAGAAGTTAAAAAAGAAGAAGATTTTTTGTTTATCCGACCGGAAGACAGCCCGTTTGTCGTAAAAATGAAGGGTTTTTTGTTGCCCATCCGCCAGGTGTTTTTCTATTTCCAGATTGGGTTTGTCATTTTTATCAGCACAATATTATGGATAATTGGCATTGTATCAGCCTAATATGAAAACTTTACTCAATCCCTGGTTTATTGTTTTTTGTGCTTGCTGGGCGGTGCTTTACGTAGCCCGGATCACGCATCATCCAATTTTGTATTTAAACGGCCACCTGGCAGATTTTTTGGCCGTGCCCGTGATCGCCAATCTTGGTTTGTGGTTTCAGCGAATTTTCATCTATAAAAGAAGCATGTACATTTTAAAACGCGGCCACATTGTTTTCATCGTGCTGTACCTTTCTGTGGTTTTTGAGTGGCTGCTGCCGAAGTATCACCCGGAGATTTTTACCGGCGACTGGACGGATGTTTTGTTGTATATAATTGGTGGTTTTTTCTTTTTTTGGCAGATGAACAAGCCTTTGCCGCCAGCTGCCCGAAAAGCTTCTCTTTAAAATGAGCTGTTACAAACAAATCAGCTTCAAATTGTGTATATTCAGCAGCTAAATCAGCATAAAAATCTTCTTTATTTTGACAAATCAACTCTACAAAAAAATTACAAAAAATGCAGCCTTGATTGATGTGGAAGGGGCATTTCCGAAACAAGAATTTAAGTGGATGGCAGAAGCTGGTTTGCTAGACGTAACCAGTAACAACCCGAAAAATAACCTGCTAAAAACAGCATCCCTATTACAGTTACTCAAAAAAGTTGGCAGTGCCAATTTATCTGTTGGCCGCATTTATGAAGGTCATGTTAATGCTTTACAGATCATTAGTTTATATGGAGATGAAGCACAGAAAAAGCATTGGTTTACCGAAGTTCAGCAAGAAAAAAAACTTTTTGGTGTTTGGAATACGCAGGCTGATGACGGTATAAAAATCCATGATCTGGGCGATGGTTTTTACCGGCTGGAAGGTTGCAAAACTTTCTGTTCCGGTTCCGGCTGGATCAACCGGCCCCTCATTACCGGCGATATGATCTCTGCAGATAAAAGCGGCTGGCAAATGTGCGTCATCCCCACGGAAAAAGTAAAGCCGATTGCCGCGGATGCCAGTTTTTGGAAACCGCTGGGAATGCGCGCCTCAGCCAGTTTTAAAATGGATTTTACAGGTGTGGAAATTCAAGAAAAAGACTTGCTGGGCAACCCGAACGAATATTTCCAACAACCACATTTTAGCAGTGGTGTCATCCGTTTCGCTGCCGTACAGTTGGGTGGTGCCGAAGCAATTTTTAGCGAAACGCAAAATTTTCTGCGGATGCTGGGCCGAACGGATGATCCTTTCCAGCGGGCAAGAATGGCAGAAATGGCTTACTTGATTGAAAGTGGAAATTTGTGGCTGACCCAGGCCGGAAACAATACAGACTTGTGGATAAAAGACCCTACCTCAACAGAAAAAATAATAGCTTATGCCGGAATGATGAGAACGGTAATTGCCGAAATCTGTACGCGCGTGATGCACCTGTCTGAGCAATGCGTGGGCGCGCGCGGGTTGATGCGGCCAAACAATTTGGAGCGGATTCACCGCGACCTCACGTTTTATCTGCGCCAGCCGGCACCGGATGCCACCATCACCGGTATTGGTGCTTATGTTTTAAATCAGGAAAAAACCGATGGTATCTGGAGCTGAACGTGTGGATTTGAAGCAGCAGGCCATAGAAATTTCTACTGAAAACCTGGCGAAATTTGGCACAACGGTAGTGGTTGCGCCGCACCCGGATGATGAATCGCTGGGTTGCGGCGGCACGATTGCACTGCTTCGTAAAGCCGGATTGCCGGTGCATGTTATTTTTGTGAGTGATGGAACTTTATCGCACCCGAATTCAAAAAAATATCCGGCAGAAAAATTGAGGCAGCTTCGGGAATCGGAAGCGTTAAAGGCGCTGAAAATTTTGAATGTTGCTGCGGATGATGCTTCTTTTATGCGGTTAAAAGACAGATCCGTACCAAACCCCGGCGAACCGAATTTTGAGCCGGCCGTGCAACAAATACTACAAATACTGCAACCATTACAACCAGACACCATCCTGGTTACCTGGAAAAAAGATCCGCATCCAGATCATCGTGCAGCATGGCAAATCGTAAATTCGGCAGCTTTAAGATTGAAAAAAACACCACGGATATTGCAGTATTTGATCTGGATTTGGGAATTAGGTAAAAATGATGATCTCATTGTCAATCAACTACATAACTTCTATTTTAGCGATATAAAAACAGTATTCGATTTGAAAAAACAAGCTATTGCCGCACACATTTCTCAAGTGAGCAGTTTGATTGATGATGACCCGGAAGGGTTTATTTTATCTCCCGAAATTTTGGCACATTTTGATCATTCGGATGAACTTTTTATCGAACATAAATAATTTTTTGCCATGCCAGAAAAACCGTCCCTTTCCTCAGCTTATTTTGATGATGTGTACAACCGCAACGATGACCCATGGGATTTTGAAAACAGCCC
This sequence comes from uncultured Sphingobacteriaceae bacterium, assembly GCA_964236465.1. GTDB lineage: Bacteria > Bacteroidota > Bacteroidia > Sphingobacteriales > Sphingobacteriaceae > Mucilaginibacter_A. The sequence goes on along the minus strand of CAXSBZ010000023.1, from coordinate 38,948 downwards.
GTATGAACACCAGAAGTATGAAGCAACGGTGGCTGCTTTAACACGTCCGGTGTATAATCAGGTTTTTGAAATCGGTTGCTCGATTGGTGTGTTGAGTCAAAAGCTGGCATCACGAAGCAAGGAATTATTGGCTGTAGATGTTGCTGATCTGGCTTTGGCCAAAGCTGCCGAACGGTTGAAGGGTTTTCCGCAGGCGAAAGTTCAAAAAATGTTTGTTCCGCAGGAATTCCCGGAAACTGACTTCGATCTGATTTTACTTTCTGAAGTAGGTTATTATTTAAGTAAAGCCGATTTGGAGAAACTTGCCCATTTGATGATTAGCCATTTGCAACCCGGCGGCCAGTTGCTGCTGGTACACTGGACGCCTGTTGTGCCGGATTATCCGCAAACAGGCGATGAAGTGCATAACTATTTTATGAATTTATGCCTGCAAAAACAGCATCTGAAACATTTGTTTAATCAACGGAAAGAAAAATTCAGGCTAGATCTTTTTGAAAAAATTTAAACTTACTGGCTGAGACTATTTCAACCAAAACCATTGATGTATAAAAGATACTCCCTTTTATTGATTTGCTTTTTATGCGGTAAGCTTTTATCTGCTCAAAATCAAACAGATGCAAAACGCCAGGATTCGTTAAAAAACACACGGCTGATCAGGCAATCGGTTTTGCTGGAAGAATCCCTGTACTCACGTCAAAATGATTCGATCAAAAAAGCTACTTTACAGCAGTTGCAGGAAATCACGCCTAAAGATAGTGCAAAAATATACCCGCTGGTCCGCTTACTGCAAATAATCAGGCGGGCAGATTCTGCACGAAACAAACATCAGCTGCACCTAGTAGATTCTTTAAAACGGACGAACAGCGGCTACCCGGTAATACCTTTCGACAAGGTATTATTTACAATTTATAGTCCGTCGGGCGGGTTTTCTCCGCAGGAACGCGCTAAAACTTTGGTTGATAAAATCAAAAAAATAGCTAAAACTTCTTTTGAAAAAGATTCGCTCAAATTAGACCTAAAAACTATTACACCGCAGATTTTGTACAACGGTGCGGTTATTTTTGCGGCAGATACAATGGATGCCTTGTGGATGAAAACTTCCAAACAACAACTCGCCCTTACCTACCGCAACCGGATTACAGCCGCCATCATCAGTAACGAAGCGGCAACCAGCTGGATAACGCTGCTGGAAGAAGCGGCACTGGCAGTCCTGGTTATTTTGTTGCTCACATTTTTCATCTACGTAGTCAACCGGTTTTACAAAAAAATAAGAGTGCTGATTAAGCAGCAACGCGGCAAAAGAATTAAAGGCATATTGGTAAAAAACTACGAATTGTTTAACGCCGACATGCAGATTGATGTACTGCTGTTTTTAGTCAATGTTTTTAGGTGGTTGTTAATCAGTTTGTTAGTGTATCTGGCTTTGCCTATTTTGTTTGGTATTTTTCCCTGGACGAAAGGAATTGCCAATACGCTGCTTGGCTATTTTTTGAACCCTGCAAAAAAGATCGTGCTGGCTTTTTGGCATTATCTGCCCAATCTGTTTACCATTATCGTGATTATAACAGTGTTCCGATATTTTTTGAAAGGAATAAAATACCTGAAAGAAGAGATTGAAAAAGGCGAGCTCAACATCAATGGTTTTTATCCGGATTGGGCAGCACCTACTTACCAGATCATCCGTGTTTTGGTACTGGCTTTTATGGTGATTGTGATTTTTCCGTATCTGCCCGGCTCAGATTCACTTGCCTTTAAAGGCGTTTCCGTTTTTCTGGGTGTGCTGTTTACTTTCGGTTCGGCTGGACCGCTGGGAAATTTGGTTTCCGGGCTGGTACTGACTTATATGCGCTCTTTCAAAATTGGCGACCGGGTGCGGATCAATGATGTAATTGGAGACATTATTGAAGAAACCTTGCTGGTGATTCGGATCAAAACCATCAAAAATGAAATTATTTCGATCCCGAATTCTGCCGTTTTGAGCAGCCATACCATCAATTACAGTAGCGAAAGTGCGCAGGACGGACTGGTATTGAACACAACAATAACGATAGGATATGATGTGCCCTGGCGGCAGGTGCATCAGCTGCTGATTGATGCCGCGCTGGCCACCGAATTTATCCAGCCAATGCCTTCTCCCTATGTTTTGCAAACCGGGTTGAGTGATTATTATGTGAGTTATCAGATCAACGCTTATACAAAAGAAGCCGGCCAGCAAGACTTGATTTATTCGAGGTTGCACGAAAACATACAGGATATTTTTAACAAGGCCGGGCTGGAAATTTTGTCGCCGCATTACCGGGTGATCCGAAATGATATTCAAAAACCGCCTCAATCTTAATTCTATTTTCTGGGGTGAAAATACAATGCTTCTTTTATCGCCTAAAATTTAGTGTGTTCTAGTTTCGGCTAAAGCCTGGTTGTTTGCTGTCCTTGTCCACGGCCTAAAGGCCATGGCAATTGTAGTTCAGTAATTACGTCTTATCCGATTGATCTGTTAGCAGTTGCATGTACAGAAAATGTACAACAGGAACCAAAAAATAAATGATGCTGTAAGCAATTGTATGTCTAAAAGTTGCCATGGCCTTCAGGCCGTGGATTATAAACAATTTAGATATGGCTTTAGCCAAAATAGCAAACAAGAAATGTACAATGCTTCTTTTACAAGGGTAAAATTCATTTCCGCATCTGATCAAACAACCAAATTCATAAGGCTTATCAGTTTTTAGGTGATAAAAGAAGCATGTAAATACATTGAACAAAGTTTGAATTGTATTTCCAAATAGCTGGCCACAATTTCAAGCTTTTTGCGGAAGCGTATCAGAATAACTATTTACAAAACTTCTTAATTCATTGATGGCCTGATTAATATCAACCAACTCCCACTTTTTGCCCCATTTTCCACTACCAAATTTCTGCCGTACATTTTCCCAAAGCAAACCAAAATACGCGTTGCCGATCAACGCTTTATGCAGCCATTTGGGGTTAAGCAATAAATCCTGCGCCACTGTTTCCAGCAGTTGTTGGCTATAAAAACCATGCTGCAAATACTGGTCCCGGCATTCGCGCAGCATTCGTTTACATCTAAATTTCGTTAGCCAGGCAGCTACCGGTTCCACTTCCTGTGTATGGCCGTTTTTGATGTAACCCGACCATTTTTTCAGTTGTTCCGAAAATCCGACTGCTACCCGGCCCGTAAGCCGGGTGGAAGTATAAGCTTTTACAGCAGGCGTTTTGCGGATGCGAATATCCATTTGCTGCAATGCCCGATGGAAGGCATTGTCCTCTAAATGAGGCACTTGCGGCAACCGGCCAACCATTTGGTAGGTAGTGCAAGTAACAGCCATGCTCGCCCCAAAATACTGAAAATGCCGGGGCCAGGGATCATGGTCTTCCGGATCGAGCAATGCCTCTGCCTGAGCCAGCAAACTTCGGTAAGCCACATCACGCAGATGATAAATGCGGGACAAATTGCGGTTGCTGCGGGTCAGGATCCGGCCGCCAACAGCACTACAGCCATTGGCAATTTCTTTCATAATATAAAAAATCCAGCAGCTATCTACCTGTGTATCACCATCTGTAGAAGCGATGATGCCTTCATCCTGGAGGTTGGTGGTTAGGCGGCGATGGGCTTCATCCATTAAAAGCCTGCGGACAAAACCTATATTTGCCTTTTTAGGCGGAAGTTCCACTTTTGCTATATGGAGCTGGAAATCAGGATATTTCTGTTGATAATTTTGCCCGATCTCAAAAGTATGGTCGCTGCAATTGTTCACCAAAAGCAAAACCTCATATAGTTTCGGGTTGATATGTGTTCCGTTATCATCCGTTTGCAGCCGCAGCGCATCCAGTGTTTTGCGGATATTCCTGGCTTCATCGCGTGCCGGAACGATAACTGAAACTTTTAAATCCCGGGACGGAATAGCTGCCTGATCGAATAAAGTATTGTAATTTTGATTGCTCTTTTTAACCTGAATATAATCTGCCTGCATTTGAAAATAAAAGTCAGTTTTATAGAAAATACTATTTTTAGGTGATAAAAACAGCACAGCCTTACAACCAAATTATATTCCAATTGTTGAAAATATTAACGTATTAATTCTGATAAAATTTACAAACCTTCATCTGATTTACCCGTCTCAGTAATCTATGTCAACCACTTTTATCAACCAGGTCAGTATTTTAAAAGGCCCTGACCGTCCTGACTTTATCCGCAACGAAACTTTGGCTGACCTGTTCCGGCAATCTGCTCAAAAATACCCTGTAAAAACAGCATTGATTTTTGGTGATTTGACGCTTAGCTATCAGCAATTAGACCGCTGGAGCGATGCCATAGCAGCAAACTTGGCTTCCAACGGTATTAAAAGAGGCGATAAAGTTGGCATTTGGTACAAGCGCGGACTGGAACTGCACGCCGCCATTTTGGGTATTGTAAAAGCAGGTGCCGCTTATATTCCGGTTGATCGCGAAATCCCGGCCGAGCGCGTGGAAACAATTTTTACGGAAGTGGAAGCATCGGCCTACATCAGCGAAGATTTGCTGAACCTGAATTTTCCGATGCTTTCCGTTCGGCCGCAACCTTCCGCAGATGAAAAAATCCTGCTTCCCGAAGGCCCGGAACCGGATAATCTGGCTTACGTTTTATACACTTCAGGCAGTACCGGCAAGCCAAAAGGCATCCCTATTGGCCACCGGCAAATCTGTCATTTGGTGCGATCAGAGCAAAGCGTGCTGAATATCCGCGAAACAGACCGTGTATATCAGGGTTTTTCGGTTTCTTTTGATATGTGGTGCGAGGAAACTTGGGTAAGTTATTTTGCCGGTGCCACGATTTGGGTGGCCGATACTACCACCTCCAAAGCCATTGACGAATTGGGCGATGTGCTGAACCGGGAAAAGATTACCATTTTGCACGCCGTACCAAGTTTGCTGGCCGTGATTGATGATGAAGTCCCAAGCTTAAGGCTGGTAAATGCCGGCGGAGAAGCTTGCACCACGCAGGTTTTGAACCGATGGAGTACCAAAAACCGTATTTTTTACAACAGTTACGGCCCAACAGAAACAACGGTGAGTGCTACTTTTGCCGCCTTAAAACCGGGCGATGCGATCACGATTGGCGATCCGCTACCGAACTATAATTTGGCTGTTGTGGATGAAAAACTCAATCCGCTGCCCTGGGGAGAGCGCGGTGAACTGGTGATTTCTGGCCCCGGTGTGGCGCAGGGTTATATGAAGTTGCCACAGCTCACGCAGGAAAAGTTCGTGCTAAAAACAGCATCGCTGAAAGAATTACCCGGCGACCGCATTTACCGTACCGGCGATGCTGCCCTGATTAAAGAAGACGGCAGTGTTGAGTTTTTGGGGCGATTTGACGATCAGATCAAGCTGCGTGGTTACCGCATCGAGCTGGGCGAAATCGAAACCAAACTTAGCAACCTACAGGATATATCCGCAGCTGCCGTAGCCGTAAAAAAAGACAGTGCCGAGCAGGAGCAGCTGGTTGGATACATCGTAACCAATGGTGGAATCAAACTGGAAGAAAACCTGCTCCGCTTGGAACTGGCCAAGGTTTTGCCGTCTTATATGGTGCCGGCCACAATTGTGCAGTTGCCGGAAATGCCGCGGATGCCCAGCGGAAAAGTAAACCGCAAAGCTTTGCCTACGCCGGAAGCACTGCTGCAAAACACCAATACCGCCGCCGAAGAAACTTTGGATTTGAATGCGCCACTGGCCGACCGCTTGCTAAACATGTTGCGCAAAACCTTCCCCAATAAAACCATTGATCTGTCGATGGATTTTTTTGATGATCTGGGCGGACATTCCCTGCTGGCTGCCGGCCTGGTTTCGCGGTTGCGGCGGGAAGGCGGCGTGCCAAAAGCTTCTCTGCGCGATATTTATCTGCACCGCCCGCTCCAAAAACTGGCCGAAGTGTGGGAGCAGCAAACGCCGGTTGACAAAAAGCCGGAGCGCAAATTTCACAAAATCAAACTTTCCAGATATTATGCCTGCTGGCTGGCCCAAACCATTGCGCTCGCTTTCATCTATACTGTTTTTGCGGTACAAATCTTTGTGCCTTACCTCGGCTATTATTATGTGGAGCAGGATACCGGCCATCTAAGTTATGCCATCCTGACAGCATTGGTGATGTTTGCCCTGGTTCCGTTTCTGTTTTCTTTCGTTTCCATCGGCACCAAATGGCTCGTTATCGGCAAAATTAAAGAAGGCGATTATCCGCTGTGGGGAAGCTATTATTTCAGATGGTGGTTTGCCAAAACGGTACAACGACTTTTAACCGTTCAGTTTTTAAACGGAACACCTTTATACCCGGTTTATTTAAAATTGCTGGGGATGAAAGTTGCACCTGATGCACAACTCAGTAATTTTATTGTGGGTGCCGAGGATTTAATCACGATAGGCAGCGATGTCAGCATCAGTTCCGGTGTAAACCTCAACAATGCAGTGGTGGAAGATGGTTTGCTAAAAATCCGTTCTATTATTTTGGGCGATCATGCCTACATCGGAACCGGCTCCATCATTTCCGGTGGCGTGGTGATGGAAGCCTGGACAGAATTGCAGGATTTGAGTTATCTGCAAGAAAACAAAACCGTTAAAAGTGGCGAGGTTTGGCGCGGTAGCCCGGCGCAATTAAAAGAAACGAAAAATATAAAAGATCTGCCGCAGCCTTTGTACGTTTCTGATTCTACCCGAAACAAATACAAACTGCTGTTTTCCTTGTCGCTGATCATTTTTCCATTCGTTATCCTGTTACCTCTTTTACCCACTATAATTGCGATCAACAAACTGGATAATGCTGCTGAGGACTACGATTTTACCTACATGGTGCTTGTGCCTTCGCTGTCAGTGGTTTATATTGTGCTTTTTGCGTTAGAAACTGTTTTGCTTTCACGCTTGCTGCAACGCAATATCAAGCCCGGCACCTATCCTATTTACAGTTTGTTTTATTTCCGAAAATGGTTTGCCGATCAGTTAATGTCCATCAGTTTAATCGTTTTACATCCCATTTACGCCACGGTTTATGTTTCAGCATTCTTCCGTGCGTTGGGAGCTAAAATCGGCAAAAACACCGAAATCTCTACGGCAAGCAGTGTTACACATCCTTTGCTCAAAATTGGCAGCGGTGCTTTTGTGGCCGATGCCGTTACTTTGGGCGAATCCGATGTGCGCGGCCAGCAGTTGATTTTAGATTATACCGAGATTGATAACAACAGTTTTATAGGCAACAGCGCGCTCATCCCGCAGGGTTATCATTTGCCGGGCAATATGCTGATCGGCGTTTTGTCGATCCCGCCAGATCCACAGGAACTCGCTCAAAATCAGGCAAAAGACTGGTTTGGTTCTCCAGCTATTGCCTTGCCGCGCCGTCAGGAAAGCAATCCTTTTTCTGCGGAGCTGACAGCTAATCCATCAACCTTGCGTTTTATTGCCCGTGCTTTTGTAGAGTTTCTCCGCATCATTTTGCCGGAAACCGCGATCATTATTTTCTCTATCTTTTTCATCGCTTATGCCCACGATTTGGTAACGGAATATCCCTGGTACAAAATCGTACTGTATTTCCCGCTGTATTACTTGGGTTTTATGGGATTGCCTGCTTTTTTTACCACCGTAATTTTGAAATATGTTTTGGTTTGGAAATTTAAAGCCAGCCAGCACCCCATGTGGACCTGGAGCGTTTGGCGCAGCGAAGCCATCACCACTACTTATGAAGCTTTGTCCATCCCGTTTTTGCTGGATTATTTGCGCGGTACGCCCTGGCTGCCCATTGCCATGCGGATTTTAGGTGTAAAAGTTTGTAACCGGGTTTGGATGAATACGACAGACATCACCGAGTTTGATATGGTTTCTTTGGGAGACGATGTGGCTTTGAACGAAGATTGCGGCCCGCAAACGCATTTGTTTGAAGATCGGGTGATGAAAGTTGGAACAGTAAAAGTTGGTGCCCGCAGTTCGGTAGGTGCCGGCACAATCATTTTGTACGATACAGAAATCGGCACGGATTGCAAAGTGGAAGCCTTATCGTTGGTGATGAAAGGCGAAAGATTAGCTCCCGGAACGGACTGGACAGGAAGCCCGGTGCAGCCAGCCTGATTTTATGCCGATAAAAGAAGCATCAACGAATTAGTTTTGCGTTGATGCTTTATCAATTATCTTTACCGGAAAAAGCCCATACAAATGAAAAAAAAATATTTTTTACTGGCTGTCCTGTCCGTGTTTTCCTGTACCAACGATAAGCGCAAAACTAAAACGATTACAGATACCATTACCATTATTAAAACAGACACCATTTCTCAAGCTGGGGCAACTCGTTCCAATCAAAATACGGGCGCACAAACCGATCCAAAACACCATTTAGTTGGACAATGGAAAGAGCATTGGGGAATCGGTGTACAAACCAATGTCAATGCTAATGATGTTTATCAAATCCAACTTTCGGATAACGGAAATTTAAGCATTACTTCTTCCTACAAAAAAAAGTACAAGATTGATCAGTTGCTGTTTGATGGTCAAGAACTAAGTTTTAGAAAGCAAAATAAACTTTATCCTTTGGGCAAGTTTTATGTTTATTATAAATTGAAATTGCATGATGATTTTAAATGGATGGAAGGGCCAATCAACAACAACAAAAAGCAAAAAGATTACGTGAAATGGGAAAAAATTACCGGATCAAAGTAAAAACTTCGACTACCAAAACAATACAATTTTTAAAATTTTTATAGGGTTAAGGAAAACACCAACAAAGCTTTGATTTCTATAGAAACTTTAATTGATGCACCGGTTACCAGGCTTTGGCAAACTTTTACCCAACCGCAACACAATATAAATTGGAACTTTACATCCGAAGATTGGTGCAGTCCGAAAGCAGAAAATAACTTGCAAGTTGGCGGAAAATTTTCTTTAAGGATAGCAAAAAGTCTGGCAAAGCATTCTCAACAAATTTAAAAAATATACTGAAAGTTTGGGTTGATTATTCTACAAGTAAACTACTTTTCGCGCGTCCAGGTTTCGGTGCGGCCAAAAAGTGAAATCCCTACAAAACCACGCAAATTCAGCTTATTGTTTCCTGACAAAGATATTTTACTGCTATAAGTTTTGCCGGATTGTGCATCGTAAATTTCTCCGTTTTCCCAGCTGTTGTTGCCTTTGTAAACAAAGTTTTTCAGAAACTCCAAATTTAATATAGGCCTGTTTCTTAAATCTACATTTGGATTTTTTGTATCCAATTTTGGTTTTCCGCTGGCGTCGGTTTGTATTGCAAACCAAGCTATCTTTCCAAAGTAAGCGTCTCCTTTTTTATAGATTTCTATCCGTGCATCATGTTTCGGCGTGAGCCAGTTGCCCACAATGGCATCTTTATTTTGAGCGGATAGTTTCAACCCAAAAACAACAAAGAGCAGGCATAAAGTAATTTTTTTCATCTTGAATTTGAATGTTCTTATTTAAAACAGTTTTTAAGAAAAATGTTTAAGGAAGTTGTCATGCTGTTTTTATCGACCTAAAATTGGTTTCAGGTTTACTTCTTTTATCAGACAAAAAACGAGGTAAAAGAAACATTAAACCAACCGATTTCCGCTTTAGTTAATGTTCGGCTGTGCGTGCCGAAAGTTAATTAACCCAACTCCTTGCCTCTAAAAAGCGTAAAAGATGACAGAAAAATCTTTTATCTGCTTATGAAAAAAATCTTTTATTTATTAGGAATTGTGGGTATTGCTACGATTTCGTCGTGCAAAAAAGACCATTCAACCGGTTTAAACGAGAGCAATATCACCAAGATCGCCCCAAACGGTTTCAGCTACAAAACTTCTAAAGATGTGAGCCTGAACCTGAAGCTGCTGACCAATAATAACCAGCCCGTTTCCGGTGCCGTAGTGAGCGTTTATACCACCGCGAGCACAACTGCCGGTAATGCCATTTTTAAAGGCGTGACCGACGCCAGCGGAAATTTGAAAGCAACCGTAAACGTTGATGCTTCTTTTAGCCAGCTAATTATCGACCCGAATTACATCGGGTTGATGCACAATGTGAAAGTGAATATCAACAACAACACAATTACGGCAACTATCGGTGGCACAAGTGGTTATAGTGGCGATGTGGTGCCGGATGCTACTAATAACACGCCCGGCAAAACCGGCGTGATGGGTGTTTTGGGCTTAAATTCAACCGATTATGTTTATCCTTCGCCCTATACCAATACGGCAAGTGCAGTTGTCAATACTGCTGATTATCCTGCCGCTTTGGGCCGCCCGGCTTATCTGGAAACCACATCAGATGTGATTGATAATTCCTTGTTGACTTACATCAATGCTTCTTTGCCCGAATCGCAGTCGGTAGGCAGCAAACATCCTGAATATTTAACCAGTTCGGCGGTGTCCGATATCAACGTTACCGCTACTGCCGATGTTTGGATTACCTACGTATCCGAAGGTGCTGGCTATCAAAATTCGCTGGCCTATTACACTTACAATACCAACAACCCGCCAACTGCCACTTCCGGCGGTACAAATAATAATGGCGTTGACAAAGTAACTTTAGTATTTCCGAATGCTTCCGGCGTAGGTTCCGGCGGTGGTTTAAAATCAGGCGATAAAGTAAAATTAGGAACTTTTAGCGCTGGTACAACCATTGCTTTTGTGTTGTTGCAAAATGCTTGGACTGGCAGCGGCGTAAGTTTGACTGCGCAAAATTTTTATTCCGACAGCTGGCTGAACCCGGAAAGCACCAGTGCACTGCAAAAACATTCTATTGTTTTGTATGACGATGTGCACAAGCTGTATTTATTTGGTTTTGAAGATCTTAACCGCGAATCAGCAGCCATAAACCCAAGCGGTTATACTTCTGATAACGACTTTAACGACATTGTTTTTTATGCAAGTGCCAACCCGATTTCTGCTGTTTCTAATGCAGGTGTAGCGCAAATAGATAAAAACGGCGATACCGATGGCGACGGTGTGCTGGATGTGTATGATGCTTTCCCTAATGATCCTACCCGTGCCTACATTTATTATTTCCCTTCGCAAAATGGTTTTGCCCAGATTGCTTTTGAAGACAACTGGCCAAATAAAGGGGACTATGATATGAACGATCTGGTGGTAAATTACCGCTATACTTTCGTTTTTAATGCACAAACCCAGGCCGTAACTATGCAAGGCGATTATAATGTTGTGGCTTCGGGTGCTTCCTACAAAAACGGTTTTGGCGTGCAATTGCCCTTTGCCGCTTCTACCGTCAAATCTGTCACCGGCCAGCAAACCATCAGCAATTACATCCAGTTTGCCAGCAACGGTGTAGAAGACGGACAAACCAAAGCCGTAATCATTCCGTTTGATAACCACGAAGCTTTGCTGCACAGCCCGGATTACTCCTTTTTTATCAATGTGCTGAATGCAAAGGATAAAGTACAGGGCACGCCGGCATCAGTTTTGGTTACGTTTGTATCGCCGGTGTCTGTTTCCGGTTTGAGCATCACCGCGCTTAATCCGTTCCTAATCAGCAATTTACGTAGAGGTTATGAAATACATTTACCAGGTTATGCACCAACAGACAAAGCAAACACAACACTGTTCGGTGCCGGTGATGACGCTTCCTTAATCAGCGGCAGAAGCTATTATACTTCCAGGGAAAACTGGCCCTGGGCAATCAATTTTAACGATACTTCTTTCAAATACCCATTAGAAACCGTCAAAATTACAGATGCTTATCCGCATTTTACAGATTGGGCAGCTTCCGGCGGCAACAGTTTTGCAGATTGGTACAGCAACCTGACAACTGGTTATCGTGTCAATTCCAATATTTATAACAAGTAGATTTTAGGTCGATAAAAACAGTATCTCCGCACAAACCCCTTTCAGAAATTCTGGAAGGGGTTTTTGTTTAGAAATTCATTTTTTATTGAGATTTGAATTTATGCTGATTGGGTAAAAGCGTCCATAATTTCCATTGAATAAATTGCGTCCTGAATGGAACACGGGTTATCCCTTTCGCCCAAAAAATACTGCACCACTTGTGTAATCATGGGCTGCTGCACGTGCTGTAAAGGCTCAAAACTTAATTTTTCTTCTTGGCCGTTTTTAGTGATTGTGATTTCCATGCCAAAAACCGGGAAACTGATTTTTCCTTCCGAGCCAACAATCGTACAAATATCTTTTTGCTCATTTTTTGGAACGGTAAAACTCCATAGGCCCGTAAAAACGACGTTGTTTTCAAATAATAGATGACCGGTTACCAAATCATCCGCCGGATAAAAACCGCCCTGATTCAACCCAAAACCGGATGCTGTTTTTACCACACCAAAAAAATAAACCATTAAATCCAGCTGGTGCGGTGCCAGATCGTGGAACAAACCGCCGCCGGAAACAGCAGGATCAACGCGCCAATTCTCCTCCGAAGCGGCAATTAAATTGGATTTGGGCGGTTGCAGCATTTGCAGATCCACAAAACGTACCTCGCCAATTGCCTTATTTTCAAGCAGTTCTTTCACCTTTAAAAAAACCGGCTGCTGCCTGCGGTAATGTGCCACAGAAACTTTCTGCCGGTATTTTTCTGCCGCTGCCAGCATCCTTTTTGCTGAAGCCGCATCCAGGGAAATAGGTTTTTCAACATAAACCGGCTTCCCCGCAGCCATTGCACGGATGGCATAATCTTCATGTTGTAAAGGCGGCGTGGCAATATAAATAGCGTTTATTTCCGGGTTGTTGATCAAATCATTGGCATTGCTGTACCATTTGGGAACATGGTGGCGGCGCGCATAATCGGCTGCTTTTGCCGCATCACGCCGCATCACGGCAATTAGTTCGGAATTTGGAACTTTGCTGAATGCTGGTCCGCTTTTTTTTTCGGTTACATCTCCGCAACCAATGATTCCCCATTTTATTTTTTGCATCGGCCAAAATTGTTCAAAATGCTTCTTTTATCGGCATAAAATCTACTTTTTTTTCGCAGGGGCTTTTTTGGATTTGGGTACTTCTTCGCCTTTTTCACGCGCTTCCGACAGGCCGATGGCAATTGCCTGCTTCGGGTTGGTTACTTTTTGTTCGCTTTTGCCGCTTTTCAGCTTGCCTTCTTTCATTTCGTGCAAAGCTTCTTTAACCTGTTCCTGACTTTCTTTTGAATATTTTGCCATGGTTTCATTGTTTTTGGAGAAATAACTTGCAGCAATTCGGTTTTGTTTCCACTAAAAATATAGCATTGCACCGGACAATGCTATCTGATTTTTAATAAAGCAATAACTTGCATGCCGAGTTGGTTTCAGCGTTGCAATAAAGGTTTTAGGATGCTGTTTTTATGCCAATAAAATCCACTTGTTTTTTAGAGAAAATTGAAAACAAATCTGTATCGTTGCCATAAGTTATTATTTTTATTGAAAACCAAAATAATATTTGTTATAATGGCTTGATTAACAGTTTTTAAAAAAGAAACAATTAGATAAACGATGCCGTATAAAACCGAAATGAAAGGTAAAAACCCTGACTTTCCTTTACACAGTATTAGCGAAATTAATAAGCGGACTGATCGGTTGGCTATCATCTCAATTGCAATTGGGTTCTTAAACTTTTTGATCTATTATTTTCTGGGCCTGCACCATACTGCCTGGATGGTAGTTGCCTTTTGCTGCTGCATTGGTTTTATCCTGTTTTTAAACAATAAAAACATCATCAAAAACACAAAGCTTCCGCTGATTTCTTTTGCAAGCGTGGCTTTGATATTTTTTGCAGCCAATGAAGGTTTTGGAACAGGCCAATATTTGTACTATTTTCCGTTGATCGTTGCCATTCCTGTCATTGTAGATAATCAAAAAACCTATTTTAACAAAGTTGTTCTTTATTTTTCCATCAGCGGAGTTTGCTTTTTTGCCTGTATTTTAGTTGGCATTCTGCACCATCCCTGGGAGCAGATTTCGGAACTGAACCGATCGCGTGTTTTTTTTATCAATGCCGTTTCTTCCCTGCTGTCCACAATTGGTTTTGCTTACATCAACATTTCCTTGGAAAGAAAATATCTGAAAAGCCTGATCGACCAAAAAAACCAGACGATCGACAGCCGGACACAGTTTTTATCCACCATGGGCCACGAACTGCGCACACCGCTAAATGGCATCATCGGCGCAATCAACCTGCTTAAAAAAACCGACAGTCTGCCCGAACAGCAAGAATATTTTAATATCCTGAAATACTGCTCGGATCAGATGCTGTTTCAGGTGAATGATATTTTGGATTTTAACAAGATTGAAGCCGGCAAGCTGGAGATCCACCCGGTGGCAATCAACCTGAAACAGTTGCTGGTAAATTCGATCCTTCCTTTCACCAATCTTTTTGAAGGAAAAGGGCTGAAATTGATATTGGAGGTGGATTCTGATTTGAACCGGACGATGCTGGTTGATGATGTACGGCTGATCCAGTTATTGAACAACCTGCTTTCTAATGCCGGGAAATTTACCAGAAGCGGATACATCAAACTTTCTGCAAAAACGATCAGTAAAAACAATGAAACAGCCCAAGTAAAATTCAGCGTAGAAGATACCGGAACAGGCATTGCCCCGGAAGATCAGAAACGTGTGTTTGACAGCTTCGGGCAGGTTTTTGATGCCAATACCCGGAAAATTACCGGCTCCGGGCTTGGTTTGGCCATTTGTACGGAGATTTTGGAACTGATGAATAGTTCAATGGAATTGCAAAGCGAAAAAGGCGTGGGCAGCACTTTTAGTTTCACCATTGGTTTTGATTTGCCGGTTGGCCAGCCAAACCCGGAAGAAATTCCGCTTCGTAATAATGCTGATTTGGATGGCTTGAAAATTTTGCTGGTAGAAGATAACCAGATCAACATGATTATTGCCACAAAAATACTGGATAACCTGAAAGCAGATTGTGTAAAAGCTTACAATGGTGAGGAAGCTTTGGCTGCGCTGGAAAATAATAATGGGTCGTTCCATATTATTTTGATGGATTTAGAAATGCCGGTGATGGATGGCTACGCAGCTATCAAACAAATAAAAACGCATTGGCCGCAGCTGCCCGTGATGGCTTTTACGGCCACAATGATGGACAGGGAAACGCTGGAAGACCTGCAAAGTATCGGGTTTAAAGATTGTATCCTGAAACCTTTTCAAGGGCCGGTTTTGCTGGATCAGATCAGGAAACATGCTTTAGTGCCTGATTTAAACCTGCAATAGCTTTTTTAAAAGGTATCAGGTAGATACTTTTGCCGAGACAGATTTTATGCCGGTAAAAACAGTATGCCCGAAACGCAGTCTTTTTCATTCTATTTAAAATATAGTGCTTACGGCAAATGTGTATTTGCACTACTTTTTGGGCTGATTTTTTTACTTTCTCTGCCAAAAGCTGCGGCCCAAACATTGAACATACAAAAAATCCATTGCAGTTTGAACAAAGACGATGCAGCAACTATCGAGAAAATTGCGCATTATGAAACCGATTTTTACAATGCTGTTTTTGATACCGAAAAAAACGACAGCTTAAAAATCAACGTTCATGTTTTTGGGCGAAAAGAAGATTTCCGGCAAACGCCAAATGGCGACAATGCTTTGCACGTTTCCAGCGACGGCTATTATCTGGCAAAAACCGGCGATGTTTTTGTGCTGAAAACGGATCATGTTAATGCTGCGCTGCTACACGAAATCAGCCACGCCATCCTGCACCAAAACATGGCAAACCCGCCGCAATGGTTTGACGAAGGGCTGGCTACTTACTTCGGATCGCTGATTGTAGAAAAAAACCAGATCTATTATACACCTGTTACCAGCCGCATTGAGCGTATCCGCGAGATGAACCAAAAAGGGATTTTGAATTTGGCCAACTATCTCAACACCAGTAATAAAAGATGGGCCGGCGATAAAACTACAGTCAGCGATCAATATACAATTGCTTACAGCATTATTTATTTTCTGGTGAAAACAAACCTCAACTTAATCAAACATCTGGCCGATGAATTGAAAAACGGACAATCGGCAATGACCATTTTGAGTCAGGATTTTGGCGGTTTTGATTTTTTCCAAAGTAAATACATCAGTTTTTACAAAAATCAGAATTGAATTTTTAGGTGATAAAAGAAGCATCCGGCTGTCATCCTGAACTTGTTTCAGGATGCCTCTTGCAAAATCGTAGCCTTTTTGGTGAGATGCCGAAAAAATTTCGGCATGACAAAAAACATAGTACTCAGTTTTTTAACCGATAAAAGAAGCATCACCAAAAGCTGGATTTATATAGAGCCTGTTTAAACTTCTACCATAAAAATTTGTATTACTTTTTTTATGCCATAAATCTTGGCATTTTACATTCGTTTTTGCTAAAGCCTTATAGTTTGTCAGCTTTATCCACGGCCTGAAGGCCGTGGCAATTGAAGTTTTATGGATAGCCCCGTTTGTTGCTGTCAGATAAAAGTTCATAAAACAAGGCGGCTAAATTGCCACGGCCTTCAGGCCGTGGATGATAAGTAACTTAGATATGGCTTCAGCCAAAATATCTGAGAAAAATTTAAACAGGCTCATAATTTTTTGAAATTAACCTAAAAAAATACAATTTCTTAACTCACACGTAGTAAAACTTTCATAAAGCAATCCTATTTTTAGCGAAAAATAAAAATGATGTCCGCTAAAATGCTTCTATGAAAAAAAAACTACACATACTTCTCCTGTTTTCCCTGATTTTTTACTGCAAACCGCTCCTGGCTCAGATCAATCTGGGCACTTCCGGTTCGTATATTCAAAACTTTGATGCCATCGGTACAGGTTTGCCCGTTGGTTTTACAGTGAGGACTGGTGCAACAAATTCAGCGATCGGAACAGCAGCAACATTAACAACGGCAGCCACAGCATGGAGCAACACTACAGGTGCTTTTAAAAACCTTGCTTCGGCAGATGCGTTGACCAGCACAGCCACCACTACCGATCAATCCGGCGCAGCAAACCGTGCTTTAGGACTGCGGCAAACCGGTACTTTGGGCGATCCGGGCGGCGCATTTGTGGTGCAATTGGCCAACACCAACATGCGGACCGGTTTTAAACTGAGTTTCAAGCTGCAATCCCTGGATGCCACTTCTCCGCGTGTAGCAACTTGGGCAGTAGATTATGGTTTTGGGACAGCACCAACGGCATTTACCCCAGCAACCGCCACCGGAACATTAACAACCGGCGGAAGTGCTTTTACCAACAATACCGTTACCGTAAATTTCAACAGTTCTCTAAATAATCAGAACCAGAATGTATGGATCAGGATTGTAAACTTAAACGCAACTACGGGTTCGGGTAATCGCCCGACTTCTGCCATTGATGATTTTAGCCTAACCTGGACCGATACACCGGTTGGAACGCCAACACTCACGATTGCACCAACATCACTCAGCTTTCCGGCACAAAACATCAATACTTCTTCTGCAGCAAAAACTTATATTTTGACCGGAAGCAACCTCAGCGGAAACACTACGCTGGCTACCAATGCTCCTTTTACCCTGTCAAAAGACAACGTTACTTACACAACCACAACTACTTATACCACAGCAGAACTGGCCGCTGCCAAAACGGTTTATGTGAAATTTAATCCTACAGCCGCAGGTAATTTCAGCGGAACGATCAGCAATGCAAGTGTTGGTTCGGCAGTAAATACGCTGACACTAACAGGCAGTGGAGTTGATCCGAATAATTTAGTTTACAATTTTGATAACTGCATCGGCACAGCTGCAATTGCGGATGGCTGGACACAATACAGCGTTGCCGGCGCCCAAATTTGGGCTTGTACCACTTTTGGCCGAGACCCGAATGCACCAACCGGCGCAACTGCTTACCCCAATGGCGTGCAGATAAACGGCTATGCCAACAGCACCAACAATACCAATGAAGACTGGCTGATCTCGCCTGCTTTGAACATGACGGGCTTTAATTATCCCTTGTTTTCCTTTTGGAGCCGCACTGCTTTTAACGGTTCTACATTGAGGCTGAGGGTTTCTACCGATTATTCAGGTTCGGGCAATCCGGCACTGGCTACCTGGACGGATATTGATGCACCGTTCCCAAACCAGGCCAGCGATACCTGGACGCAGACAAAAAATGTGGATCTTTCCAATTATAAAAGGGCTGGTGTTTACGTTGCTTTCGTTTACAATTCGACTACGGAAGACGGTGCGCGCTGGACTCTGGACGACATCAACCTGCTTAATTCGCCTGTGCCGCCGCCGCCCGCAATCTTTGTAAACCCAACCAGTGTTTCTTTTGCTTTTCAGGCGCAAAATACTTCATCTACCCAAATTTTCAATGCTTCTTTCAGCAATTTGACGGGAAATGTAACGCTGGCTTCCGATAATCCGGCTTACACCTTATCCAAAGACGGAACCACTTTTGGCAGCACCATAAATTATACGGTAAACGAAGCATCGGGCACCACCAAACCAGTTACCATCCGCTTCAGCCCAACGCAGGCTTTGGTTAATTATACCGGCAACATCAGCCTGACTTCGCAAAATGTGGCCAATATCACCATTCCGGTTTCAGGCAATACTTATAATCCCGAAAACACATTAGAAGTAGTCAATTACAATATCGAATGGTTTGGTAGCACGCAGGCCGGACTTGGCCCAACGGACAAAAACCTGCAGGAAGCCAACATCAAAACCGTTTTAAGCAATGTTAAAGCAGATATTTTTGGTTTGCTGGAAGTGGTGGATATTGCCCGTTTGCAGCGTGTAGTCAGTTCGATGCCGGGCTACAGTATGTATATTTCTGATTTTGGTTCTTATGCGGATAACGCTGCCGATCCGGATTATGCCGGTGCACAAAAACTAGCTTTCGTGTATAAAACAGCAATGTTTGCCAATGTAAAAATTTCTGATCTTTTGAGGAGCACCGAAGCGCAAAACCTGCCGGATTTTAACTATTGGTCTAGCGGAAGGTTCCCGTATTTATTGGATGCAGATGTAACTTTAAACGGTGTAGCTAAGCATATTACGTTTGTGCTGATCCATGCCAAAGCCAATACCAGCCCGACTTTAACCGCTTATCAACGAAGAAAAAATGGTGCCGATGATTTGAAAGCGGTTTTAGATGCCAATTATCCGGGGAAAAACTTTGTGATTTTGGGTGATTTTAATGATGACCTGAACCAAACCGTAACGGCCGGGATTACCCCGCCAACTACCTCTTATAGTTCTTTTATTAACGATCCGATCAACTACGTACCATTAACGCTTCCGCTTAGTATTGCCGGAAAAAAATCTACCGTGAGCTATAGCAGTGTGATCGATAATGTGATCGTATCCAAAGCGATGAACACTTTTTACATCAACGGCACGGCCGAAGTGCTGAACAGTGTGGCCGGTTTGGTAGCCAATTACGGCAATACCACAACAGATCATTATCCGGTGATGACGCGTTATGCTTTTGGTAATGTGGCACCAACTTTGAATTTGGTTGCCAACCAAACGCTTTGCTACTCCAACAGCTTGCAAAGCATTGCTTTAAGCGGAATTACGGCCGGGCCGGAAAGCGGACAAACCACTACCCTTTCGGTTGCCAACTCTAATACGGCGTTGATTGATGGCATTGCGATCACCCAAAATACTAATGGAACCGGGACGATCAATTATCATATCGGCAGCAACACCAGCGGTTTGGCCACCATCACGGTTACGGTTAAAGACAATGGCGGCACTTCAAATGGCGGAAATGATACTTTTACCCAAACTTTTAGTATTCAGGTGAATGCCTTGCCCAATGTTTCCATCAGCAGCAACCAAAGCATGGAAGTTTCTAAAGGAACGGTAGTAAATTTGACGGCTACCGGCGGACAAACTTATACTTGGACTGCTGCTACCGACGTGATCAGCGGACAAAATACGGCTACTCTTGTGGTTCGCCCAAAAACAACGACAACTTACAAAGTTACTGCGGCCAATGCTGCCGGATGTACCACAGATCAAACCATTACGGTGAACGTCCGAGACGATTATCAGCTGGTGGCCAACAATGTCATCACCCCAAACGGCGACGGTAAAAATGATACCTGGGTGATCAAAAACATTGATTATTACCCCAACAATATGGTAAAGGTTTTTGATAAAGCCGGCCGCATCGTTTATCAGAAACAAGGTTACAGCAACGACTGGAACGGAACTTACAACAACACTGCGCTAACGCAGGGAACGTATTATTACGTGATTGACTTTGGAGCCGGACTGGGCGTTTTCAAAGGTTATATTACGATCATCAGAGATTAAAATCTACTAAAAAAGAAAAAATAAAACGTGTACTATTCTAAATTTTTATGCCATAAAAGAAGCATTGCCATAGCAACTTTTGTGACTGCTACCTTAACTAATTTAATCGGTAACCTTGCTTACAGCCAGACACTGCCGGCAGCCAGCCTTGATTTCACCGTGCCAAAAATCTACGAAAGTTCTACCGCCAAAACTTTTACCATACGCGGCAGTCATTTGGCCGGCGCGGTTACGGTAAGTGCTGATCCTCCTTTTTCTATTTCTAAAGACAGCCTTATCTATTACCCAACGCTAACATACGATACCACAGAACTGGCATCAAACCAAACCGTTTATGTAAAATTTAAACCAACAGCTATGGGCAATTATGCTGATAGCATTACCAACATCAGCGCGGGTGCGGATACCAAGATTATTGCTTTATCGGGCACTATTATGCCTCATCGACAAAATACTTACGGTGAGCGTTTGGACGCCAACAACATCATTTCCCCAAACGGCGACGGCAGGAATGATACCTGGGTGATCAAAAACATTGATCAGTATCCGAACAATTCTGTTAAAGTGATGGACAAATCCGGCAATGTAGTTTACAGCAAACAAGGCTATACCAATGATTGGGACGGCACTTATAACAACGGCCCGCTGGCACAGGGAACTTATTATTATGTGGTTGATTTTGGCGTAGGTGCAGACCTGGTTTTCAAGGGTTTCATCACCATCGTCAGAAATTAATTTTCAGCAAAAAAAGAAAAACTAAAATGTATCGAACTAAAATTTTATGCCATAAAAGAAGCACTGCCGCCACCCTGTTTTTAGCACTTGCTCTGCTTCATACAACGGTAAAAGCACAGCTCAACCCGCTCGCTTCGCAATATTTTCAAAACCAGTATTTGTTTAATCCGGCGATGGCGGGCATCAATCCAGGATTAAATCTAAACCTTGCCGCCCGCAAACAATGGAGCAGCATCCCCGGATCGCCCAACACGCAGGCCATTTCTGCGGATTATCTGCTCAGCCGCGCGGCTTTCGGCGTAAATGTTTACAGCGAGCAGTCCGGCCTGCTCAAATCAACCCGCGCCGTGGCTACTTATGCGTATCATATTCCGCTGGGCCAAAACAATCAGCAACTGAATTTTGGGCTTTCTGCCGGAATACTGACCCAGCGCGTTCCGATCGAACAGATTTTAGGCGATCAAAGCGATCTGTCCGTGGCCCGCTACAACGAACGCCAAAGCAGTTTAGACGGCGATTTTGGTGCCGCTTATACCAGCAACAACCTGACGGTGCAAGCCGCTTTGCCCAACCTGCGCAGCGTGTTCAACCAGGATAATTATTACACAATTGACCGCTCACTGTATTTTGCAGCAGCCACTTACAAATTTAATTTCGGGGAAGACATCAACAGCATTGTATTAGAACCCAAAGTTGTTTTCAGAGGCGTAAAAGGCTATACCAATATTGTAGATGCCGGTGCCAATTTGATGCTGGCCAACAATCAATTATCTATCCAGGGCATGTACCATTCTACCAAAAGTGCCACATTTGGTTTTGGGCTGAACAAGAATACTTTTTCTATCCTTGCATTTTACACCACAGAAACTTCTGCCTTGAATAATTATACCAGCGGTGATTTTGAAATCAGTTTGCGGCTGCACGTATTTGATAAATAGGATTTTTTAAGATTTAAACTTTTTAATGCAAGGGCATTTGCGATCATACTTGAATTGCAAATGCCTTTCTGTTTTCAGTAGTTTTGCCATTTTTTTAGATACTTCTTTTACCAGGTAAAAATTAGTATATCCGGAACGCAATTTTAGGGTGATAAAAGAAGCATTCCAAAAAACTTTGAATCAACCAGAAAACAAAAATCTAATTTTCAATATTGATAAACTTGGAATCCAAACTATTGATAGCATTATAAAGTTTTTGGATGCAATTTTCCCAACTATGTGATAAAGCAAATGCAATCCGTTCCTGTTGTTTTTGCGGGCTATCTTCTGCCAGTGCCAGGATAATTTTTTGCAAGAAAGTTTCCTTGTCTTGTGTTAAATAAATGTGTTCTTTAAACATTTCCATTGCCGGTGTTTCTACTGCTACAACCGGTTTCCCTAAAGCCAAATATTCATCTATTTTTCGTGGATAATTGCCGATTGTAGTTTCATTAATTAGTTGTGGGTTGATGCAAACATCCATTGCTTGGATCAGTTCCGGTAGTTCTGATACTTCTTTTAAACCTAAAAAAAATACATTTTCAAGCTGATGCAACCCGCTGTTTTTAAAATTGTTATCTTCCGGCCCGATCAAAATTAAGTCCCACTCCGGTTTTACTTTGGCCACAAACAATAACATTTCTATATCCAACCTCAAACTCCAAAGTACGCCGGAATATCCAATTTTAGGTTTCGCATCAGGCTCAAAACTTTTCAATGTTTTCTGCGAAATAGCTTTGTACAATTCCAAATCACAACCCTGACCGATGAAGTAAGATTGCGAATTATATTTTTTACAATAATCAGTTAAATAGGTAGAGTTGGATAGACACAAGTTATTTTTTCGGATCATCTCCGGCTCCAATATTGTGCCGTGGTATTTCCAGTAATCTACGCCAAGCATAAAATCCCTGGAATAATAAATACTTGTTTTTGGCCGGAGCAAATCTATCAGATAAAAGCATCTGAAAATATCATTATCATTAAACAAGATAAAGTTTTCAAATTGTAAAAGTGCAGTTGCTTTTTGGATAGACTTGGAATACCGGACATTGTTCCAGCGGTTGGTGGTATCAAACAAAAAATGGTTTTTGATCCAATTGATCGATTCTAAAATGCAATCTGGATACAAGTTCCACAAGTTTGGATTGATGCGGACCAGGTTGTTTTCTTCGCCCCGGATCATGCTGAGCCTTTTGATGACACGCGCTTCACTCCTGTCCCGAAATTTTGTGATGCGGTCTAAAGGCGGGTTGACATAAAGTACGCGGTTGTGTTTGCTCAATTCCAGCGCAATATTTTTGCAATTACTGCCGATTTCCACGTCCCAGGCTTGCTGGCCAACGATGATAAAATCGCGGTTACGGATTAATTCCTGTTTCATCGGCAGTAAGTTTGACAAGCGACTGGTCCAGTTTCAAGGTAATGCTGATCAGGGCTGTTGAAAAATAAAACAGAATATTTGTTGGAAACTGAACCAATGCTTCCTGTGGAAAATTACCAATGTTCAAGGCAAAAACGATGGTTGTTGCCGCCATGCAATAAGCTTTCAGTTCGGGATTTTTGATCTTAAAATAATTGTTGATGCCCGTTTTGAGGATGATGAACATCAGCATACAAAGCAGGAAAAGCCCGATCCAGCCCAACTCTACCGCAACTCTTACATAGCCGCTATCCGGCGGAAAGTGTGCCAGGTAAGAATTCGGGGCGAAACGTTTGCCCCAAACACCGGTTGCGCCCAGGCCACCGCCGATAGGATTTGCCAAAATATAAGGCTGGATGCGTTTTTGGTTGATCTGGCGGACGTTGTAGGAAGCGTCATCGGACGGTTTAAAAGCACTTTGGAACCTTGCGATGGTTTGATTGCCGGTCGGCATCAGGATCATAGCCCCAATCAATAAGCTGCCGATCATGCTTGTTATCAACATTTTGCGGCTATAATTCAAAACAGCGATCAAAACCAAAGCCGCCGGAACCAGCACGTAAGCACCACGCGTGCCGGAGTACAACATATTAAGCAAAAAAAACAGTGCTAAAAGAAGCAAGGTTACTTTTTTCCAGGTTTTGAAAGTGCCGGTCATGAGGCATATACAAAGCAAACTGCTGATAACCATGTTGTAGGAAAAAGACACGGGATCTGAAAATATGGAAAACTTACGCCACACGCCGTTGATAAATAACAAGGAGATCATCTGCGGATCATGGAGTTGTGCATGCTCGAAAGCAAAAAAGCCGTAATGCTCTTGTTTAAAAGCATAAATGGCGGCAAATAAAGTTAAGCCGATCCACAATTTTAAAGCCAAGCGCACGAAACTGATGGTTTTGATTTGATAAACGAATATGAAATAAGTGAGTGTAACCGCCGCGACAGACCGAATGGTATAAAGCCAGGCCAGGCGGGAAGATGCGGCCGGATTTAAAACTTGCAGCAGGTTGTATATGATCCACAAGAGGATGATTTTGCTGATGGGCGATCTGATAAAACTCCAGTCGGGATGGTTTTTTTGTTTGATAAAAAAGCCTGCTAAAAGAAGTAATTGCAAAGCGTCCATCAAGGTTCCCAACGGAAAATTAACGCCCATTCGGATCACCCACATGACCAGATAAGCGGAAATCAACAAGGTTAAAATGCCCATCTCCGGGTAAACGACCACGCCGTAAATGATGGGTAAACCAACGATAACCAACAGGAGTAACATACCGGCTATGAAGCCAGCTTTTGCAATTAGCACTGGGAAAACCACAGCGGCAAGCAGCAATGCAGTAATGGTGATTTTGTTTAAATGCAATCCCGGACTGACCGACTGCTTGCCGAAAACTGCCATACGGTTTTTGCCAGCAGTGTTGTTGTAAAAAGAAGCTGGGAATACTTTCAATAGAGCTTGTTTAGATTTTGTTCAACTACTTCTGATGCTTCTTTTATCACCTTAAAAATCATTGGTTCACTGTACTTTTTTGTATCGCTATAAAATTTAAACATCGAATTTACAGGCATAAAAGAAGCATTGTAAATTCTTATGTTGAAGTTGTTTAAACTTATTACTGAAAGGACTAAATGCTTTTTTTAGCTTGCTAAAACCAACGGGTTTAAACCCGTTGCTACAAAATGTACCGAGGCTACGCCTCTACACCTTACAAACATCAAAGAGCCGTAGGCTCGGCTAATTTTGTAAAAATGGGTTTCAACCCGTTTCCTTGGCTTTAAAATAAACCTGATTAAAAAGTTTAAACAATCTCATTATTAATTTAATTTAAACAGGACCTTAAAAAAACAAGATTTTTAAAAAAAATACAAACACACTTGCAAAAGCCAGCAGAACGGCTAATTTTTCCGGCAGGCTCTTTTGTGAGTTTTCTGAAAGTGTTTTTTTATTTGAGGTTTCCGGCCTGATCATACTTCTTTTGTATCCTATTTTCCATTTCAGACGGATAGTAATGCTCCGTGGCAACACGCTCATTGGCTTTACGCATTTTCAGCAAAGACAAAACCTGGTAAAACATAAATTTTGGTATGCCAAACAAAGCACGGTAAATGCGATAATTGGTTTTGGTATGCAGCAGGGCGATAAAAAAACTCAAAATAAAAATTCCGAAACCGGCCAGCCAGATCATAACATAAGCAGGATTTATCCACAAATTTGCAATTGCAAACAGGGCAGACAAGATCAGGAAAATAAATAACGGCGGCCGCAAAAGCACCGTGCCGAACAAAACCTGGTTGATGCTTAAATTTCTTAACCCTTTGGAAATCAACTTAAAACCTAAGCCGGAATATTGAAACCAACTGCTGATCCAGCGCGAACGCTGATCGACCAGTTGTGCGGGCTGCATAGTTTTTTCATCATACACAATAGCTTTTTTTGCATAGGCAATCTGCAGGCGGTAGCTTACAATCTCTGCCTGCAAAACCTTGTCAAAACCGGCACCGCTGATGTCAAGGTTTTCTAAGCAAAACCGGTACAGTTCTGTGGTAAAAGCCATCCCGGAACCGGATAAAGTAGCAGAAGAACCGGCTGCAAAAAGCAGTTTGCCATCATAAAAATGGTAATAAATATCCCTTGCCGCATCCAGGCAGGCATAAGTAGTGTTGAGGTTTTTGGCTGCCCGCAAGCCCTGAACAGCCTGATAACCTTTGCTAAAAACCACGTTCATTTCCGACAGATAATCCGGGTGGACAAGATTATCACTATCAATAATAGTCAACCGCGGGTGCGGCCGGACAAAGCGGTTGATGGCATAAAAATGAGATTTGGTATTGCTTTGAAGTGCTTTTTCGGGCCTTAAAACCACCACTTGCGGATGGTTAAAATCCAGGTTTGAAATATCGCACTGATCGGCAACAATGTAAATAATAAAGTTTTGAAAACGCTGGTTCAGCAGCGAAGCAACCACTTCCGGCAAACTATGCGTTTGCTTGTATGCCGTTACAATGATTGCATAATCAAGTTCGGTAACCTGGTTCCAGATTTTATTTGGCTTAAATTTATTCCTGGCCGCGGGATAAAGAAAATACAGCAGCAACGGGAAAACCAAGTTGTACCCGATGATCAATTGCACAGCCTGCCAAAGAAAAAACAACACGTAGTTATACATTACAAAATGATTTAGTTAAGCCTGTTTGGCTTCCGGTTTATTTATAATTGCTTTGTTCATAATCAGCCCGATAAATTTTGAATCCAAACTTCGCAAGTAGTTGATGTTGTTTTTTTTATCCTGGCTAAGGGTTTGGTTAGCTTCAAAAACAGCAATCACGTTATCGGCAAATTGTATCCACTCTTTCGCTTTGTTCATCAGGCTTAAAGGTTGCGTTTCGATAATGATGATGTCAAAATTCTTTTTCAGTTGTGCAATTTTCTGGCGGATGGTTTTTTCACTGCTTTTTTCGAGCAGCGATTGCTCTCCGCCCCGATTACCCAAAGTGCTGATCAAACTATTTTCCGCTGCCCGGATCAGCATTTCATCACCCGTCAAAAAATCTTCCAGATAAGCTTTATCAGTTGTTGCGCTGGTTAAAGTCGGATGATCAAAATTACCGTCCACTACCAAAACCCGTTTATTAACCATCGCATAAGCCGAGGCTAAACTTTTAATAACCAGCGATTTACCTTCTTCTGGATTTAAACTTGTGATGGCAAGCACTTTTCCTCCATCATCGGTTTCGGTTTGATGGCTCTGCAGTTCATTGTCAATTTCGTAACGGATAGAACGCAACTGGTTTTTAAACTGCTGCAATTCCTGGCTGCCTTGCTGGCTGTTTACAATCTGTCTAAAATTTATATTGGTAGTTGTAATCAAGTTCAATTGCCCTAAAACCGGAATTTGGGTGGCATTGGCCAAATCTGAAGGGACACGGATGGTATGATCCAGAAAAAACATGATGAAAAGCACTACCACACAAAACACAGCACTCAGCACGCCGCCCAGCAAAATTAGTAATGGCTTTTTGGAAGGCTGCAAAACGCCGGGCATGGCAACTTGTACTTGTTTTATCGTACTTTTTAGGTCCGATTCTATAGACGATTGGTTAAATTTATTCTGTACATCTACATATTCTTTGGTGGCTACTTCAATATCACGTTCGTAAGCTTTGATGACGGCATCAAAAGGGACAATGCGTTCCAACTGGCTGTTTAGCTGGCTAATCTGATTATCCAGGCTGCGCAACCCGGAACGCGTCATATCACGGCTGATCTCCATTTTAACCTTTTCCTGCACCAAGCTTTCTTTGCCGGCTAAAGGGTTAACAGCATATTTATCAGACAACTGACCGATCTGCGCGTCCAGAATATTTTGCAGCGAATCACTGCTTTTTTTGTACCGGGCATCAAAACTACTTTGGATATATTTATTGTTCATCGCAGCCAAACGTTCTCTGGTTTGGGTAATTTGTCCGTTTATTTTGGTCGAACTGGCTTCCAGATATCTTCTGTCATTCGGGTCGAAACGGCTATCGATGTTGGCAATGGCGCTGCCGGAGGCTAAAATATCTTTTTCTGCCTGGGTTTTGCGGTCGCGGTAATCATTCAATTGTTTATAAAGCGAAGTGGACTGATCTTTAAGGTCCAGAATATGGTTTTTGATCTTGTAATCCCGCAAGGCTTCAACCTTAGCATTCATGGTATCCAGCTTCTGCTTCACTAATTTCTGCAATAAATTGTTGATGGTAAGATTATTCTTCTGCTGATCTAAGTTTTTGTAATCGATAAACGCGTTGCAAAGTGTATTAACCACAAAAGCAGAAAGCTGCGGCTGCTCAGAAACAAATTGCACATGCACAAAATCACTGTTGTCGGCCCGATATACGTTCAGGTTTTTTTTGATATTTTCTTCATCGTAATGCTGGGCAACAAGCACGCTTTCAAGTCCGGCTTCATCCGGATTGGTCAGATCCAGTGCTTCCCGATGCTGATATTTGTACCGGTAAACTTCAAGCGCATGTTTTAGCGCACTGACATTCAGTTGTTTTAGCAGTTTGCTTTTAGGCCGAAAAGGATGGCAGGTCAAATCATGGATCATCAGGTTGTAGGAAACCTGATCTAACACTTTACCTAAACGGATGATTCCTAAAAGGTTGGAAAACTGCTGGTTGGCCTGCGATTCCTGGATCACCGCACCTGCATCGCCCAAAACCTGTTTGGAAGGATCACTAATTCCGGTAGCAATATCGGTTTGAGACAGATACTGATCGGGCATATTCCTGGTCAAAAAAAACGTCATCAGCAAAGCAATCACCGGTACCGCAATCAGGAGTAGTCTGTGCCTGTAAAGAAATTGTAAAAACCTGGTCAGCTCCATTATTTTATCTCTTCTAATTTTTCCCCGACAATAGCTTCCAGTTCACTTTTGGCAATAAAATAATTGGCTTCTGCCTGCAACTTTTGTTCGGTACGAACAGAAGCACTTAGCAACGCAGCGTTGTAAACTTCAAAATTGAGTTCGCCTTTCTGGAATTTATACTTCGTTTGTTTCAGCGACGTTTGCATATCCTGATAAGCTTGCGTTTGTATTTTCACCAAGTTTTGCTGTAGCAAATAAGTAAAGTATCGGCGTTTCACATCAGCTGTCAGCATAATTAAATATTCGCTTTGCTCCTCGCCTGCAATTTTGACTTCCGTTTTAGCGATCTTGATATTGGACGGCCTCAGCAAAAGCGAGCCGAAGTTGAGCGACAATCCCAACTGAATTCCATTGAATAAAAACCGGTTGGTTGTGGCAGAAGTTGTGGACGGAACAGCATAATTTAAAGTATTATTAGGCTGATAGATATACGAAAAAGTAAAAAAATCAAACCAGGAAAGGCCCGCTTTGCTTACGCCGATTTTAGCAAGTTCCATCCGGTCTTGCAACGCAATTACTTTAGGGTAATTTTTTTTGGCAGCAGCAACCAGCTTTTCCATGTAAGGATAAGAAATATCCGGGACCATAGAATCCTGAGCACGGGCAGCGATGCTCAGCAAAAATAGTAGGATAAAAACAGTATGGCTTTTATTCATTTCTGATTACACTTTTTCTCGCTGAAACAAAGCCGGAAATGTTCCGAAAATGATTTTCAGATCAAACCAAAAGGAGTATTTGCGCGCATAAAAATTATCAAGTTTCTTTCTTTCCCGTTCAGACATATCTTCGCGCCCTCTTTTGCTGATCTGCCATAAACCGGTAAGCCCGGCCGGGCCCAAAAACCGGGTCGCCCACTCGTTGGAAGTGAGCTGCTCGGCTTCATAAAGTGGCAGCGGACGGTTGCCTACCACAGACATATCGCCCTTCAAAATATTCAGCAGCTGCGGCAACTCATCCAAACTGGTTTTGCGGATAAATGCGCCTACTCGGGTGATGCGCGGATCGTTTTTCAGCTTTACAAATATGGATTTTCCGATTTTTTCGTCCGTGTCCTGGTATTGGTTCAAGTTAGAAAGATCAACCAACTGTGCATCGGCATTGCTACGCATCGAGCGGAATTTGTAAAAATCAAAAATTTTATAACCCGTGCCCACGCGCTTGCTTTTGTACACAATACTTCCTCGGGATTCTATCGCGATCAGTGCTGCAACCAGGATGAAAACCGGCAACAGCACCAAAATGCAGCTCAAGGAAAAAATTAGATCAAAAACGCGTTTGCTGCTGGGTATCTGATAAGTTGTGCTTGTTTTATCAGCCAAATCCGTCAGGTTTGGTTTGATGAGTTTGAACCTGACCAAAAAATCCAGCCGCTCGCTCAGCTCCTCATACGAAAACGGATACACATAATAATCATGGATTTTGAGTTTCCGGGCCTTTTCTTTCCAGCTGTCGTTTGGTTTGGCCGCCAGCAAAACGATGATCAGCCCTTTTAGCAAGGCATTTTTTCGGATGTTTTCGATCACCTTAAAACAGTTTTCCTGCTCGTCGGCTTCTATCAAAATCACTTCCGGCAAAGAATTTAAAGACTGTTCGGCCAGATAATTATTAAATTGTGCAGCTGTTCCGCTGGAGAAAATCTGAAATTTATCACCCAGGTTTTCATAAATATGATCTGTTAATAAATTGCCCGAATAGGCAACCCGGAGCTTGTTGGTACTGTAAGCATTCCTATTATTATAGGTCATACTGTTTTTATCTGGTTAAATACTTGCTGGATTTTTTCTCGCAGCCCAACCGGATTGAAAGGTTTGTTCAGGTAGCCTTCTATCGCAAAAGACATGCTTTCTACCTGATCCTCAATATCATCCGCACCGGATAATACGATCACGGGCGTATCGCGGTAAAAGCCACTTATCTTCAAGTTCCGGATAAAGGAAGTGCCGTCAAAATAGGGCATCTGCAAATCAGAAATGATCATTTCGGGATAGTTGCCTTCTTCCAGCCAGGCAAAAGCTTCGATGCCGCTGGCTTTCATCACCACCTCATAATCTTTGGATAAAATAAAATTGAGCAGTTTGAGGATGCTTAAATCATCATCAACAACCAGGATCTGTTTTCTTGTCTGCGGCATAGTTGCTTTACCTATTGGCCAGTTTAATTTTTGATGAAGACGGCTAAGTATAAAATATTAACTGTCAATTATTTAACCCTATTTTTATTTGATAACATTTACTGTATGTTGCCGTATATGTGTACCTGACTGAGCTTTGGGCAATGCTGTTTTTACCACTCTTTTTTTAGGTTTTACAGTTAAAAATACTGCTTTGCCACCGTCGAAATCTTAGTTTACTTGTACGCGCATTCAGGCTGAGGGTTGTCAAAAAGAATTAAACAATAATTAAAATAGGATCGTTATGGGCCTGAAAGATGCCGTTAAAACCAATCCCACGTTAAAAAAATTTATTCACTGGATTTTGGTTCCGGCCGGGCAGGCAAAACCGCGCACTTGGGTAAAATGGCTGGTAAACCCTTTCTTCCACCAAAAAAAAGCAGGTAGCAAAATTCGCCGCCGCACGCGCATGGATGTGTTTCCTTTCAACCAGTTTGAAATGGGAAAAAATGCTGTGATTGAAGATTTTTGTACGATCAACAACGGCGTGGGCGATGTGCTGATTGGCGAACAAACCACCATCGGAATGAGCAATGTACTGATCGGGCCACTCACGATTGGCAACCACGTCATCATCGCCCAAAACGTAGTTATCAGCGGTTTAAATCATAATTATGAGGATGTTAGCCAGCCAATACAAGCACAAGGCGTGCGCACTTCTGCAATTATAATTGAAGATGATTGCTGGATTGGTGCCAACGTGGTGATCACGGCGGGCATCACCATCGGCAAACATTGTGTGATTGCTGCCGGAGCCGTGGTAACCAAAGATGTTCCGGCTTTTTGCATCGCCGCAGGCAACCCGGCCCGCGTGATCAAAAAGTATGATCAGCAGCAAGAAGCCTGGCTCAGGGTAAACTGATGCTTCTTTTATCATGCAAAAAACCGTAACCTAAACTTAAACACAAAGCCGGTTTTGCTGTTGCTAATTTTTACCCGATAAAAGAAGCATATTCAAAATGGAAACTTTCGAAACAAATTTGGCCGGCACAGATGGTTTAATTGATGGCGTGGTGAGCACAACTACACATCAGGTTACCGGTCAGCATTACACTTTTTCTTCTATTGATGGTTCGCTGGAGATCGAGATTTTTAAAGACGAGCATGGCCAGTGGAAAAGGCTGAGCAGTACAGAACCGTATTTATCCGGCTGGATTGATGAACTGGGCGATCAGATCGATCAGCATAATTCGCCGACATTTTAAGTTTATTTTAAAGGCGTAAGCAAGTATTCCAGGCCGTTCATTTTAATCTCCAGCATGGTTTCGAGCAAAACCCCCAGGCTTCCTTTTGGGAAGCCTTGCTGTTTAAACCAGGCCAAGTAAAATTCGGGCAGGTCACAAATTTTAGCCCCTTTGTATTTACCGAAAGGCATTTCCACTTTTACCAAATCGGTTAATATTTTAGGATTCATTTTTGCTGGTTGAACTTAAAAGCTTTGTTTGATATTATTAGATAAAGTGTGTGCCGACCAATAACCGCTCGCCAGCAAACGCCGAATGGTAAATAGCGGCTCGATGGTATCCCGTTTTTCTGACAACTGGAAAGCAGCCACAAAACCGCGTTTTTTCAATTCCGGTATCGCCTGTTCATTCCACAAACCAAACGGATAAGCAAAATATTTGATCGGTTTTCCGGTGATTTCTTCCAGCTTTTTGGTTGGTTTATCTATTTGCGTAACCCAATCCTGGCCTGTGTATTTCTTTACGTTGTGATGATCCCAAGTGTGGCTGGCAATTACATTTCCGTCATCCGATAATTCTTTTACCTCATCTTTTGTCATGTAATGCGGCCTTCCCAGCGAAACCGTCATGATAAAAAACACACCTTTAAAGCCATATTTTTTCATCTGCGGCGCGGCAAGCGTGTATTGGTCCAGGTCGGTATCATCAAAAGTGAGCATGATTGGTTTGGCGGGCAGTGGCGTGTTTTCGTTTAGGTACGCATACAATTCGTCCGGCAAAATGGTGTGATAACCGCTGTCGGCCAACATTTTTATTTGTTCGCGGAAATCATTTTCTTGTACAATATAATCTTTGGCAGTTTTAGAATCGGTTGGTTTCCAGTTGCGGATCTGGTGATAACACAAAATCGGAACCTGTTTCCTGCCTAAAACTACGGCTGCCGGAGCAGCTTTAATATCTTCAACGGGTTTCGTTTTTGTGGCTGAGGTTTTTGCCGGAGCTGCTGTTCCTTTGGTTGTCATCGCTGTAGTTGCGGATTGGAACTGGCAGGAATTCAAGCCAAACAATAACAAAAAAGCCGGCAAAACTAGTGCGCGGTATTGGGTTGAATATCGGGAAGAATAAAAATTGTTCATATTGGTTTATACGCTGATTCTGTGAAATCGGATCAGCATTAATCAGAAAAAAAATTATTGGTGATGCTCCTTTTAGCCGGTAACATGCTGAACGTAGGAAATTTTGCCCGAATCGTCAAAATCGTAAACCCTGGGCACGCCGGTCAGCAAATCTACATGGGAAATCGCCTCCGGGCTGATATTTTCCAGATGCATCATCAAAGCACGCAAACTGTTGCCATGCGCCACGATCAGCACGTTTTTTCCTGCTTGCAACAACGGTTCAATATGTGCATAATAATAAGGCAACACACGTTCCTGGGTTTGCTTCAAACTTTCGCCGCCCGGAGGCGCAATGTCAAAACTCCGGCGCCACAGATTTACTTGTGCTGCGCCATATTTTTCGGCAGTTTCTGCTTTGTTCAAACCTTGCAGATCGCCATAATTGCGTTCATTCAGTGCCGCATCTTTATAAATCGGCAATCCTTTTTGGTGGATCGTATCCAGGATGATATCCAATGTTTCGATGGCGCGTTTTAAAACGGAAGTGAAGCAATCATCAAAGCGCATTCCGGCAAGCTTTCGGCCGCACATGGCCGCTTCTTCCCTGCCCTGGCTGGTCAGCGCGACATCGGCAAAACCTGTAAAACGGTTTTCCAGGTTGTATTCCGACTGGCCATGCCGCACAATGGTTAACTCACTTTTCATGGTATAAATTTTGTGCAAGTTTAAATAAAAACCGGTTCTGCATTTTTTATTTTTTTGATTTTACAACACACCTTTATTCATGCTATTTTTTAACTTTTTACTATAGTTTTTGACTTTTTTAATTATTGCTTTAAACCTTATGCTACTAAAAATCTACCCGGAAAACCCGAATCCAAAAGCCATTGCACAAGTGGCCGAAGTGCTGCGCAAAGGCGGTTTGGTGATTTATCCAACCGATACTATATATGGTTTGGGCTGTGATATCACCAATCAAAAAGCGATAGAAGCCATTTGCCAGTTGCGCAAAATGAACTGTAGCAAAGCCAACTTGTCGTTCATTTGCTACGATCTCAGCCATATCTCAGATTACATCAAACCGATTGACAATACTGTTTTTAGGGTGCTAAAAAAAGCATTGCCCGGCCCATTCACTTTTATTTTCAATGCGAGTGGTTTGGTGCCGAAGCTAATCAGTTCCAATAAAAAAACGGTTGGCATCCGGATTCCCGATAACAATATCCCGCGCGAAATTGTGAAAGTGCTGGGCAATCCGATCCTCACCACTTCTATCAAAGATGACGATGATATTTTGGAATATTCTACTGATCCGGAGCTGATCTATGAGAAATACCAGCATTTGGTGGACGTGGTGATCGACGGCGGTTATGGTGATAACATTGCTTCAACGGTAGTAGATTGCACTTCCGGCAACTTTGATATCATTCGCGAAGGCAAAGGCGATTTGCAGGAGTATTTGTAATACTGTTTTTAGCACGGTTTTTTCTACACGTAATTTGTTTTTAGCTGTGTTTGCCATGAAAATCCTCATTCCTATTCTAAAAATTGCTGTTATCTGTTTGTTAATCTATAAATCGCTGTTCAATGCGTTTTTATTTTTAGTTGCCGGCATGTGGATTATCCCTTTTTTACTACTCATACTGTTTGCTTATCTGTGCAAAAGTTTAGTTACGCAAAGTATCGCTTTAAACAAGTATTATAAAAGTTTTAAACATTTTGATGGGCAGGGAAAGTTGTTTAAATTCAAAAAATCGGCAAAAATCAGCAAACAGTATTCTACAGAAACGGTCTGATTATCAGCTAAAGCTCTTTAGCAATTTTAATTAATACTGTTTTTAAAAGGTATTTTTTCGTTGCTGAAAATGGCTTCAAAAATTGAATGAAAACCGCTCTCAGCAAAATTCTGTTTCTGCTTCCAGCCAAAAAACCGAAAAAAATCTTAGTTTTGCATCCCGTACACAAGGGTTTGTTTCTGCTTTAAATCAGCTGCAAATCAATCAACTTAAAGCATGACTAAGTATATTTTTGTTACGGGCGGCGTTACCTCTTCGCTGGGTAAAGGCATTATTTCAGCTTCTTTAGCCAAATTGCTACAAGCCCGCGGTTATCGGGTCACGATCCAAAAGTTTGATCCTTATATCAATATTGATCCCGGTACGATGAATCCTTACGAACATGGCGAATGCTACGTTACGGAAGACGGTGCCGAAACGGATTTGGATCTGGGCCATTACGAGCGATTTTTAAACACGCCAACTTCCCAAGCCAATAATATTACGACGGGACGGATCTATCAAAACGTGATTAACCGCGAACGTGAAGGCGATTATCTGGGAAAAACTGTGCAGGTAGTGCCGCACATCACCGACGAAATCAAGCGCAATTTTAAAATTTTGGGTGAAAATGGCGAGAACGATATTGTGATTACGGAGATTGGCGGAACGGTTGGCGATATCGAATCTTTGCCTTTTGTAGAAGCTGTACGGCAGTTTCGCTGGGAAACTGGTTCCGGCAATTCATTGGTAATTCACTTAACTTTAGTACCTTACCTTGCTGCTGCCGGAGAATTAAAAACCAAACCCACGCAGCACTCTGTAAAAATGCTGCTGGAATACGGCATCCAGCCGGATATATTGGTTTGCCGTACCGAGCATCACTTAAACAATGAACTGCGCAAAAAAATCGCTCTATTTTGCAATGTAAATGTTAATGCGGTAATTGAATCCATCGATGCTTCTACCATTTATGATGTGCCGTTGCTGATGCTGAAAGAGCAGCTGGACAAAACGGTTTTGACCAAGCTGAAATTGCCGCACAACAAAGAACCAAACTTGGATAGTTGGAAAGATTTTTTGGGCCGATTGAAAAATCCTACCGGTGAAATCAGGATTGGTTTGGTTGGAAAATACGTGGAACTGCCGGATGCTTACAAATCAATTACGGAAGCATTCATCCATGCAGGAGCTAAAAATGAATGCAAAGTTCAGGTGAAATACATTCATTCTGAAGGTTTAACTGTAGAGAATGCTGCCGAGAAAATGCGCGGTTTGCACGGCGTTTTAGTAGCTCCGGGTTTTGGCCAGCGGGGCATAGAAGGCAAAATTGAAGCGATACGATATGTACGCGAAAACGAGATTCCGTTTTTTGGGATCTGTTTGGGAATGCAGTGCGCCGTGATCGAGTACGGCCGCAATGTGCTGAAAATCAGCGATGCCAACAGCAGCGAAATGGATGAAAGTACACCGAACCCGGTGATTTCCATGATGGAAGAGCAAAAAAGCATCACCACAAAAGGTGGCACGATGCGATTGGGTGCTTATCCCTGCGATATCCGGAAAAATACCAGAACGGCAAATGCGTATGGCAAAAACCACATCAGCGAACGCCATCGCCACCGCTACGAATTCAACAATAAATATCTTAAACAATACGAAGAAAGCGGCATGATCCCTTCGGGCATCAACCCGGAAAACGGACTGGTAGAGATCGTGGAATTGAAAAACCATCCCTTTTTTATCGGCTCGCAATTTCACCCTGAATTAAAATCAACAGTTGCCAATCCGCACCCGCTTTTTGTTAACTTTGTGGCCGCTTCCATGGCTTATGCCAAAAAGAAGCACATTACAATTTAATTGGTACTTTATAAGAATGGATAGAAATACATTTACAGGATTATTCCTGATCCTGGTGATCCTGGTTGGCTCCACATTTTTGCTCAAGCCGTCACAAGAAGAAATCAGAAAAGAACTTCAAAGAAAAACACAGGATTCCCTGCGCAGATTAGGCGGCGTAAACCGCAAAGCACCAACTGCCAATGCTTCTTTTACCCCACAAAAACCAGCCATTGATTCGGCAGCTTTGAAAGGCCCGCTTGGAAATGCGATTGCAGGCAAGCCAAAATTGGTTTTTTTGGAGAACAAACAATTGAAAGTTATTTTATCAACCCAAGGCGGCCGGATTGTTTCTGTTGAGTTGAAAAATGAAAAAACATTTGATAAACAACCTTTAATACTTCAAAACCCGGAGCAATCCAAGTTTGGCTTAACTTTAAATGTGGATGGCAAATCAATCCAAACCAACGATCTTAATTTTGTTCCAAGTGCGCCGACTTTGAATGTAAGCGGACAAGATTCAAGTTCGCTGACTATGCACCTGGCTTACGGCAGCAATCAATCCATCGATTATGTTTATACTTTGAAAGGTGATGGTTACAAGGTTGGATACAATTTGGTGCTGAATAATATGAACAATGTTATCCAAGCCAAAAACAATCAGCTTACATTGGATTGGGAAGCCAGCTTGCGAAAACAGGAACGCGACATGAAAATGGAACGCAGCTACTCCACCGTTTACTTGGAAGATAATGAAGGCGGCATCAATGATTTGAGTTTGACAAAAGATGAGCAGAAAGTTTATGCAGAGAAAAAAATCCAATGGGTTTCTTTCAAACAGCGATTTTTTTCCAATGTACTGATTGCAAAACAAGGTTTTACAAGTGCCGATGTTTCGGTTGCGACAGATATTAATTCTACCGATGTAAAACAGATGACGGCCAAAATGCAATTACCGTATTCCGGTGCTGCTGCTGCCAATTATCCAATGGAATTTTACTTTGGGCCAAACCGTTTTTCAACTTTAAAAGCACAAGGTTATCACTTGGAACGCCAGATTGATTTGGGTTGGGGGCCGTTAAAATACATCAATCGGTTTGCAGTTTTGCCGGTATTCAATTTTCTGAAAAACTTTAATTGGAATTATGGATTGATCATTTTGGTATTGACAATTTTGTTAAAAGTTGTCTTGTTTCCGCTGACGTACAAGTCTTATCTTTCGATGGCCAAAATGCGTGTTTTAAAGCCGGAAATGGATGAAATTAAAGGTAAAGTCGGCGATGATAATCCAACTTTATTGCAACAGGAATACCTGAAACTGTACAAGAAAGCCGGTGTAAATCCTTTGGGTGGCTGCTTGCCTTTGGTGATCCAGATGCCAATTATCCTGGCTTTTTTCCGGTTTTTTCCAAACTTGTTTGAACTGCGCGGACAGAGTTTTCTGTGGATGCATGATCTTTCCACGTATGATTCTGTCCTCAGTTTTCCGTTGATCCCGTTTTTAAATTGGGATCACATCAGCTTGATGTGTTTGCTGATGACGATCTCAACATTGATCCAAACTTATTTTAACAATCAAACTTCCGGTGCAACCGGGCAGATGAAATACATCGGTTATATCACGCCTTTAATTTTCTTTGGTGTGCTAAATAGTTATCCCGCAGGTTTAAATTACTATTATTTCTGTGCGAATATTCTAACTTTCTCTCAGCAATACTTTATCCGTTTTATGGTGGATGACAAAAAGATACATGCACAAATTCAGGAAAACAAAAAGAAGCCGGAAGATCCGAACAAAAAGAAATCAGGTTTCGCTGCAAAAATGGAAGAAATGATGCGCCAGCAAAGGCAAACTCCCGCCATTCAAACCAAAAAGAAATAGCAATTTTTAGGTGGTAAAAAGAGCATCGGGACTTGGGTTTCGGTGCTTTTTTGTTTTTTGATATTTTTAAATAACTTTACTGAACAATTTTTTAAAAAAATTATTAATTTATTAATTATTGATTAACTATTGTATTTTAGCTAAAACCTAAGAAGCTGTTTAAAAACGGTTCAACATAATTCTTATGGATGATAACTGGACT
>CAXSBZ010000022.1:0-58996 GCA_964236465.1 uncultured Sphingobacteriaceae bacterium | reverse complement strand
AGCTTAAAATATTTTGGGCGAATTGCTTCCTTTTCAGACAATTAGGTTTAGAAGTTGTTTAAATTTATTTCTGTAGGATTAATATGCTTCTTTTAGCACTAAAAAATTTACTTCGGGTTCTGCATTATTAAAAATTAAAACCACAATAATTTTTATGGCATAAAAGAAGCATTTTTATAGGATTGTGTTAAACACAAATACAATTAAGCTCTTAATAAAGAATGGCAGGAAATATAACCGTACCGGATGAGGCGGTAATGAGTAAAATATACTTTATCAGGGAACAAAAAGTAATGATGGACAAAGATTTGGCAGAACTGTATGCTGTAAAAGCGATTAGGCTGAGGGAACAGGTCAAGCGTAATCAAATCCGCTTTCCAGAAAACTTCATGTTTCAATTGAACGAACAGGAAGTGGAGGACATGGTATCGCAAAATGCGATACCATCAAAACAATCATTAGGCGGTTCATTGCCTTATGTTTTTACCGAACACGGCGTCCTAATGTTATCAAATGTGTTAAAAAGTGAAAGGGCAGTAAAAATGAGCATCCGCATTATTGAAACATTTGTTAAGCTAAGGGAGATGCTGTTGCTGCACAAAGATGTGCAGCTATTGGCGGAGCAAGTAGAAAAGAAGCTGGTAAAACAGGATGAAAAGATCGAACTGTTGTTTGCTTATCTTGATAAGTTTACCGAAAAAGCGAACCAGTCACGAAAACGTATCGGTTACAAGTCAGATGAGGAAGAATAATACAATACTTAAATTGACTGATCAATTTAATCCGATAAAAGGAGCATCTTCAAAAACCCATTTTATACTTTTGTTCATGCCTGATTTTTCTAAACACAGTTTTTTTAGTGCTTTGTTATTTTGTTTTGCCACTGCTGCTTTCGCCCAAAAACCGCAAAATGCAGATCAGGAAAAACTGAAAAACCATTGGGTAGATTCTGTTTTTAGGAAATTAAACCGGCATGATCGCATTGCGCAGTTGCTGATGGTGCGCGCACATACCAACAAAGGCGTGGCTTATGAAGATTCTGTGGCTGAAGTGATCCGAAAAGAACATATCGGCGGCTTGGTTTTTTTCCAGGGCGGCCCGGTTCGGCAGGCGGTTTTAACCAATCGTTATCAAAAATTATCGCGCATTCCGCTGCTGGTGGCGATGGACGGCGAATGGGGTTTGGGTATGCGCCTGGATTCTACCATTTCTTTTCCGTATCAAATGACTTTAGGCGCGATTAGAGACGATAATCTGATCTACAAAATGGGCCAGTTTGTGGCCCGAGATTTTAAAAGAATGGGTATGCAGATGAATTTTGCGCCGGATATGGATGTCAATAACAATCCCAATAATCCGGTGATCGGCTTTCGTTCTTTTGGTGATAACAAATTTAATGTGGCTAAAAAAGGCATCGCTTATTTGCAGGGAATGCAAAGCGAAGGCATTTTGACCACAGCCAAACATTTTCCCGGCCACGGCGATACCGATATGGATTCGCACCAGGATTTGCCGCTGCTGCCTTTTACCGTGCAACGCTTGGATTCGCTGGAAATGTACCCGTTTAAAGAAGCTATTAAAGCCGGCATCACCGGGATTATGATTGCCCACATGAATATCCCGGCTTTGGATACTACAGCGCATTTGCCTTCCACGCTTTCCAACCCGATCGTAACCGGTATTTTGAAAGAGCAGCTGGGTTTTAAAGGTTTGGTGGTTTCGGATGCGATGGAAATGAAAGGCGTAGTCAAATATTTCCCAAATTCTGAAGCCGATGTGCTGGCTTTGAATGCTGGGAACGATATTTTGGAATTGACCCAAAACTCAGTTCGGGCAGTTAAAGCAATCAGAAAAGCAATCCGCAAAAAAACCATCAACAAAAAAGATTTTTTTAGCAAGGTAAAAAAAGTATTGGCAGCCAAATATGCAGTTGGTCTCAATCATCCGCAGGAAATTTCGGAAACAAATTTGTATGCGGATCTCAATTCCGAACCTGCCAAAAACCTCAATCAGGATTTGGCCGATGCAGCTGTTACATTACTAAAAGGAGATTCGCTGATTGCAAACTTAAATTTCAGTAAAAAAACGGCTTTAGTCATAATCGGCACCGATAAAACTACACCTTATCAAACTGCCTTGCAGCAATCGTTTATCAACAATACTGTTTTTATTGCCCTAAAAACAGCATCCGCAGAAGAGTTGAATTTACTTCTAAATCAGCTTAAAACTTACGACCAAATTGTGATCGGTATTTTTGATACGCGCGCCCGGCCTTACAGCAAACTGGATTATAAAGCTGATCTACAGGATTTTACCAATCAGGTTACAGCTCTGCCAAAAAGCCTGACAGCCGTTTTTGCCAACCCGTACACCATTTCTGCTTTCAGCGGATTG
Organism: uncultured Sphingobacteriaceae bacterium; assembly: GCA_964236465.1. Classification (GTDB taxonomy): domain Bacteria; phylum Bacteroidota; class Bacteroidia; order Sphingobacteriales; family Sphingobacteriaceae; genus Mucilaginibacter_A. Next base: position 56,602 of record CAXSBZ010000022.1, on the reverse strand, counting down.
GAAAAAAGCCGTGCATTAATTGCTGCTTATCAAAATAGCGCGGAAATGCAAAAATCAGCCGTAAAAGTGATCAGCAAACAACTGAAACCGATTGGTACGTTGCCGGTCAATATCAATGCTGATTTTGTTTTCGGGATGGGGATTGTATCAAGATGAACCCCAAATTAGCCCAAAACCTGATGCTTCTTTTATCGGCATAAAATCCGTTTTTCAACCCAAAACCACGGTTGCAAATTAGGTTTTACTGTTTATATTTGCGATCGAAAAATACTTGATTTTATATTAGGATGAGAGAAATACAGTTCAGAGAAGCACTCCGGGAAGCCATGAACGAGGAAATGCGCAAAGACGACACTATTTTTTTAATGGGTGAAGAAGTTGCCGAATATAATGGTGCCTACAAAGTGAGCCAGGGAATGCTGGACGAATTTGGTGCCAAACGGGTGATTGATACGCCGATCTCTGAATTGGGCTTTTGCGGGATTGCCATCGGTGCCGGGATGAATGGTTTGAAACCGATTGTGGAATTTATGACGTTCAATTTCTCGTTGGTGGCAATTGATCAGATCATCAATGGTGCGGCAAAATTAATGTCGATGAGCGGCGGACAATTTTCTTCGCCGGTTGTATTTCGCGGCCCAACCGGAAATGCTGGGATGTTGAGTTCTCAGCACAGCCAGTGTTTTGAAAACTGGTATGCCAACTGTCCGGGTTTAAAAGTGGTTGTCCCGTCAAATCCGGCGGATGCAAAAGGTTTGTTAAAATCTGCCATTATCGATCCTGACCCGATTATTTTTATGGAATCCGAGTTGATGTATGGCGATAAAGGCGAAGTGCCGGAAGAAACATACTACATCGAAATTGGTAAAGCCAAAGTTGTAAAAGAAGGAACCGACGTTACGCTGGTCGGTTTTGGCAAGATTATGAAAGTGGTGATTGCTGCGGCTGCCGAACTGGAAAAAGAAGGAATTAATGCAGAAATAATTGATTTGCGCACTGTTCGTCCGATTGATTATCCTTGCATTTTGGAATCTGTGAAGAAAACAAACCGTTTGGTGATTGTAGAAGAAAGCTGGCCTTTGGGTTCTATTGCCACAGAAGTTGCTTTTAAAGTGCAGGAAAAGGCATTTGATTATTTGGATGCGCCAATTTTGCGCATCATGGGCGGAGACGTGCCTTTACCTTACGCACCAACTTTGATCCAGGAATATCTGCCAAACCCTGAAAAAGTAATTAAAGCGGTAAAAGAAGTCATGTACGTTAAAAAATAAATAAACTTAAATAAGATGTAAAAGCCTGCAAATCAAGAATTCGCAGGCTTTTTTTATGCCGGTAAAAACAGCATCTGGTTATTTGGCCGCGGCTGCTTCCTTTACTTGCTTTGCTTTTTGTTTGAGTGCCAGCCTGCGCCGTACAATTTTTCGTGCTGCCGAATTTTTTCTGCCGGCAGTTTTTTTCACCAGCACTTTAAACTGATAAAAGCTGATGTCGATGCTGCTCGTATCTGGATTGTTTGATAAATAAGCGATCAGTAAAATGATCAGTGCGATGATAATTCCCAGAAAAATAAATGAATGTTCCATTGTAATGCCCTTTCTTCATTACAATATTACGGAATCATTGCTAAAAAAGTTAGCAAAATATAAGATTTATTTTTGCTGGTTTTGGAGCGAGTTTTAGAAATATGATTTTTATAGGGTAAAAGAAGTATTAAAAGTTTAACAGTTAATAGTTTTTCTTAATAAGATAATTTTATTTAAAATTGTATCTGAAATAATTTCTTATTTAGTTTGGCAACAATGATTGATGTGATAGTTTAATTGCTTAATTCCGTAGTAAAATTTTGCTGTCGATCAAATCCAATATTTCTATGTCCGTTTTTTCGTCAAATTTTCTGGCAAATAATTGTTCTGATACCTGGATAGTTGCAAAATCACCAGCCCGTAAGGTATTTGGATGTGCAGCAGCGTTTTCCCAAATGATTAGCCTACGGTTATCATTCTCAAGGCTTTTCAGTAACACTTCGTCTTTGCTGTTGCCCACAATCATTTGTATAAACAACTCGTCGGATACAAATGTAGATTGATGAAAAGCGCGATATTCCGGGTGGTTTGTATGATAATCCAAAATGTAGTTAAGTGCATACAAATCAACGCTCCACCAGGCTGATCCTGCAAACGGTTTCATCCCGTTTGGGATTTTTCTTCGTAAAAAAGGCATGTAAGTTGATAAAAGATTCATGGTTTTGGATAGCAGTAACACATGTCGTTTTAAGCCGAAATAATATTTATCTACCCGATACAACCCGCCCCTATCATTACCCGGCCACTTTTGATAATTGGGAATCGGAAAATATTCTATAAAAACAGACTTGGGGTGTTTTTCTAAAAAATCATTAATGTAATCATTGCTTTTGATGGGATAATCCTGGCCGCTCAATAAAAAGATTCTGTCAAAACCTTTTTTAGAATCTCTGACTGCTTTTAGGCCGTTTAATGCTGCTTGTACAGATCCAAACTTGCCCCAGCCAGAATCAGCCCTTTCTACAAATTGTACAAATGCGCCAATTTCTTTTAAAATTTCAAATGGTGCAATGGCTGCTGTTTTATCTATGTGTAAAAAAAATTCTGAAAACCCATCATTCAGCCGGGATATAAGGCGGCGTACCTGAAGCGGATTTTTGTGCGCCATAATAATATATGCTTTCTTCATTTATAGCTGTAAGTATGTGCGCTTTAAAAATAAGTATATGTATGATATTTAATGCAAAACTTAACAGAAATACCAGTAAAATATATCGGTACTTCTTTTATCGGCAAAATTTAATGTTAAAGAAAACCAGAATTAATTAGTAAAGATAAGGCTGTTTGCTGACTGCTTTTTTAAGGAAAACTCCATGATTAAAACCAGCAGAATCCCTAAAGTATAAGCCAAAAGGTCTGTCCAGGCGAAGGAAGTGCCGATCACAATCCGGGCAATTGCTGATTTTTCAAGGCCGAGCAGATCAACCAAATGAAAATATTGCAGTGTTTCTATCAGATAAGAAAACAGGAGGACAGCTAACGCAGTAGCGATTATTGGTGTATTTAAAAAGCTTTTTACGAAGCAATATATTAAGATCACCACTAAAAAATCTCCGCCATACGGACGGATAATGGCATCGTGCAAATAAGCAGCAATAAATACTTCGGTTGCAAATAGCAGAAGTGCTAAAAAGAAATATTTTGGATGAAATTGAAAAAGGGTTTTGTGCATAAAATTGAAAAATACCGAAGTCTGATAAACTATTGTTTGGCTCTGTATTGTATTTGTATAGCTTAAATATAATTATGCTATCTTTTTTTAGCTGATCGTGAGCAAAAATAGGTTGAAACAATCATCAGCATAATTATTTTTAAATTTTCATTCTTACTTTTGGTTAGTCATTCCTGTAAAAAATGAAAAGCATATTTGTACCTAATTTAAGTTCTCGGCGTAAATTCATCTCAGACACTGGTAAAACCCTTGCTGCAACTGCGCTATTTTCTTTACCAATAACCAGCTTTGCTTCGGCTGTATTAAAATTTAAAGCAATAGTTACAGTCGGCCAGATCATGGATGCGTTTATCAAACAAGTTCCGGGTGGCGAAAAATCGACCACGGTGGATACTTTAAAAGCAGGCAATCGGGATATCGTCGTTACCGGCGTGGTTACTTCCATGTTTGCCACCATTGAAGTGATCAAAAAAACCATTGCACTCGGTGCAAACTTTATTATCGCCCACGAACCTACGTTTTATAACCATGCCGATGATACCAAATGGCTCGAAAGAGATGACGTTTATCAGTATAAAATGAACTTGTTAAAAGCACATCAAATTGCTGTATGGCGCAACCACGATTATATCCACAGCCTTGTTCCTGATGGCGTATTAGCAGGTGTGATAAAAGAGTTGAGCTGGCAGAAATACGAAGATAAAAAAGTGCCTAATCTTTTCAACTTTGAACCTGCACCAACATTAGATGGTTTGATTAATGAACTGAAGGATAAAATGGGCATTAAAATGCTGCGTTACATCGGCGATTTAAACCAACCGTGCAAAAAGGTTTTGTTTATGGAAGGTTCTGCGGGCGGTAAACCGCAAATCAGCGCAACATCTGCAATTAAACCTGATGTATTGATCTGCGGAGAAATTTCTGAATGGGAAACAGCCGAATATATACGTGATGCCAGGGCTAAAGGCGATCAGATTTCGTTAATCGTACTTGGCCACATTGCCAGCGAAGAACCAGGTTCCGATTACATGGCTGATTGGATGAAATCGCATTTTCCCGAAATAAAAACAACCCATTTGCCTGCTGGCAACTCTTTATCTTTTAGATAGTTTACCTAAAATAAAAAATTATACTGCTAAAAGAAGCATGTCGTTCAAATCAGCTCACCAACAGTTTATAACCTTTTCCATGCACGTTGATAATTTCCACACTCGGATCGTCTTTTAAATATTTGCGGATTTTGCTTAAAAAAACATCCATACTGCGGCCGTTAAAATAATTATCATCGTGCCAAATGTTGAGCAAAGCTTCTTCGCGCGTGAGGACAAAGTTTTGTTTGAGGCAAAGCAAGCGCAGCAGTTCTGCTTCTTTTGTCGATAGTTTTTGCTGTTGATCATTAATAGAAATCAGCTGCATCGAAAAATCAAACTTATATTTGCCAATTTGGAAACGCGTTGGTTTTTCCTCTTCTTTTTTATCCTGATTAGCTACACGTTTCAGCAAAGCATTGATCCGCAGCAGCAACTCTTCGATCCGGAAAGGTTTAGTGATATAATCATCGCCGCCCAGGTTAAAAGCAGCTGCTTTATCTTCCATCATGCCTTTGGCCGTGGCAAAAATAATCGGAATTTCCGGGTTCATTTTCCGGATTTCTTTGCCCAGCGTAAAACCATCTTTTTTGGGCATCATCACATCCAAAATCACCAAATCAAATTGCTCTTTGGTAAATGCACGCAAGCCTTCATCGCCATCTTTGCTCAGCACCACATCAAACTTGCCTTTTAGTTGCAAATAATCCTGCAACAAAAGGCCCAGGTTTGGGTCGTCTTCGGCCAATAACAGTTTTTTGTTCATGTATTTGTGGTGATGGTTTTATGTAGAAAATGATTTTTACCCGATAAAAACAGTATCTGTTTTTAGCTCTGTTGAAGCAGCGGAAATTTAAGTTCAAAAACCGAGCCTTTATCTTTTTCAGACCACACGCTGATCGCACCGTTCAACCGTTTTACAATCGTGCTCACATAACTTAGGCCCAAGCCAAAACCTTTTACATCGTGCAGATTGCCTGTCGGGATGCGGTAAAACTGTTCAAAAATTTTGGCCTGCTGGTCGCGATTCATCCCAATTCCGTTGTCTTCAACACTGATAAACAATTGGTTGGCTGTATTTTTTGTGCTGATGCGGATTTCAGGATTTTCCTTGCTGTATTTTAAAGCATTGTCAATTAGGTTATAAAGTACGTTGGTAAAATGCAATTCATCAGCCAAAATCAAAGCAGAAGATGCTTGCAGGTCCAGCTGAACCTCAGCATTATGTTTTTGTATTTTGAGCGACATGCTATCCACCACAGCCGTCACCTGTTCATCTACGTCGATTGCTTTTAAATCCAGCGTAAAATCATCTTGTTCAATGCGTGCAATATTCAAAACCCGTTCAATGTGGCTGCCCAAACGCACATTTTCATCATAAATAATGCCGGCCAATCGGGAAACGCGCGATCTATCCTGCGCAATTTCATCATCTTTCAAAGCCTCGCTGGCAATCATGATGGTAGAAACCGGCGTTTTAAATTCATGCGTCATGTTGTTGATGAACTCAGTTTTCATTTCAGCCAGTTTTTTCTGCCTGAAAATCAAGGTGATTGTATAAGCAAAACAAAAGATCAGCACCAGCAGCAAGCCAGCAGAAATGCCAACCGTCCCGGTTACGCGGTTCAGGATCAAGCGGTTTTTTTCCGGAAAATAAATGTTCAACATTCCAGGATCGTTCACCACTTCTTTGGTAAAAATTGGTGTTTGGTAACTGCCGGCTTTAACAAATTGCGGTTTTTCGCCGATGTAGTTTTCTGCATTGGAGAAGATCAGTGAATCGTGCGAAGCCGTGGTGATTTCGTAACTGAAAGGCAGAAAAATATTTTTATTCTGCAATTCAAACCGCAGCAACGAGTCGATTTCAAGTTGATCAATCCGGGTTCCCAGCGGCTCATCGGCTTTCTGATATTCGGCAGCCAGGTTTTCCATCACGTCCATCTTTTGCGGTGTCATCAGCTTGGCTTTCAGCAAATGCACAGAATCTTCCAGCAGCTTTTTAAGGTTTTTATACGTGCGTTCCTTTTTTAGCCGCTGCTGTTCTTTCACCCATTGCGGGTTGATCACCTGAACGGAAATAATGGTAGGCCCGGATTGCGGCTCGTTGTAAGCATACCGTGCCGTATCGTATTTATTTAAGTTAGGCTGAAGCTGTTTTTTGAGTTGAGGCGTTAATTTCGGGCTAGCAATGCTGGTAATTTGTGTGTGTGGCCGGCCCAGTTCATCCACGTATTCTTCTACGTGCACCTGCTGATAGCTCAAAATGTTATCCGGGTTATAGCTTTGGTTGGATAAACTTTCTAAGCTGTCTTTCAAACTGGCAATGCGGCGTTGTTTGCGTACAATTTCTGGGTGCAGGTTTTGGTGATGCTGTTTTTGCGGGGATAAAATTGGGCTGCTATCGGCCAAACGACTGTAAATATAACGACTGTTTTTGTGCCGATAACGGGATTGCTCTGCCGGTATCTTCATCCGGTCCATCGAATTGATGGCATCCAGTTTTTCAATTTTGTAAACCACGCTGCTCAATGCTTCGGATACATCGCGGTCAAAAAGTTCGGATTTAAGCTGATAAGATTCGTACAAAAAATAAAACTGCATCCCCATCACGCCCAACAAGGCAAGCCCCATAATGGCAATAATCAGGTTCAGGCGTTTTGTTTTCATCATACAAAAATATCCAAGTTAAAGTTGCCTGCTGTTGCTTTAACATATTTTAACATCTGTTAAAGATTGGTAACCCTTTGGCATCCTGCAAAAGCAGTCATCATCATAAAAATACCCGATAAAAACAGCATTGGCAGATTAAACAAATACAGCCGAATAGTTAGGATTGTATTGATGTAATGACACAAAAAGAAAAATTTAGGATTATTAGGGCCTGTTTAAAATCTGTTCAATGTGTTCTGTATGCTTCTTTTATCGACCCAAAAATGGCAGGCATTTGATTTTGGACTGGGTTGGATTGATGCAGGCACTAATTTTTTTATAGGATAAAAGAAGCATTCGGCTTTTCCCCACAAATAAATTTAAGCAAGCTTTACATTGATAAAATTCGGGAAGCTATACAAGAGGTTTCAGGTAGATTTTTGCAATTAAAACCCCTTTATATAATCATCAGATAGTTGAAGTTAAGTCCCCACTCAAAAAGCAGGGACTTTCTTTTTTTTAAAACGGAAGGTCATCATCTTCGTCGGCACCGCCGCTCAGATCAGCAGTTGGTGCAGCATAAGCAGGTGTTGCAGCGGCACTGGCTGTGGCCGACAGCACGTTTACTTTCCACAATCCTAAGGTATTGAAATAAACCACTTTGCCGGTTTTATCGGTCCATTTGCGGCCTTTCAGGTTAAAAAACACTTCTACATCATCGCCAACTTTGGTATTGTCCAGCAAAGCGCAACGGTCTTGTATCGCTTCAAACTTTAAATATTCCGGGTATTGCGGGTTCTCCACATATTCTACAATCAGTTCTCTTTTTTTCAAAGAATCGGTTACCTGCGTGGTAGGCGATACTTCGTGTACTTTTCCTTTAATCTCCATGGTTTGATAATTTAAAGTGTAAAGTTAAGAGATAGCAGTTAAAAACGGTTGCTTAAATCGTTAATTTCGCAGGAATTATGGCGGATGTTTTCAACACAAAAAGTAAAATAATCATTACTTGCAACAAGCGGCTTTCGGTTTATTTAAAGCAGGAAGTAGAAGATTTGGGCTTTACCATTAAACGGTTTTTTAGCACCGGTGTGGAGCTGGAAGGAACCGTAAATGACTGTATTCCGCTGAATTTGAACCTGCGTTGTGCCAGCCAGGTTTTATATTCCATTGCTTCTTTTGATGCCCGAAACCCAGGTGAATTGTACAACCGACTGATGGAAATTGAATGGGAAAACCTGATCGCTTTTGACGGTTATTTTTCGGTTACTTCCAACGTAAACAACGAATACATTACCACGCCGCTTTTTGCCAATGTAAAAGTGAAAGATGCGGTGGTAGACCGGATCAAAGATAAAAAAGGTATCCGGCCAAACTCCGGCCCGGAGTGGAACAAAACCGTTTTGCACCTGTACTGGCAGGAAAACCAGGCCGATATTTTTTTGGACACTTCCGGCGAAACACTTTCTAAACATGGTTACCGTAAAATTCCGGGCAAGGCACCGATGCTGGAAGCGTTGGCAACCAGTACGATTTTGGCCAGCAATTGGGACCAGAAAAGCACGTTCATCAACCCGATGTGCGGTTCCGGAACCTTGGCCATTGAAGCAGCTTTGCTGGCAACTAATAAACGCCCGGGATTGTTCAGGATGAATTATGCTTTTATGCACATTTTGGGTTATGATGAGCAAGTGTTTTTTGTGGAACGACGCAAACTGAAAGACATCTCTAAAAAGGAAATTAACTTTAAAATTTTGGCTTCCGATATTTCTGCGGATGCTGTTTCTATCTCCCAAAATAATGCGAAAACCGCTGGCGTAGATCATTTAATTACCTTCCAGGTTTGTGATTTTGCCGAAACTGAAGTGCCCGAAGAACCTGGTGTTGTGTTCTTCAACCCGGAATACGGCGAACGCTTGGGCGTGCATACCAAACTGGAAATGACTTACAAACGCATTGGTGATTTTTTAAAGACCGATTGCAAAGGCTACCGCGGCTATGTTTTTACCGGCAACCCCGAACTGGCCAAAAAAGTAGGGCTAAAAGCAGCACGCAAAATTGAATTTTTTAACGGGAAGTTGGATTGCCGGCTGATGGAATATGAGTTGTATGATGGTAGTAAAAGGGAGGCTGGGGAGCGGCCGGTTGGTCGGGATTGATCGTATTTACTAAATACAGATAGTTCAGAATCTAATGTAATCGAGGCATTGTTAATTTTTTAAGTTAATTTCAAGACCATTAAATCAGTATAGGAAAAGATGAAAACTATTTATGTTACGTTAATGGTCTTATGTTTAAGCTCTTTAACAGTTGCAAATGCACAAACATCATTTAATGTTGATAATGCTAAAGCATTACTTAATTCACTCACAAGAAAGTTAGGTTTTGAAGGAATTTATGAAATTTATTATCGACAAGGTTCTAAAAGAGATGACATAACTGATAAAAACAATTCTTATGATAACATTAAAAGTGAAAACTTTAAAACTGAAAATATAAAAGTATGTGTTTACTCGAATGGAGAACGAGCTTATTTTAAATTAATTAATGATAATTTAAGCGCGACCTCAAATGAATACTTTTATAACTTTTCGTTCGCTGAACCAACATCAACATATTCAGTTGATTCCTTTGGAATCCTAACTAATATTATGCATTATGAAGCAAAAAATGTTTGGATGAATGAAGAACAAAGATTTATAAGTAGAATTTACAATCAAGATAACACTTTATCATATGACGTAAAAGTATATGGCTTAAGAGGAGTAAGGCCAAATGAAGTACTTGCGATACGTACCCAATTTCTTTTAAAAAAGCTATTTTAAAAAAGCTATATTAACTTTACTCATAAAGATTTGTAGTCCAATATTTTAAAGTTTGAAAACCAGACGATACTTCTTTTACCACTTCAAAATCAATCTATAAACTACACTTCAAAATCCTTTTCATCTTTCAAATTCAAAAATTTTTGATTACCGGTTAAAAGCACAGCTTTTTTAGCAATAGTTAATGCCGCAAAAGCATCAGCTTAAAAAACTTGTAACCCGCTTTTAAACTTTTCCTACTGCTGCTTCTTTTATCAGTTGATTTTCGATATCGCATTTGATAAAATATTATATTTGGTAACCAATTAAGCCGCTCTCGGCTTTTTAAACCAATTATAAAATTATGTCTGACAGAAGAAAATTTATTAAGCAATTCGGCAGTACTGTTTTGCTCAGTTCAGCCGTTTTAAATTCGTTTGCCGAACAGGAAGCACACGAAACCAAAATTTTACAGGCTGAAAAACGCATTGCCAGCAGTGACAAAATCAGGATTGCCACCATCGGCATGGGCATTATGGGTTTTAATGATACCCGCGCCGCGCTCACCGTTCCGGGTGTAGAACTGGTGGCTTGCTGCGATTTGTATCAGGGCCGGTTGCAGCGCGCCAAAGAAGTTTACGGTCAGCAGCTTTTTACTACTGCGGATTACCACGAAATTTTGGACCGAAAAGATATAGATGCCGTCATCATCGCCACAAGCGATAACTGGCACAGTGCCATTGCCATCGATGCTATGCGCAAAGGAAAAGCTGTGTACAGCGAAAAACCGATGGTGCATTACATCAGCGAAGGTTTGAACGAAATTAAAGTACAGCAGGAAACCAAAGCAGTTTTCCAGGTGGGCAGCCAGCGCATCAGCAGTGTGGCCTTTACCAAAGCGAAGGAATTGTACAAAGCCGGTGCCATCGGCCAAATCAATACGGTGGTAGCTTCTTTCAACCGGCAAAGCGCGCTTGGTGCCTGGCAATACACCATCCCAACGGATGCCAGCACCAAAACAGTGGATTGGAACCGTTTCCAGGCCAACGAAAAAGTGAAGCATGGTTATGACAACAACCGCTTTTTCCGCTGGCGGAACTACCGCGAATATGGTACTGGCGTGGCCGGCGATTTATTTGTGCATCTGCTGACCGGTATCCATTTTATAACAGATGCCAAAGGGCCGGAAAAAATATATTCCATCGGTGGTTTAACGTACTGGAAGGATGGCCGCAACGTGCCCGATGTAATGACGGCCGTGATCGAATATCCGCAAACAACCGAGCATCCGCCGTTCCAGGTTTCGTTGCAGGTTAATTTTGTAAGCGGGGAAGGCGACCGTACTTCAACCAAAATAATTGGTACAGAAGGTGTTATAGAATTATTTGGTGAAGGAAACGGCTTTACCATCCACAAAAATAAAATGCCGGTTGCACCGGGCTACGGCGGCTGGGATTCGTTGTACACTTACCCAGAAGCGATGCAAAAAACAATTATTACCGAGTATAACCAAAAGTTTTCCGCAGCAGATCAAACGGCACCTAAATTGCCGGATGTAACGTACATGGCTCCCGATGGCTACAATGCTTCCAATGATCATTTTGCCAACTTTTTTGAAAGCGTGCGCAACGGAAAACCGGTGGTAGAAAACGCGGTTTTTGGTTTTCGTGCTGCTGCGCCGGCTTTGGCCTGCAACCAAAGTTATTTTGAAAACAAGGTGATCCATTGGGATGCAGAAAACATGCGCGTGATTACAGTTTAAAATTAGCTGATAACAAAATTTATGACATAAAAACAGTATGAATAAGCTGTACAATCTTTTGGCATACAATCGTTATAAAGCCAATCTCAACGCAAAAATCAATGCCTGATACTTCTTTTATCATACAGAAAACAGCAGATTTTGTACGCCAAACCTTGCAAAATGCGGAAAGCGGCCACGATTGGTGGCACATTTTGCGGGTTTGGAACAATGCCAAATTGATCGCCCAAACAGAAAAAGTTGATTTGCTGATTGTAGAACTTGCCGCTTTGCTGCATGACATTGCCGACAGCAAATTCTATAACGGTGATGAAGAGATCGGACCAAAAACAGCCGGTGATTTTTTAAAAAGTATTGAAGTTGATGCTTTAATAATTGAACATGTGCAGCAAATTATCCGGCACATGTCTTTCAAATCCAGCTTTGATTCAGTTGGGTTTTCTTCCGAAGAAATGAAAGTAGTGCAAGATGCAGACCGTTTGGATGCCATCGGTGCCATCGGTATTGCCCGCGCTTTCGGCTATGGTGGATTTAAAAACCGGGAAATGTACAACCCGGATATCCAGCCCAATTTTAACCTCACAAAAGAAGCATACAAAAATTCTTCCGCGCCAACCATCAATCATTTTTATGAGAAACTGTTGCTGCTGAAAGATAAGATGAATACTGAAACTGCTCGAAAAATTGCTTTGCAAAGGCACGGGTTTATGGAGTTGTACCTCGATCAGTTTTATGCAGAATGGAACGGGTTTAAATAAATTTAAGGCATAAAAACAGCATCTTTGCAAAATCGATTACATGAATCCGGTTTATGCACAAAACTTTTTACATACTCTTTTTAGCTACTGTTTTTTCATCTGCCCAAGCACAAAACACGGATACTGTAAAACAACAACGGTTCAATTTCCATTTTCAACAAACGGTTATTTCAGAAACGCATCCAGGTTTCAGCGCAAAATATACAGGAGATAACAGTTTGTTGCCATTTCATGAAACGGCCAGCTCTTTAACGGCAACGCTTTTTGGCGGCGCACGCCTTTGGAAAGGTGCCGAAGCTTTTTTCAATCCGGAGATGTCTGGCGGTGCAGGTTTTAGTAAAACACTGGGCGTGGCCGGTTTCCCAAACGGAGAAACGTTTCGCGTAGGTTCTGCGGAACCCAAAATTTACATTGCCCGCGCTTATTTAATGCAGCGTTTTAGCTGGGGCAACGAGCAGGACACCTTATCAGATGACAACAACCAGCTGGCCGGATTACAGAGCAAACGCTACTTTTCCATCACTGCCGGTAAATTTGGTATGGCAGATTTTTTTGACACCAACGCTTTCAGTCATGATCCGCGCTCGCAGTTTATGAACTGGTCTTTGATGAGCAACGCCGCCTGGGATTATCCTGCCAACACGCGCGGCTACGTTTTCGGCGTTTACATGAACTATCACCAGCCATCCTGGGATTTGCGCTTTGCAGTAACGATGGTTACTACTACGGCGAATGGCTCTATCTGGGACGGAAAAATTGGAAAAGCCAATTCGCAAACGCTGGAGTATGAAAAACGCTATCAGTTTTGGGGTGATAAACAAGGCTCCGTCCGGATTGTAGCTTTCAACAACAATGCTAAAATGGGTGATTACCGCTTGGCCATTGCTGAAAATCCTGCTGCGCCAGATATTGTTTCTACCCGCGCTTATGGCCGCAACAAATTTGGTTTTGGCATCAATGCAGATCAATTCATCACGAAAAATTTTGGCGTTTTTGCAAAAGCCAGTTACAATGACGGCCGCAATGAAACTTGGGCTTTTACAGAAATTGATCGCTCCATTAGTTTCGGTGGCGTTTTGTCCGGAAATTTTTGGAAGCGCGCCAAAGATGAAATCGGTTTGGCTTTCGTGGGAAACGGAATTTCGGCCGCGCACCGCGATTACCTGGCAGCTGGTGGTTACGGTTTTATCATTGGTGATGGCGCATTAAATTATTCGCCGGAAATGATTGCCGAACTGTATTACAAACTGAATGTGTATAAAAATAATTTTTGGTTAACGCCTGAATATCAGTTCATCCTGCATCCGGCTTATAATGTTGATCGCGGCCCGGTAAATGTGTTTGGCATCCGCGCGCACGTGGAATTTTAATGCCTTTTAAATTTTCTCTCCGTTATTTGGCTAAAGCCATGGCTAAATATTTACAATCCACGGCCTAAAGGCCGTGGCAACTTGGCCGCCTTTCGTTACTTTTTTCTATAATTGCTGGTAACAAAAGGGTAGCGTAATTATTAAACTTTAATTGCCACGGCCTTTAGGCCGTGGACACAGGCGACTGACAACAGGCTTTATAGCCAAAACAAAACTGATATTGTAGAAAACAGAGTTTTAATGCTGATACGCTAACCAGCCAAAATAAAGCAGCATAAAAGCAGCACTGATAAAATTCATCCGCATGGCATTTTGATAGTTTGCTGCCGATGCTGTTTTTATCACCCCAAAATACCAGTAATTAAAAAACAGGAAAATTGGGAAAGAGCAGGCCAGGAAGAGGTAAAAGTTTTTCATCTCGCCCAACATATGCCAGTAAAAGAAGCTCAAAATGATGCCTGAAGCAAACACAATCCCCGAAAAAATAAAAGAACCTTTGTAGCCCAGCAGCAAACTCAGCGTGAAATCGCCGCGCTTGCTATCCTCTTCATGCTGATAAATTTGGGTGAGCGGATACGATGCGCCAATCAAACAAGAACAGATGCCGCCCGCAATCAAAACTTCCGGCTGCCAGCCCAAATAAAGCAGGATCGGCCCGGCCAATCCGCCATAAATTGCCCAGTACATAAATGCGCCTTGAAAAAAGAAAACCGTGAGAAAGCTGATGACCGGATATTTTTTGAGCCGTGTAGCCGGATGGCTGTACATTTTAGACATCAACCCGTAAACCAGCACGGCCAGCGCAAACCAAAAACCGATAAGCAAACCCAGTAAAAATGCGGCCAGTTCCATCAAAATAGAAACGAAATACAAACTTTTATCCACCGCGGGCGGTTTGGCAAGCAAGGTAATGCTGCCTTCATCTTTATCAAAATAGCTATTATAGCCGTTGGTTGCCGGGATGGCCAGCACGTACCAAATCACAAAAACCAATATGGCGCGAAACGGCGTGGTATAACCCGCCTGGCTGTAAGCAAAAAGATAAACCGGCAGCAAAAAAATGGAAAATACAAAACGCAGGTGCGCCAGGGTTGATCTGCTTACAAGCATTTTTAGTTTTTATGCTAAAGTAATAATACCGGCGGTTTTTGGTTGAAAGATTAAGATAATTATATTAAAATGAAATGTACTTTTTTAATGCTGTTTTTATCGGTGTTTTTTTGGCAAGCGGGTTTCGCGCAAATCGAACAGCAGGTAACCTCTTCTGCCGTAACTTTCCGCATTAAAAACTTGGGAATTGGAACTGGAGGCAAGTTTGGCGGCTTCAAAGCAACTATCAATTTCGACAAAAATAACTTGGATAAAAGCAGTATCGCAGCTTCTGTGGATACCCGGACGCTGGATTCTGATAATTCCATGCGCGATAACCACCTCAAAAAAGAAGAATATTTTGATGTAGAAAAATACCCGGAAATCACGATGAAATCCGCCTCTTTCAGCCACCTAAAAAACGAAAACTTTACCGGCCTGTTCGACGTAACTATAAAAGGTAAAACCAAACGCATCAAAGTTCCTTTCACTTATATCGAAAGTGGCAGCAGCAATTCGTTCAAAAGCAGTTTCACCATCAACCGTTCCGATTTTGGTATTGGCGGCAAAAGCATGGTTTTAGCTGATGACGCGCTGGTTTCCATCGCCGTAGAAACAACAAAATAGCAGTTCCAAATTATATTAAATGAGTAGTTGCATCAGTGCCATCGGAATTGCCAATCCGCCAAATCATCTCCCGCAAAACACAATTTTTGGTTTTATGGAGAAAGCATTCGGGCTAAATAAAATCGATGCTTTCCGGCTCAAAAAGATTTACGATAACAGCGCCATCAATTACCGCTATTCTGCCATTCCGGATTTTGGTTCGGAAGATTTTTCCGATAACCAGTTTTTCCCGCAAAATGATTTGTTGGAACCCTTTCCGGATACTAAAAAACGCATGGGATTTTATCGTGAACAAGCCATAAAAATTGCTTTGCAGGCGGCTCAAAATTGCCTAACTGCGTTTGATGCTTCTTTTACCGGCAAAATTTCGCATTTAATTACCGTAAGCTGCACCGGCATGTATGCGCCCGGAATTGATATTGACCTGATTGAAAACTTAGGTTTGAACCGGCATACCGAGCGCACCTGCATCAATTTTATGGGCTGTTACGGCAGCATCAACGCGCTCAAAGTTGCCGATACAATTTGCCGTGCCAACCCGGAAGCTAAAGTTTTAATTGTTTCTGTGGAGCTTTGCACGCTGCATTTTCAAAAAGAAAACACGCTGGAAAACTGGATTGCCAACTCGCTTTTTGCAGATGGCGCAGCTGCCGTGATCGTAGAAAACACTGATAAAAGAAGTATTGCGAAACCATACCTCGATTTGAAAAGTTTTTATGCAGAATATATTTACGAAGCAAAAAACGAAATGAATTGGCTGATCGGAAATTTTGGCTATGAGATGATCCTGACATCTAAAGTTTCCAAGCAAATTCAAAAACATATCCGTCCGCTGGCTGATCAGGTTTTGCAAAAAGCAGGTTTGGTTTTGGAGGATATTAACCAGTTTGCCATTCATCCCGGAGGAAAAAAAATATTGGATGCGGCCGAAACCGGACTCGGGATTTGTGCCTGTAAAAACAGCATGGCGCACCAGGTTTTGGCAGAATATGGCAATATGTCTTCCGCCACGATTTTATTTGTTTTGAAAAAGATTTTGGATGAAACGACGGAACAAGCCAGCCAAAACATTCTGGGTTTTGCCTTCGGGCCGGGTTTAACGGTAGAATCTTTGGTGCTGCAAAAGCAATCTGCATGAATGATGTGATTATCATCGGCGGCGGTTTGGCCGGCTTGTTCAACGCCATTTTGCTGAACCGCGCCGGATACAAAGTGCTGCTGATTGAACGGAAATCCTATCCTTTTCATCGGGTTTGCGGCGAGTATATTTCCAACGAAACCATTCCTTTCTTAAAAAAACTGGATATTGATTTGGAGGAACTCAACGTCGCGCGCATCAACCGGCTGGAAATTACAGCGGTTTCGGGTGCTAAGTTTTCTCAGAAATTAGATTTGGGTGGTTTTGGTTTGAGCCGATATACTTTCGATCATTATTTGTACAAAAAAGCATTGGCGGAAGGTGTCAGTTTTATGCTGAACACAAAGGTGGAAGAAGTAAGTTTCCAGGAAAATCGTTTTAAAGTTTTGGCCAACGGAACCGAACTGGAAACACCACTGGTGATCGGTTCTTTTGGGAAAAGATCCAATTTGGACCAAAAAATGAATCGGGATTTTTTTTATAAGAGAAGCCCGTTCCTGGCCGTAAAATTTCATATCAAAGCTGATTTGCCGGAAGATCTGATCCAGCTGAATAATTATAAAGACGGTTATTGCGGCGTGAGCAAAGTTGATGGCGACCGCTGGTGCATGTGTTATCTGGCGCACCGGGATGATTTGCGGAAATACGGAACGCTGCCCGAACTGGAAAAAAACGTGATCCGCAGAAACCCGTTTTTAAACAAAATTTTTGAAGAAGCCGAGTTTTTGCTGGACAAACCGGAAGTAATCAACGAGATTTCTTTCGAGAAAAAGCAACCGGTTGAACAGCATATTTTGATGAGCGGTGACACGGCCGGCATGATCGCGCCGCTGTGCGGAAACGGCATGACGATGGCCATTCATTCTGCCAAAATTTTGTCGGAAAAGATCGTGCAGCATTATCAGCCACACCAATTTTATGCCGATAAAAGAAGCATGTTGGAACAAAGTTATACCTCCGCCTGGAACCAAAAATTTGCAGCGCGCCTGTGGACAGGCAGGCAAATGCAGAAACTTTTCGGCCGAAATGCAGCAACTAATCTTACTTTAAAAACCTTGAACCGCTTGCCAAAAATTGCTGATTTTTTGATCAGTAAAACTCATGGGCAACCATTTTAATTTTATTGCTGATGACGTTTAGCAAACGAGCCACCGAACCCGAAATCATGGACGATTTTGGTTTGGCCGCAGCAGAAATTGACCCGCTGCTGGACGGACTGGAATTGGTGAATAAATATCTGGGCGGATATAAGGTGGTTTTTTCTGCCCTAAAAGAAGCATCGGTTCAAAACAGTTTCCACATCAGCGATTGGGGTTGCGGCAGCGGCGACGTGTTGCGCGCCGTCGCCCAAAAACAGAAAAACTTAAACCTGCATTTTACCGGGATTGATGCCACGCCGGCAGCCATTGATTTTGCAAACCGAAAAAATATTAACCCGAATATCAGTTTTATTTTGGCAGATGTTTTATCGGAACAGGTTTCAAAACTGAGATTTGACATTGTTTTGAGTACGCTTTTTACCCATCATTTTGCCAACGAAGAATGGGTTTTACTGATCCGGAAGATGATGGATTGCAGTCGCCGCGCTGTTATTATTGATGATTTGCACCGGCATTGGCTGCCCTATTATTTTATCAAACTAACTACAAAAGTTTTTACTAATTCCCGTTTGGCGCAAAATGACGGCCCGCTTTCGGTTTTAAAAGGTTTTAAGCGGAAAGAATTGGAATTTTTATTGCAAAAAGTCGGAATCAAAAATTATACAATTAAGTGGATGTGGGCATTTCGCTGGCAAATTATCCTGTACAAAAACTAAATTTGATTTATGAAGCTCAGTGTACTGGTTTTTATCAATGCCTTTGCCGTTGCGGTAACGCTGGGCATTACCAATTTTTATTTTAGCCGGAACTGGTATGACGTATTGCAGATATTCTCTATCTCACTGATAACCAGCTTTATCGTGTTTTATTATTTAATAGAAAAATACGTTTATTCTAAAATAAAGCTCATTTATAAACTGATCAACAACCTGAAACTGGGCCGTGATCTGCGCGATGCACTGGGCGAAAACATGGGTTCTGATCCGATACACGATGTGGAAGAAGAAGTAAAAGATTGGGCGCGGGAAAAGAAATCGGAGATCGATGAACTTAAAAAGCAGGAACATTTTCGGCGGGAATTTTTGGGCAATTTATCTCATGAATTCAAAACGCCGCTTTTTGCCATTCAGGGTTATTTGGATGCGTTGCTGGACGAGGATGGTTTGGACGACCCGGAACAAACGCTTAAATTTTTAAAAAAAGCTTCCAATAATGTGGATCGGATGAGCTATCTGATCAATGACCTGGACGAGATTTCTAAACTGGAATCCGGTGAGCTGCCCATCAATTACACCAGGTTCAAGATAAATGAGTTGATAAAAGAAGTATTTGAATCGGAAGAAATCAAATCTGAAAAATATAAAATACAGCTGGTTTTTAAGGAAAAATATAACGAAGCCATTTACGTAAATGCCGATCGGGAAAGGATCAGGCAGGTGCTGGTGAACCTGATTGACAATGCTTTTAAGTATGGAAAACCGAACGGAACTACTTTTGTGAGCCTTTTTACGTTGCACGAACAGGTTTTGGTTGAAGTAACTGATAATGGTGCCGGTATTGACGAAAAAAATCTGCCACGCTTGTTCGAGCGTTTTTACCGCACAGACAGCAGCCGTTCGCGGCAAATTGCAGGTTCGGGTTTGGGCTTATCTATCGTAAAACATATTGTGGAAGCACATCAGCAAAGTATCAACGTGAGGAGCACGGTGGGCATTGGTTCTACTTTCGGTTTCACTTTGGAAAAAGCGAAACAACAAGCATTTCCGGGCTTGCCTTATTCAATTTAACACTAAATTAACATCATTTCTTTACTTTTGGCTGTAATCCAATCCTATGTCGCTAAATAGTATTTTTCAATATTTTGTCCCTAAAGACAAAAAAATCTTCTTTCCGCTATTTGAACAGTCGGCAGCAAATGTAGTTGAGATGGCTATTTTGATGGTAGAAGCTGTAAATGCGGAAGAAATGTCTCATAGGGAAACTTTATATCAGCAGATCGATAAACTGGAAAATGTTGGAGACGATATTACGCACCAGATTTATTTAGAACTGGGCAAAAATTTTATTACGCCTTTTGACCGGGAAGATATCCATTCGCTCGCTACAGCTATTGATGATGTGGCGGATTTGATCCAAGGCTCGGCCAACCGGATGAGTTTGTACCAGATTACAGAAATGACGGAGCCGATCCGGAAATTGTCTGAACTGATTTTGCAAGGCAGCAATGATCTGCAAAAAGCCGTTGCCGAACTGAAAGATTTGAAAAATGCACGGAATATTGCTGAATCCTGCATACGGATTAACAGCATTGAAAATCAGGCAGATTACGTTTTTGACCGCGCTGTTGCTGATTTGTTTTTGTATGAAAAAGACCCGATCCGGCTCATCAAATACAAAGAAATCCTGGCAGCATTGGAAACTGCGACTGATCGTTGCGAAGATGCAGCAAACGTAATGGAATCGATCATCGTCAAAAACGCTTAACTGATGGTATCTGTCCTGCTGGTTGTTGTTGTTGTTTTAGCCCTTATTTTCGATTTTATCAATGGTTTTCACGATGCGGCAAACTCTATCGCCACCATTGTTTCCACCAAAGTTTTAACACCTTTTCAAGCCGTTTTGTGGGCCGCGTCTTTTAATTTCATTGCCTATTTTGCTATACCAGACCATAAAGTAGCCAATACCATAGCCAAAACAGTTTTCGAGAACTTTATAACCATGCACGTAGTTTTGGCAGGGTTGATTGCCGCTATTTCCTGGAACTTGATTACCTGGTGGTTTGGTATTCCGTCCAGTTCATCGCATACGCTGATTGGCGGTTTCGCCGGTGCCGGGATGACGAATGCTGCTTTTATGCACGTAAATCCTTTTTCAGCAATCAATTACGATCCGATCATCAAAATTGTAATTTTTATTTTTCTGGCACCAATTATCGGGATGATCATTGGGATGGCTATTAATATTCTGATCATGAATATTTGCAGAAATGCCCGCCCTTCCGTGGCCGAAGTTTGGTTTAAACGCTTGCAATTGGTTTCCTCTGGCGCACTGAGTTTTGCGCATGGCGGCAACGATGCGCAAAAAGTAATGGGTATAATTTACGTGGCTTTAGTTGCTTCAAAAGTCATCACCAATGATTCTAAAATGCCGGAATGGATCCCATTTGCCTGTTATTCTGCCATTGCTGCCGGAACAATGTCTGGCGGATGGAAAATTGTAAAAACCATGGGCACCAAAATTACCAAAGTTACGCCGCTGGAAGGCGTAAGTGCGGAAACTGCCGGTGCGATCACGCTTTTTGTAACGGAACATTTCGGTATCCCAGTTTCTACCACGCATACCATCACGGGTTCAATTATTGGTGTCGGGCTAACCAAACGTGTTTCTGCCGTGCGCTGGGGCGTAACCATCAATTTGATCTGGGCCTGGGTTCTAACTATTCCGGTTTCTGCGGTAGTGGCCGCTTTGGTTTTTTCGATTATTAAGCTGTTTTGACCTTTATTTTTGGCTGAGATATTTACTTTCATCATAAAACATTTTTAGTTTGATGATAATGAAACCTTGGGATGCAATCCTCCGTCAACACAAGCGTTATACTTTTCAAAACAAATTATCAAATGAAGAAACCTATTGTCTTTTTATACACTACTGTTTTTACCATACTTTTTTGGGCAGGACATCCTGAACGTGCGCAAAGCCAAATCCTGGATAAGCTTTTATCAAAAGCAACAAAAACTACTGCAGCCGGCAAACCTTCAGATCAGGACATTTCTTCGGGCATAAAAGAAGCATTGCAGCAAGGGATTGTCAAAAGCAGCGATCAGCTTTCGGCTGTAAATGGTTTTTTTGGGAATGCCGCCGTCAAGATTTTGTTTCCGCCGCAGGCACAAAAAGCAGAAGCTACTTTGCGGAAATTAGGGTTGAATAAATTGTGTGATAACGTGGTTCTTTCTCTAAACCGAGCTGCAGAAGATGCCGCTAAAGAAGCCAAACCAATCTTCATTTCTGCCCTAAAACAAATGAGCGTAAAAGACGCCACCAATATTTTGTTGGGTTCGAGTGATGCCGCAACACAATATTTTAAACGGACGACTACTGATTCACTGGCCAATAAATTTCGCCCGGTTGTGCACCAAAGTTTAGATAAAGTGGGTGCTACACAATATTACAGTCAAGCTGCTACGGCCTACAATAAAGTTCCGTTTACTTCCGGAAAAGTTGATCCGGATATTGAAAATTACGTTACCCAAAAAGCCATCAGCGGTTTATTTTTGGAGATTGCCCAGCAGGAATTGCAAATCAGACAAAACATGCCTTCTACCAGAACCACGGCTTTGTTGCAAAAGGTTTTCACTTATGCTGATAAAACTAAAAAGTAGATCAATTTTAGGTCGATAAAAGAAGCATATGCTTAAAAACCGGATGCTTCTTTTATGCCACTATTTTTGGGTTGCTGCCCAAGCATCCATCTTCTTTTCAAAAACAGCCAGCGGCATCGAGCCATCTTTCAAAACCTGATCATGAAATTCGGCCAAGTTAAATTTGCTGCCCATTTGCTTTTCGTATCTGCTGCGCAATTCCCGGATTTTCAATGCACCAATTTTATAACCTAAAGCCTGACCGGGAATGCCCATATAACGCTCGATCTCGGCAGTGGCACCTTGTTCGCTAATCGCTTCGTTGTCCATCATATATTTAATGGCTTGTTCGCGCGTCATGCCTTTGGTATGGATCGCTACATCAACCACCAATCGGATGGCACGATGGATTTCATCGCCCAAAGCACCCATGTATTGGTAAGGATCGGTGTACAAACCCAGCTCTTTCCCCAACGATTCACAGTACAAAGCCCAGCCTTCTACATAAGCATTATCACCTCCAAACCTTCTGAATTTAGGAAGCGAAGTATTTTCTTGGGTAAGGGAAATCTGGTAATGATGGCCGGGAATCGCTTCATGCAAAAACAAAGATTCCATGCCGGAAGTGGTGTTAAACTTAGTCGCATCCAAAATCGGCACATAAAAAATACCCGGACGGCTGCCATCTGCAGAACCCTGATTATACTCGGCACTGGCCGAAGCAGCCCGGAAAGCCTCCGTTTGCCGGATTTCAAAAGGCGTTTTCGGCACATGGTTAAACATTTTTTTCAGGTTCGGCTCCATCCGTTTATGAATCTGATCAAAAGCAGCCAGAACCTGTTGCGGCGTTTGGTAAGGCATAAATTTCGGATCGTTTTTCATGTACTCAAAAAACGCTTTCAAATCACCTTTAAAACCAACACTGTTTTCGATACTGTCCATTTTGGTACGGATGCGTTTTACTTCGCTCAAACCCAACTGATAAATTTCTTCGGGCGTTTTGTTGGTTGTGGTTTGCTGCTTAACCAGATAAGTGTACATGGCCAAACCGCCGGGCATGGCACTGTAACCGGATGTGCTGCGGGTGTGTGGCAAATAATCGTTCTGTAAATAATCACCTAATCTTTTATAAGTTGGCACAACCACCTGCATAATCGCTTTTTGATATGCTTCTTTTAGCCTGCTTTTTTCAGCATCCGAAAATGATTTTGGGAAATGATTAACCGGGCCGTAAAACAAGCTTTTTGCCGGATCGGTAACTTCCATGGCACGCATTTGTGGAATCATTTTAACCACCAACGCTTTTGGCATCACAATTCCGGCTTTGATGCCTTTGCTAAAGTTTGCTTTGGCAGTATCTGCCCAAACAGAAAAAGCAGAAAGACGTTTCAGCCAGTCATCATAATCTTTTATGGTTTTAAACGGTTGCGCACCGCTGCCAGAACCAAATTGGCCGATGGTAAGCGGCAAGGCAAACATTTGATTAAAAGGCATATACTCGAAATGATATTTAAAACCATCAAGCGCAATCTGCATTTCGTAAGTAAAAATATCGTAAGAAAGCTGGTCTTCCTGATTCAGATCTTCCCGTTTAAACTGCTTTATTTTTTGCAGATTATCCGCATAAAAAGATTTTGCCTTCTGAAGAAACTCCGCAGAACCGTCATTCGGCAGCTGATCGTTGTAGCGGTTATCGCCGATGGAAGTTGCTTCCAACGGATATAATTTTAAACGGTTTTCGTAATAAGTATCAAAAAATGAAACTAAATTTTTATTTGCGCCAGCCGTTGATTCTGTTTTTGAATTCTTGCAGCCTGCCAACAACAATGGCAAGATCAGTAATAGTAAAAGTGCTTTTTTCATAATTTTAAATTTAGGGTTTCTGCGGATAGTTACAATTACCCGGAAATAAAAAATCCCGAAAGAAATTTCCTTCAGGATTTTATATTGATAAAAGAAGTATAAGGTTTAAATCAGCAACCTAACCGGTTCTTCCAACAAGAATTTTACTGTATTCAAAAAAGCAGCAGCTGTGGCACCATCAACCACACGATGATCAGCACTTAGCGTAACTTTCATCACATTTCCCGGAACCACAGCACCATTTTTAACAACCGGAACTTGCTGAATACCAGCCACTGCCAGAATGCAGGAATCCGGCGGATTAATAATGGCTGTAAAATCATCTACGCCAAACATACCTAAATTAGAAATGGTAAAAGTGGAACCTTCCCAATCTGATGGCTGTAATTTTTTATCTTTTGCTTTTTTAGCGAAATCTTTTACTTCTGCAGAAATACGGCTTAATGATTTCCCATCTGCAAAACGAACGACCGGAACCAACAAACCTTCGTCAACGGCAACCGCAATACCAATATTTACGTGCTCGTTGTAACGTATTTTATCGCCCAGCCAGGAAGAATTAATGGCCGGATGCTGCTTTAAAGCACTGGCACAAGCCTTCACCACCAAATCGTTAAACGATATTTTAACCGGCGAAACTTCATTCATTTTGGTACGTGCTACCATTGCAGCATCCATATCAATAGAAACCGTAACAAAAAAATGCGGTGCGGTGAACAAGCTTTCAGCCAAACGCTTGGCAATTACTTTGCGCATCTGCGTAACCGGTTTTTCAGTAAATTTCTCTTCGCCAATGTACGGGGAAAGCGTGATCGTACCTTGTGCCTTGGCCATGCCCTCTTTGGCTGTCGCGCTGATAGCAATCGCTTCCTGTGCTTCTTTTACCGATGGAATTTCTGCCGATTCCGGTGTTGCAACAACTCCGGCCGGTTTTGAGCCGGTTTTGAAAGCTTCAATATCTTTTTTAACGATACGGCCGCCTTCTGCACTTCCTTTAACTTCTGTTAAATTGATGCCTTTATCTTTAGCGATTTTTCGGGCTAATGGTGATGCTTTTACACGGCTGTCATCTGCCGGAGCTGCTATTTCTGCCGATGCTTCTTTTACCGGTGTGTTTTCTGTCTCTTCTGTTTTAGTTTCTGCGGATGGTGCTGTTCCACCGTCTTGCAATAAAGGAGTGATGTCTGTTCCTTCTTTACCAACAATCGCAATGATACCATTTACGGCTGCAGCTTCGCCTTCTTTTACGCCGATGTATAATAATGTACCTTCCTCATAACCAACCACTTCCATAGTTGCTTTATCGGTAGCTACGTCAGCCAGAGAATCATCTGCTTTAACTTTATCGCCTACTTTGAAATTCCATTTTTCAATGGTTCCTTCCGTCATCGTATCGCTCAGCAATGGCATACGGATAACTGTAGCCGAAATGCTGGAAGTATCCACTTTTGCAGCAGGCGCAACAGCTGGTTTTGCTTCCGCTTTTGGTTCAGTTTTAGTTTCCGATTGAGGAGCACCACCTTCTGTACCTAAAGCAGTTTTATAATCTTCGCCTTCTTTACCAATTACAGCAATTACAGCATCGATAGCGATCGCTTTGCCTTCTTCTGCACCAATGTAAAGGATGGTTCCGTCCTGATAAGATTCCAGGTCCATAGTGGCTTTATCGGTTTCTACTTCCGCCAGCAAATCACCGGATTTTATTTTATCACCAACCTTTTTATGCCATTTCGCCAATACCCCTTCAGTCATGGTATCGCTCATTTTTGGCATTTTTACTACTTCGGCCATATCTAATAATTGGAAATTTTTATATTAATTAGGGGTAATGCTTCTTTTATCGCCTAAAAATTAGTCCATGATATACGGGTAATCCTTCTGCACGTAAACATCGGTATACAACTCGGATGCTTCCGGGTAAGGAGATTCTTCTGCAAATTGCACTGCTTCATCAACTATACCTTTTATTTTGGCTTCAATGCTTTCAATCCAGGCCTCATCCGCATAATTTTCTTTCAGGATCGCTTGTTTCACCACTTCAATCGGGTCTTTTGCTTTATAGCTTTCCACCTCATCTTTAGTGCGGTATTTCTGCGGATCAGACATCGAGTGTCCTTTATAACGATAAGTCCGCATTTCCAAAAAAGTTGGCCCTTCACCGTTGCGCGCACGCTCGATTGCTTCGTCCATCGCATTGTGTACGGCAACCGGATCCATGCCATCTACCGGCGCGGAAGGCATATCATAAGCCAAACCCACTTTGTAAATATCCGTCATGTTGGTGGTCCTTGCCACAGAAGTTCCCATGGCGTAACCATTATTTTCACAGATAAAAACCACCGGCAATTTCCACAGCATCGCCATATTAAAAGTCTCATTCAGAGCACCCTGACGAACGGCACCATCGCCCATGTAGCAAAGGTTTACAAAATCTTCACCTTTATATTTACTTGCAAAAGCAATACCTGCACCCAGCGGAATCTGTCCGCCAACGATAGCATGGCCACCATAAAAGAAATTTGCCTTATCAAAAAGGTGCATCGAACCGCCTTTTCCTTTAGAACAACCGGTTGCTTTTCCATACATTTCGGCCATGATTGCATTTGGAGAAGTGCCTAATGCCAAAGCATGTGCATGATCCCGATAAGTAGTGATCATGCTGTCGCCTTTTTTTATTACAGACATGGCTCCGGCCAAAACCGCTTCCTGTCCGATGTATAAATGGCAAAAACCACGAATCTTTTGTTGTCCGTACAACTGTCCTGTCTTCTCTTCAAACTTGCGCATTAATAGCATGGATTCGTACCACATTAAATACGTGTCTTTGGTAATCGCAACTGAGCTCATGAACTATATTCTTTGTTTTAAGAACAGCAAATCTACTTATATCCAGACAAAAAAGCGAAACCTGAAACAGTTTGTTTACGTTATAGAAGAACTATAAATTGAAAATAATTATCAATTTGGTTTTTTTTTTCGAAAAAAGCAGATAGATTTGAAATCCTGATAAAAGAATACAATCAGGAGTTAAATTAACTCATTGAATACTCAATAAAATTAATTAAATGAAGAAATTGATAACTGTTATCTTTTTAGCAATTACAACAGTTACTGTTAATGCTCAATCTGCAAAAGTTGTTCCAAACCAAGCCACAGAAAAAAATAATGATGATGATAACGATGATAATCTGAGTAAAGGTTATTTTTCTCAGATTATGGGCGTCGCTTTATCTGCAACTTCCAATGTAAAGCTGTTTCAATTCGTTTATGACTGGATCGGAACGCCGTATCATTTGGGCGGAGACAATAAAAACGGAATCGACTGTTCTAAATTTGCTTTTGAACTGTACAATAATGTATTCAATACGGTTATCGGCAACAACAGCCGCAATATTTTCAGCATGGTTAATCCGGTTGGGAAAGAAGAATTAAAAGAAGGTGATCTGGTTTTTTTCAAAATACATAGCCGCTCGATCACACATGTTGGCGTTTACATTGGCGATGGCCGGTTTGCCCACGCTTCCTCGAGTAAAGGTGTGATGATCAGTAACTTGGCTGATCCTTACTGGACGAGGTATTATTTCAATGGCGGCCGATTGCTGGCCCAGCTGGCATCAAATAACTAATAAAAAAGCCTTGCAAATTACTGCAAGGCTTTTTTATCACACATCTTTTGTAGTTCGTACCAAACTAATCCCACTGAAGAAAAAGATAATTCCAATAATTGCGGTAACCCAAACAGATCGGTTATTACCCGTATGCTGTACAAAACTGTAAGCACCATAAATAATTCCGATAATGCCCAGCACGGTTAAAAGTCCGCCAAAAGTTCTTTTCATATTTTTTTTGTTTAAGGTTTAAGTGTTTCTGCATTAGCAAAAAATAAACCAAGTTTATAATTGGTGCTTTTATACGTTTGTAAAGCTTTGAAATCCTAACTAAAGTATATAATTTTTTGGTTTTGTGTTGAAGCATACTTTCCGCTTAATTTTGATAAATACGGATAATTAGAAAGCTTGATGCTTCTTTTACCGATAGTTTTTCAGCAAAGTATCCAACAAAAAAAGGCTGCCAAAAATCTCTGGCAGCCATGCATCTTTTAGCACCCTAAAATCCTTACCAAACTTTTACCTGCAAACTATCTGGGCGGTACATTTTGTCTCCGGGTTTTACGTTGAATGCTTTGTAAAAAGCAGGCATATTGGAAAGCGGTCCATTCGTGCGGAACATTTCCGGCGAGTGCGGATCGGTTGTAATGCGTGTGCGCATATTTTCATCACGGTCTTTCAGTTTCCAAACCTGTGCAAAAGCCAAAAAGAATCGTTGATCTGGTGTTAAACCATCAATTTTAATCGTATCCTGGCCTTGCTTTGTTCGTTTGAATGCCTGATAAGCAATGGCTAAGCCGCCAATGTCTGCTAGGTTTTCGCCCTGTGTCAATTGCCCGTTTACATGCAGGTTATTCAGCAAAGTATAGCCATTGTATTCGTTGATCATCACCTGTACTTTTTTACCGAATTTGGCTGCATCTTCCTTCGTCCACCAGTCTTTCAGGTTTCCGTCTTTGTCATATTGCCTTCCCTGATCGTCAAAACCGTGCGTCATCTCGTGGCCGATCACTGCGCCGATGGAACCATAATTCACCGCATCGTCAGCATCCGCAAAGAAAAAAGGAGGTTGTAAAATACCTGCCGGAAACACAATTTCGTTAAAACCTGGATTGTAATACGCGTTTACGGTTGGCGGCGTCATTCCCCACAAAGTACGGTCAACCGGTTTGCCTAATTTATCAATAGCTTCTTTATAAGCATGTTTTTCGGTGCTTACGGCACTTGCAAAATAATTATTGCGGAGAATGGTTACATCGTCATACTTTTTCCATTTATCCGGGTAACCAATTTTTTTGGTGAAAGCCGACAGTTTAGCCAATGCTTTTTCTTTCGTTGCCGGGCTCATCCAATCCAATTTTTCAATCCGCGAACGATAGACCGATTGCAGATTGTTCACCAGTTCCTGCATTCGTTCTTTGTCCTTCGGTTTAAAATAATCTTTTACAAATATTTGCCCCAGCAGTTCGCCCAAACCATTGTCTACTTGGCGCGAAACTGTTTTCCAGCGGGGCTGTTGCTGCTTGCTTCCGCTTAAAACCCTGCCGTAAAAATCAAAACGCGCATTACGAAACGGAGAACTCAAATAGCGGCCATAATGATCAGCAATGTCAAACCGGATCTTATCTTTCCAAACTTCCAATGGTTGTGATTTAACCAGCTGATCTAAAGCTTGATAATAGCCGGGCTGGCTCACTAAAACTGTATCCGTTTTAACTTCCATGTTGTTCAGGATCGTTGGCCAGCCCAGATCAGGCATTATGGTTTGCAGCTGCTTAACCGTGTATTTATTATAGTTTTTGTTTGGGTCGCGCAACTCTACCGGCGTGCGGTGTGCTTTTGCAATTGTGGTTTCCAGGGCCAAAATTTCTCCCGCTTGTTTTTGTGCCGAAACCGCATCAGAACCAGTCAGCTGCAACATTTTACCCATATAAACAACGTACGCATCGCGGATTTTTTTAGAAGCTGAATCACTCCGAAAATAATAATCCTTTTCGGGCAAACCTAAACCGCTCTGGTAAAAATTGGGCATATTTTTACTACTGTTTTTATCATCCGGGTTTACGCCCATATCAAACAAATAACCCGCGCCGTTTTTGTAATCCGTAGTAACAAAATCAATCAGTTGTTTATAATCTTTTATGGCAGCCAGTTTGGCCAGCATGGGCTGGATTGGTGCGGAACCCACTTTTTCTATCGCCATAGTATCCAAACCGGCAGCATACAAATCGCCTACTTTTTGTTCCAGCGAACCCTGGGCATGTTCTTTGGCAGATACATTTTCCAGCAATTTTTTCAATTTCTGCTGATTTTCATCGCCCAAAGTATAAAAAGAACCCCAGCCGGATTCCGATGCCGGAATCACCGTTTTTTTAAACCAGGTGCCATTGGCATACATAAAAAAATTGTCCTGCGGCCGCACGGTAGTATCGCGGGCACTCGGATCGAGAAAAGATAGCTGCTTTTGTTTTTGCTTGCAGGAAGCGAAGAACGCTAGGGCTGCCAGACAGAGGATTCGGGTTTTGTTCATGCTGAGATTTTTGAACTAAATATGCGAAATTATTGTGTGAAAAACGAGAAAATCAATAGTTACGATAAAAATTAGAATGCTTCTTTTATCGCCTATTTTTTGTGTTATTTAACCGATGGCATGAAACGAACGATGCAGGAAATGATGAGTACGAATTTCTTGAATACGGAGAATAAAGAGGCTTGATGCTGTTTTTATCCGGTGTTTTTTAATGTAGATTTTACTAATTGTAGGAAGCCGCTATTTTAACTAACTCATTTACATTAAACAGTTCGTTATTTTTTAAAACAACGTCCGGATGCAGTATATTATCTTTAGCATTTCCAGCCGGCCTTATAAATTCTTTTACACTTAACCTCACAAATATTTTAGAATTGGGCAGGTAAATATAAAACTGCTCACCAAGGCCAGTAGGATGTCCGTTTAATGATGGCTGACCTATGATAGTAGCTATTTGATTATCTTTAATGAGGGTTACAAATGTCATTGCACTTGAAAAGGTAGGTGGCCCCATAACAATGATAACTTTTCCTTTAAATCGGAAAGGTACATTTTCTGGTAAAATCATAACAGACGGACTGTGTAGGATCTTTCCATCCAAGGCTGCAGCATAATCAGGATTGTGAAATCCCCAGGATTCATAAAGCTTTAAATATTCTGTACTCTTTTTAAAATCTACCTGGTAATCCTTGTAAGGTTTATCATAAAATGAACTAATTAAATATTGACCAACTGCCGAGTTTCCACCGCCATTTTTGCTTACATCAATAATTAGTTTCTGAATTTTATCTTCATTTATCTGATTGAATATAACATCAATTTTATGTTTAATAGAATCTATGCTATTTATTCCTTTTGATTGAACATCAAAATTGCAGGCATTGATATAACCAGTGTTACCAAAACGTATATAAGACAACCGTTCTGCACAATTTGAACTTTGGCCTTGATTGTGTTTGCTTATAAAGTTTCTCCAAACATTTAAGGTTGTGCCCTTAACATTTAAAAATTTACCTTTTCCTGTTTTAATTATAAACGTGCTGCTTTCAATTGTACTTGCCCAAGGAAACATGTAGCCAAACTGTTTTAATGCGATTTCGATTCTTTGATTTGGAAATCCTATTGTATCCAAGGAGCAGTTCTGCACCCAAGTTTCAATAGGGATATTATTGATTTGTAAAATGCGTTCACCTTTATTTAGAAGAGTAGTTTTTTCTAAAACATCATTTATAATATAATTATTGCCAACTTTAGCAAGGGAGAAAGGCGGGTAAATTGCATCTTTTTGAAAAGTTTCTGATTGTAAAATTGGTTTAAGGTAAATTTGTGAATGCTCGTCCGACAGATGTGCAATTACTGGTTTAACTAATTTTAAAAAGTCAGTAGCGGTGGCAGAATCTTTCAAGTTAGCTTCTATATGGGCAAACAGTTTGTTAAATTGCTGTGGTGATAGTTCCCAATTTGGGTTTACATGAACATCGTTAATAAGGTGCTTTAAAAAAGTTAAGTCTTCCTGAAGTTGGATAGGTGAAAGTTTAACTTCTTTTTGTAAAGACTGGCATAAACCAATGGTACTATTTATTATAAAAATAGCAATTAAGCAAAAGCGGTTTTTCATATTGTTATGCTTGCAATTCAATTATCCGTAACAGAAAAGTACAATTTATTTAAATAAACTGAATAATATTCTTTTGGAAAAAATTTCTAACCCACTACTTCTTTTAACTATCCTTTTTCATACTGAATCGTCATCTTAGCAACCCGTTCCTCCAAAGATTCCATCGTCATTTTTTCCCTTAAACGATCCACCAAAATTGGAAAAGCAAAAGGTGTTGGCCGTTTGATTTTTTTGATCACAATTTCTTGTGTTGAGATTCTAAGCAAGGCCGCCCGCAACCTGAATTCTTCCAATTGATAAGCCAAAGCTTCGTTATAAGCTTGCCGAAGCAGCAGATTATCCGGCTCATACTCACTAAAAACATCAAACAAAAGCGAAGTTGAAGCCTGCAAATGCCTGTCTTTAACCGGCTGGCCTGGATAGCCGGTGAAAACCAAACCGCCAATATGCGCAATATCGCGGAAACGGCGTTTGGCCATTTCGGTTGCGTTTAAGCTTTTTTGAATGTCATCGAGCAAATTCTCCTGCGAAAAAAGATCTTCTTCCAATGCTTCTTTTATCGGTATAAAATCATCGGTCAGCAATTCAAAACCATAATCATTCATGGCGATGGAAAACGTTGCACTTTTAATTAGAGCGAAGCGATAAGCCAGAAGTGAAGCCATGCCTTCGTGCACCAATCGGCCTTCAAACGGATAAAAAAACAGGTGATGGCCTTCTTTAGATTCCAATTGTTCGATCAAAAACTGGTGGCTTTGTGGTAAAAGCGATTCGGCAGATTGCAGATCGAAAAGCGGTTTTAAGGCTTTTATTTCCACGTCTTTTTCCAGTCCGTGCGCCACTTCATCCAGTTTATTACGGATCATGGTACAATATTGCGAGGAAAGCTGCATCCGCTGGCCCATCCAACTTGGGATAATACCTTTTTTAACATTGGATTTTTTGACGAAAGCCGTCATGTCTTTCACTTTGATCAGCTCCAAACTTCGGCCGGCAAACCAAAAATTATCGCCGGGTTTTATTTTCGAGATGAAGTTTTCTTCGATCGTACCCAAACTGCCACCGCTCAGCCATTTCACCCGCAAACTCACTTCGCTCGTAATTGTGCCCATGCTCATCCGGTGGCGCATGGCCACGCGACGATTGTTTACTTTATACAGGCCTTCTTCAATCTCAACCTTCAAAAACTCGTCGTATTGCGAAAGCGTTTTGCCGCCGTAAACAATAAAATCAAGCAGGCTGCCAAATTCTTCTCTGCTTAAATCGGCGTAAGCGTATGCTGTTTTTACCTGCCTAAAAACGTCATCCGCACGAAACCCATCCGACACAGCCAGCGTAACCAAATACTGCATCAGCACATCAAAAGCCAGCAAAACCGGATCGCGGCTTTCATAAATACCGGCCAGCATCGCTTCTTTTAAAGCCGCGCCTTCCATCAGTTCCAAAGAATGCGTTGGCACGAAATACGCTTTGGAGACCGCGCCCGGATGATGGCCGCTCCGCCCGGCACGCTGCATAAAACGGGCAACACCTTTCGGGCTGCCAATTTGAATCACGGTATCAACAGGACGAAAATCTACACCCAAATCCAAACTGGAAGTGCAAACCACTAATTTCAGCATTTCATCATGCAATGCCTGCTCTACCCATTTCCGCAGATCATTATCCAGCGAACCGTGGTGCATCGCCATAATCCCGGCATATTCCGGGTATTTATCCAGCACGGCATGATACCAGATTTCGGCATGGGCGCGCGTGTTGCAAAACAATAAAGTGGTATTGCTTTTGGCCACAATTTCCATCACCTGTGGCAGCAGTTTTGTGCCGAGATGCCCGCTCCAAGAGTATTTTTCGATTTGATGCGGAATCACGGATTCTATCGTAATCTTTTTCTCAATATCCGACCGAATCAGCCGGATGTTTTCCTTCGGGAAATCGTTCCCCAGCAACACATCCGTCGCTTGATCCAAGTTGCCAATCGTTGCCGAAATGCCCCAAATGCGAAGTTGCCGGTTTTCAGTTGCCGGTTGCGGGTTTTGGGTTTGCGGCCAGTCATCACCCACAACTGACAACTCGCTACTTATAACCGGCAACTGTTTGAGTCCCTTCAACCGCGATAAACCCAGCTCCACCTGCACACCTCTTTTAGTGCCCAAAAGTTCGTGCCATTCATCAATAACCACAACCTGCAAGTTTTGCAGCGTTTTTGGGTAATCTTTTTGGGCGAGCATCAAGTGCAAGCTTTCGGGCGTGGTGAGTAAAACTTCGGGCAATCTTTTGCGGAGCGCATTCCGTTCTGCGGTAGAAGTATCGCCGGTACGCGTGCCGATCGTCCAGGGCAAATTCAAATCATCGCAAACGGATTGCATAGCTTTCCGGATGTCATTCGTCAGTGCCCGAAGCGGTGTGATCCATAACAATAAAAGCCCGTTATTTTTTTTAACCTGGTAATCTTTTGGATTTGCGTTGATATAATCCACCAGAAAAGGCAGAAAAAGCGCAAACGTTTTGCCGCTGCCCGTTGGCGCATTGAGCAAACCCGAATGCCCGGCCAGGTAAGCCGCTTCCATTTCCTGCTGAAAAGGAAACTGTTTCCATTGTTTAATTTTGTACCACGCACGGATAACCTGCTGCCCTTTTGTTAACATGTAGTTGTTTGTACAAAGATAAAAGGGTTTGGCTGGGAAGCAAAAGCAAGGTTTTAAGTTGGGATATCAAAAAAGAGGTGGTAAAAACAGTATGCTTACTTCCCTGGAAACAATTCCCGCTGGATTTTTTCCAGTTCCACCAAATCTCCTACATCTTTCGGCCTTGAAGTTGCCTTTTTTTCTTGGATAAGATCAGCCAACAAAATCACTTTAATCGGAATGCCATCCAAATCTCCGGTGATGGAATTAGCGTAACAAACATCAAAATCAGCTTGAGAAAAAGCTTTTGTCTGCTCGCCCAAATCCAAAGAAAAACCATTTTTGCCAAACGGAACAGATGTATAACCAAAAACAAACTGTGTATTAATCAGATATTGTGCACCTTCAACCAGGTTTTCTTTCAGTGATCGAATTAGTGCAGTTCTGTTTTCGGGCGTGTTCTTGATCCAAATATCCATATCCTGCGTGGTCCTGGTATGCCCGTAAAAAGCACCGGCCATGCCGCCGATCAAAAGGTATTTTACCTGATGGGCGGCAAAACTTTTCAACAGGTTTTGAACGTCGTCACTGGAGATGTCCATATTTTGATTGATTGGTTTTAACAATGGGTTTGCTTTTCTAAGTTTTGCAGAAAAAAGCATCAAAGAAAAAAACCTGTTCAGGTTTTGCCGGTAAGCAGGAAAAATTTCAGGGTTCATATCATGTGTCCGGGTTCCTTAAATATTATCCTAATTTAGGAATTACTTAGTTAAATCCTATTGAACCCACTTATTAGATCAACGGAAGCAAGCATTGAAACCCCGGATCATACTGTTTTTATGGCATAAAAATCTGTGCTTGCATCTTTATCATTCCTAGGAAAAAAGATCAGCAGAAAGCATTTTTCGTTTTTTTGACTTGGGACTGAAAAATGCCGTCTAAAAAAATGCTTCTTTTAGCACCTAAATTTTAGTGTGCTAAAAGAAGCATGTCATACAAATTGAGAAATAACTGTTACAACAAACAGTAATTTCGGATCAGCAAACTTTTACCAACCCGGGTTTTGCGTCAGTTTATTATTGGTACTGATCTCCCGTTGCGGTATTGGCCACAAATAATACTGGGCTTTCATGATTACACCTTGTTCGTTTGGAGTTGTTACAGCATCACCGAAAGTATTGTTGATAACGTTGTAAACCTGGTGGGTACGCTGGATATCGAAGTATGCTTTATCCTCATACGCCAGTTCATGGTAACGTTCTTTCCAGATGGCCGTCCGGAACTGCTCTTTAGTTAAACCGCCTAATTCTGACAATTTTGCCCTTACCCTTATCTTATTAACCTGCATGTAAGCGTCTGGTGTTGGCCCATTAACTTCGTTACTGGCTTCGGCATAGATCAGTATAGCTTCGGGCAATCTTAGGAATGTCCAGTTCTCATCACTTATACCATTGCCTAATGCACTTTCTACATGAAAATATTTGTACAACGCATGTACCCCGAATGTAACGGTTTGGGTTGGTGCACCAAATTGCGGATAGCTTGAAAAGTAAAACTGCTGTTCCTGCGTCCGTAAATCCCCAAGTTCGTAACTATTAAAAAAACCATTAGTAGGGATCATAGCACCCAAATGGTCTCCATAAGCCCCAACCGGTAAATTGAACGGTACGGTTAGCTGTGGGATTGCATTAGTTCTTACACCAACCAGGTATTGACTTTGAAAGATGAGTTCACCCTGGTTTTTATGTGCATTGTCATGCAGGTAATTATACTTTTCAAACAGGGTGTAGGAAGGCAATACCAATGCTGCTGTGGCTGCTGCTTTTGCATAGTTATCTGTTTTTTGAAGCGGATAACCTGCTGTTGTAAGATACACACTTGCCAACAAGGTATTAACCGCACCCAAGGATACCCTGCCGGTTTGGTCAACGCTTGGCAGGCCGGAGCTTTGGGCTGCGATTAAGTCGCTGATGATCAAATCATAAATCGAAGCAATAGGTTTACGTTCAGGATAAAGATCAGGGCTGTTTACGGTAACCGGATCTGTAATCAAAGGTACATCACCATATAAACGAACCAGATGATAATAAAAGAAAGCCCTTAAAAAGCGTGTTTCCCCTAACAACTTCTTTTTTAATGTTTCATCCATACTTACAGTAGGTATTTGCTGCAGGGCGAGGTTTGCATTGGCAATAGCGGTATAACTGTTTTGCCAAACATCTTCAAAACCCGGGTTGGTAGCATCTGTACGTTGGTTAATCACGTTGCCGTTGTTTACACTTTGGCCAAGGGAAGTGGTATGGCCGGCAAAAAGTTCTAGGGTAATAAACGGACTTTCCCCATAGGCATCACCATTTTGAAACAAGTATAATGATGCATAAATACCATTGACAAATGTTTGTGCTTGTGAGCCGCTGGCAAAATAATTTGTTTTAACAAAGTCACTTTTATCTTTTTCGACAAGATATTTTTTACAACTGCTAAAGCTAAAAACAAGGATCAAAAGCAGATAAACAGTATATTTTTTTAAGTTAAATTTCATAATATTTATATTTAACATTAATTAAAAAGTAGCATTTAGGCCAAGCAAAAAAGTTCTTGGTTTTGGATAATCGTAAAATTGGATATTCTGCGTAAAATTACTTGAAGGCCCCTGATTAAAGTTGACCGAACCATTATAGGTTGAAACTTCAGGGTCATATCCGGTATATTTTGTGATCACAAAAAGGTTTTGAGCCTGGGCGTAGATTCTCAACCTGCTTAAATTTATTTTAGATAAAATATTGTTAGAGAAATTGTAGCCTAACGTTACTGCCCGGCCCCGGATAAATGACCCGTTTTCAACTTTTGTAGAATAGATTTCTGTTTGATAACGTACATAAGCAGGCCTGTCTTCGGCTATAAAAGTGTTTTGATTGGTTGGTGTCCATGCATCCAGTACAGTTGCATAACTGTTGGCTTGCCCGGTACGGTCCTGGCCGGAGTGTTTGGTCAGGTTCATGATCTGGTTACCGTAATTAAATTGCAGCTCAACGCCCAGATCGAAGCTTTTATAGTTGAAGTTATTGCTAAACGTACCGTAACCATCAGGAATAGATTTGCCCAATACAACTTTATCAGCAGAAGTAACCCTACCATCTCCGTTTGTATCCTGGATTTTAAGATCCCCTGGCAACAATCCATATTTAGCAGCTTGTGTTGCCTCGCCAGTTCCCCAGGTACCTAAAACCTGGTAGCCATAAAAACTGCCTGCCGGTAAACCTACACGCATCAAATTAAATTGTGAAAGAAATACAGGACCAAGGAAAATATCATCATTAGATGCGCCCAATGCTAAAATCTTATTTTTTAAGAAAGAGATATTGAAATTAGTGCTCCAGCTAAAGTCCTTTGTTTTAATATTAGCTGTATTTAAAGAAAACTCCAACCCTCTGTTCTCTAATTTACCTATATTTTTATAAACGCTGTTAAAGCCACTCGTTTCCGGCAATGGTGCATTTAGTAAAAGTGCTTGTGTTTTCTTTGAATAAGCATCAGCTTCTAAAGTGATACGGTTATCAAACAAACCGAATGATATGCCTAAATCATATTCCGCAGTTTTCTCCCATTGTAATTGAGAATTACCAATGCTTGTTTGTGTTGTACCAATGGCCTGGCTACCACCAAAAACATAATTGGTTGTATTGATATTTGCAAGCGACCTGTACTGCCCAATTTCAGAGTTACCGGTAAGGCCATAACTTAACCTAACTTTAAGATCAGAAATAGTTTTATTGTCTTTCAGGAAATCTTCTTGCGATACCCTCCAAGCTAATGCTGCCGAAGGGAAAAAACCATATTTAACGTTTTCTCCAAAACGGGATGATCCATCGGTACGGCCTGTTAAAGTTACCAAGTA
Source organism: uncultured Sphingobacteriaceae bacterium (assembly GCA_964236465.1). Taxonomy (GTDB): domain Bacteria; phylum Bacteroidota; class Bacteroidia; order Sphingobacteriales; family Sphingobacteriaceae; genus Mucilaginibacter_A. Next base: position 18,460 of record CAXSBZ010000022.1, on the reverse strand, counting down.
TTTATCTTGATAGCCATAATTTATCCTTCCATAAAAAGACTGCATTTGCCATGCTGTATAATTTGAAGACGGCAAACCCGGTATAGAACCGGCACCAAGATTATAATACTGATAAAAATTATCAGAAAGACCTTGGGTAGAAGTTGCAAAGCTTAATTGTTGAAAATTTTGGCGCTCTGTACCTACGACTACATTTAATGCATGTATTTTATTAAATGTGTTGTTATAGGTAAAATAATTTTGCCATTCCCAAAAAGTGTTGTTGTTTTCGCCGAGGGAAGCAGAGCTATAAGTTTGATTAGCTGTTGAACCGCCGACAAGCCCGGTTTGTGAACTTGGATAATAATTAGCGGAAGTTGTTACACCCAATACACTACGGAAACTAAGACCTTTAAATAAATCAATGTTTGCATAACCATTGCCGCTAAAAACCCGAAGTTTGGCTAACCGCTGTATTTCCAGTGCCTGCGCTACCGGGTTGTCGCCGCCTTCCATATTAGGATAGTCTGTTCTTTTTCCATAAGTTCCGTCAGGATATTTTATGGGTACAATAGGGATCATTTCTATTAACATTCTGGGAATGTTATTGCCGCCTGTACCATAACTGCCGGCACGCTGATCTTGGGTGTTATAATTTAAGGTAGCACCTACTTTTAACCAGGGTTTAATTTGGTTGTCCAGGGTTAAACGGGCATTGTAACGTTTTAAGTAACTATTAAGGATAATACCTTCATCATCAGCGTAATTTAAGAACAACCCATAGTTAATATTTTCTGAACCTCCTGTAAATGACAGATTATGATTTTGGCTATAAGCAGTTCTGGTGGTTGCTTTTTGCCAGTCAACATCATATAAAGGGTTTAAATTGGCATCAAATAATTTACCGATCAAGGGTGTTCTTAGTAATTTAGGGTCGTTATTGGCATATTTACCAGCAGCCCATCCTACCGGGTCATACTTTTTTATGTTGGCATAAGATTGGTCTTCTACGGCCAAAAACTCTTTTGCATTTAATACAGGAATCTCTTTTGCCATCTTGCTCAAGCTTCCATAACTATCATAACTAACAGTGCTGGGGCGATTTTTAGAGCCTCTTTTTGTAGTGATTAAAATTACGCCATTAGCTCCGCGTGTACCATAAATTGCAGTAGAAGAAGCATCTTTAAGTACATCAATAGTGGCTACATCATTTGGGTTAATGGAGTTTCCTCCTGCTGTCCATACAATTCCGTCAACCACATACAAAGGGTCTGTGCTGGTGTTGATAGAACTGTAGCCACGAATACGGATCCTGGTATCGCCACCCGGCTCACCCGAATTGGTTGATACGTTTACACCGGCTATTTTGCCGGCCAACTCCTGCTCCAAATTAGTTTGAGGCCGTTCTTGCAATTGTCTTGAGCTTACACTTCCAACAGAACCGGTTAGGTCAGCTCTTTTTTGAGTGCCATACCCAACCACTACAACTTCACTTAATGATTTAGGTGTTTCAACCAATACCACATTGATCTGTGATTTATTTGCAATAGAAACTTCCTGCGTAGTATAACCAACGAAACTAAATACAAGTGTACCATTTCCATCAGGGGCATTTAAGCTATATCTACCGTTTCCATCGGTTACTGTACCAATGGCTGATCCTTTAACCTTAACACTTACACCCGGCAAAGGGCCTTTAACATCGCTTACTGTGCCCTGTACTTTTTGAGCGGCAACAGTATTGGCCTCAATAGCAGCATCTTTCTTTTTAACAACAATTGTTTTCTGAAAAATCTTATAAGTTAAAGGTTGGTCTTTAAAACAGTTGTTCAGTGCTTCTTCTACCGTTACCGGTCCTATTTCAATGTTTATTGCCCCGGCTTTTGATATGTCCTGCTTGTCATATAAAAAATGGTAGCCGGTTTGTTTTTCAATAGACCTTAACACTTTTTCAACAGTAGAATTCTTTTGATGAAGTGTTACGATCTGACTATAAGTTTTAGCACTAACATTGGTAAGGGCTGCAATTATTAAAATAGCAGTTAATTTCATAACCAATAAAATTTTGGACAGGTTAGGCCAGGCCAAAGGCGTAGCCTTAGAATTAAAATTCATAAGTTTGTAGAGTTTGGGTTAAACAATTGCTTTCAATTCGTCGATTGTAATTCGGGGATCCAGATACTTGCCGGGGGAGTGGTGCAAACACTTGCCCGGTTTTTTTATGAAGTTTCAATCATAGAAACTAAGGAAGCCCGCAGCATTTAGGTTTAATTTCGTATTTCTTTCATCATAGTTTAATTAAAGTGAACAATTGGTTATATTATATTGGTTAATTGCAAACTTGTATAAATCCTTTACTTCATAACGGTGATATTTCTGCCGGCAATCCTAAAGTTGACACCAAAATATTTAAGCATGTTCAACAACTCAGAAATCTTGACATTGCGGGAAATTCGGCCTGTAAATTGCTTAACCGGTATTTTTCCTTCGTAGCTTATCGTTACATTATACCATCTTTCGGCCTGCCGCATCACCGTTTCGATGCCGGCATCCTTAAATTGAAAAAGGCCATTTTTCCAGGCTGTTTCATCATCTACATCTATATCTTCGATAATTTTGGTTTGGCCTTGTGCATTTAAAAGTGCCTGCTGGCCAGGTTTAAGAAAATTAACCGAATTCCCGCTTCTTACTTTTACCGATCCTTCTAACAGGGTGGTTTTTATGAGGCCTTCATTATCATACGCCATCACGTTAAAGTGCGTGCCCAGCACTTCAACCACAGAGCGGCCCGTTTTTACAACAAATGGCATTGCAGCTTTTTTTGCTACTTCAAAATAAGCTTCACCGGTTATTTCAACTTCTCTTTTTGTGCCGATAAAAACAGCAGGGAAACGCAAGGATGAAGCCGCATTGAGCCAAACTTTAGTGCCATCTGCAAGCACAACCTGGTATTGCCCGCCGTTAGGTGTTGAAATAGTATTTAAGGCAATGTTTTGATCATTCGAAAGATTGTTTGGTGCTTTATAAATTACCTGTCCGTCTTTGGTTTTTGCGATATCGGTGCTTCCTTGTTTTGCTAAAATTCCGGTATGTGCATTGTCCAGTATGATTGTTTTACCGTTTGCAAGTGTTAATACGGCTTTATTTCCTCCCGGCAATATATCATTGTGAAGCGGGCGTTTTTGAACTACTTTTTTAAAAAGCTTCTGTGGTTGGTTCAAATAAAAAAAGGCCCCAATAATAGATAAAAGCAGGATTGCAGCCGCAGCAGTAATTTTTATCCATATCAGGTTGCGCTTAATCAATGGCACAGTAAATATTTTGTTTTCTTTGGCTTTTGCATGTAAAATATGATTCAGGATATGATCGCTTTTTTTCGGATCAAAAACTGCTTCAGTATTTTCAAATCCATCCCAAGTGTTTTTTAAAAGGGCAGTCAGTTCCTCATCATCCGCATAGGTGTCTAATAATTCAAAAAGTTCCCGCTCTTCTTGCTCAGTAGCAGTTTTTTTAAAGTATTGGTTAAAGAGGTAGTCCAACCTTGCATTTGGCATTGTTACCTAAATTAATATTGTAAAGTATAATTGGTTAACAAGGAAGTTGAGGCAACCTTATATTTATAAGACAGCCAATACTTACAAAAAGGGGATATTGATTTTAAAAAAAATTAAAAAAATATTGTGAGCACTAATAAAATTAACCCGGCAGCTATATTTGCATTAATATAGGCAGTAATGGAAATGGTAGAAATTTGTAAATATTTTTTTACGGTTTCGTGCGATAAATCAAGTTTTTTCGCTATTTCGGCATACTTCAAACGCTTGTGCCTGCTAAGCAAATATACTTTTTGTTGCTGCGGCGGCAAATGGTCAATAGCTTCGTCCAGCAAACTGTAGTATTGGCTAAGGTTCAGATCTTCTGCTAAAACATCGTTTGTATAATGTTCTTCCAGTTCTTTCTGCTGCAAACGCTCTTTTGCCACTTTTTTCAAGGCATTTAAGGTGTGGTTTTTAGATGCCACAAATAGATAAGCTTTAAAGTTTTGTACTTCTCGAAGCGCTTCGCGGTTCATCCAAATTTTTAGGAATACATCTGGCACAATTTCTTCTGCCAGCTCTGTTGAATGGGTAAGCCGCAAAATGTAAGCACCTAATTGTTGGTGGTAAGTATTAAATAATTGTTTGAATGCTTGCTCTTCTCCTAAAGAAACTCGCAGGAACAAGTTTTTGTCGCAATTAACAGGTTGGTCAGACATGGTTTTTAATTGGTGGGGGAAATGTAGCCATAAAATTACATTCTTTCCAATTAATAAAATAAGCCGCTGTTTAAATTTATTTTCCAAAAACAAGATGCTTCTTTTACAACATCTTTTTTTGCGTGATAAAAGAAGCATGAATGGATGATTGTTAAGCAAAGCTTCAATAGCTCGTTATTGAGAAACCCTGTATGTCCGATCTAACTGTTTTCTAATCTCCCTTTTCATTCCGGTTTAAAAAACGGATTAAACAAAAATGCTTCTTCTATCACCCCAAAAAAAGGTTGATAAAAGAAGCATCAGATAGATTTTGACCATAAACTATGATCTATCAACCATAACCAATCTATTTCTTCTCCTCTATTTCTTCTCCGGCTCTAAAATAAAACGGATCAGGTTATCGCCGCTTAAATATTTGTTGGCCGTAGCTTTGGTAGTTTCCACCGTTACTTGGTTCAGTTCTTTAATATGGTTTAGCACATCCGCCGGGTCTTGCTGATATTGGTAGCTTTTTGAAAGCTGCCCCAGCCAGAAACCATTTGTTTTCAGCTGTACTTCTGTTGATCGGGTTTCTTCCGCAGTAAACTTTTGAATGTCAGTTGCTTCGGCACCTTTTTGTTTGATGGTGGCGATTTCCTCCAACGCAGCCGCAATCAGTTTCTCCACATTTTCCGGCGCACAACCAAAAGAAACCGTAATGTTGTAACGCTGGTTCGGAATTTTGGTATAACTGGCCCGGACACTTGGCGCATACACACCGCTTTCTTTTTCGCGCAAACGCTCAATCATTTTGATGTTCAGGATTTCTTCCAGCGCATCCATTTGCAAATTATTGGCTTCGTTGTAAGTATAATCTCCCGTAAAAACTAAATGGACTGAACTTTTCGCTTCCAAACCTTTGTAAACTGTTTTGGTGATTTTGCCAGCTGGCGCATGGATGTTCAGGTTTTTGTAGGAAGTATTTGTGGCCGCAGCAGGCAATGCGCCCAGATATTTTTCCAATAAGGGTTTGATTTTTTCCGGGTCGAAATTGCCAACAAGCGTAAAAACTGCATGGCCGTTATCGGCAAAACGCTGCTGATAAAAACTGTATGCTTTATCCAGCGAAGCCGCGTCCAGTTGTTTTAAAGTTGGCGTGCTGCCGCGCAGGTTGTAACTGCTCATCACGGCAGAAATTGTATCCTGGAAAACATTTTCGGGCACGGCACTGCGGCTGGCAATCACGGTTTTATACTGACTGATATTGGCATCCCAAATGTTCGGGTCTTTGCGTGGAGAAGTGGTGTATAGATAAATTAATTGCAATGCAGTTTCCAAATCTTTGGGCGAAGTGCTGCCGTTAAAACCCTGTGCCGTAGCACTGATATAAGGCGAAACGTTAGCGATTTTGCCCGCCAGCATTTTGTCCAATTGTATCTGGGTAAAAGAAGCAACGCCGCTACTGCCAATCACGCCATCGGCCATATCTACCGAAGTATAATCCGCATCGCTGGCCAGCGAAGTGCCACCGAAGCTGTAACTGTTGATCAGGATCTGATCGTTTTTAAAATCAGTAGGTTTCAGCACTACTTTTACGCCGTTTGCCAGCGTTAATTCTGTACTGCTGATAGCTGCATTTTTCTTTTCAGAAACAGTTTTCGTGCCCGTTGGGATTTTTTCCAGCAGCGGTTTGTTGCTCACTTCATCTACATAAGCCGTAATCCCTTGTCCTGCAGAACTAATCCAGCCCAGCAACGTTTTTTCATCCGGTAAATTGGCTTTTTCCTTTTCCGGAGCCTGCACAATTACCACGCGGTTTTCATCGCTGATAAATTTTCCGGTCAGCGCATTGATCTCGCTGAGCTTGATCTGATCCATGTTTTTGCTATAGAAATCATAGCGGTAATCAATGGACGGAATTGCAGTTCCTTTCAAAAAGTTCTGCTGGTATTGATTTACAAAAACCGTAGAGCGGGTTTTATCTTTCTCTTTAAACTGCTGTTCCAAAGCTGTTAATACGCTTTGTTTGGCCCGATCCAGTTCCGTTTGTGTAAAGCCGAATTTTTCTACGCGGTCATTTTCTGCAACAATTGCTTTCACCCCTTTTTCTAATTCGCCGGGTTTAGAAACGACTACCGAAGAGAAAGCATCCAATCCACCTAAAAAACCACCATAAGCACTTTGTGCAAATAAAAATGGCGGGTTTCCTTTTTGGGTGAGTTCTGCAATTCGGGCACCAATCATGCTGTTGAACAAACTTACGCGCATGTTTTGCAGCAAATCCATAGTGTTTCTGGTGATCGTTTCCGGATGTTTGATGATAATCTGCGCGATGGTGTAAGGCTGCTCTTTATCGGTTACAATTTTGACCAGCGTTTGCTTGTGTGCCGGAATAGCGTAAGTAACAAACGGTTTTTCTTTAGCCGGATTTTTTAGTTCCGAAAAATTCTCTCGGATCAGTTGCAACACTTTCTGCGGATCAAAATCGCCCACGGCAACCACGGCCTGCAAATCCGGGCGATACCAGTCTTTGTAATAATCTTTGATCGTTTGGTACTTAAAATTTTTCAAGATAGCTTCTTTTCCAATCGGCAAGCGCTGTGCATAACGCGAATTGTTGAACAAAACCGGATACGTTTGCAGCGAAATCCGTTCCTGCGCATTTTTGCCGCGCAGCCTTTCTTCTTCCAAAACCACCCCGCGTTCTTTGTCGATCTCGCTGTCCTCAAAAGAATCAAAACCAGCCCAATTACTCAAAATATCGAAACCTTTGGCAAACAGTTTGGCACTGTCTGTTGGCAGCGGCAATTGGTAAACTGTTTGATCAAAAGAAGTATAAGCATTGATATCGGCACCAAAACGCACACCGGATTTTTGCAGGAAATTGATCAATTCATTTTTAGGAAAATCCCGCGTACCATTGAACGACATGTGCTCCACAAAATGCGCCAAACCCTGCTGGTCATCGTTTTCTAAAACCGAACCTGCTTTGTTTACCAAGTATAATTCTGCACGGTTTTTAGGTTCAGTATTTTTGCGGATGTAATATGTCAATCCGTTGGGCAATTTGCCGATCAGCACGGCCGGATCAGCGGGAATAAGCGAACCGGCAAGGCTTTCTGTTCGAGGACGGTTTCTGGGCGATGGCTGTGGTTTAGTTTTGATTTGTGCTGTTGCGGCCGTTTCAAAAGCCAGCAAAGCAATTGAAAGATAGAGTAAACGATGTTTTAGCATGGGTTTATGGTAAGGGAAATATTGGTTTTTAGTATTTGGATTAATAGGACGAATGCTGTTTTTATCATGGTTTTTTTGATGTCGCTTTAATTTTTTGCAATATAGTTTTAATATAGAAAGATATTACTTATCCAATTCCGTGTCTTTTAATTTATACTTCTTCATAATCAATCCAAATATTTGTAACTCCAGGATATTCGTATTCTGCTTGATCTTTAGCGTTTTCTAACGTCTCGTGCCAAGTATCTGTAATTTCTTCGCCTTTATCATCAAAATATAAAAGATAGTATCCATTATCAGTTGGAAATTGACAAATCACGAGGCTCTTAAATTTCTTATGCAGTACGCCACTAATATAATGACTTGTATTACGAGTATGGGTTAGATCATCCGTAATAGTATAACAAATGATTCTTGTATTCTCCTGTAAATTAAAAACGCTCATTGAAAAATCTTCATTAACAAAGTCATCATCAAGCCTTAATGATAATATTTTTTCGGTACATCAGCCACAAAATTACAAACCAAATTAAAACATAAGTCAAACCGCCGGCCAACGAGGCATTGATGGGCGAAAAATAAGGTGTAAAAAAGGTATCGTACAAATACTCGTGCAGGTTTTGCGTGCCGCTTGTTGGGTTTTTAAAAGTGATCATGCCTAAAATGCGCGGAATGATGCCGGAAAGTGTGTAAACCGTAATCGCATTCACCCCAAAGATGACGAATGGTTTGGTAAAACGCTTGTAGCCTTGCACATCGATCAGCCAGTAAAGCAACGTTAAACCAATGGTGGCCAAACCGCCGGTATAAAGCACGAATGAACTGGTCCACAGTGCTTTATTTATCGGGAAAAAAAGGTCAACCAATAACCCTAAAATGGTGGCCAGCACGCCTACGGCAAACAGCCAGGAAACTTTTTGGGCTTCCGGCTGATCTTTTCGCTTTAAAAAAGTACCGATCAGAACGCCGAAAATCCCGGTGGCTACGGCTGACAAATCGGTCAGGATCCCTTCCGGATCCCAGGTTTTGGAGGATTTCCACAAATGTGCTTCACCCAAAATACTTCTGTCTATCCAGGCACCCAAATTCGTTTCCGGGTTGAGGTTGGCATACCCAACGCCCGGAACCGGAATGAACGTCATGATTAAATAATAGCCGATCAAAATCACCCAAAACGTAATTAACATGGTTTTCCGGGTTTGATAAATATACAGCAGGCCAACAATTAAATACACCACGGCGATGCGCTGGATTACGCCGGGAATGCGAACGGTGGCAAAGTTAAAATAAGGAAACAAACTGAGAATCAAACCAATAGCAAACAAAATTACAGCGCGCCGGATGATGCCGGTAATTAATTGGCGGTGCAAAGCCGGATCAGCTTTTTTACTTTCCAGCGCAAAAACAACGGAAACGCCAACGATGAACAGGAAGAACGGAAACACGAGATCGGTTGGCGTGCAGCCGTTCCATTCGGAGTGTTCCAGCGGCGTATAAATGTGTGCCCAGCTGCCGGGATTGTTCACCAGCGTCATCATGGCAACAGTGATCCCGCGAAAAACATCGAGCGAAAGCAGGCGTGGTTTGGGCGTTTTTAAGGCAGATGTTTGCATGATGCTTCTTTTATCGGGTAAAAATCAATGAAAAAAATTACTTTAGTGAAGAAGCAAATTTCTCCGTTAAAACCACCAGAATTGAACAGCAATTTACAGCAACTTTTTGCAATTGCGCAAAAGAAACAAAAAACGATTGTCGGCCTGATGTCGGGCACCTCGCTGGACGGGCTGGATGTGGCTTTGTGCCGGTTTTCCGGCAGCGGAATGCAAACGCAATTTGAGCTGCTGGAATTTGAAACGGTGGTTTATGATGATTCTTTTCGGGAAAAATTGCGCCAAATTTTCTCCAAAAAGCTGGTTGATCTGGAAAAGCTGACTTTGCTGAATGAGTACATCGGCAGTTTTCATGGCGATTTGGTGCTGCAATGTTTGGAAAAATGGTCGGTAAAAACAGCATCGGTGGATTTAATCGCCAGCCACGGACAAACCATTTATCATGCACCAAAGCATCAGCATCAGCAAAAAAACTACCCGAATGCCACGCTGCAAATTGGCGACGGCGATCATTTGGCCATGAAAACCGGGATTTTGACGATCTCGGATTTCCGGCAAAAGCACGTTGCCGCTGGCGGAGAAGGCGCGCCGCTGGCCTTGTACGGCGACGTGATCTTGGGCAGTAAAAAAGGTGAGAACCGGATTTTGCTAAACATCGGCGGCATTGCCAATTTTACGTTTTTGCCGGGCGATGCTTCTTTTACCGGCATAATTTCGACGGATATCGGGCCGGGAAATACGTTGATCGATGCGGCTTGCCGGCAATATTTTGGTTTGCCTTTTGATGCTGATGCGAAGATTGCACTTTCGGGAGAAGTAAATACTGAATTATTGACCGCTTTAAAAACACATCCGTTTTTTGAAGAAGCTTTGCCAAAATCAACCGGCCCGGAATTGTTCAATATGGATTTTGTAAAACAGGCACAGCAAAAATCATCTACCCTAAAAATTCTTCCGGCAGATTTGGTTGCTACGCTTACTGTTTTTACGGCAGAAATTTTGGCGGATTGCATCCTACAAAACTTTCCTGTTGATTTAAAAATATTTGTGAGTGGCGGCGGCGCACGGAACCCATTTTTGATCCGGTCGCTCCAAAAAATGTTGCCTAAAAGCAGCATTCAAAATTCGGCTGTTTTGGGTTTGGATGCTGATGCCAAGGAAGCTGTGCTTTTTGCTTTGCTGGCCAATGAAGCGGTTTGCGGAGACCCGATCCACATCAACCAAAATCCGGCAGTGTTAATGGGGAAATTTTCTTTTCCAAAGTAAACTTAATTTTTTTGCGTTAAAAGATATTTATTCTACAGAAAAACAAATAAAGTACATACATTGCCAGTTGTAGATCCAACTACAAAATTCCCGGAAATTTATTTTAACCCTCGGGGATTACTTTTTACACCAACAAATAACAATTTTACCCTCATAAAAGAAGCATCGGAGCTTCACCCCAAACCTCTCCAAAAAAGAGGGAGTAGGCCAATGCTCCTTTTATCCTATAAAAACTTGTAACCCAAACTCAGGTGCCAAATGTTTTGCCGCTGGCCATAAGCCGGGTTAATTTGGGTTAAACCACCTTCATAGCGCAGATCAACAGAAAAATTAAGCACATCTACACCGGCTCCGGCCTGATAACCCAAGGTGCTGTTGCGGTAATTGCCAAAATCCTGGTAAGCGTTTTTTACGTTTTGAGATAAATTCTGGTCCGTATTCAAAATATAAGAATACATCGGCCCGGCCATTAGTCTAAAATTCAATTTGCTTAATCCAAAAGATTGCCCAATTAATAGCGGCACATTTAAAGTAGTAAACCGTACTTTTCCGCTTTCGTTTGAATTTTGAGTTTGTTGAACAGGTTGAGTTCCTACATACTGAAAATTAAAATTACTGCCCGAACTGCCCAGATAAATTTCTGGCTGCACATAAAATCCTCTGCCAATGCGCGTCCATAAACCAACCTGATAACCTGGAAGTTCTGTTGCATTAATATTTCCATTATTTACACTTAAATGCGAAAAATTAACGCCGCCTTTCACACCCAAACTAAACTGGGCTTTGGCACTGAAACTGATTGCAGCAATCAGCACGGTAAAAAATATCTTTTTCATAATTTTAGGATTGTTTTTTTCGTATAAAGTTTAGTGCTGCTAATAGAATCAAAAATTACTGATGCTGTTTTTAATCGCCTAAAATTTGTGTTACGTTTGAATAAAAAAACATAATGGCAGAAATAACTATCAGCAATAAAGATTGGGAACGCGTAAAAATAAAAGTTCAGCGCAAATATAACAGCCTGACGGACGAGCAATTGCAGTACACAGAAGGCAGCGAGGATGATTTGATCCAACGCATAATGGCTTTGGTAAACCGCAACCGCGAATATGTGGTTTTCACGCTAAAAAAAGCTTTGGTCAATATTGATAATAATCGGTTGTGATTACAGTTTTTAATTTAATCGCTTTAATTCTATTAAATTAGTGTTCCAGATTTAGATTTTATGAGAAAGGGTAATGTGTTGGTTCATAAACGTAAAAAATTGATTATCGGTGGCGGCTTGCTGTTGCTGGCAATTGGTGGCATGGCTTTTCAGGACGATCTTTTTCAGGTGGCCAAAAACCTGGATATTTTCGCCACGGTTTATAAAGAAGTCAATATCAATTATGTAGATGAGATCAACTCTACCAAGCTGATTAAAAGAGGTTTGGATGCAATGATGGAAAGCCTGGACCCGTACACCGAATTTGTGCCCGAATCTGAGATTGAAGATTACAGACTGCATTATGTGAGCACGCAATACGGCGGCATTGGTGCAGGCGTGTATAACCGAAATAATAAAGTGATCATCTCGCAGCTGTTTGAAGGCTATCCGGCACAAAAAGCGGACGTTCGGGTGGGCGATGAAGTGCTGAAAATTAATGATGTTGACCTGGCGGGGAAAAACAGTGAAGCCGTAAGTGCTTTGTTGAAAGGTACCAAAGGTGGCGTGGTGAAGCTATTGGTAAAGCGTGAAAATACGGCTCAGCCATTGGTTAAGAATTTAATTCGGGAAGAAATTAAACAACCTAATGTTTCTTACCACGGGATGCTGAAAGGCGACATCGGCTACATTAAATTAGATAAATTCCTGGAAAACTCCGGACAGGAAGTGCAGGATGCTTTGCTCGACCTGAAAAAAAATAACCCGAAAGGTATTGTGCTGGACCTGCGTTTTAATGGCGGCGGGATTTTGCAGGAAGCCGTTAAAATCGTCAATTTTTTTGTGCCGAAAGGTGTAGAAGTAGTTTCGCAAAAAGGCAAGCTCAAAGAGAAAAACAATGTTTATTACACCCAAAACGTACCGATAGAAACCGATTTGCCGCTGGTAGTTTTGGTAAACAACCGTTCGGCCTCGGCTTCGGAAATTGTGGCCGGTGCCTTGCAGGATCTGGACCGCGCCGTAATTATCGGCCAGCGCAGCTACGGCAAAGGTTTGGTGCAGCAAACGTTTTCTATGCCGTACAACAGCTTGGTCAAAATTACCATTTCCAAATATTATGTGCCTTCGGGCCGGTGCATCCAAGCATTGGATTATACGCACCGCAAGGAAGACGGAACGGTTGTAAAAGTGGCAGATTCGCTCATTCATGAATTCAAAACAAAAGACGGAAGATCAGTTTATGATGGCAGCGGGATTTATCCTGATGTACTGGTAAAGCAGGATCCGATTGCCAATATTACCAAAGCGTTGATTACCAAAATGTTGGTTTTCAATTATGCCAATTCGTATCGCAATGCGCACAATCAATTGCCTGCGCCGGATAGTTTTAATTTGAGTGATGCCAATTACGCTGATTTTGTAAAATATCTTTCCGGCAAAGATTACAGTTACAGCACACAAACAGAACGGTTACTGGCAGATTTAAAATTAGTTGCCGAGCACGAAAAACAGCTGACAGAAATCAAACCGGAGTATGATGCGCTGAAAACCAAACTGGCCATCAGCAAAAAAAATGATTTAACGCAGCATCAGGCAGAAATCAGACAAATACTTGAAAGTGAATTGATTACGCGTTATTATTACGAAAAAGGCCGGATCGAAGATAGTTTTAAGTACGATAAAGAATTGAATGCCGCGAAGCAAGTGATCCAGAATAAACCGGAACTGGCTTCGATCTTAAAAGGAGAGGGCGACCATAAAATAATCGGGAAACCGATTGCTGCTTTGGCTGCAAAAACAACTGATAAAAGTGATTCCGATCAGTAACAATGCTTCTTTTATCGGCATAAAATTCTCCATAAAAACCACGCTTCAACTTAGAAAGCGTGGTTTTTTAGCTTGAAGTTGTTTAAACTTTTATAGTTCTGATTATTTCCAACATATTTAAACGGGTTGAAACCCATTTCTACAAAATTGGCCGAGCCTACAGCTCTGCGAAGTTTGTAAATGGTAGAGGCGTAGCTTCGGTACATTTTGTAGCAACAGGTTTAAACCTGTTGGTTTTAGCATGATAAAAGAAGTATTTAATCTTCTCAATAATAAGTTTAAACAACTTCCTTATAAAAGAAGCATCAACAGCAAAAACTGATGATACTTCTTTTATCGGTTAAAAATTGGTGTTTCATTATTTGAAATCCAAACCCATATTTTCAAACATAAATGCCCATTTATCAGCTTCCTGATTGATCACTTGTGCAGTAGAACGGCCTGCGCCATGCCCGGCATTCGTTTCAATCCGGATCAAAACCGGTGCTGTCCCTTTTTGATCTTGCTGCAATTGCGCGGCAAACTTGAAGGAATGTGCCGGAACAACGCGGTCATCATGATCGGCCGTGGTAACCATGGTTGCCGGATAATCAGCAGGTTTCAAAGCATGGACTGGCGAATATTTATGCAGATATTCAAACATTTCTTTAGAATCTTCGGCCGTGCCGTAATCGTAAGCCCAGCCTGCGCCAGCCGTAAATTTATTGTACCGCAGCATATCCATCACGCCAACTGCCGGAAAAGCTACTTTGCAAAGATCCGGCCGCTGCGTCATGGTCGCGCCAATCAGCAAACCACCGTTGGAACCGCCGGAAATTGCCAGATATTCTTTTGAAGTGTATTTATTTTGGATGAGATATTTGGCAGCCGCAATAAAATCATCAAACACATTCTGCTTTTTCATTTTGGTTCCGGCCAAGTGCCAGTTCTCACCATATTCGCCGCCGCCACGCAAATTCGGAACCGCGTAAATGCCGCCTTGTTCCAGCAAAATGATATTACTGGTGCTGAAAGCGGGCGTTAAACTCACTCCAAAACCGCCGTAAGCATACAGCAAGGTTGGATTTTTGCCATTAAAAACAGTACCTTTTTTGTAAGTGATAATCATCGGAATTTTGGTTCCGTCTTTGGATGGATAAAAAACCTGCTTCGATTCATATTTTTCAGGATCAAAACTCACACCTGATTTTTTGTAGATTTCTGATTTCCCCGAAGCAATATCGTACTTAAAAATTGTGGATGGATAAACGTAGGAAGTAAACGTGTAGTAAGTTTCTTTTTCCTCTTTTTTGGTGCCGAAACCGCCCGCACTTCCAACCGATGGCAACTGGATCACGTGTTCCATTTTGCCATCGTAATTATATTGCTGGATAAAAGAAGTCGCATCTTTCAAATACTCCGCAAAAATTTTGCCGCCGCCGGTAGAAACATCGAGCACATTTTTTGTTTCGGGGATCAGATCTTTCCAGTTTTCGGGTTTGGAATCGGCTGCATCAACCGTAACCAATTTAAAGTTTGGTGCTTTCAGGTTGGTAAAAATGTAAAGTTTGCTGCCGATATTATCGATGATTTGTTGCTGGCTATCAAAATTATTGACCATGTTGATTATTGCTGAGCCTGGCTTTGTCAAATCCTGAAAATACAATTCATTCCCAGTCGTGCTGTTGGCGGCAGTAATTACCAGGAAACGTTCATCTTCCGTTAAATAAGCACCAATATATCTTCGCGCTGTTCCCTGTCCGCCGAAAATCAACTGGTCCGTACTTTGCGGCGTGTTCAGTTTATGATAAAAAAGCTTGTGATATTGCGTTAACCCCGCCAGCTGGCTGCCCTCTTTCGGCTTATCGTAACTGCTGTAATAAAAACCTTCGTTGCCTTTCCAGGCCAGGCCGGAAAACTTGACGTCGGTCAGCGTATCGCCGATACTGTTTTTATCGACTGTTTTTAGGACGATCACTTTGCGCCAGTCGGAGCCGCCTTCCGAAATTTGGTAAGCCGCCAAACTGCCGTCTTTACTAAAATTAATCCCGGCCAGCGACGTCGTTCCATCGGCAGAAAAAGTATTTGGGTCGAGAAAAACTTCCGGCTCATTATCCACAATTTGCCGGTACAAAACCGACTGGCTTTGCAAACCATTGTTTTTGTAGAAATACGTGTATTTTCCCTCCTTAAAAGGCGCGCTGTATTTTTCATAATTCCACAGCTTTTCTAATTTTTGGCGGATGGCTTCCCGGAAAGGGATTTGTTGCAGATAATTTTGTGTAACCTTATTTTCTGCCATAACCCAAGCTTTTGTTTCTGCAGACCGGTCATCTTCCAGCCAGCGATAAGGATCAGGAATAACGGTTCCGAAGTAAGTATCGGTAATGGTTCCTTTGGCAGTTTGCGGATAAGGCAAAGTTTTTAGCGTCATTTTTTGTGCGTAGATAGGGTTGGAAAACAAAACGGCGGCGGCGAAGTAAACTATTTTTGCTTGCATTATCTTATCAATTTATTCTTCTAAAGATAAAAATTTACTGCATAAAAGAAGTATGGCTCATTTCAAAAACCTCTGCTTTAACGTATTTTTGCGCTGATGGCTGTTGGTAATAAAATTTATTTTGCTTCTGATTTTCATTTGGGCGTGCCCGATTATACTGCTTCCCGCGAACGAGAAAACCGCCTGGTACGCTGGCTGGATATGGCCGGAAAAGATGCTGCCGAGATATTTTTAATGGGCGATGTTTTCGATTTTTGGTTTGAATATAAAACTGTGGTGCCCAAAGGTTATATCCGGTTTTTGGGGAAGCTGGCCGAACTTTCTGATGCGGGCATCAAAATCTATTTCTTTAAAGGCAACCACGATATGTGGATGTTTGATTACTTGAAAACCGAGCTGGGCGCAACCATCATCAGCAATGAACTGGAAATAGAACGCAACGGCAAAAAGTTTTTTCTGCATCACGGCGATGGTTTAGGCCCGGGCGACTCTTTTTATAAGTTGCTGAAATGGTTTTTCAGAAGCAAAGTTTGTCAGTGGCTTTTTGCGCGCCTGCATCCGAATCTTGGCGTTGGAATTGCATCCAAATGGAGCCGAAAAAGCCGCATCATCAACGAAGGAAAAGAAGAATCCAAACCCGGACAGCAGGAGTGGCTGGTCGCATTTTGTAAAGAAGTTTTGAAAACCAGGTTTTACGATTACATGATTTTTGGCCACCGGCATTTGCCGCTGGATATTCAATTGGATGCAAAAAGCCGTTATATCAATTTGGGCGAATGGGTATATCATAATACATATGCTGTTTTTACCGGTGCAAAATTGGAGTTGAAGTATTTTGAGTGAAAAGATGTTCAATCCGCTGTTTCCGAAGAAAAATAAATCCGCTAAGACCCGTATTTTTACCCGATAAAAGAAGCATCAATATAAACTTTATTTTAAGGGAAAAACGATTGGCTTCTCATTCAATATAAATCCGTTAAAACCCGTATTTTTGCCCGATAAAAGAAGCATCGGCATAAACCTTATTTTAGGGAAAATGTAGTTGGCTTCTCACTCAAAATAAAACATGTTAGATAAATTAGAAGCGATTAAACAACGCTGGCAAAACGTAGAAACCGAACTGAGCAACCCAGAAGTAACGAACGATATGAAGCGTTACGCACAGTTGAACCGGGAATACAAAGAGTTGGGTAAGGTGGTGGATGAATACCATGTTTATCAGAACGTGATGAGCAATATTGATGCGAACCGCGAAATCCTGGCCAACGAAAAAGATGAAGATTTTAAGGAGATGGCTAAAGCTGAACTGGACGAATTGTTAGTGCAGCAGGAAGCCTTGGAAGCAAAAATCAGACTGATGCTGATCCCGAAAGATCCCGAAGATGCTAAGAATGCGATTCTGGAAATCCGTGGCGGCACCGGTGGTGATGAAGCGGCTCTTTTTGCAGGTGATTTGTTCAGGATGTACACGCGTTTTTTCGAGAAAAAAGGCTGGCAGTATGCAATTGTTGATATGACGGAAGGTACAGCCGGCGGTTATAAAGAGGTAATTATTGAAGTAAATGGTGAAGATGTTTACGGCTTGCTGAAATATGAATCCGGTGTGCACCGCGTGCAACGTGTGCCGGATACGGAAACGCAAGGGCGCGTGCATACTTCAGCCGCTTCGATTGCGGTTTTGCCGGAGGTGGAAGAAGTAGATTTTTACCTCAATCCGGCCGATGTAGATATGCAAACTTCGCGTTCTGGTGGAGCAGGCGGCCAGAATGTGAATAAAGTGGAAACCAAAGTACAGCTGACACACCGGCCATCGGGCATGGTGGTAGTTTGCCAGATCGAACGGTCGCAATTTGGCAATCGGGAGCGCGCTATGGAAATGCTGCGCAGTAAATTGTACGACATCGAACTGCAAAAGCACAACGGCGACATTGCAGCAAAACGAAAAACGATGGTTTCGACAGGTGATCGTTCGGCAAAAATCCGGACGTATAATTATCCGCAAGGGCGGGTAACCGAACATCGTGTTGGGTTGACGATGTACAACCTGCCGGCAATTATGGATGGTGATATACAAGACATTATAGAAGCTTTACAATTTGCCGAGAATGCTGAAAAGCTTCAAGAGGGTTCTACCATCTAATTTTTTCAAATAAAATCTTGCAGGAACAGAAATCAAAGTTATATTTGCAACCTCAAACGGAGTGGTAGTTCAGCTGGTTAGAATGCCTGCCTGTCACGCAGGAGGTCGCGGGTTCGAGTCCCGTCCATTCCGCTAAAAGGGTATTAAAAACGCTTAGATCAATGATTTAAGCGTTTTTTTATGCCAAAAAATTAATGTTTAAGATCTATTGTTCGTTTGGTTACTCGTGTTAATTAAATAATTTTAGTACACTGCAACGTATTACTGTAAAGAAAATCAACACTTTAAGAGCGTGTTTAAATTTCAACAACAAAAAGTGCTAATGCTTCTTTTACCCTACAAAAATTGGTATATGCTTCAATTTTTATAAATCAAAACCCAAATCTTTACGTTTTTTAAATGATAAAAGAAGCATAGAAACCTTGTAAGTAAATTTTAAACGGCCATTCAGTTTATGCTTGAATTTTCGTCAGTATTTCTTCTGCTGCCATTCGCCCTGTTTCCGCTGCACCATTCATATAGCCCTGAAAGTTAAGGCTGCAATGCT
>CAXSBZ010000021.1:0-59601 GCA_964236465.1 uncultured Sphingobacteriaceae bacterium | reverse complement strand
TGTCGGAAATGAAAGGTTTGTTTTCTCCGGTGGCCAAAGAAAAGAAACTGGATTTGAATATTTCAGCCGGTTTGCTAATGTCAGAAACGATCGAAACCGACAAAGCCAAGCTGGAACAAATTCTGAAAAACCTGCTTTCTAACGCTTTAAAATTTACGGCAAAAGGCGAAGTGAGCTTGAAAATTGAACCGAATGAAAATAAAAACTATATCCGATTTGTAGTTGCTGATAGCGGAATTGGGATTTTGCCGGAAGACCAGGAGCTGATTTTTGAACCATTTAAGCAAGCTGACGGCTCGACGCGGCGGAACTTTGGTGGCACGGGTTTGGGCTTGTCCATCAGCCGCAAATTAGCCGAACTTTTGCAAGGCGAAATCAAATTGCAAAGTGTACCGGGAAAAGGAAGCACGTTTATTTTATTTGTGCCGATCAAAAATCCTGCTGGAGTTGATTTTGAAAAAATGGCTGATCGACCATTGATTGACCAAAAAACACTTGTAAAAGAAGCATCGCCAGTTTCCAATATCCGTACAAAACACCTCACAGACTTGATCCCGGCCGAAATTAAAGATGACCGGGATGAGCTGGCGGCAGGCGATAAACTGATCCTGATTATTGAGGATGACACCATTTTTGCTCGTGCGCTGTTAAAATTCACCCACGAAAAAGGCTATAAAGGCATCGTTGCTGTTCGCGGTGATTTGGGTTTGGAAATGGTGCAGCAATATAAGCCGCAAGCCATTTTGCTCGACATCCAGTTGCCGGTAAAAGATGGCTGGGAAGTGATGGAAGAGCTGAAAAGCAACCCGGCAACGCGGCACATTCCGGTTCACATCATGTCGTCGCTGGAAGTAAAAAAAGAAAGTCTGCTGAAAGGTGCCATCGATTTTATTAATAAACCGCTGGCCACGGAGCAGATGAAACAGCTGTTTGAAAAGCTGGAAGATGCGATGTTGCGCAGCCCGAAAAAAGTGCTGATTTTGGAAGATAACCAACAGCATGCCAAGGCATTGTCTTATTTCTTGGAAAGCTTCAGCATCACTTCAGAAATTTCCGGCGACGTGGATCAAAGCATCAGCACACTGCAAAAAAGGAAAGTGGATTGTGTGATTTTGGATATGGGCATATCGGGCAAAACCATTTACGGTTCTTTGGAAAAAATAACCCGCAACCCGGATTTGGACAGGATTCCGATTATTGTTTTTACTGGAAAACACCTTTCCATGGCCGAAGAAAACCGGATTTTACGCTTTGCAGATTCTATCGTGGTAAAAACAGCACAATCTTACCAGCGGGTAATGGATGAAGTTGCGCTTTTTTTGCATGTGATGGAGCACAAAGAAAATCCGCAGAAACTTGGTTTTATGCCGGTTAAAAAGAGCGGTTCATTAACCGAAGTGCTAAAAAACAAAACTATTTTGATTGCAGATGACGATGTGCGCAATATCTTTTCGCTGAGCCGGTCTTTTGAAAAATACAAAATGAATGTGATTACAGCCACCAACGGCCGGGAAGCAATTGAGCAGCTCGGCGGCCATCAAATCGATATTGTGCTGATGGACATGATGATGCCGGAGATGGATGGCTACGAAAGTATCCGCGAAATACGGCAGCATCCGGAGTTTAAAAACCTGCCGGTGATAGCGGTAACAGCCAAGGTGATGCCTGCCGACCGGGAAACTTGTATTCGCGCCGGTGCATCGGATTATATTCCTAAACCGGTGGATGTAGATCAGCTGATTTCGCTTTTACGGGTCTGGCTTTATGATCAAAACCGATATTAGCAATCAGCAGTTAGCTATCAGTTGTCGCCATCAGCAATGAACTATTGACTATTAACAACCAACACCTTAATTTAGGCAATGCTTCTTTTATCGACCTAAAATTTGAATGCTTTTGCTGACGGAAAAAGAAATTGCCCTGGTGCTGAACGATCTGATTGAGTTGTATGGCTACGATTTTTCGGGCTATTCCGAGCCGATGATGCAACGCCGTATTAATCGGCTTTTTCAGTTGGGTTCGTTTTCCGGTTTCGCTGCTTTTCAGGACTCCATCCGAAGTGATCCCGAATTTTTAAACCGGTTTATTGCAGAGGTGATGGTGCCGGTGACGGAAATGTTCCGCGATCCTTCTTTTTTCCTGACTTTGAGAAATGAGGTTTTGCCTTTGCTGAGCCAATTCCCATTGATCCGCATCTGGCACGCCGGCTGTTCTACCGGTGAAGAAGTATATGCAGTTGCTATTTTACTCAAAGAACTCAATCTGCTGCACAAAACCATTTTGTACGCCACAGACATCAACCCGGAAGTATTAAAAATAGCTGCAGCCGGCATTTTCCCGCTGAGCGGAATGAAAAAATATTCTGAAAACTATGTTCTGGCGGGCGGCAACCAGTATTTTTCAGACTATTATACCGCGCATTACGATTTGGTGAAATTTGATGAACAGCTCAAAAAGCGGATCGTATTTTCAACTCACAACCTGGCAGCTGATGCTTCTTTTAATCATTTTCAGCTGATCATTTGCCGGAATGTGTTTATCTATTTTAACCAGGAACTGCAAAACCGGGTCATCAATTTGTTTGATGCCAGTTTGGAAAAGCATGGTTTTTTGGGTTTGGGAAGCAAAGAAACGCTTCGTTTTACAGCTGCGGGTCAGCATTACCAAAAGATCAATCTGAAAGAAAAAATTTGGAGAAAGCTTTAGTTTGAAATGTAAAAGGCTGTTTAAATATTTTCCTCGGCTATTTTGGCTAAAGCCATAATTCATTTATTTACAATCCACGGTCTAAAGGCCGTAGCAACTTGAATTTTTACAACAGCTATACTATCAGGAGTCTGCGCCGCCTGATCTTCAAAAAACTGCTGCGTAAACCGGTAACTTTTAGCACCTGAATAGGCTTCAAAATCGGCAATCATTCGGCTAGTTTTTTTTTAATTGAAGCGAAAGCATTATCAGTTTTTCTTATATGCAACGTATATTTTTTGGTTGTAATTTGTCAAAAAGTAGTGTATTGTTATGAAAATCAAATAGATAAAAGAAATGTAAAAGCAAGCCATGCTGTTTTTACCATACTAAAATTGTGCTGGGTTTTTACCGGAAATATCAAAACAGATTTATCTTTGAAAACAACATGAACATAAATTGGTAAAGCCGGACGATGCCTGAAGAAAAAATTAGATTAGACGATAAAATACATTGGTATAAAGATGCCGTGATTTATGAGCTGCACATCAAAGCATTTTGCGATGGTAATGGCGACGGTATCGGCGATTTTGAAGGTTTGCTGCAAAAGTTGGATTACTTGCAGGATTTGGGCATTACGGCCATTTGGCTGTTGCCGTTTTATCCTTCGCCATTGAAAGATGACGGCTACGATATTGCTGATTATTACAGCATTAACCCATCTTACGGTACTATCATACAGTTTAAACAGCTGCTAAAAGAGGCACATGAACGGGATTTAAAAGTGATTACCGAGCTGGTAATCAACCATACTTCCGATCAGCATCCCTGGTTTCAACGGGCGCGGAAAGCACCAATCGGCTCCAGCCACCGTGATTATTATGTGTGGACGGATAATACGCAGCAGTTTGAAGATGCACGGATCATTTTTCAGGATTTTGAGGTTTCCAACTGGACCTGGGACCCGGTTGCCAAACAATATTACTGGCACCGTTTTTTCAACCATCAGCCGGATTTAAATTATGATAACCCGGCCGTGCAGGAAGAGGTTTTCAAAATTATTGATTACTGGTGTAAGTTGGGCGTAGATGGTTTCCGGTTGGATGCAGTGCCGTATTTGTTTGAACGCGACGGGACCAACTGCGAAAACCTGCCCGAAACGCACGCTTACCTCAAAAAACTCCGCAAATATGTGGATGAACATTTCCCCGGAACGCTGCTGCTGGCCGAAGCCAATATGTGGCCGGAAGATGCGGCTGCCTATTTTGGTGACGGCGACGAGTGCCAGATGAACTACCACTTCCCGGTGATGCCGCGCATGTTTATGGCACTGCAAATGGAAGACCGCTATCCGCTGACGGACATTTTTGAGCAAACGCCTGCCATCCCAGAGAGCTGCCAGTGGGCCATTTTTTTGCGGAACCACGATGAACTGACGCTGGAAATGGTGACCGACGAGGAGCGCGATTACATGTACAAATCTTATGTCAAAAACCCGAAAGCGCGTATTAATCTGGGTATCCGGCATCGGCTGGCACCCCTGCTGGAAAATAGCCGCAACAAAATCGAACTGCTCAATAGTTTGCTTTTTACGCTTCCCGGAACGCCGGTTTTATATTATGGTGATGAAATCGGGATGGGCGATAATTTTTATTTGGGCGACCGGGATGGCGTGCGCACACCGATGCAATGGACTTCCGACCGCAATGCCGGGTTTTCGCAGGCCAATCCGCAACGGTTGTATCTGCCGCTGATTCTGGATCCGCAGTATCAGTTTGAAGCTGTAAATGTAGAGCTTCAGTCTAAAAATACATCCTCCTTGTTGTGGTGGACGAAAAGGATGATCGCCATGCGGAAAAAATACAAAGCTTTTGGCCGTGGTGATTTGGCTTTTATCCCAACCGAAAACGCTAAAGTGCTGGTTTACACCCGTACTTATCAGGATCAGGTGATGCTGGTGGTAGCCAATTTATCCCGCTATCCGCAGGCTGCGGAACTGGATTTAGATGCTTTTACCAGCTACGTGCCGGTGGAAGTGATGAGCAAAAACCGCTTCCCGCAGATCAAACCTGATTTGCCTTATCTGTTTACGCTGGATGCGCACGCCTGCCAGTGTTTTGAGCTGATAAAAGAAGTATCTGGCATAACCGACAGTGCCGAACTGCCTTCGCTTCAACTGAAACAATGGAAAAATATTACTTCCAAAGAAAACCTTGAACTGCTGGAAAACGATATTTTGCCGCAGTATTTGTTGCTGATGCCTTGGTTTGACAGCAAAGAAAAACGGATAGAAAGCATCAAAATCACCGATTATGCCGAAGTGCCGGCCGCAGAAAACACTGTTTTTTATCTGCTAATCGAGGTGAGTTATCAAAATGGTTTTCCGGATAAGTTTCAGCTTCCGGTGGCTTTTGGCAAGCAGCCTTTTTCATCTAAAATTCAGGAAACCTGCCCGAATGCCGTGCTGGCGAAACTGGTTGTGAACGGTGAAGAAGGCATTTTGTACGACGCGATTTACGGGATCGATCTGCAAATGGCAATATTGGAACTGGCTTCAAACCATCATTCGATCAGGTTGACAAACAGCGAACTGATTTTTAAAGGAAGCAAATTGCTGAAAAAACAGCTGGCAGAAAATGAAAAAATCAAGCCGCGTGTATTGTCGGCTTCACAAGTAAACACGCTGGTTGTTTACGGCAATATCTTCTGCATCAAACTTTTCCGGAAGCTGGATTATGTGATCAATTCCGATCTGGAAATCATCCGTTTTCTCAGCACAAAAACCAATTTTAAAAATATGCCGGCACTGGAAGGCTCCATTGAATGGAAATTTGAAAACGGCGATCTAGTGCTTGGCATGATGCAGGAAGTGGTGCAAAGCAACAGCGATGGCTGGACGTATATGCTCGACCGGATGAATGATTTTAATGAGCGCGTGATCGCCCTGCCGGATATTCCGCCCTTGATTACGGATATGAAAGGCACGCTCAGCAATTCATCGGTTTATGATGAAATGCCGGCCTATATGATCGAGTTGCTGGACAATATGGTAGCCAACCGCGCGCACCTGCTGGGCCAGCGCACCGGCGAACTGCATCTGGCTCTGGCTTCTGATAAAAACCTGCCGGATTTTGCACCTGAAGAATATTCGCTGCATTATCAGCGGTCGTTGTATTCGGCTTTGCAGGCTTTGGTGCGCACCACTTTTAGCTTGCTGAATGCCAGGCTAAAAGATTTGCCGGAGTATGAAAAAGCAGCGGCAAAAGAAGTATTGGCAATGAAACAACATATCCTGCAAATTTTTAAAACCATTTACAGTAAAAGGATCGAGGTAGATAAGATCCGCGTGCATGGCGATTATAATTTGGAGCAGGTTTTATTTACCGGAAAAGATTTTTATATCGTTGATTTTGAAGGCAATCCGGAGCGGCGTTTTAGCGAACGCAGGATTAAAAGATCTGCCATTTGGGATGTGGCCAGCATGATCCGTTCGCTCAATTATGTGGCTTACCGAAGTTTGTATGCCGATAACCAGGTTCGCGAAGATGACATCAACAAATTGCTGCCTTTTGCCGAACAATGGTTTCATTACGTCAGCGGTTTTTTTATGAAAGCTTATTTGGATACGGTAAAAGATGCAGGTTTTATGCCGAAAGACACAGCAGGGTTGAATACCTTGTTGCAGGTTTTCTTGCTGGAAAAAGCGTTGAACGAGCTGGTTTACGAACTGAACCACCGGCCGGACTGGGTAATTATCCCATTGCAAGGCATCATTTATATGGTTAAAAACAGTATTAAGCTGGTGTAAGTTTGTTGTATTGGTATAAAGATTTATCAAGACCGGAATGTTTGTTCCGGCCTGTTTTATGTAAATTGTAAGAGCTTATTTAAATTTCTTTTCGGCTATTTTGGCTAAAGCCAACGTATTTTACCTATAATCCACGGCCTGAAGGCCGTGGCAACTTGGGCAATCTGTTTTACAATTTTTATACTTATTGGTAACAAACAAATTTCTTTCGGCAGGATGATTATCAGGTTTCAATTGCAACGGCCTTCAGGCCGTGGACAAGAGCAACAAACAAAGGCTTTAGCCAAAAACAAAAATAGAATAGCATAAAAACCAATGAAATCTCTGCAATCTTTTAAGATACAAACACTATTTTTTTATAGGGTAAAAGGATTTTTATAGGGTAAAAGAAGCATCACGATTTTGCGGTAGAAGTTTAAACAGTTTTTAACAATTAGAATTAAATCTTGTATCCCTAAAATCAACATCAACGATTGAACTTGTATCTGTTTTGGTTGAACCTGGATAAATTTTCAACTTAAATAAACCTTCTGATTTCGAGCTTTTTGAGCTTAAACTTGTAAAAGGTTTAACCCAAAAAAGTATATATTTTCTAATTAAACTACTGCAATTGTAACTGCTCTATTCATCATCAATCTTTAAAAAACAGAAATTATGAAAACGCTAAAAGTTACAATGCTGGTTGTTTTATCTGCCCTGAGTTTCAATTTAACCAATGCTGCTTTTGCTCAGGACCGCGGCAACCGCCAAAACCAAAACGGTACAACTACCAGTGGAAAATCCGGTTCCGGCAATCAGCAAAACGGATACAATAATCAAAACCAGGCTCAAAACCAAAGCGGCCAGAATTATCAAAACCAGGGACAAAATAATTACGGGCAAGGCAGCAATCAAAACAGCCAGAACCAGGGAAATTCAAATTATCAGGGCCAGAACAGGCCAAATCAAGGCGGCCAGAATTACCAGAACCAAGGCCAGGGCGGTAGGGATTATGCAGACCGCGATTTCCGCGACCGGGATAGAAGGAGCCGTGATTTCAGGTTTGACCGCGATAGGAGAGACCGCGACCGCGACCGCCGCGATCGGGATGACCGCAACCGATATTACCGCAGTTGGTAAGTTGTTTTTATAAAAATCCCCGGCTACTGGCCGGGGATTTTTTTGTTTTTATACGATTTCCGGCTTTTCAAAACAGCACTTATTATTGTGCTATCTTTGCCGCTTATGGAAGCGATCCAAATTTCCGGTATTTTTAAAAATGCCATTTGCCGTGCACAACCTATGGGATCGGATTTGTACCGCATCACGATGGATACTGTTTTTATCGGCACAATTTTGAGAGAAAACGGCGGCTGGTGCTTGGAGGAAGTAGCAGGCGAAGAGCTGACCGCAGAAAACGTACAATTGATTGGTGCCTATTTGGATAAAAAACGGTTTTAATTTATTCTACTACGGTCCTGACTATTGGTTCAACTCGTTTTAAAGCAAAATTGGAAAACGGATGGACCACCAAAGGTATTTTTTCGATCCGAGTTTCACTGGTATCCAAGCCGTAAGCCTGCGCATCAGAAAGTGCATAATGTTTGATCGCGAAATAACTTCTTAGGATAAAACCTTCTTTCAAACTAAACTCGTTTTCGTAGGAAAGGAATTTTTCCAGCAATACAAAACGAAAATCTGCCGCTAAATTGTACTGGCTCAGAGACTCGTATTTGGAAGTAATATCAAGTTCTTTATTGGCTACCATATCCTGCACTACTTTCCGGAATAACACATTGATGCGCGGTTGGATCCTGAAACCCAGCCTGAATTCTACGCGGATAATTTTATCATTTTCCAGCTCCTCAATGCTGTATTCCATTGTGTACGGGTCGTCAGCACGTTCGATATGGATGAACCAATAAATATCTGCACGCTTAGGCATCCGGCTAAAAATAGAATACAGAATTTTTTGCTCAATCTGCTTGCTATTGTTGGCTTTGGTGAGATAGATAAGGTGCGTGGCAAATTTTGGAATAGATTCTTCAGCACTTAGAGCTTTAAACATCGGTACTTTGTCTTTCAGATCGATAAACGTGAGCAAGCGGTTATTGATCTTTCTAGCTCGGTACCAGATGTACATCGTGAAAATCAAACCAATTTCAAACACTAAAAAGAACAAACGTTTGAGTAATTTGACGGCATTGGCTACGAAGAAAGAACCTTCTACAGTAACAAACACACATAAGATAATGATGACGAGCCATAGTGGCCAGTGTTTTACGTAGCGCATAAAATAATACACCAAAAGAGTGGTCATCAACATGGCAACCGTAATCGAAAACCCGTAGGCGGCTGTCATGGCTTCGGATGTGCGGAAATACAAGGAAACGGCAATACAGCCAAAGCATAGCAGCCAATTGATGCTCGGAATGTAGATCTGTCCGCGGATATCACTTGGGAATTTGATGGTTATGCGTGGCCAAAAATTCATGCTGACAGCCTCACTGATCAATGTAAAAGAACCGCTGATTAAAGCCTGGCTGGCAATAATTGTGGCGAATGTGGCCAAAATAATACTTGGTACGAGGAACGTGTGGGGCACGATTTGGAAAAACGGATTTACATCGGTAAAAGAAGTACCGGCAGGTTGCGTCAAAACCCAGGCACCTTGGCCTAAGTAGTTCAGCATCAAAGTAGTTTTTACAAAAATCCAGCTCACTTGAATGTTTTTCCGGCCGCAATGTCCCAGATCGGAATACAAAGCTTCGGCACCGGTAGTACACAAAAATACGGCACCGAGCAGCCAGAAACCACGCGGATGGCCTGTCAGCAAAGAAAAGCCGTAATACGGGTTCAACGCTTTGAATATCTGCGGATAATGGACGATCTGCATCGTCCCCAACAGGCCAAGCATAATAAACCAAAGCAACATCACCGGCCCAAAAGCAGAACCAATTACTTTGGTGCCAAATTGCTGGAAAAAGAACAGCAACAGGATAATCCCGATCACGATAAGCAAAATCAATTCGTTTCCCGGAATGATGTAAGCGGACAATGCCGGAACCAAATGTAATCCCTCAATGGCAGAAGTAACCGAAATTGGCGGCGTGATGATGCCATCAGCCAGCAACGTACCCGCACCGATTATTGCCGGAATAGCCAGCCATTTGCCGTAGCGGCGTACCAGCGCGTAGAGCGAAAATATCCCGCCTTCGCCTTTATTATCTGCCTGGAGCGTAATGAAAATATATTTGAAAGTGGTTTGCAAAGTCAGCGTCCAGAAGATGCAGGAGATGGAACCGAGCACCAGCGACTGGTCCACCTTTCCGCCTTCTGTCAGCAAAGTTTGAAATACATAGAGCGGAGACGTACCGATATCACCAAAAATAATTCCCAGTGTAACCAACATGCCAGCGGCAGATAATCTTTTTAAATGTGCATTCATGGAGCAATAAATTGATTGGCAAACATAAGCAGTAAAACCTTATACTGTTTTTATCCTGTTAAATTTTCTTTCTCATCGTTTTTAAAAAGGATTCAATATGGTTAGCCAAATCAGTGCCTTTCTGTTCAGCCTAATAGTTTTTATAATAAGTAACTGATTATCAAAAATATACAATTATTTAAATCAAAATTTTATTAATTTTAAATAAGATTATATGGATAGGTTGCTATCAACATGATAAATTTTTGAATCAGCTGCGCCAAATATTTTCAGGTTAGCCGTTTGCTATTGCAGTATCGATGCTTCTTTTACACCCTAAAAATTGGCGTAGTTTATTTCTGTTCTCAAGCGAAAAGGCAAACTATTGCTTATTGTTGATGAACAGCTGGGCAAACTACTTTCAAGGATTTTGCAGTTGAAAGGATACGAAGTTTTTGAAGCCGCCACAGCAAAAGATTGTCCATTTTCCGGATTACGTTGCCGCTGAGCGAATGAAAAAAGGACATCCAGTTGTTGGCAGCCGATCCAATTTAAAAATCACACTCAAATCACCAACGTTAAATTTCTGTTAAATCTGAAAACCGCCCTTGCTTAGTGTACTTTTTACACTATATTTGTGCTCTTCATATTTAGGTTTATAATTGGTTAAAAGGATCTCTTCTCCCCGTTGAGGTCCTTTTTATGTTTTGTTGATTTTCTGCCAACTATCGTAAAATGCTTCTTGAAATTTGTTTTTTGGTTTGATGATTTATGGCGGTGCTTCTTTTATCAACATAAATTTGGGTTTCGTTATTAAATATCCTTTAAATTGCTACAGAAAATTCATCGTCGGTTTAAACAAAATAAATATCCTGTCTTCAGCGGGGAAAGCTGTTGGTTTTAAAAGGAATTATGGAAAAATTAAGAAAGCATATTGAAGAGATTACGCCAATCAGTGATGAAGAGTTTGAATATATCAAAACATTTTTTACTGTAAAAAAGGTAAGAAAGCATCAATACCTCATCCAGGAAGGAGAGAATGCCAGGTATGAATATGTGATTATGAAAGGTATTTTCCGCGTTTTTCATTTGGATGAAGGAGGCAAAGAACATATCGTACAATTTGCTACGAAGAATTGGTGGATGTCAGACTATAGTGCTTTCTTTAATCAAAAGAAAGCAAATATGTATGTTGTATGTATGGAAGAAGGGGAAGTATTATGCCTGACACTTGATGGCAGAGAAAAGCTGTCTGCCGATTTTCATAAGATGGAACATTTTTTCAGGGTTAAACTCACCAATAGTTATGTTGCCTTGCAAGGAAGGATCATTTCATTACTGTCCAATAACCCACAGCAGAGATTTGAAGAATTCGGGAATCTTTATCCTGAGGCAATGCAGAAGATCCCCAAAGTTTACATTGCCCAATATCTGGGTGTTAGCCGTGAAACGCTGAGTAGGTTATACGCTAAGAGTGATTAATAGATTATAAATACCGTGTGCGTGATTGGAGTCACTGTTTATTAGTGATTTACCTCCTTAATTCTAAAGGCGATAGGGTTGTAATTTTGAGATACAAATGAAAATAACGGATTCATTTATTAATCAATTTTAGATTATCAATCATGACAAAGAAAATTTTAATTATTGTTTCGAATGCTAATGTGATTGGCCCAAACAACAGAAGGACAGGAAATTTTCTTCCTGAAGTGGCGCACCCTTATGCTGAATTCGACAAAGCGGATTATGACGTAGATTTTGTTAGTTTAACCGGAGATACGCCATATTTAGATGCCCTGAATATGGCAGATGACCCTCAAAATCTTTCGTTTTTAACTGGGAAAGGTTGGGAAACGATGCAAAAAGCAGGAAAACTATCCGATGCAGATGTTAGTAGTTATGATGCCATTTTTATACCTGGCGGTTTGGCACCAATGGTGGATATGCCAGAAAATGCGCTTCTTAAAAAAGTAATTATCGAAACTTATGACCGCAATGCCGTTGTTGGGGCAGTTTGTCATGGGCCTGTCTCATTATTAAATGCAACATTAAGTGATGGTTCTTATTTCCTTGAGGGTAAAAATATTACTGCTTTTACAAATGCAGAAGAAGAGGACTATGCCAAAGCTGACGTGCCTTTCTTGCTAGAAACCGCACTCGTTAATCAAGGTGCTAAATTTGACAAGGCACCGCCTAAATCGGTTTTTACTGTTGTGGATGGTAACCTTGTAACCGGTCAAAATCCATATTCGGCGGGAGAAGTAGCAGAAAAAATGATTGCTATCCTAGAGTCCTAAAACCTATTGCTAATTATATTTTACCTCTTCTCAAGTTTGGGGAGAGGTTTATATAAATTAAATGCTACAATAAGTAACCGAGCAAAATAATTTCTTAGAAAAACCGAAATGAAAAGCCAACAACCTATTCATATATTTGCAATATGGAAAGTTAAAGAAGGGCATATTAAAACTGTTTTAAATCTACTGAAAACTTTATGTGAAAAAAGCGTCAAGGAAAGTGGTAACCTGTTTTATAAAATCCATCAAAATAACTCAGATTTAAACACCATTGTATTGTTTGAAGGTTATACCGATGAATCTGCGGTTACTGAACATCGTAATTCAGGGCATTACCAAGATTTAATTGTCGGGAAGATCAATCCGCTGTTAGAGACAAGAGAAGTTATTCTAACTACTCCTATTGAGTGCCAATAGGGTTTAGCCAGGGGGCTACATACAACAAAAGTATTTGCAAAAGCAGGGCCGGAGAATCTACCATCAACTATATACAGGCATCTGCGGCAGCCCAGACCTGACTTTCAATGTTCAGCTTTTATATTCGTCTTCATTAACATATTTTCAATGAGCATTTGTACAAGGTTAACTAACAATAATTTCCTGGCTTTGCAAAAAAACATCGATAAAAGAAGCATTGCAAATAAATTTTTTTACGAACATTTTTATCTGAAATCAATTCTATATAAAAAAACGAATTTTTAGTAAATTTCGATCAAAATAGATTACCTGTGAAAAAATACGAAATGAACAAGGCTATAGATCAAAACGAACAGCCCTTATCTGAAAGCTGGGAAAGCAGGCGTAGTTTTCTCTCGAAAATTGCAGTTGCAGGAGCAGGATTATCGCTGGCACCATTGCTTGCTTCCGCAGCAGAAAAAGAAGCTGAAGATGCAGCTATTGCGCCCATAGAAGTGAATGGGATTACGCTAATGGTTAACGGGCAAAAGCGGACGCTGAACTTGGATTCGCGCGTAACTTTATTGGATGCCTTGCGCGAAAAATTGATGCTGACCGGCACCAAAAAAGGCTGTGATCATGGCCAGTGCGGTGCTTGTACGGTTTTGATAAACGGCAGAAGGGTTAATTCATGCTTATCGCTGGCGGCTCTGTGCGAAAACGCTGAGATTGTTACGGTTGAAGGTTTGGCCAGCGGCGAAAAGCTGCACCCGATGCAGGAAGCTTTTATTAAACATGATGCTTTCCAATGCGGGTATTGCACACCTGGACAAATTTGTTCTGCAGTGGGTTTGGTAAAAGAAGGCCATGCCAAAACGGATGCCGAAATTCGCGAATCTATGAGCGGAAACATCTGCCGCTGCGGTGCTTACCAAAACATTTTAAGTGCGATAAAAGAAGTACAACAAGTAAACGCCTAACCTAAACCGACTAAATAGTATGGAACCATTTAAATTAGTTCGGGCACAGAGCAACGCTTCAGCAATTGCTGCGGCCAGCCCGAAAGAAACCAAATTCATTGCCGGCGGCACCAACCTGGTGGATTTGATGAAGCTTTATGTTGAAACGCCTAAGCAACTGGTGGATATTAATTCGCTGAACCTTAACCAAATTGAAACACAAAAAGATGGTAGTGTAAAAATCGGTGCTTTGGTAAAAAACAGCGATTTGGCTTATCATCCTATTATTAAAAAACAATACCCGTTTTTGTCCGAAGCTTTGCTTTCCGGTGCATCGGCGCAATTGCGGAATATGGCTTCCGTTGGCGGGAATTTGCTGCAACGTACCCGCTGTTATTATTTTTATGATACTGCTTTTCCCTGTAATAAAAGAGAACCCGGTTCCGGTTGTTCGGCGATTCCGGGTTATAACCGTATCCATGCCATATTAGGTACGAGTGATAAATGTATTGCCACCAGCCCATCAGATATGTGTGTACCGATGGCTGCTTTGGGTGCGATGATCCAAGTTGAAGGCCCAAATGGCTCCCGAAACATTCCTTTTGCAGATTTTCATCGTTTACCAGGAGACACACCGCAAATTGATACCAACCTAAAGCAGGGCGAATTGATTACAGCGGTAATATTGCCAAACCTGCCTTTTGCAGCAAAATCTCATTACCTAAAAGTCCGTGACCGTGCTTCTTATGAATTTGCGCTGACTTCTGCAGCAGTTGCTTTAGATGTTTCTAATGGCAAAATCAATTCTTCCCGTATTGCTTTAGGCGGCGTCGGTACAAAACCATGGCGATCATTGGCAGCAGAAAAAGTATTAAACGGTGCGCCTGCAAACGCACAAACTTATCGTGCCGCCGCAGAAGCAGCCTTGGCAGGTGCAAAACCACAAAAATATAACGCATTTAAAGTTGAACTGGCCAAACGTACTATTGTGCGCGCTTTGGAAACAGTAGGAGGAATGGTATGAACGAGACAGTAGGAAAACCGATAGACCGCGTTGACGGAAAGCTGAAAGTAACCGGTGGGGCTACCTATTCAGCAGAATTTAATATTAAAAATATGGTTCATGGGGTGGCTGTATTGAGCACCATTTCCAAAGGCCGAATCAAAAATATTGATACCACAAAAGCCAAGGCTTCCCCGGGTGTGTTAGAAGTAATGACCTATAAAAACAGTATGCAGCTGCATTCTCCGTCCAGTTCTGATCCCGGTGGCGGCAGGTATGCAGAAAAAGATCTTTTGCCATTGCAAAACGACCGTATTTTTTATGACGGACAAATTATTGCTGTGGTAATAGCTGAAAATTTTGAGCAGGCAGAACACGCTTCTAGGTTGGTAAAAGTTGATTATCAGGTAGAAGAACCGATTTTTGACTTGAAAAAAAATATAGGAAAAGCTTATAAAACCGGCCCTGCATCTACCGGAGCAGAAACGCAGGTGAGCCGTGGCAATGCTGCAGATGCGATGAAAACCGCTTCTGTAAAAATGGAACAAACTTATACCACACCAGTTTATCACCACAACGCAATGGAGCCACATGCTACCATTGCTTTGTGGCAAGGCGAGACTGTGTTGTTGTATGATGCAACGCAATCTGTTGCAGGCGTTAAAAGTTTAATGTCTTCGATGCTCGGCGTTCCGAAAGAAAAAGTAAGGGTCATTGCTT
Source organism: uncultured Sphingobacteriaceae bacterium (assembly GCA_964236465.1). Lineage (GTDB taxonomy): Bacteria > Bacteroidota > Bacteroidia > Sphingobacteriales > Sphingobacteriaceae > Mucilaginibacter_A. Next base: position 44,327 of record CAXSBZ010000021.1, on the reverse strand, counting down.
ATTACATTGGCGGTGGTTTTGGTTCCAAAGGATTTACCTGGGCAAATACAGTTTTGGCGGCAATGGCTGCAAAGCTGACTAATCGTCCGGTTAAGTTTGTTTTAAGTCGCCAGCACGCTTTTACTACTGCTGGCCGTCGTTCAGAAACGATTCAAAAAATAGGTTTAGGTGCAGATCAAAGCGGGAAACTTTCCGCTATCCAACATCATAGTACGGTAGAATCTTCTTTTGTAGATGAGTTTGTGGAAACTGCCGGTGTGGCAACCTCTATGTTGTACAGCAGCCAAAATGTTGATGTGAGCCATAGTTTGGTCCGCTTAAATAAAGTAACACCTTGCCCGATGCGTGCACCAGGCGAAGCACCGGGAACTTACGGATTGGAAGTGGCGATGGATGAATTGGCTTATCAGTCGAAAATCGACCCGATCCAATTGCGTTTAATTAACTATGCAGAAGAAGATGAGGACAAACACAAAAAGTTTTCTTCCAAAAACCTGAGGGAGTGTTATCAAAAAGGAGCAGCCTTGATTGGTTGGGATAAGCGCAATCCGCAGCCTGCTTCCATGAAAGAAGGAAATATGTTGGTAGGCTATGGTATGGCCACGGCTACTTATCCGGCCAACAGAAGTGCTTCTTCTGCAAAGGCGGTGTTGTTTGCTGACGGCCATGCAGAAATCATGTGTGCTACGCAGGATATCGGCACCGGAACTTACACCGTCATGACGCAGGCTGCTGCCGATGCTTTGGGTTTACCGATAGAAAAAGTAAAAGTAAAATTGGGCGACAGCGATTACCCGAAAGGGGCACAATCCGGTGGTTCTCAGGTTACGGCAAGTGTTGGCCCGGCCATTCGTGCAGCATCTTTGGGTGTGATCAGTAAATTAGTAACGTTGGCTGTTGCAGATGCCAAATCACCTTTGCACGGGCAAAAAGAAGCAGATATTACAGCGCAAAACGAGCGTATTTACCTCACTTTAAAACCAGCACAAGGAGAAGCTTATACCGATATTTTAAAGCGGCAAAACTTGCAACAACTTCAGGCACAAGCGGCTACAAAAGTATCTACCAAGCAGCAAACTGAAGCCAACCCGGCAGCAGGCGGCAGCCCGGAAAAAGAAATTGAAGACGAAAGCAAAACAAATGCTGCCGTGCAGGAAGATGAAAAATTAGACCGCAAACCTTTTTCTTTTCATTCTTTCGGGGCGCATTTTGTAAAAGTTTTGGTGGACCCTGACTTGGGAATGATCCATGTTGATAAAGCTGTAGCCGTGATGGATGTAGGCACAATTATGAATGAAAAAACCGCCAAAAACCAGATTATGGGTGGAATGGTTTTCGGGATCGGGATGGCTTTAATGGAGGAAACACAATATGATCCGAATCGAGGCAGGCCGGTTATACGCGATCTGGCCCATTACCTGGTTCCAGTAAATGCGGATATGCCCGAATTTGTAGTTGAATTTATCAACAAGCCGGACACCATTATTTCTCCAATTGGCGCAAGAGGCATAGGCGAAATTGGCATAACCGGTATTACGGCAGCTATCAACAATGCCATTTATCATGCAACCGGCAAACGTGTACGCGAATTACCGGTTACACCAGATAAACTTTTATAGCCTCAAAAGAAGCATTCCGTTTAAACGGGATGCTTCTTTTATCACCTAAAATTCTTTATTTTTAATCATGTCCGAACTTCAACGTTTGTTATCTGCTTATGACCGGCAGCGAAACACCAATGAGTGCGCACTTGCTACTGTTACCGAAGTAGAAGGGTCTTCTTACCGGCGGCCGGGTGCACGGATGCTGGTAACAGATGACGGACAGCTAACCGGGAGCATCAGCGGCGGCTGCTTGGAAGGTGATGCTTTGCGCCGGGCAAGGCGCGTAATGCTGACCGGAAAAAGCGAAATTATAGTTTATGACAGTACCGATATAGAAGAAGATTTGCAGCACGGTGCACAGTTAGGGTGCGAAGGCACAATTCAAATTTTATTGGAAGCTATTGATTATCACGATTTAAACAATCCGGTAGAATTACTTCGGAAAACTTCCCGTCAGGATCATCCCGTGGTATTGATCACAATTTTAGCTGCTAAAAACAGCATTGCTGATTTGGCCGGAAAGCGGGTTTTAGCAGATCAAAATCAGCAGGAAATAAATTTGACCGGAGATACTTCTGTAGACAGTTTGATTTTGAATGATGCTTTGCAGGCTTTAAGTTCCGGCCAGTCTGTCACCCAAAATTACCGCATCAATCAGGAGGATGCCCGCCTTTTTTTGGAGGTAATTCTTCCGGCACCACAATTAACTATTTACGGAGCAGGTAATGATGCCCAGCCTTTAATTCGGATGGCGGTTGGTTTGGGCTGGCGGGTACATATCGTTGACGGACGGGCACCGCAAGCTACTGTTCAGCGTTTTCCGGAAGCAGAATCGGTAGAAATTGTCAAACTGGCTGAACTTGAAAACCAAAAATGTTTTCCGGGTTATGCTGTTTTGATGAGCCATAATTACCATTACGATTTTGCCGTTTTGCAGCAGTTAATTTCCTATCAACCAGTTTGCTACATCGGGATTTTGGGCCCGAAAAAGAAGACCGATCGATTGCTTAACGATTTGCAAAAAACAGGATTTGTGCTGAGCGATGAAGAACACAAACGTTTGTACGGGCCGGTTGGTTTAAACATTGGTGCAGAAACAGCCGAAGAAATTGCAGTTGCAATCATGGCAGAATTGCTGGCCGTAAAAAATCAATGCAAAGCCGGTTTTTTACGGGCACTGGACGGACCAATCCACAATCGAAACTTTATTGCTTCCGCAGAGCTTTGAATGAGCTGTCAGATTCAGACCAAAATATTGCCGTCATCGTATTGGCTGCCGGTTCTTCTTCCCGTTTAGGAAAACCTAAGCAATTGCTTCATTATCAGGGAAAAACCTTAATAAAACAGGTGATAAAAACAGCATCAGCTATTTCTAAAAATAAGGTCATCGTGGTAACCGGTTTTTTGCATCTGGAATTGGATCAGGAATTAAAAGGTTTTCCGGTAGTGCTTGTTCGCAATCCGGATTGGGAACAAGGAATGGGTTCATCAATCCGAACCGGGATCAAAGCTTTGCAAAATTTAGAAACCAGCAGTCAGATTGATGCAGCTTTATTTTTGTTGTCCGATCAGCCATTGATCACTACAGAATATTTAAACCAACTGATCGCCCAATTTTACCTGCATAAAAACAGTACGATAGCCGCAACAAGTTACGCCGGAACGCAAGGTGTGCCTGCTATTTTCGATAAAAGCCTTTTCCCGGAATTAGAACAGCTTACCGGCAAAAGCGGCGCACAAAAAATTTTTAAAAACTATCGGCAAGAATTAATTACGCTGCGTTTTGAAGATGCAGCAATCGATATTGATACAGAAGAAGATTATCAAAATCTAATTAACTCTATTGAGAAAAGTAAATGATTTTGGGTTAAGTTGAAACTTATCGGATGACACTTGGCATTGCAGGATCGCTGTCTGCAACAGATAAAACACTGTCAACCACAAAATTACTAACACCACGCCAAGGCAAAATGCCAATATATTCTTTGTAATGCAGCTGTACTATTTTGCCGCTGTTTTTTTCCAGCTGGTTAAATATCTGTCTATCCGTTACAGAAAACATAAACTCGTTGGAAGAAATTGAACCAGTCGTGCCGGCACGAAGCCCGGTTTGGATTATCCTGCCCTCATTGGTTTTGAAGATATAACCTTTTTTAACCATATAATTTAGTTCTCCAGCTTTTACACCTTCACCAAAAACAAAAAAATAACGGTAATAAAGCAAACCTGCTGCAACAAGGATTAGGATTAACGAGATAATGGTTACGGTTCGTTTCATGATTTTAGGTAGATAAAAGAAGTATGGATTAAAGCCGGAAACTATTTTAAAAACTCAAAATTACACCACTGCTTGCTGGTAAAGATACAATTAAACCCTGTTGAAGGTTTCCTGAAGAAAATTTATGGTTACTCATTAAATCTGTAAAAACTTGGTGCTGCGAATTCATCAGCCCAAACTGGTTTAGCAAATCATCAGTAAGCCGGACTTGCAGGTTAACTTCATTTCTGTTAAAATTGCTGATTATCAGCAATCTATCCTGATTTTGATAGCGCAAAAACGGATAAACTTTATTGTTGAAACCGCGTTCCTGGTCATTCAGATAAAGCAGATCGTAAAATGCACCTGTTCGGATAGCTTCGTGGCTGGCGCAGATTTCCAATAATTTACTGTAAAAAAAACGCAGGCCTTCTTGGCTGCTGGAGAGTTTGGCATTGTCCATGTTGCCATTATTCAGCCATTTTTGAAACTCCGGCATCGCGCAATAATCAAAAATGGAAGTCCGCCCGTCGCTGGAAGAAAACCCGGAAGTACCTTCCGCCGGCTCGCCAACTTCCTGTCCGTTGTAGATCATCACCGGGCCAGCAGAAAGTGTAGCCGCCAAAATCATCGCCGGAACTGCCAGCCAGGGGTCGCCGGCAAAATTTTTAGAAGCAATCCGCACTTCGTCGTGGTTTTCCATAAACCGCAGCATGTGTTCTGTAAAGCCGTTTTGCTGATGCTGCCACTGGTCGCGGATTTCGTAAACGTTTGCTTCATATTCATTACAAGTCAGCTTTTTCAACGTATCGTACAAGCCAACTTTGTCATACAAATAATCAAAACCGCCTTCAAAAATATATTGGTGATATTCTGACGGATTATAAGCTTCTGCAATGAAAATCACTGTTGGATAAGCTTCTTTTACCTGCCTGATTATCCATTTCCAAAACGCTACCGGCACCATTTCTACCATATCGCAACGGAAACCGTCCACACCTTTTTCAGCCCAAAAAAACAATATTTCGCGCAGTTTTGACCACAGTGGCGGAATTGGTTCGAAGTAAGTTTGATGCCCGTTCAAATAATCTACGCCATAGTTCAGCTTGATCGTTTCGTACCAGTCATTTATAGATGGTGCTTCCGAAAAAACATCATTACCAGTTGCTTTTGCCGGAAATTCATTGAATGTCCCGTCTTTCAACGGACTGCTAAATTCATTGCCGCCAGCGTTTACATCTCCCGGAACCCAAAACTGTTTGCCAGGCAAATAATAAAAATCATTGAGCGGAGAAAATGCTTTTTCGGTATCATCGTTTTCACCTATATCTTCTGCGTCGTCGGGTTTTGCGTCAGATTGATATGTTCTGGCCACATGGTTTGGCACAAAATCAACAATCACTTTCAACCCGTTTTCATGTGTTCTGCGGATCAAAGCGTCAAATTCAAGCATTCTATTTTCCACATCCACTGCCAAGTCCGGGTCAACATCGTAATAATCTTTGATGGCATACGGCGAACCGGCGCGGCCTTTTACTACGTCCGGATCATCATTTTTAATGCCGTAGTAAGCATAATCCGTCATGGTGGCATGCTCGATTACACCGGTAAACCACACATGCGAAAAGCTCATCTTTTTGATTTCCTGCAAAGCGGCATCGCTGATGTCGTTGAACTTTCCACAGCCGTTTTCTTCTATCGAACCATAATATTTGTTGGTTGGGTTTTGGTTGCCAAACAGCCGAACAAACAGTTGATAAATAAGTAACTTGTGTTCCTGTGGTTTTTCGTTGGATGAATCCGTCATAGTGAATTTACAATTGGCGATACTGTTTTTAGGGTGATAAAAACAGCATCGGATAAATTTAAAATCTAAGGTTTAATAACAGTAACTTCCTGTTTGCCTGGTACTTGCTGTTCCTGATTGAAAACAATAACTTTAATTTCCTGATCAGATTTATTGTTGATCAGAACGTTGCTTTGACTCACTTTTATCTCCAGCAAAACATTCCTGAAATTGATGTGGAAAGAAAAACTCTGCCATTTTTCCGGCAAAAAAGGAGTGAAGCCCAGCTGGCCGTTCTTCACGCGCATTCCGCCAAAACCTTCTACCACAGCCATCCAGGTGCCAGCCATTGAGGTGATGTGGCAGCCATCTTCCGTATCGTTGTTGTAATTATCCAGATCCAAGCGCGCTGTACGCAAATAAAACTCATAAGCGCGCTGCTGATCGCCCAATTTCGCAGCCAGGATTGCGTGTACGCAAGGCGAAAGCGAAGATTCATGCACAGTGCGCGTTTCGTAAAAATCGAAATTCCGGCGGATCGTTTCCAGATCATATCGATCCTGGAAAAAATAAATCCCTTGCAAAACATCCGCCTGTTTGATAAAACAGGAGCGAAGGATGCGGTCCCAGCTCCATTTTTGGTTAATTGGCCGGTCTGTTTCCGGCAAATCTTTCACCAAAATTTGTTCTTTGTCGAGGTAATTGTCCTGCTGCATAAAAACCTGATGCGTTTCGTCATAAGGAAAATACATTTGGTCTGCAATTTTATTAAACAGCAATGCTTCTTTTACCGCATCAAAATTGACTTTCGCCAAGATTTTTTCTAATTGCTGCGGATCATTTTTTCTGATAATTTCTACTGCTTCCAAAGCATATTTCAGGCACCAGGCCGCAATGGTATTGGTGTACCAATTATTGTTGATGTTGTTTTCGTATTCATTCGGCCCGGTTACGCCCAGCATCACGTATTGCTGTCGCGCATTAGACCAGTTGACGCGCTGCGCCCAAAAACGCGCAATCCCGATCAAAACCTCCAAACCATGCGAAGCCAGATAGCTTTCGTCGCCGGTATAATTTACATAGTTAAAAACAGCATAGGCAATGGCGCCGTTGCGGTGGATTTCTTCAAACGTGATTTCCCACTCGTTGTGGCATTCTTCACCATTCATCGTAACCATCGGGTACAGTGCCGCTCCGTTTTTAAAACCTAATTTTTCACCATTTTCAATTGCTTTTTGCAATTGGTCATAACGGTAAACCAGCAGGTTGCGGGCCACTTCCTGTCCGGCTGTGGCCAAGTAAAAAGGAATACAGTAAGCCTCTGTGTCCCAATAAGTTGATCCGCCATATTTCTCGCCGGTAAAACCTTTTGGGCCGATATTTAAACGTTTATCAGCACCGGTATAAGTTTGCTCCAGCTGGAAAATATTGAAGCGGATAGCCTGTTGTGCTTCCGCGTCGCCTTCGATCCGGATGTCGTTCATCTGCCACTTTTCGGCCCAGGCTTCGGCTTGTTCATGCAGCATTTGGTCAAAACCTTTTTGTCTGATTTGGTCAAGCGTTTCTTCAGTTTTATGCTGAAGTTCTTCTTTCGGATAATTGAGTGAAGAAAGATTGGCCGCATATTTATAAAGCGTAACCGTCTGTGCTTCTTTTATCGGTGTTTTTATGCTGAGGCCGGTAAATTTTTCGCGTTCAATTTGAGTTGGTTTTAGTTCGATTTGTTCCTCATCCAGCAAAACCGAAAACTGCATTCCGGTGCAAACCACGAAATCCGTTTTTTTGGTTTTCATTTCTACGAAGCTTCCGTTTGGATAAAAACCTTTTCCGGTTTCATCCCAAAACTTTTCATCATAGTTGGAATCCTGGTTTTTTACATCCCCGTTGACAAAAGGCATCAGGCTGATCTCACCCGAAAAATTCAAAGCCGTCAACGCATATTTTACCACACCACATTCGTCATCGGCCATGCTGCAAAAACGTGTTGCCTGCACTTTCACTTCTTTGCCGGAGGCTGTTTTGGCTTGAAAGCTGCGTTGCAAATAACCTTGCTGCATGTTCAGTTCCCGGCGGAAACCGGAAACTTCACACTTTGCCAGATCCAAAACTTCATCGTCAATTTTGATCTCGATTCCTGCCCATTCCGCAGCGTTCAGCACTTTTGCAAAATACTCCGGGTAGCCGTTTTTCCACCAGCCTACGCGGGTTTTATCCGGATAGTAAACGCCGGCCACATAATTTCCCTGTAAGCTTTTGCCCGTATAAGTTTCCTCGAAGTTGGCACGCTGGCCCATCCGGCCATTGCCCAAACTAAATATGCTTTCAGAAATTTCGTGAGTATCGGCATCAAAACCTTCTTCCACAATTTTCCATTCATCTACCTTTAAATACTTTTTCATACTGTTTTTATAAGGTATTTAATTTTGCAAGGTTCATTTGATCTAAGCCGGAAACTACCAGATTTGCTTTGGTCAAAATATTGGGAGAACCAATGCCAACCACTTTCATGCCGCCCGCCAAACCCGCTTCCACACCGGCAATGGCATCTTCAAAAACCACACAATTGGCAGGTTTTTCGTTTAAAGCTTCGGCTCCTTTCAAAAAAACTTCCGGGTCTGGTTTGGCTTTGGAAACATGGTTTCCATCTACAATGGCATCAAAAAAATGAGCCAAATCAGTTTTTTTCAAAATGATCCCGGAGTTTTTGCTGGCCGAGCCCAATGCTGTTTTTATGCCTGCTTTTCTCACCAGTTCCAAAAACTCGCGTGCACCCGGCAAAACTTCTTCCGGTGTCATTTTATTGATCATTTCTGTGTACCATTCGTTTTTGCGGGCAGCCAGTTCATTTTTTTCCGCATCGGTTTTGATCACGTTTCCGATTTCCAGAATGATATCAAGTGATCGCATCCGGCTCACACCTTTCAAGCGTTCATTATCGTGCTCTGTAAAATTGATGCCCAGCTCGTCGGCAAGCCGTTTCCAGGATTTAAAATGATACACGGCCGTATCTACAATTACGCCGTCGAGGTCAAAAATACAAGCTTTTACGTTCATGCTGTTTTTATTGGGCTAAAATGAAAAAAATGGATGTTATAAAAAACCCGGATACTTCGCTTTTTTGCGCCGCATCCGGGACTATATTTAAACGTAGGACGTTTTTATAAGTTTTTGCTTACCTGATTATGATTCAGTTTTGCCTCAATTGCAGCATTTTGATTGCTTGAATAAGTGCCAAAAGCACTTACCAACGTGCCTTTTAAGTTGTATTTTGCTGATGAAATAGCGTAAAGAATAGACATATCAGAAGGGTTGCTTTCGCCTTCAAAACGATAAAATTCGTCTATTTCAAACTCATCAACCGCCATTTTTATGTTTTTTTCACGGTCTTGCATCATATCTTCGTCTACATTAAAATCTTCTGTGTAACCCCTTGATACTAAATCCTTCAAGGCATCTAATAAAGTTTCAAAATTCTTCATGATCTTTGTTTTATTCTATTTTTTTAACTGAAATTACAACAACAAACTGTTGTCACTTATTTCGCCACGGCCGGATTTGAAATGAAAATCAATTTCTTTGTCGATAATATCCTTCAATGCTTCCTCCTTAGAATCGATGTACTTTTCGTTCGCTTCCTGATTTTTTTCAATCATATCCAAAATCCTGTTTTTCTCGGCTTTAATTACCTCGGCAGATTGTTCAACCGGCGTTATGGAATAGATTGTTAACGAAAAATAGCTGCTGTGATCTGTCAGATATATTTCCTCTTTAGGATAAATAGTTGTGTATTTCACAGTATCGATTTTACCAGAATACGGAACTGTGTAAATGGCATAATATAAAGTGATGTAATCGCTGTCCTGCGTGCTATGCACATCTCGGCCCAAAACTTCGCCGGCTACTGTTTTTTCAAAATTAAACTCCTGGTTTTGCACACTGATGTCAGAAGTTTTGATTTCGAAATCCCCCAAATCCAATTCTTTGGAAAGATCGTTGTAAATATCCTTTTTAATTATCTTCAGTTTGCCGTCTTCCAGGCTGTTTGAAAGCTTCAATGCTTTGATCATTTCCGGAAGCTGAGAAATTATCTTGTTGTATTTTTCTTCCAAGCGATGCTCGAAAAGGGTGAATTTTGGTATGCTCATTTTTTTAAAATTTGAATTAAAGGCAGAAACTTGTGATTAGCGTTTAACCTATTTGAGATTATTATGTTTGAGCCGGCAATTTATTTCTTTACATTGAATAAATATAGTAATGCCAACACAATTTTATATATTAGACACATCTGTCTTAGCGATAAGTTTAAATGTACAATTATTATCAGCTTTAAAAACAGGTGATAAAAGAAGTATTTGTATAAATCATAACTATAAAAATAAATTGCCAGTAAGCCCTGATTGTACAGCTGCTGCAAAAACTAATTACTATGCGTTTAAATGAGATTACCAAACATCCGAGAATAGTTATTGTAGGCGGTGGTTTTGGCGGGATCGAACTGGCCAAATCTTTAAAAAATTTTGATTGTGAAGTGCTTTTGATTGATCGGCACAACTATCATATTTTTCAGCCGCTGCTTTACCAAGTGGCTACCGGCAGCATCCAGGCTGAATCCATCGCTTTTCCGCTGCGCAAAATTTTCCATAAACAGGATAACGTAACTTTTATTTATGCTAATGTACTGAGCATCAATGCAGCAGATAATTTGATCATGACTTCTGATGGTGAGGTTTGTTATGATTATTTGGTGCTGGCCACAGGATCGGACACCAACTTTTTTGGCAACAAAGAGATTGAACATTATTCGATGCCGATGAAAAATGTGACGGAAGCGTTAAACATGCGCAGCCTGATCCTCCAAAACTTGGAAGTTGCTTTTATCGAAGAAGACCCGGAAAAAAAGCAGGCTTTGCTAAACTTTGTGATTGTTGGCGGCGGCCCGACAGGCGTAGAGCTTACCGGAGCGATTGCCGAATTTAAAAACCATGTGCTCCACAAAGATTATCCGGAACGTAAAAAAGAGAATATGAAGGTTTACCTGGTTGAAGGAAAAGCTGAATTGCTGGCGGCTATGTCTCCGGGAGCTTCTCATCATGCCAAAAAAAACCTGACCGAAATGGGTGTGGAAATCTACACGGATGTACACGTAAAAAGTTATGACGGTGAATTGCTGACCATTGATAACGGCACCACCATCCGCACCAAAAACGTGATCTGGGCAGCCGGCGTAAAAGGAAAAGTCCCGGCAGGATTTTCGCCCGGCATACTTACCAAAAGCAACCGGGTTCAGGTAGATGCTTTTAACCGTGTGCAGGATTACCAAAATGTGTTTGTAATTGGCGATGCTTCCGCCATGATCTCTTTAGAATATCCTCAAGGTCATCCCGGCGTGGCACCCGTGGCCATCCAGCAGGCAAAGCATTTAGGGAAAAATCTAATCAAAATTATCAATGGAAAAGCCCCGGAACCGTTTGTTTATAAAGATAAAGGTTCGCTGGCCACTATCGGCCGGAATCAGGGCGTTGCCGATCTGGGCAAAATACATTTACAAGGTTTTTTTGCCTGGCTGATCTGGATTTTCGTGCACCTGATGTCATTGGTCGGCTTTACCAACCGGTTGATTATTTTTTTAAGTTGGGCTTCAAGTTATATTACTTATAATGGCGGCAGCAGGTTGATTATCAGGCGTTTCAATGCCAAAGAAATGAAAGTTGAATCGGAAGCTGACTAAATTTACCTGGTAAAAGAAGCATCCGGGTTTTGAGCCGATGCTTCTTTTATCGCCTATTTTTCCGGTTTTTCTTCGGGATAATTTTACCCGTTAAAAGAAGTTTCCTGATTTGGGTTTTAGCGCGATGCTTCTTTTATCGCCTATTTTTCCGGTTTTCCCTTGGGATAATGGATGTACACATCGCGTTGCGGAAAAGGTATTTGTATCTTTTCAACATAAAAAGTTTCGTAGATGTCGCTCATCACGCGGCTTTTCAGTTCCAGCCATTTGGTCAGATCTTCTACCCAAAACAGAATCCTGAAATCAACTGAATTTTCGCCAAAATTATGGATCAGCACCATTGGTTCTGGTGTTTTCATCACATATTCCCGGTCCATAATGAGATGGTAAAGCAGTTTTCGCACCTTATCCAGTTCTGAGCCGTAAGCCACGCCCACAATCAGTTCTACCCGGCGGTTGTTGTTGCTCAGCGTCCAGTTAATGAGGTGCTGGGAAAGCAGATCGCCGTTTGGGATAATGATTTCCGATCCGTCTGAAGTTGCAATTTTACTGGCCCGGATGCCCATTTCCTTGATTGCACCTGAGTGGCCGCCAATTTCGATAATATCCCCAATTTGTACAGGTTTTTCAAAAGCAAGGATCACCCCGGAAACCAAATTGTTTACGATAGTTTGCAAACCGAAGCCGATACCCACACTCAAGGCACCAATAATGATATTTATTTTCTCTATCGGAATGCTGGAAGCGATGATGGCCAATAAAAAACCGGAACCAAAAATACTTAGTTTTACGAGTAGGATGGAGGAGCTGAGTTTGCTTTTTCGGGTGGTAGAAACAGCATGTTGATCGGCAAATTCAAAAAAGTAAGTGATGATCCTGGATAAAGCTGAAGCAATCCAGATGATGATGACAAACACGAGCACGTTGCCAAAAGTAAATTTTGTATCGCCGATGGTTTGTTGCTGGCTCAATACTTCGGTAAAAAAATCAACCAGGAAATCAATAATGTTGAAGTTTTCTGCAATCCAGATCAGCCAAAAAATAACGGCAACAATTTGCAGTACATTTTGCAAGCGGGTTTTCAAAGTTGCATAATCAAAATATGAAGTTGTTTCTTCGGTTGATTTGCTTCCCTCCAGATGCAGGAATACAGCTTCCATGAAAACCTTTATAAATATAAACAGACTTACAGCCTGCCATAACCCAGATAATGCTGTTACGCCCAGCATTTTAGCGATACTGAAACGGCCGGCAATATTTAGCAGTAATGAAGCCAGCTGCATCAGCATAAAAATCCGCAGTAATAAAAAATAGCCGGATGGAAGTGCCAGGCTGCTTTTTTTGACGAAGCGCAAAAAAGCAAGGCCGATAAGCAGACTGACGATGCTGAGCAGAAAAATCACAATCCTATCGGTGTAGCATACTTTGATAAACAGGTTGCTGATGTCGTAAACAAAAACCAGCCCGATCAGCATCAGCCAATATTTGTACAGACTTTTAGGCCAGTAATTCCGCAGTAAAACTCCTGTGCAAATAATGATGGCGAAGAGCACGATTTCAACAAAAATCGCTGGCGGGTGATCATAAAAGAATAAAGTGATGATGCCTGACACCAGCAATGCAGCTGTGCGTGGATGTGCCGGTATAAATTCTGCCTGGTTAAAACTTTTGGCAGAATCCCGTTGCTTCTTCCTGATATTTTTTAGGCTGTTAAATATCCAGTATAAAAAAGCTACAAAAAGAAGCAAGCCCAAAAAATGAATAGCGTAATTGCTAACGATAAAATACGTTAGCAGCTTTTTATTCATCTCCACCGTTGCAGTCCAGGCAAGGGTCAGCGAGTTTGGATAATCGGCAGGCCGCGCCTGCCAGATGTAGGGATATTCTTTGCTTAATGCTTTTTCGGTAAACTTGCTTAGAATAGTATTGATCTGGTTTTTATAATCTGAAATCCTGATATAGTTTTGCACCACCCGGTTTTGCAGCAGGCCCAAGTTCAGCAACTTCGTCCGGTTGATCGTTTCCAGCTTATAAAACTTTGTGTTTAAGGCACTTAACTGCTCGATATACTGTTTTTGCAGGATACTTTCTGACGGTATAAAATTCAGCGTCGGATCGTTTTTAAACTCCAATATCCTAGCCTGCGTTTTAACCAATTTGGTGTTTCTTTGCGATAATTTATCTTGCCAGTCGTCCAGCCGGTCTTCAATATGCGTCAAAATATCGCGCACGGCATAGAGGTAGCGCAGCGTGCTGGAATTATCGTTGTTATTAACGGTTTCCTTAATGATTTTAATCCCACGTTCCAGCCGCGGCAGCCCGTTGCTGATAGTGATGGTATCAATCCCTTTTGATAGGATGTTGTTAATCTGATTGTATGAAGCCGTATAATATTCTATCTTATCAATCAGGCTATTGATCGATGTATCGGTTTTTTTGGCTTTGCGGAGAAGTGAATCCTGGTAGTTTAAAGCGGTTTTCAGCGAATCATTTTCAACCAGAACCGTTTTTTTATGTTGTGCCGCAGAAGGGTTTGTATAAAAAATAGCAAAACTAAGCAGCAACACAATCAGGAGATTGGCTTTACGCATTTTACAGGTATAAAAACAGTATTCCATCAAATCAGGTTTGTACAGGATTTTGTCTTCCCGCACACATGAACAGAAGAAAACTTAGCCGCGGGGTTTAAACCCTTCAAAATCCATCATCTTCTTTTGTTCTGTTTCGGGGATCGGGATTGATTTATACGCTTTATAATCGTAATGGATACAAACCGTTTGGCCGGTGGTACACACCTGTTCCTGGCCGTTTTCATCAATTTTTACAATGATGTAATCCATATCAAAACTGCTGTTGCCAATCCGGGAAGTACGCACGTAGCAAAAAATCTGATCATACAATTTCAGTGGTTTTAGGTAATTAACCTCCGATCTGCCCAAAATAATATTGGTTTCTTTCCAGTCCCACTGGATAATTTGTTTCCAATAATTGGTTCTGGCGATCTCAAAGTAGGTTAAGTAAACAGCATTGTTCACATGTCCGAAGCCATCCAGATCAGAAAAACGGATGTAAATAGGGGTTTTAAATTTGTAATTTGGTGGAATTCCAGTCATTTTAAGTCAATGTGGCGGTTTAAAAAATAGTTTAGTGTCATTATGTCATTAATAATCAGTTTTTAGGCTGATGGTACAAGGTTTGAATAATACGATTTAGTTAATCAAAATAAATAAAAAATAAAGCTATAAAGATATGACACTTGTAAAATTTAATCCCGCAAAAAATTCCTCCGCTGTTAGCCCATGGTTTACAGATGTTTTTGAATCTGTCTTTAACGATGCACACTTAACCGATCGTTTGCCAAGCCGTGTCCCTGCTATTAACGTTGCCGAAACCGATGCAGATTTCCAGATAGAACTGGCTGCGCCGGGTTTGAAGAAAGAAGATTTTAAGATCAGCTTAGAAAAAAACGTGTTGAGTATTTCTGCAGAAAAGAAGAACGAAAATAATGAAGAAGGCAAAAAGTTTAGCAAACGCGAATTTAGCTATGCTTCTTTTACCAGGTCTTTTAATCTGCCCGAATCCATCGATCCTGCTAAAATTGATGCCGCCTATACCGATGGCGTTTTAAAGCTGACCATCACCAAAAAGGAAGAAGCAAAAATACAGTCAAGAGAAATTGCTGTAGCGTAATAAAGATAAGTTTTTGTTGGTTTAGTTTGATGGAAAAGCCTGTGCTGCAAAGTGCGGGCTTTTTTGTGGATACTGTTTTTATCATACTTATTTTAAAGTAAAATATATTTAAACATTAGAAAAATAGTGGTGTTTATTCAGTAACTAACTTAACAGTATATGAAAAAGACCAGATTATTAATTCCGGCATTGGCAATGTTTTTTTGCATGACGGCTTGTAACTCCAACAAAAGTGCCAGCAGCTCTTCAGATTCTTCCGGAACCACAGCCAGCTCAGGTTCTAGAGACACTTCAGCTTCTGCTATGGGCACCAGCACAACCGGAACAGGTTCTGGCAGCGGAACCGGCAGCAGCAGCACCGGCGGAACCGGAACTAACACCGGCGGCGCGACTACTGGCGGTGGTACAACTACCGGCGGCACAGCAAACGGAAATGCGACAACCAACGGCGGCTCTAACAGTAACGGTACGTCAACAGGCACTACCGGCACAAATGGTACCGGAACCAGCGGCAACGGTGCAGGAACAACAGGCACAGGTTCTACCACACCAACAGGTTCAGGTAAACCTTAATTTTTAAGCTTGATAAACAGAAAAGGCTCCTGGTGAGCCTTTTCTGTTTATTTAATTTTTTTGAAATAAATCAGAACAATAGATCATAATTATATTTAACCTGGCGATAGATATAGCGCGTAATCTCTACAAAAGGATTTTCACTGTTCATCCAGCTGCTGCGGCTCATGGTGCTGGGTTCATCAGCCGGATTAATTTGGGTAAACAAAGCCTTGTAATCATTATAAAACAAAGCCTGCCCTTTATTTTTGATGAAAGAAACACACATTTTATATTCCGTCCGGTCGCCTTTCAAACCTTCGGCATAACGCCCGAACTTTTGAAAAAACGAGCTTCGGCGCACATGCGGATGATCGCTGTAATAATAAATTTTCTTGTAATTGGTGTACCAAGGTTTGATTAACATTTTAGAAAATCCTTTTTTATAAGCTTTTAAATAGGGGTATTTGAGGTAAGCATAAAACCGCACCATATCCAATTCCGGCTCCTCATATAGTAATTGCATCGCCTCGAAAAAATGTGTGCTAAAAGAAGCATCCGGTTCAAAATCTTCCTGAACATATAAAGTATAAGGCGTTTTTACGGCATCCTGGCCTTTGTTGATATTGTTGCCCAGGCCTTTATTTTGCAGTGTAGTGATTAGCCTGAAACCAAATTTTTGCTGTAATTGATTCAAAGCTTCTGAATGTGCAGGCAAACTGCCATCATCAGAAACCACCACATCTCCAAAGGTGCATTTCTGGTTTTGAAAAGCGGTTAACAAATGTTCGAGCGAGCAGCTCCGATTATAATGGGTAATTAATAAAGTAACTTGCGGAAAATGTTGTGCCATTGCAGTAAGATTTTAGGTGGATAAAAGAAGCATCAGGTTTTGGCCAGCAACAAATCGAGATGGCCTTTTACTAATTTGTATTTCAGGTAAACTGCCCTTGCCATCAGCACCATCAAATTTTTATTTTGCCGCCAGTCAGCGCGGACCATGGTGCTTGGTTCTGCGGAGGAATTGCACTGATCAAAAAGCGTATCAAACTGATTGTAAAACAAGCCTTTACCTTTGTTTTTGATAAAAGAAATGGCCATTTGATATTCCGTCAGATCGCCTTTGATACCTTCTGGATAACGACCGAATTTTTTAAAAAATGAACTCCGCCGCAGATGCGGATGATCACTGTAATAATAAAATTTGAGGTGATTGATCGTCCAAGGGCTATAAATCATTTCCGAAAAACCTTTTTGAAAAGGCTTTAAATTTGGATAAACGAAGTAGGCATAAAACCGGGCAATGTCGAATTTCGGTTCATCTTCCATCAACTGCAAAGCATCCTGAAGATGTGTGGCAAAACCGGGAATCGGCACAAAATCTTCCTGAACGTATAATGTAAAAAGTTTTGTTGCGGCATCCTGGCCTTTATTGATGTTGTTCCCTAAGCCTTTATTCTGCGTTGTTTTTATCAGCTTAAACCTGAAATTAGTTTGCAGTTGTTTTAATTTGAGCTGATGTTCAGGCTTGCTGTCGTCATCAGAAACTACTATCTCGCCAAAAATAAATTGCTGATTTTCAAATGCTTGCAATAATCTCTCTAATGATTGGCTGCGGTTATAATGTGTGATCAATAAAGAAACTTCGGGGAAATAGTACGGAATGCTCATCTGAAATTTTTTATTGTAAAACAGATGATTTGCTTTTGCCGGTCATATATTCTAAAATGGTTTTGCTGTGCAGTTTAAACCTGTTTTTAAAAGCTTTGAATATGCCGCCATCATACATCAGCCTTCTTGGCAAGGTAAAAACCCGGGCTTTGGGATGTGTAACCAATTGCAAACGGCCTGTCTTTTTCAAGTGGAAAGCCATGCGGCCGTCTTCGGCTTCGTCCACAAAATAATTGCTGCCTGCGGCGTTGTCATATTTCCGGCTTTTCAGCACCTTAAAACCGTTCGGATTCCGGCCGGCCTCGGTTACAAAACCCATATTGAAACCTAAAACATTCAAGTGTTCTCTGTTTCTTTTACGGATGCGGATCAAAATCCCGGTCATCATTTCATACAAAAGCAAGCCAAACCTACTTTTCCCTTCCGGCGGAATAAAAGAATAGCGGCCGTAAACACCCGTAATTGCTGCATTTTGCTGCATCGGTTTTACCATCAGATTGATCCAGTTGGGCGGATAAAAAGTATCACAATCGGCACATAAATGATATTGCCCGCGGGCTTTGTCCAAACCCATTTGCCGCGCAAAAGGCGTTCCTTGTTCGGCCTGAAAATAGTTGCGGATACCTAATTCTTCCAACACGTTTTGTGTGCCGTCGGTGGAGTTATTATTGATCACCAAAATTTCTACCTTAAAAGAAGTATGGTTTGCAGCGATAGAAGATACCGCCCTGAAAATATTATTTTCCTCGTTCCAGGCAGGGATAACAACTGATATATCAGGCGTTTCTGAAGAAAACCGGGCAATGCGGGTTTTCAGATCCAATCGTTCGGCTGCCCTGAGATCAGCAAAATTTTTGTTTTTGTACAGATGCGGATTGATCCACGAGGGAAGTTTGAATACCTGCATTTTTAAAAAGATTCCATAGCGGTTGGTTCAAATATTCGGTTAAAGCAATTCGGGCAGCAAAGCAGGTTTGCAACTATAAAAATCAGGTTCCGTTTAACTGGTGTGTACTTACCAGGATTATTACGTGTAAAAGCAGCATCAGGTTGTCAATTGTAACGGATAGAAATTCAGAAGATGTGGCTTAAAGTTTTGCTCAGCAAGTTCCGTAATATTTATTTTTTGTCATTGGCCGGCAACGCGATTATTTCTGTTTTAGGGATGCTGACTTATGCTGTGTTGTCGCGCGCACTTACGCTGGAAGGGCTCGGAATATGGGTTTTTTTTACCGCCGTTTTGGGCTTGCTGGAAACGGTTCGCTCGGGATTTATTGTAACTGCATTTATCAAATTTTACTCCGGCACCACGCCGAAACGTGCCCAGGAAGTTTGCGGTTCAGTCTGGTATCTTTCGATCGTGCTTACAATTATTGTTGTGGTAATCAATGTACCAGCCTGGTTCATAACGGATTATATTTCTAATAAAGGTTTGGCCTTGTCTGTCCGATGGTTCAGTTTGTACTTCGTGTTCACTTTGCCGGTTTTTATTGCCAATTGTATTTTACAGGCGCAACAATGTTTTGGTGCATTGCTGTTTTTAAGGTTGATTAATCAGGGCTTGTTTATTGTTTTTGTTGTGCTGCTGATTTTGTTTGGGCAGGATAATGTCAATACGATAATTCACGCTTATTTATTAACCCAGTTTCTCAGCAGTTTGATTTGCTTAGTAAAAGGCTGGGCTAATATCCGCAGCTTGCCCAAAAGAACAAAAAGCTGTATTGCCGAGCTATTTCATTTTGGAAAATACAGCGTAGGCACTACTTTAAGTGCCAATCTATTCCGCAGTTCAGATACTTTTATCATCAATTTTTTGCTTGGTCCGGCGGCTTTGGCTATTTATAACCTGGGCCAGAAACTGATGGAAATGGTAGAGATCCCGCTGCGAAGCTATGCGGCCATCGGGATGCCGGTGATGTCTGTGGCGTTCAACCAAAACAAAAAAAGTGAAGTCATCTATCTGATGAAAAAATACACCGGCACACTTACTTTAATGCTGGTTCCTTGTGCCATTGCTGCTTATTTTTTGGCAGATTATGCTATTCTGATCATCGGTGGAAAGCAATATGCCGGTACAGAAGCGGCCAATGTTTTTCGGATTTTCATCACGTTTGCGCTGCTTTATCCGGCTGATCGTTTTTTGGGTTTGACTTTAGACGTGATCCATCAGCCACAAATTAATTTTATAAAAGTTTTGGTGATGTTGGCCGTCAATATCGTTACGGATTTTATCGGTATCTACGTTTTCAAAAATGTTTACGGCGTTGCTATCGCTTCCATGTTTCCGGTGCTGACAGGCGCAATTGTGGGTTATTTTTATCTCAAAAAATACCTAGATTTTGGTTTTAAAGATATTTACGTTTTGGGTTTTCAGGAAATACAATCGTATGTGAAAGGTACTTTAAAGCGTTTTAATTTTGGTTGAAGGCGGATTTTGACTGTTATTTTTGATGCTGTTTTTATCGGTATAAAATTCGGTTGGGTTAATCGCTTATTTTAATCATCTTAAAAAAAACACCGATAAAAGAAGCATCAGTTTTAATCCCGGAACTGCATTTTCAAACGTTCCAGCCGCTCGATCATCTCGCTGATTTTTTCCTGTTCGTTTTTGATGATGCGTTTTCTCCAATAAAACATCACAAGTAAAATCCAGCCGATAAAAATTACATAAATCGTGATTTCAAAAATTAGGGAAACAGATTTCAGGATTTCGATCATGAACAAGCTTAAACCAAGCGTTAGCAAAATGGTGTAAACGTAAAGCATGATGCCGTTTACGCGGGTTCGGCCGGTTTGATAAATTTTGAGTTTTTCTAAATAAACGTTCACCTCAGTTGTCGGATCATGAGCGGCAATGAGTTTATAATCCCGGTACATCATCAGGCCGTAAACTAAAATGGTGCTCATCACAATCAAAATCCCGGCATAAGTGAGCCAGGAGTTGAACAGGAAAAATAAAAATAAAATGACCATCATGGTAAAAGTTGCGGCCATCATCCCAATGCTCCACACCAGTTTGCGGTTTAGTGCGGATGTGCCTTTTTTCACCTGTTTCAATAATGTTTCGGCCGGTACTTGTGCTGCTTTGGGTTGTTCAATCCACAGCGAGCTTAATTCCTCAAAGTTTTTCATAGTGGTTGTACAACTCGGTTAGTTTTTGTTTAATGCGATGAATTTTAACCCTTAAATTACCTTCAGAAATACCGGAAACTTCGGCAATTTCGGGATACGGCAACTCGTCCAAAACCATGGTAATCAGCAATCTTTCGGATTCTTCCAGTTTGGATATACATTGATAAAGCAGGTCGACCTCTTCTTTTTTTCCGGAAACTTCTTCTTTTTCATTTTCGGCGATAAACGGCGTCAGCTCATCTTTAGCTTGCCGTTTTTCTGATTTTAGATAGGTTAAACAAGTGTTTACGGCGATGCGATAAATCCAGGTAGAGATCATAGCCTGGTTGCGAAACTTGTCGAGATTTTGCCAAACTTTCAAAAAAGTTTCCTGCAACAGATCATTTGCCGCCGCGCTGTCATTTGTGTAAGTGAAGCACAAGCGATAGATGCGTTTGGAGTTCGCTTCGTAAATTTCCCTGAAAGCACTATCTTTTGTTTCCACCAGATTGACAGCTTGTTTTTAGTAAGATAAAAACAGTATCGGTTTGTTACAGCGTAAGCGATTTCTTTTCAAACCAATGGATTTCATTTTCGGCTTCGGTTAGCATTTCGTTGTACAAATTACCGTAATCGTGCTGCAAATCCTCGTGCATTTTTTGGATGGCCAACTTTGCTTTCTCCGCAAAACGATAAAAAACGTTGTGCAACGGTTTGTAAGAAGAATGGTAGTAAACGTGATGGATATAATTATGGCAGAAGTGCAGCAGCAGATCCGCCTTCACCATATCCAAACCTGCATACCGGATTTGGTTGTTCATCTGCAAAGCAATCTTGCGCAGGGCTTTTACTACGTGATAACTTTTGCCGGGCAGCTGCTTAAACTGTTCGTCCATTTCCGCTTTGTATTCCTGCACAAAAGCTTCAGGATCAGCTGATTTAAATAATAAATAGGTAAGTAATTCTTTGTTTTCTTTTTTAAAACGAACCATCCGCAGGCAAAGCGCAGCAATTTCGGCAGGGCTTAAATGCTGTAGTTCTTTTTTAAGGTCAGAAGTAGGATAAACGAGGCTCATGAGCGCAAATATATTTCAGCAAAATAGTAAATTATTGTAGTTTTAGATTTTTACAATTTTTGAATGGCAAAAAACAAACTCACTTTATTCATTTTTTTAGCGTTGATTGGCGGCATCCTGGCCGGTTATTTTTATAACGTTAATTCGATCAGTTCTTACAACAATAAAATTTATCAGGCCGAAACCCAGGTCAAAAATATCCAGCTGCAAATGTTGGCCATAAAAGACACCAACTCTACATCTTACCAAACGCTGAAAACGCAGAAAGCGGCGCAAAACATCCTTCGCAAAGAAAACGATACCATCCGCGAAAACAAGCTGGAATATTTTACGGTTCTGAGTGATATTTTTTTACGGCTGATCAAAATGATCGTGGCACCGCTAGTTTTTACAACATTGGTGGTTGGCGTGGCCAAAGTGGGCGACATAAAAGCCGTTGGCCGGATTGGCGGCAAAACAATGCTGTGGTTTATCAGTGCCACGCTGGTTTCGCTGTTGTTGGGCATGATTCTGGTCAACTTTTTTCAGCCCGGAAAATCCATGCACCTGACTTTGCCGGACGAACATTTGCAATCCGGCATACAAAAAACAGCTTTGTCGCTGCGGGATTTTCTTTCACACGTTTTTCCAAAAAGTTTTGTAGAAGCGATGGCCAATAATGAGATTTTGCAGATCGTGGTTTTCTCGCTTTTTTTCGGTGTGGCTACGGCTGCCATCGGCGAAAAAGGAGCAATTATAATCAAAGCGATGGATGCAATTGCGCATGTGATCCTCAAAATTACTACTTATGTGATGTATGTGGCACCGCTGGCAGTTTTCGGGGCGATGACGGCAATCGTGGCCAAGCAGGGTTTGAGTGTGATTGCCACGTATGCTGTTTTTATCAGTGAATTTTATTTTGCGCTGATTATTTTGTGGCTCATGCTGGTGCTGGCCGGCTTTACAGTTTTAAAAAATCGTGTTTTCACTTTGGTTAATTATTTAAAAGATGCTATGCTGATTGCGTTCAGCACCTCAACCAGCGAAGCCGCTTATCCGCGTACTTTGATTGAGCTGGAAAGATTTGGCTGTAAAGACAAAATTGTGAGTTTCGTGTTGCCGCTGGGCTATTCCTTCAACCTAGATGGCTCGATGATGTACATGACTTTTGCATCGCTTTTTTTGGCACAATCCTATAATATTCACCTTTCTTTTCAGCAGCAATTATCCATGCTTTTGGTGCTGATGCTCACGAGTAAAGGCGTGGCTGGTGTGCCGCGTGCATCGTTGGTGGTAATTGCCGGAACGATTGCCAGTTTTAATATTCCGGAAGCCGGTTTGGCTTTATTGATCGGGATTGACCCGCTGCTGGATATGGGCCGCTCGGCCACCAATGTTTTGGGCAACGCGATGGCTACGGCAGTAGTGAGTAAATGGGAAGGCGAGCTGGAAGGAGGATGATTTTAGGTTGATAAAAGAAGTATTCAAAATTCAGTTATCCAAAAAAAAATCTTGTAAAAACAGCATCGCCAAAATCAAAACTTTGGATAACGGATTTTAAAGCCGAATTTTGAGCCGAAAAATTTCATCTTCCAAAAATGTCTGATCGTTATAAAAAAATATTCCTGACCCTAAGCGTGGTTGTGCCTTTCCTAATTTATTGCGTTTATTATTATGGTATGATGATTGGCAATGCGCCCTACAAGTTTTCTGAATTTGTATCGATGGACTTTAAATATGGTGCAGGCCGCAACCTCAACAACTCTTATGATTCAAAAACCGGACGCTATCAGTACGTCAACAACCATGATTCTTTAGTGGTAAAAACAGTACACCTAAACAAAGATGATTTACTGTACTTACACCGCAAAGCAGCAACTTTAGGTTTCTGGGATTTCCCGAAGGAAATTACCAATACCACTGAAGATACGGTGCACAAATCGCCTCATTACTATTTTGCATTTCATTATCAACGAAAAAGTAAAGTAGTAATGTTTGATGAAGCTTTTAACGGCGATACGCGTTTGAAGGATGCTGCCATGCAATTGGCAAAAGAAATTGAAGGCCGTTTGGCTGATGCAGAAGACCGATCAAAATAAGCTATTGATACTGTTTTTATAACCTAAAAATGTTGCTATATTTGCGCCTCATTTAAAAAATATTATTTAACCATGTACGCAATAGTAAGTATAGCCGGACAGCAATTTAAAGTTGCAAAAGACCAAAAGCTTTTTGTGCACCGTTTGCAAGGAGAAGAAGGCGCTAGTATTGAATTTGACCAGGTATTGTTGGCAGAAAATGAAGGTAGTTTTTCGATTGGAAGCGGTTTGGAAAATGCCCGTGTTTCTGCTAAGATTGTGTCTCATTTAAAAGGTGATAAAGTAATCGTTTTCAAAAAGAAACGCCGTAAAGGTTACAAAAAGAAAAACGGTCACCGTCAGCAATTCACTAAAATTGAGATCACCGGAATTACTTTATAAATGATTTTTAAATCCTGAACTGGCTTCAGTTCATCAAAAAATAAAACAAAATGGCACACAAAAAAGGTGCGGGTAGTTCCAGAAACGGCCGCGAATCGCATAGCAAACGTTTAGGTATCAAAATATTTGGTGGTCAGCCGGCCATTGCTGGTAACATCATTGTCCGCCAGCGTGGCACGCCGCACAATCCGGACAAAAATGTAGGTATTGGCAAAGACCATACTTTATTTGCCATGGTTGACGGTTACGTCATGTTCAGGAAGAAAGCGGACAACCGTTCTTACGTTTCTGTAATTCCTTTTGAAACTGCTGATGTTGCACAAGCAATTACACCGGAACCAATTGCAATGACAGAAACGGTAGATGCACATCCAACGGTTGTAACGCCAGAAGGCAATTTGGTTGATGAAGCAATTGCATCAACAGAAACGGCCACAGAAGGCGAAGGAGAAGTTGTTTCAGCATAATACTTCCTTTTATCATATTAAAAAAAGCCTTAGCTTGAGAAATCAGGCTGAGGCTTTTTTATTAGAGATGAAATATTATTTAATTTTAATTCAACTCTGCTAATAGCTGTCTCGTATAATTGGATGCAACTATTCGGGATTTAGCATAATTGCAAGTTAAGTTATTTTTGAACATGTACTTTCTTATCTATAGTAGTTACGCCAAGATTAATTTTAATCACGCAGATTTAAAAGCCTTGCTAATGCAATCACGTGATAAAAATAAAAGTTTTGGGGTAAGCGGAATGCTTCTTTATTTGGAAGGAAAGTTTATACAATTTTTAGAAGGAGAAGAAAAAAACGTTAAAACTTTGTACGCCAAAATCAACCAAGACAAACGGCATAAAGGTGTAGTCCTTTTAAAAGAAGGGTTGATTGACAAACAATTATTTACAAATTGGTCAATGGCTTTTAGTTCTGTAACGCCTGAAGAATTAGCTGGCGAAGAAGGTTTTGAAAAACTAAAATCATTCTCTGCTTTACAAGTGTTCAAAAAACTGTCTGCAGACTTTTAAGTAATTATTTTGAAATACTAATTTTCTCTCGCACATTATCCAGCAGCAAATCCTTCAAACTTTGTAGAGCACGCGGAGCATTGCCGTTCATTTCCTGCTTGCGTATTTCCTTTTAGCTAAACAGGCTTATACGGCTAATACTTCTTTTACCGTATTAAAATTGATAAGCTTGTTACAGCTTTACCTTCCTATAATATAATTACATTTGAGTATGAAAACCATAACCCTAAATATACTGGATAATATAGAACTTGATCAGCACGAAGCAGCGATGCTAATTGCCACAAAATTTTATGAGTAAGGAAAACTTTCTATGGGATCGTGCTACAATACTTGTGGGTTTTAGTAAAAGAACGTTTATGGAGTTATTGGGCGAATAGGGTGTCTCAGTATTTAAGTATCCAGCTTCGGATTTGGCAAACAATGTTATAAATATAGGCGACGACATTTAGCGAATTTTAAAAAAACTATAGTTCATGGAAAACAAAATCATCAATATTGACCCAGAAATTTTAGGAGGAACACCTGTTTTTTTTGGAACCCGTGTCCCAATTAAAAACTTGTTCGATTACTTGGAATCAGGAGAATCTATTGATTATTTTTTGGATGATTTTGAAGGTGTGCAAAGGCAGCAAGTAATAAAAGTTTTGGAGTTGTCACACAAACTTATCGAAACATCAACAAGTATTATTGTATGAAAATTTTACTTGATGAATGTGTTACTAAGCATATAAAGTCTTATTTAAATGATTTTGAAGTTCTTACAGTATGAGAGATGCGGTGGAGCGGTATCAAAAATGGTAAGTTAATGAGTTTATGTGTTGAAAACGGTTTCGATATTTTGCTAACTATTGATAAAAATCTTCAATACCAACAGAACCTGGAAAAATATTCGGTAACAATAGTAGTTTTAAATACTTTCACAAGTAAGGCAGAAGAATTGATAACATTTTTACCTTCTTTAAGAACCCAACTTGTGAATTTTGACAAGCACAAAGCTTATCTTGTAAACAAGTAATTCTTTTAATTCTCCCTCACTAGCAACATATCTGCAAACTCAAACAACTGAGACTTTTGCATATTTTGCAATGGTAAATCCTTCAAACTTTGCAACGCCCAATGCGCACAACGGTTCAATTCCTGTTCAGCTTTTTCCCGGATTTCCATTTGGTTAAACAGGTTTCTAACAGCCGATACTTCTTTTACCGCATCAAAATTGGTAAGCTTGATACAATTACATCTTCTTCATAATATAATTATATTTGGTATATGAAAACATTGACACTAAACGTACCTGACAGCTTTAAAATTGATGAACACGAAGCAGCAATGATATTAGCAGCAAAACTTTACGAACGCGGCGAGCTTTCTTCGGGCCAGGCAGCAGAACTTGCTGGAATAAGCAAAAGAACGTTCATTGAAACTTTAGGTAACTATGGTGTTTCAATTTTTAATTATCCTGCTTCAGATTTGGCTAACGATGTAAAAAATGCCTAAAATTATAATTGCTGACACCAGTTGTTTTATCATTTTAACTAACATCAACAGACTTGATCTACTGCATCAAACTTATGAACAGGTTTTAACTACCCCAGAGGTGGCTGCTGAATACAGAATGATTTTACCAGAATGGGTGCAAATTGTATCAGTATCAGATAAAAGTAAACAGCAGCATTTAGAGTTGCAATTAGATAAAGGAGAATCAAGTGCAATCGCGTTAGCATTAGAAAACACTGATGCAAATATTATTTTGGATGATTACAAAGCAAGAAAGATTGCAATGCAATTAAAGCTTGATGTAACAGGAACTATCGGTGTAATTATCAAAGCAAAACTTAAAGGTATAATTTCTTCAATAAAACCTTTATTAGAAAGCATTGATCAAACAAATTTCCGTTTATCTGAATACGTGAAAAATCAAGCTTTAAAAGAAGCAAACGAATAATCTCTAATTCTCCCTCACCAACAACATATCTGCAAACTCAAACAACTGAGACTTTTGCATTTCATCCAAAGGCAAATCTTTCAAACTTTGCAAGGCCCGCTGTGCATACCAGTTCATTTCCTGCTCGGATTTTTCACGGATATCCAACTGGTCAAATAAATTTTTTATAGCCGATACTTTTTTTACCGCATCAAAATCAGTTAATTGCAACCAAGAATTGAGTTCTTGAAATTGTGTTTTATCTGCAGTTTCCAAAGCTTTGATCAACAAGTAAGTTTTTTTGTTGGAAATTATATCGCCACCAACTTGCTTGCCAAATTTTTCCGGATCACCATAAACATCCAGAATATCATCCTGCAACTGAAAAGCAATACCCAAATCTTCACCAAAATCATAAATTAGTTCAGCATCTTGTTGACTGGCACCAGCAATTAAAGCACCTATTTTTAAAGCACCGCCCAAAACAACGGCGGTTTTCAAACGAATCATATTGATGTAAGCATCAATTTTCACATTTGACTGCTGCTCAAAGTTCATATCAATCTGCTGGCCTTCGCAAACGGCAATCGCGGTATCATTAAAAATTTCCAGCACTGGCCGCAAAATCTTCTCGTCCACCTGCATCATTAATTTATAACCTTCCACCAACATTGCATCGCCCGAAAGTATGCCTACACTCGAATTCCATTTTTCATGCACAGTTGTTTTTCCCCTGCGGAGTGGTGCTTTGTCCATAATATCATCGTGCATCAATGTAAAATTATGGAACACTTCGATGGCAATTGCCGGGTTGATGGCTTGATAAATATCTCCGCCAAAAGCATCGCAACCCATTAACAGCAAGGCAGGGCGAAGGCGCTTTCCACCCAAATTCATCATGTACTGCATTGGTTCGTACAGTTCGGCCGGTTCTTCAGGATATTTTTTGCCTGCAATGGCTTGGATGATGATATTTTGTAAAGCTTGTATAGAATACATAGATTTTGATGCGGCTGTTATTCCTGTACGAGTGAAAAATCAATTTGCTTTTTAGTCAAATCAACACTTTTTACTTTGATTTTTACTTCGTCGCCTAACTGGTAAATTTTCTTTTTGCGTTGGCCAATGATCGCATAATTCTTTTCGTCCAATGTGTAAAAATCATCAGAAATATCACGCAGCCTAATCATGCCTTCACATTTGTTTTCTTCAATTTCCACATACATTCCCCATTCAGTAACGCCGGAAATTATGCCGGTAAAAACAGTACCGATTTGGTTTTGCAAATACTCAGCCTGTTTGTATTTTACCGAAGCACGTTCTGCATCAGCAGCTTTTTTTTCCATTTGAGAGGAATGCACGCTCATTTTCTCATACGTTTCCACATCAACGGATTTTCCTTCTGCCAAATAATGTTCCAATAAACGGTGCACCATCACATCTGGATAACGGCGGATGGGCGAAGTGAAATGTGTATAAAAATCAAAAGCCAAACCATAATGGCTCGTTTTTTTAGTGGTATAAACCGCTTTGGCCATCGAGCGGATTGCTAATTGCGTCAAAACGTTCTGCTCTTTTTTTCCTTCCACATCGGCCATCAAATGGTTGAGAGATTTGGCTGTTTCTTTGTCAGAATTGATGTTGATCTTATAACCAAATCGCAAAGCAAACTGCGCAAATGAAGCTAAACTATCTTCTTTTGGTGAATCATGCGAACGGTAAACAAAAGTCAGTTTACTTTTCCCTTTGCCTTTTTTACCAATAAATTCTGCCACCCGACGATTGGCCAGCAGCATAAAATCCTCAATCAGTTTATGCGCGTCTTTTCGTTCTTTGGTATAAACGCCTAACGGTTTTCCGTTTTCATCCAGTTTAAATTTAACTTCTGTTGTTTCAAAACTGATGGCACCATTTTTAAATTTCCGGTCGCGCAGTTTATAAGCCAGTTCGTTCAGCAGCAGAATTTCTTTTACAAAATCACCTTCTTTGGCTTCGATAATTTCCTGAACATCTTCGTAAGCAAAACGCCTGTCAGAATGGATAACTGTTTTTCCAAACCATTCCGTTACAATTTGTGCATCCGCATCCATTTCAAAGACAGCCGAAAAACATAGTTTATCTTCGTTCGGGCGGAGGGAACATAAGCCGTTAGACAATCTTTCCGGCAACATCGGGATTACACGGTCAACCAAATACACTGAAGTCCCGCGTTCAAAAGCTTCATGGTCTAAAGGCGTATCCGGCAAAACGTAATGCGAAACATCAGCAATGTGCACACCGATCTCATAATTCCCATTCTCCAAAAACTCAAACGAAATTGCATCGTCAAAATCTTTTGCATCAACGGGATCAATCGTAAAGGTTGTAATTTTTCGGAAATCCCGTCGTTTTGCAATTTCTTCTTCCGAAATCTCATCGCTGATCTCTTCTGCTTCCTGTTCAACTTCCACCGGAAATGATAATGGGAAACCATATTCTGCCAGGATCGAGTTCATTTCAGTATTGTTCTCGCCCTGTTTGCCCAGTATTTGTTTGATTTTGCCAATCGGGTTTTTCGCTTCCGGAGGCCAGTCGGTAATCTGGGCAATTGCTTTGATGCCGTTTGTGGCACCATTCAATTCCGAAATCGGGATAAAAATATCATGCAGCATTTTGCGGTCATCCGGGATAAAAAAAGCGAAGCGTTCACTCAGTTTTACAATCCCAGAAAACTCCATTTTAGCGCGCTGAATGATCTCGATTACTTCGCCTTCCTTGCGTTTGCCTTTGGATTTGCCGTAAACATAAATTTTTACGCGGTCGCCGTGCAGTGCATTGCGTAGTTTGCGTGGTGCCACATAAATATCAGATTCTGTTTCATCATCAGTGACGATAAAAGCCGAGCCGTCAGCCGTCAGATCAACTCTGCCTTCAACAAAAGTTTTGAGTTCAATGATTTGAAAATTGCCGCGCGATACTTCTTTTAGCACCTGTTTTTTTGCCTCCTCCTGCAAAATTTCCAAGATGGTTTCTCTGGATTCCGGGTCAACCACGTTCAGCTTGGCCGAAACTTGTTTATAGTTATAAGTCTGATTGCCATTTTCTTCAAAAACTTGTAGTACCAACTGCGTGAGTACCTGTTTTACAGAATGGCTTGTTTTGTTTTTTGATGCCATAAATATGTGTAAAGATACAAGGATTTAAGCGGATAAAGTGTTTGGCGGAAACACGATTGTTATTGCAAATCACTACCGGGAATAGAAGCAATTAGTTTTTGCGTATATGCTTCTTTTGGGTGGTGATATATTTGCTCCGGATCGCCGCTTTCCACAATTTCGCCTTTATTCATCACCAGCATTCGGTCGGCAAAATGTTTCACCACTGCCAAATCATGGGAAATAAACAAGTAAGTCAGGTTAAATTCGCGCTGTAATTCTTTTAGTAAATTTAAAACCTGAGCTTGCACCGAAACATCTAAGGCAGAAACAGATTCATCGCAAATCAAAAATTCCGGTTGCATGGCCAAAGCACGTGCAATAACAATCCGTTGCCGCTGGCCGCCGGAAAATTGATGCGGGTAACGGTTAAAATGTTCTGGTAAAAGATTGACGCGGTCCAGCAATTCCAATACTTTCTTTTTTCGTTGGGTTGAATTTCCGTACAACTGGTGCACTTCCATCGGCTCTAAAATGGCATTTCCAACCGTTTGTTTTGGGTTGAGGGATGAGTATGGGTCTTGAAAAATCAGTTGCATATTTTTGCGCATCCGGCGCATTTTCTTTTGCGGCAACGTTAAAATATCCTGATTTTTAAAAATAATTTTGCCAAAATTTGGCTCGATCAACCGGACAATACTTCTGCCCAAAGTGGTTTTCCCGCAACCGGATTCGCCAACCAAGCCCAATGTTTCTCCCGGAAAAATTTCAAAACTAATATTATTTACTGCTTTTACTGTTTCTGCTGATCGTTGCAGAAACCCTTTTTTTACTAAAAACCAAGTGTTCAAATTCTTGATTTTAAGCAATGGTTCTTGCTGATAAAGCTTCTTTTGCCGGTCTTTTTTCTCCTCATCGCTCAAAACATACCGTTCACGGATTTCCCGAATGGTTAAACCGGAAGATTGAATTTCCCCGGCAGTATCAACTTTCAAAAAATCTTGGATAATGGGTAATTTCTTCAATTGAAAAGCTGGCGAAGGCCTGCAAGCCAACAATCCTTTGGTGTAAGGATGTTGCGGATTGGCAAAAATAGTTTCTGTTTTAGCGTGTTCAACAATTCTGCCTTTATACATCACCAGCACTTCATCGGCAATCTCCCGGATCACACCCAGATCATGCGAAATAAAAATCAGGCTGCTGTTGCGCTCATTTTTGATACGTAAAAGAAGCTCCAAAATTGATTTTTGTACCGTTACATCCAGCGCAGTTGTCGGCTCATCAGCAATTAAAATTTCAGGATTACAGCTCAAAGCCATGGCAATCATCACGCGCTGTTTTTGGCCGCCCGAAATTTGATGCGGATAAGTGTCGAAAATAGCTTCCGGCCGTGGCAGTTGCACCTCTCTAAAAAGATCAATAGTTCTGCTTTTGGCTTCTTTTTTACCAACTTTCAGGTGGAGCTGAATCGCTTCGGCCACCTGATAACCGCAAGTTAAAACAGGGTTGAGTGAAGTCATCGGCTCTTGAAAAATCATCCCGATCTGATTGCCGCGAATATGCCGCATTTCCGCTTCGGATAGCTGTAATAACTCTCTGTTATTCAATAAAATACTTCCGTTGATCTCCGTTTTCTGTTCGTCCAAAAGCCGCATCAAAGCCAGTGAAGTTACTGATTTTCCGGAGCCGGATTCGCCCACGATTCCAAGCACTTTTCCAGGTTGCAGTTCAAATGATACTTCTTTTACCGCCTCAAAATTGGTCTGTCCGGTTTTAAAAATTACCTGCAAACGATCAACTTTTAAGCTCATTCACTAATCAATATAAGTAATGTTTTCTTCGGAAATCAAATCTTCATTCCTAAATTTTTTGATCAATTGCGCTGTAGTAATCACATCTTTCTGGCAGTAAGTTTTAATGCGTTCCGAACCGTTTTCTTCCCAGTAAACATGGCCGACGTGGCTGCCGTCGATATCATCTTTTGGTGTGGGAATGTTGAAAATAGCGGCCAGCAAACTCAGCGAAGTAAAGTTTTTATGATCGCCAAATTTCCACAACTCCATAGTATCCAAGTGATTAACTTCCCAGGGTTTTTTGCCGAAAGTTTGCAGTTGCGGCGGGATCGTAATACCGTTGATCAGCATCCGCCGGCACAAATACGGGAAATCAAACTCTTTGCCGTTGTGTGCACACAAAATCTGGTTAGCTGGGCGGCGGCTTAGCATAGAAGCAAAATTTTCCAATAAATCCGTTTCTTCTTCGCAGCAATAAGATTTGATCCGTAGCGAAACACTTTCTCCAGAAGTAAAAATGCCGGCCGAAATGCAAACGATTTTACCAAATTCTGCCCAAATCCCGGCGCGTTCATAAAAGTTTTCTGCTGAAATTTCCTTGCGCTGATAAACGGTTTTCTGTTCCCACAAAGCTTGAAATTGCGTTGGCACATCTGCAAAATTCCGGTATTGCGGCACCGTTTCTATATCGATGATCAGCAAATTTTGCAGGTCGAATTGTTCGAGCATATACTTCTTTTATCGATGTTTTTTAGGCTTGGTTCAACGTAAATTTTTGGTCGAATTGAATAAATGATAACCAACCAATTCTTCGTAACGGCTGCCGGTCCTTCTGAAATAAACCAAAAACTGATAATCATTTTCAGTTTCAAAATGGCTGCCGTCAATTGCTGCCTGATCAATTCCCAATTTATTTTTCAAAACGTAATGATAATCATAAACGCCTTGCTTCAAATATAAATCAGTATAAAAATTACCTTTTGCCGCATCGTAATTCATTTTGCTGTTTTCATCTAAACGATAATTATTGAAATTTCCAGTGATAAAAACAGTATCGTTCGGATTTTGCGGATTGTAGTTGAGGTTGAAGTAAACGTGTGCATAATCGGCATCTGTCCGCGGATCACGACCGTCATAATTCAGGATAAAAAATTTGCCGTTGTTATCATATTGAAAAGTGTAGTTTGGCTGATCTAAAGTTCTGTCGTTCATCAACATAACTGTATTTGCTGTATCGCGATAAATATGGCTGATGTGCTCTCCGCCGGACAATAATGTGCGCAGATCAAAGCGTCTGAATTCATTTCCGCCGGCAAAATCATTGGTCTGGAAATCGTTGTATTGCAGCAAGCCGCCTTGTACAAATTGTGGATTGGTGTTCATCGAACTCAAATCTGACCGGCCGTTTTGCATAATCAGCGTCCTCACTTCGGCATAAGGATTTTGCACACCAACGGCTGAAACATCAACACTAAAATTAATTTTTTGGTTGGTTGTGCGGTTGACAATCTGATTGGAAGGAACAATTTGGGCAGCCAAGCCAGCTTTTTGATCAACCACATAAAATTGTCGCGTCAAAATGGGTTCTGCAGGGTTTCCTTCGGGATAAACTTTTAATAAATAATTCCCGGAAAGCTTCGGGATGATGTTATAATTGGGTAATCTAAGCTCATAATGCGTATATTTTTGTTTCGTGTTGAAGGAATAACGGTAATCCATAATCCTATCCTCAGCGAAACTTTGTAGGTATTCTGAAGGCGAGAGTAAGGAGGGTTTCCAATCGGCATCGCAATGTATAATCGTGTAATTGTATGTTTTTGAGCCGCCGTTCAAATCATCAAAACTCAGCAGCAAAACATCATTGGTGTGCAAACCAATAATCGGAAAAGAACCTTCTGATTGATTATTGTATAATTGAACGGTTTTTATATTTGGTTGATAAACAGTGCTTTGACCTTTTACCTCAATAGATTTAAGGAGGTAAAAGAAGCATAGCAGCCAAAAGCTCAAACTTGTCTTTATAAGCATTTTATTCGGCTAAATCTTCTGGAGCGCGTTGATTGATCCGGTAATAAGTAATGTTTAAATTCATTACCTCGCGGTAAGGAATGATGGTAAAATCTCCTGGCATGTAATAATAAGGGTTTGTGTTTTCGGGCTGCTGATTAGCTTTTAAATAACGCCGTTTTACATCGCTCAAATACAATTGGTCTATGCCGTTGGAGCTTGAAAGAACATAATGCGAGAGGTAGCCGCTGTACAAAACACTGCCTTCTGCGGTTTTTACCAGCGCATCAACGTATTGAACTTCGGGTTGCACATCTGCTTGTCCGGAGATATTTGGAAAATCCAGGATTTCTCCGGTAAAAACATAATGCCATTCATTTTGGTAACGAAACAACTGATATTTACGATCAAGCTTCAGTTTTCTAACAAAATATTTGCTCAGCTGACCCAAAACTGCACCAGTAAAAGCAGTAAACGTGAAGTAAAAGAAAAGGTGATAGATATTTTGGTAAATCTGCAAAAAAGCGTTGCTTGTTTCATTACTGCTTCCGTTGCTGCCAACCAGCAAAAATAGTGGCCATAAACTTATTTTGTAGCCCAATAGCCTGATAAAACCCTGACAAAAAAGGTGGATTAGAATACTGAAAATTAGTGAGGGAAAAAGGTAATCGGTAAAGTTTTGCTTAAAGTATTCTTTGGAAAATTCCCCGCTATAATACAATCGCCTAAACAAAAAACCCGGCACAAGCATCAACAACAAAATGATGGTAGGCAGGGCAAAATTCATCTATTTTTTAGGAAAAGAACCCAAGCGTTCAACCGTAATCAATCCGTTTTTAGAAGTTCCTTTAAGCGATGATTGATTATGGCGTTCATCATAAATTGCTTCCATAATGTCAGGCAAATGGCCCGCTTTTGCAAGCTTGATAAATTTGTCGCTAAGTGTTTTCGGTGCAGTATTAAAAAAAGAAAAAGCCATAATTTTTTGTTTAAAATTAATAAACAATCCTGTAATAAAAAATAAGGCAGAATTGTTTATCCCAAATTTATACCGGTAAAAACAGCATTTATTTTTCTTCCATTTCCAGAATCTGATCAGCCAAAACTTCCCATTTATCCTGTTGCTGTTTCAATTCCTGCTGTTTTTGCTTCAAGTTTTTGTTGACTTCCTGCAAGCGGTTTTGTTGCTTATAAATCTTTTCGTCAGCTAATTCTGCTTCCAGTTGCTTAATGGATTTTTCCAGATCTGTGATTTTTTGCTCCATACCGGAAAGATCCTGGTTCAGTTTTTTTAAAGTTTTAGATTTATCTTCCGAAGGTTGTTTGATAGCAACCGGTTCCTTTTTTACGTCTTTTTTAGGTTGAGGAGCAGCTGGTGCAGATTTTGCTTCCAGTTTGCGTTTTGCCTGCCAAATCTCATATTCAGCGTACGTTCCGGGATATTGTTTGATCTGCTGATCTTCTATAAACCAAATCTTATTTGCCACATTATCAAGGAAATAACGATCATGGGAAACTGCGATAAACGTACCTTCATACTGTTGCAAAGCCTGGATCAGGATATTTACCGAAGCAATATCTAAGTGATTGGTCGGCTCATCCAAAATCAAAAAGTTGGCATCCGCAGTTAAAGCTTTCGCCAAAGCCACTCGGGATTTTTCTCCTCCGGAAAGCACTTTAATTTTTTTGAAAACATCATCACCAGTAAATAAAAACGAACCCAGAATCGAGCGCAATTCCGTTTCATTATGTTTTGGTGCGAAGCTTTGCAACTCCTGCAAAATTTCGCTTTCCAGATGCAAAGCTTCCAATTGATGCTGCGCGAAAAAAGTTTGGGTAACGTTATAACCAGGCTCAAATTTACCTTCAAATTCAGAATCTGCACCGGCTATGATCCGCAAAACCGTTGATTTGCCACGGCCATTGGCACCGATCAAAGCAATTTTATCACCTTTTTCAATTAAAGCATGTGCATTTTCTACAATATCGATGGCAGGATATTTTTTGGTGAGATTATCCAATGTAATGACATGACGGCCAGACTGTTTTGAAAAGCGGAAACTGAAATTTACAGATGGATTATCGTCGTCCACATCTTCCACGCGCTCCAGTTTGTCCAACGCTTTGATCCGCGATTGCGCCATTTTTGCTTTTGAAGCTTTGGCCCGAAAACGCTCTATCAAACGTTCTTCCTGCTTAATCTTTGCCTGCTGATTTTTAAATTCATTTTTCTGGATTTCGCCACGCATCTCTTTTTCTTCTACATAAAAAGAGTAGTTGCCGGGATAAACGTTCAGTTTTCCTTTGCGGGATTCAACCGTTTTATTGATCACTTTATCCAGAAACCATCTGTCGTGAGAAACAATTACTACGGCACCTTCAAAAGCTTTTAAATAATCTTCCAGCCACTGAATTGAAGGCAAATCCAGGTGGTTGGTTGGCTCATCCAGCAACAAAATATCAGGGGCCTGTAGCAAAATTTTGGCTAGCATCACGCGCATACGCCATCCGCCCGAAAACGTACTTAGTTTACGCTGAGTTTCAGCTTCTCCAAAACCTAAACCAGCCAGGATTTCGTGCGCTTTATATTCAATGTTATAACCGTCCAAAGCTTCAAACTCGCTTTGTTTATCACTCAGTTTATGCAGAACATCTTCCGAATAATCGGTTTCCAGTTTTTTCAATAAATCTTCAATTTCGTCGTGCAACTGGTTCTGGCGATCAAAAGCTTCCATCGCTACATGCAAGATGCTTTTATCAGATGCGTAAGAAAGCAAATCCTGGTTTAAATAGCCGATAGTCAGCTCTTTGGATTTGGAAATGGTGCCGGAAGTGGCTTTCAAATCGCCGACAATCAGTTTCAGCAAAGTAGTTTTTCCGGTTCCGTTGGCACCAATTAAACCAATTTTTTCACCTGGTTTAATGTGCCAGTTGGCTTCATCATATAATGCTCTGGAACCGATCTCGTAAGTTAAATCATTAATTGCAATCATTGCCGCAAAAGTACGTTTTTTTAACCATAATTTACGTATTTTCCGCCGGATAGGTACAGCAATATTACCGGAAATAAACATTATTTGGAGTGAAAAACTGGTGCTTCTTTTACCGCCTTAAAATTGGTATCCAACAAAACGTTTAAACTAAGCCATCGGTTTGTTGTTGCTTTTTAAAGCCATTTAACAATTTGCATGGATCATAAACAGATTGATTTTTTATTATACATTTTAAAATGCCTGATCGGTGCAGCCATCGGATTTTTCATTTATCGGGCGTTTCCCGAAGGTGGTGCCTGGAGCATGGTTTCGATTTTGCTGGTGCTTTCCCCGGAAGGAAAAGATGCCATTAGCCTGGCCGAAGTGCGGATTAAAGCCAATCTGGTAGGTGCGGGCACTGGTTTATTGTTGTTTTTTTTGCATCCACCAGCTTTTGTAATGATTTGTTTGGGGGTAATTATTGTTTTGATTATCTGCGAATTATTGAAATTACAGGTTGCTGCACGTTCTGCATTGGCTTCAGTGGTAATCATTAGCATCCACGAAAGTGGTAAATATTTTTATCAGGTTGCGTTGGAAAGGGCAGGGGGCGTAATTGGCGGCTGTTTGATTGCGCTACTGATTACCTATTTAGTTCATTATAAATTGTTGATTAGTAATGTTCGGGAAAGAAAAGCAAGCATCTCCTGGAAGAGAAACCAGTTTAGAAAAAGCAAAGCATCGGAATCTGAACCACAAACCTGAATATTGTGTAATGCTTCTTTTACGGGGTATAATCTACCGGAACCAATTCGGCCAGTTTATCATTTGCCCAATCACCTTCAAACAAAGTGCTTTCCGGTGAAACCACCACACCATTCAAATCAAACAAAGCGTATTTTTTGAATAAAGTAATCACGCTCACCGCATAATTCTCCATAAATAGCGGACGATAAATGTCGTTTGTAATCTTTTCATCGTGCTTTTTGGTGTAAACTACGTACAAATAATCCGGAAAAGACAAAGCGAACAAGCCTGTCTGATTGGTTCGCATTACCAAATCTTCCGGTTTCAAAGGCATGTTGATTAGGTTTTCCAGGAAGCGCGGTTGCTGACTTTTTTCATTCCAATAATTGATAGAATCGCGATTATTACTTTTGTTAAACTGTACGTATTTTTGCCGAAGCAACTCTTCAGGCAGCCGTTTTGGGTTGGGTTTGCGTTGAAGCTGGTACATTATAAAACCTTGTTCCTGTAAATTTTGATGCGATAGCGCCCGAAAAAATTGCATACTCGAGCCATAATAAGCTTCCTGCCTTTTCAGCTTCCATTTTTCCTGCTGCGATTTGCTTCCTTTCAGTTCCTCAAACAAAACCTGGCCTGAATACCGGATTTCGTTGCTAAGCGTACTGCTTTCAAAACTATGCACCAAAAACCGTACTTTATAACCTAACGCCCGGTTTTCGACCACCAAAAATTCATCCGTTGAAGCTTCCAGTGTTTGTGTTTTCTTGTGATAAATAAGATTGACAACATGTGGGTTCAATACTTTGCACAACTTGGAATTGGAAGAAGTCCCGATAAAATTTTTTACAAACAAAGCATAATTCTTTTTCCAGTTGGCGTTGGTCGTAATTACTACTTCCTTAATCTGGATCATTTTGGGTACCATTTCGATCGATAATTGCTGCGTTTTATTGCCAACAAGCACTGATTTTGTAAAATTTTCATAACCCAAAATCGAAACCACCAAATCATATTGGCCGGGTTTTACATTATTTAGTGTGAAAGTTCCGTCATCGGCAGTAACCGTTCCAAATGTGGCGTTGCTGAGGAAAACACTGGCTTTTGCCAAAGGTGCCTTAGAATCAATGGCGGTAATTTTGCCTGAAATTGTACCAGTTTGTGCAAGTAAAATAGTTGGCAGAAGTAAAATCAGCCAGAAAGAAAATAGAAAACGCATGGCTAAAAATAGTAGATTTTTACTGTAACGCTAAAATCACACTGAATTTATACCGATAAAAACAGTATCGCAGAATTGTTGCAGTAGGCAGAATTTAATCAACAAAAAAATCCCCGCTTGTGCCGGCGGGGATTTAACTAAAACAGAACATTAACCAATTTATTCTAAAACCACTTACTTCTACGACGGCCAGGTTAACAAGGTTACGTTTTTTAAATTTTTATTGATTGATTAGAAAATAGTTTTCTGTTTGACATATTTGATACGATAAAAATAGTATCAGGCTTTCAGTTCGCCCAATTTCATCAAAGCAAAAAATGCAGCCGTAACATGCAGAGCCTGACCGAACTGATGATCTAAAAGCATTTGTTTAAATTCCGGAATCGAAACTTTTTCTACCACAATCTGCTCATGCGCATCCAGTTTTTGGCCTTGAACTAATTTTCCGCCTTTGGCCAAAAAAGCATGGCAGCGGTTGTTTCCGGTGGAAGGGTTTGGATAAATCATAGAAATAAATTCAATATCATCAAACTGATAACCGGTTTCTTCCAGCAATTCGCGTCGGATGGCCGTTTTCGGATCTTCTCCTTTATCAATCACACCGCCCGGAATCTCCAGCAAAACTACATCCGCTGCATGCCGATATTGTTTGATCAGCAACACTTTGTTATCTTCCGTAATAGCCACTGCATTTGCCCAATCTGCATATTCTAAAACGTAATAATCATCAACCATCGTTCCGTCGGGCATCCGGCAAACGTCTTTCCGCATCGTTGCCCAAGGTTTTTGGATAATGTATTCCGAAGAAAGTTTTTCCCATTTAAGGTCGTCCATGTTTATTGTTGTAAAAATTGTAGAATGTTCTTTTTCAGGTTGAGATTTTCTAACGATTGCGTGTGAAATTCTTGTTCCAATATTTGAAAAATTATCAAAACGTGTTTTAAAATAGTTATGGTTACAGGATTTTGTTGAAAGGGAGAAACGCTTTCCAGCAGAAATTTGCTTAATAAATCCAGTTTTTGGGCTGGAAAATTTTTGGCTAAAAGCAGCATTTTCAACTGATCAGGATTTGATTTAATGATTTCATCCAAATCTAAATCAAAACTTTGATCTAAAATTTTATCTGTCAAATCATTGGCTTCCTGATTTTGCAATGCTTTTTTTAGCCCTATAATTTTGGCCAAAGCTTGGGCAAGCTTCTCTATTTCAGCTTGCAAGAAATCTCTTCTTATCATTTTTTAGGTGCTAAAAGAAGCATTACCAACTTCCGCTGGATCCGCCGCCGCCAAAACTTCCGCCACCAAAACCACCAAATCCACCACCACCACCGGAATCTCCGCCTCCGCCAAATCCACCTCCGCCAAAACCATCTCCGCCACTGCTTCTGCCCAAAACATTGCCGGCCAAAAACCACCAAAACGGACTGGAGCCGCCGCGGCCGCCAATCACTTGGTTTCCGCCGCCACCGCCACCACCACGCCGGATTAAAATAATCACAACGATGACAATAATGATGATGATCAAAGCAGAACCGCCGCCACCGCCGTTTACTTGTTGTGTGGCCTGCGCCGGTGCTTTGTATTCGCCTTTCATGTATTTAATCAGCGAGTTGGTTCCGGCATCAATCCCGGCATAATAATTTCCGGCTTTGAAATTCGGTTTGAGGTCGTTTTCAATAATTTCATGCGTGGTGATATCCGGTACGGCACCTTCAGCTCCGTAACCGGTTTGGATAGAAACTTTCCGATCGCCAATAGCAATCAGCATTAAAATACCGTTGTTTTTTCCTTTGGTGCCGATGCCCCAATTGCGGCCTAATTTGGTGGCATATTCATTAATGTCATAATCGCCGACAGATTTTAAAAGCACAACTGCAATTTGGGTTGAAGTAGAATCATTGAAAGCAACCAACTTATTTTCAAGGTTTTGCTTCTGATCAGCAGTTAGCGTATTGGTATAATCCGTAACCAGCGTATTGGATTTTTGAGGGAAATCCTGTGCAAATAAAAATACACAGCTGCACAGTAGCAGCCAGGTAAACAAAAGTTTCTTTAACATATTTATCAATTATTTACCATCCATAAAAGCAATATCGTCCGGCAATTCGTTCAAATCAGTGTCCAAACTTGGAAAATATTTTTGCAGTTGTTCTCCGGCCATTTTGATACCGATAGAAATGCCTTCCGTTAGGTTGCCGTATTTAAACTGGCTCAGCATAGTTTCCTTGGTGTTGTCCCAAAAATTTTCCGGCACAACCTTGTTAATTCCCGCATCACCAATAATGGCAAATTTGCGGTCAACCGTAGAAAGATAGATTAAAACGCCATTTCGCAAGCGGGTTTTGTGCATGTTCAGCTGCTTAAAATAGGCAACTGCGCGATCCAGCACTTCTTCACTACAGGTTTTTTCTACACAAACCCGAATCTCGCCGGAAGTATTTTTTTCAGCGTTTTCTATTGATTTTCTGATCTGCTGCTGTTCTTGTTCTGTAAATAGTGCCATTTTTTTGAGGATTACTTGATTATTGAAATTGATTTCACGGATTTTTCAAAGATGATTTCACAGATCCTGAAATAAGAAATGCTTCTTTTATCGATACTTTTTCAGCATCTGAAAAAAACATCGATAAAAGAAGCATGGGAAAATCTATGAGATCATTAAAAATCTGCGAAATCACCAAAAAAATTAAAACGAAACTTTTGGTGCTTTGTCAGCTCCGGCTTCGGCAGCAAAATAACCTTTCTCAGTAAAGCCAAACATTTTTGCAGTTAAATTGGCCGGAAAAGAACGCACAGTGCTGTTAAAATCCTGTACAGATGTATTAAAATCTAAACGGGAAACATTGATCCTGTTTTCGGTTCCTTCCAGTTGTGTTTGCAAACTTTGGAAATTGGCATTGGATTTCAGATCCGGATAAGCCTCAGAAACTGCCAGCAATTTGCCCAGTGCAGAACCTAACTGGCCTTGTGCAGCTTGGAACTGTTGGATAGATTCGGGCGTTAATTTAGATGGGTCAACCTGGATAGAAGTTGCTTTTGCACGGGCCTCAATTACAGCTGTCAACGTGCTTTTTTCAAAGTTTGCAGCTCCTTTTACGGTATTTACCAAATTCGGGATTAGATCAGACCGGCGTTGGTACTGGCTTTGCACGGCACCCCAGGCAGCTTTTACATTTTCATCTTTTTTTACCATGCTGTTGTAACTGCATGAACTTAATGACATTGCCGTAAAGAGGCACAAGATTCCAAAAACGATTTTTTTCATGTTCAAAGGTTTTGATTTTTGTTGATATATTAATATAGATCGCAATTTACATACCTTTGTTACAATTCAGGATAAAAACCTGACAAAATATGATCAGTGAAATTGAAATCACCTGCCTTCCGCAAGAGCGCGAAGATGAATTGCTGCTGAAAAAGCTTGCCTCAGCCAAAATAAAAATTAACCTAAATCGGATTTTTGCGCTTCAAATCATCAAAAAATCTATTGATGCACGCGGCAAACAGGTTCTGTATCGAATGCAAATCCGGGTTTATATTGATGAAAATCCTCCGCAAGAAAACTTTTCTAAAAACTATCAAAATGTCAGTCAGCAGAAACCGGTTTTGATTGTTGGTGCAGGCCCGGCCGGACTTTTTGCTGCTTTGCGCTGTATTGAATTAGGATCGAAGCCAATCATTTTGGAACGAGGCAAGAATGTAAAAGACCGTCGGCGTGATCTGGCAACATTAAATAAAGAAGGAATTGTAAACCCGGAATCCAATTATTGTTTTGGCGAAGGCGGAGCCGGAACTTATTCTGATGGCAAATTATATACGCGTTCTACCAAGCGCGGCGATATAAATAGTGTACTGCAAACTTTTGTGGCGCATGGTGCTTCGGCTGATATTTTGGTGGATGCGCGGCCGCACATTGGCACCAATAAATTGCCGCAGATTATTACAGCCATCCGCGAAACGATCCAAAATGCTGGCGGAGAAATTCACTTCAATACCAAAGTAACGGAACTGCTGCTTGCTTTCGACAAAATTACAGGGGTAAAAACAGCATCCGGGGGAACGTTTAAAAGTGATGCGGTGATTTTGGCAACCGGCCATTCTGCAAAAGATGTTTACCATTTGCTGCACCGACAAAATATTTTGGTAGAAGCAAAGCCGTTTGCACTGGGCGTTCGGATAGAACATCCGCAGGAAATTATTGATCGTTCGCAATATCATTGTGAAGTTCGGGACGAGTTTTTGCCGCCTTCCTATTATAGTTTGGTGGAGCAGGTGGATGGGCGCGGCGTTTTCTCGTTCTGTATGTGCCCGGGCGGAATCATTGCGCCTTGTGCTACCGAACCCGGAGAAATTGTGGTGAACGGCTGGAGTCCATCCAAACGAAATAACCCTTTTGCCAATTCCGGTACGGTTGTACAAATTAATTTGGAAGATGTTCCGGGAGATGAAAATGATCCTTTTCGCTTGCTAAATTTCCAGCAGCAAATAGAACAAATTGCTTTTGCTGCCGGTGGCGGAAATCAGGTTGCGCCGGCCCAACGGATGATTGATTTTGCGGAAGGGAAACTTTCTGTTGATTTGCCGGTAAACTCGTATGTTCCCGGAACCAAAAGTGTTGATTTAAAAAGTGTTTTGCCAAATAAAGTTTTTTACCGGCTAAAAGAAGCATTACCGCGTTTCGGCAAAAAAATGAAAGGTTATTATACCAATGAAGCTATTTTGGTTGGCGTTGAATCAAGGACATCTTCTCCGGTAAAAATTCCGAGAGACAAAATTACGTGTCAGCATCCGCAAATTTCCGGTTTGTTTCCCTGCGGAGAAGGTGCGGGTTATGCCGGTGGCATCATTTCTGCTGCAATTGATGGAATAAATTGTATAGAAGCTGCATTTAAAGTGATGTGATTTATGTAAATTACGATTTAACAAGTACAATTTTTAGGCGATAAAAACAGTATCATGGCAAATAAAAAAACATTAGTGTTGGGTGCTACGCCCAATCCGGATCGATATGCTTATCTGGCTGCAAACCGTTTAAAGGCAAAGGGGCATACTATTATTAATGTAGGAATAAAAAAAGGACTGGTTGCTGGAGTACAAATAGAGGAGCCTAAAAAAATTTACAGTGATATTGATACGATAACTTTATATGTTGGGCCACAAAATCAACCGGATTTGTATCAATATATTTTAAATACGCATCCAAAGCG
Source organism: uncultured Sphingobacteriaceae bacterium (assembly GCA_964236465.1). GTDB lineage: Bacteria > Bacteroidota > Bacteroidia > Sphingobacteriales > Sphingobacteriaceae > Mucilaginibacter_A. Next base: position 373 of record CAXSBZ010000021.1, on the reverse strand, counting down.
GATTATTTTTAACCCAGGTGCAGAAAATCAGGAGCTGGAAAACCTAGCTTCACAACAAGGAATTGAAACAATTGAAGCTTGTACTTTAGTGATGTTGGCTACGAATCAGTATTAATCTTTTTAATTTTTTCTTTCACATTTTCAGCAGTTTATACTTTGTTTGAGAGTATTTTTGTGAAATGGCTTGCAGGCATAAGGAACAAGAGTTATTTTTGCGTCCGCTTCTAGCAGAAGAGTGGTTTAGGGATTAAGAAGTAAAGAGGAGGTAAAAGGATGATGGGCGATAATGTTTGTTACATTTCGGTAAGTTCTTCAAAAAACTCTTTCTTTCCAGAAACAAAAATAAAAATTATTTTTTTTGGAAATGTAGAAA
>CAXSBZ010000020.1:0-62208 GCA_964236465.1 uncultured Sphingobacteriaceae bacterium | reverse complement strand
AATGATTTATTGTACATTAACAATAAAAACGGAACTTTTACCAATCGCGCTGCGGAGTATTTTAAGCATACTGGCTGGTCTGTGATGGGTTCTGATCTAGTGGATATCAACAACGACGGTTTGCAGGATTTGGTTTCGCTGGAGATGCTTCCCGAAGAAAACCTCCGGAAAAAAACCATGCTGATGGGCGATAATTACATTACTTACATCAACAATAAAAAATATAATTACGAACCTCAGTATATCCGCAATGTGCTGCAACTGAACCAGGGCGAAACGCCGCTCGGCCATCCGCAATTCAGCGATGTGGCTTATTTGGCTGGCATGTATCAAACCGACTGGAGCTGGACACCGCTGGTTGCAGATTTTGATAATGATGGTTTCCGCGATATGTTCATCACCAATGGTTATCCGCGCGATGTAACCGATTTGGATCAAGCACTTTACAGCAATGCGCAGGGCCGGACTGCTAAAGAAAATACCTCGCTGGCCAGTGCCGATTCTTTTCCGGTGGTAAAAACAGTAAGCTATGCTTTCAAAAATGCCGGTGGTTATACCTTTAAAAACCAAACCGCTGATTGGGGAATCTCTAAACCGGCATTTTCTACCGGCGGCGTTTATGCTGATCTGGATAACGACGGCGACTTGGACTTGGTTGTCAATAACATTGATGAAGCTGCTTTTATCTACCAAAATACTTTGAATGATAAAAAGCAGGTTGCAAAAAATCATCATTATTTAAGTGTTGCTTTGGCTGGACCAACTAAAAATCCGGGTGGAATTGGCGCAACGATCCGGATTTTTTATCAGGGAAAACAGCAGTTTTATGATCAGCAGCCTTGTCGCGGCTACATGTCAACCGATGATGCAAAAGCACATTTCGGTTTGGGCGTGGCAACGATGCTTGATTCTTTAAGGATCAGGTGGCCGGATGGAAAGACGCAGCTTTTAACAAATATTAAAGCCGATCAAACCCTAAAAATAGCTTATAAAAACAGTATCGGTTATATCGGGGCCGGTGTTTTGACAACTGAAAATCCGGTTTTTCAATCGGTGGCAAAGCAAACGGGTATTTTGTACAAACATGAGGAAAAAGATGCTATCGATTACAATATCCAGCCCACCTTGCCGCACAAACTGAGCCAGTACGGGCCGGCTATTGCGGTTGGTGATATCGACAATAATGGTTTTGACGACTTTTATATCGGTGGTGCAACCGGCAAAAAGGGTGCTTTTTTTATGCAGGATAAAAACGGAAAGTTCACCATCGATACCAAACGGTTTATCCACGAAGATGACAAGGAAGAGGAAGATATGGGCGCGCTTTTGTTTGATGCCAACAACGATGGTTTCCTGGATCTGTACGTGGTAAGCGGCAGTTATGAGTTCCCCAAAAACCATACTTCGGCACAAGACCGTTTGTATATCAACAATGGCAAAGGGCAGTTTACGCGGGATTTTGCTGCTGTGCCGATCGAATATGACAACGGTTCGTGCGTGCGCGCAGCAGATTTTGACGGGGACGGCGATCTGGATCTGTTTGTTGGCGGCCGTTCTGTTTCCGGCGAATATCCAACCTCGCCCAACAGCCATTTACTGCGGAATGATGGCGGAAAATTTACTGATGTTACGCAACAACTTTGTGCTGGTTTGCAACGGCCGGGCATGGTTACGGATGCGTTGTGGACTGATTTTGACAACGACGGCCTGGTTGACCTGGTGGTTGCAGGCGAGTGGATGCCGGTAACTTTTTTCAAAAATAACGGGCACAGTTTTACCAAAATAAATTCGGGCATCGATCAGCATATTGGCTGGTGGAACAGCTTGGTGGCCGGTGATTTTAACAACGATGGAAAGATGGATTACATTGCCGGAAATTTGGGGCAAAACTCCAATTACAAGGCTTCTTTTACCGAGCCGATGACGATTATCGGAAAAGATGCTGACAACAACGGCTCTTTTGATGCGATGATTTTTTGCTATATAAAAGCAGAAGACGGCACGGAAAAAGCGTTCCCAATGCACACAAGAGATGATTTGATTAGCCAAATTGCCGGTATCCGCAAAAAATATCCGACTTACAAAGGTTTTGGCCGCGCCACAATGGATGATTTGTGGGGCAAGGATGAACGGCAAAATGCGGTCATTCTGAAAGCTACAGATATGAATACGAGTTTTATCGAGAATAAAGGAAATGCACAGTTTTCTATCCGCCCAATGCCTTTGGAAACGCAGATGGCACCGGTTTATGGCATGGTTGCACGGGATATTGATAACGATGGCTACCTGGATTTGATAATGGTTGGCAATGATTTCGGTATGGAACCTTTCACGGGCAGGCACGATGCTTTTACTGGCCTTTATTTGAAAGGTGATGGCAAAGGCGGTTTCAGTAGTAAAACAATGACCAAAAGCGGCTTTTTTGTAAATGAAGATGGCAAAGCGTTGGCGATGATCCATCATGCAAATGGCAGCGATTTGTTTGTGGCCAGCCAAAACCAGGACAGTTTAAAAGTTTTCACACCGAAGCAAACGGAAGCACATGCTTCTTTTATCAACCTAAAAACAAGCGATTTTTATGCGGATATCGTTTACAATGATAACCGCAAAAAGCATATCGAATTTTATTACGGTTCCACTTATTTATCGCAATCTACCCGGAAATTTAAACTGGATGAGAACGCAAAATCGATTTTTATCACAGATTACAAAGGCGTAAAAAGAAAAGTAAAATAATCATCCGGTGCTTCTTTTATCACCCTAAAAATTGGACTGTTTTAAGTTCTTTGTCGACACCAATTTTTATGGCATAAAAGAAGCATCGGCTTAGTCCTTATTTCAGCCAGATGCTTTGTGTAAATGCGCCGTTTGCCGCAACATCCCAAACTTCTAAACGCAGCCATTTTCTGTTTTTCATTTGGGTTGTGAGATGAAAAGTTTTTGTTCCGAAAGCTTTTGTATCGTTAAGGTTGATCTGCTGCCGATAAACTCTGGTTCCGTCGCCGGAGATGATCTCTGCAAAATTTAACGGGAAAGTCCAGTCAACTTTAAAACTGATCTCACATTTTCCGTCTGCCGGAAGTTTAATTGTTTCTCCCGAAAAAGAATAATTAACGGTAAATTCCGGTAGCAGCACTTCCCCTGTAGAAGAGAAGAATTTTCCGTTTTGCAGCACGTCCAGTATCGGCTGCCAGCCATTTTCAAATTTTGGCAACTGGTTCATTTGCAAATAATTGACGTTTACATGTGCATACATTTCGTTTTCTGGTGTGATGCTGAAAATATCCGATTCTGCCAGCACTTTTTTATGCAAACCCCAGTTGTTCATGTCATCCATCAAATCAAACACGCGTTTACCCAATTTTGGCTGCGACAGATCTGCCGGCAACGCTTTCCAGGCCGCACCCAAAAACCGGTCGGATTTATAAAACGCTTCATCTTTATAAGCATCCGGGAAACCGGTAGAACCTTTGGTGCGCGCATGTGCCGTCCAGGCAAAACCGTTTTCGTCTTTCAACAGCGTAAACATATCTTCCTTACTGCCAATGTGATATATTTTGCCATGCGCTTCGTCTGTGGTTAAAAAAGGTGTTCCGGCTTTGCGCGACATGATCCAGTAAACTGGTTTCGGAAAAAATTCCAGCCAGTGGCCGCCAAAAAATTCATTCGGTTCTTCTCCGGGAAGCAGCAAAAAGCCGGAAGACGACAACCGTTTACATTGCTCAAAAAGTGTTTTCAGTTCCAACAAACGCTGCTCGTCCGGCCCGCGCGGATGGCCGGTGCCGTGAAACTCGGCCAGGTGCACAATATTTACCCCTAAATCTTTAAAAACTTTTATAAAAGCAGGACTATCCGGAACCGGTTTGCCAGCCAGTACAACGTTAGAAATAAATTCGTTATGAAAATGGCTTGACATAGTTTTGTATCCTGCCAGCGGTTTATAACTGTCATTATGCGTATATTTTTTTACTGCCGAAAGCAAATCAACAGCGGTTTTAGTACTCAAAAGGCAGAAAAAGTTTAACCGCTGTTTGCTGCCCGGCGGCGAATTGAACCAGGGCACATAACGTTTATCGCCATACAAATCCTGCCGGATGCCAAAGCCAAAACCAGGCAGCAAATGGCGGTAATTATTGCCATACCAAACAAATTTTAGGTTGAAAGCTTCATCCAGCGGATAAAAATATTGATGTGGGGCCGGGAAAACTGCAATACTGCCGGAAGGGTTTTCGGCGATAATCGTCCGGTATTTAACTGTCAGGTTATGAGTGGTGTCCGAGGCAAACGGACTACCGGTTTGCATCTGCTGATAAACATCGCTCCAAGCCACAGTCTTCGCCGATTGCCCCTGGCTTACCAAACCGGCATCATACAAAATAGCCGTAGAATCAATTGGTGTTGATACCACCGCAGCCACGTTAAACAGCGGCTGCCCGTTGTATAATGTAATTTCCAGATCGCCTTCAAAACCAGGTGCTTCTAATTTAGCAATCGTAATAATGGTGCGCGAACCTAAAGTTTTGACCCGGATTGATTTTTTCTGAAGGTTTATTTTGTATGAACGGTGCGGCTTTAAAGGCACTTTATCAAAAAAAATGTTCCAGCCGTTTTGCGATATCAGGTCGCGTTTGCCGATGGAAAGTATAAACTGAGGATCAATATTTTGGATAATTGTTTTGGACTTTCCACCGGAAATTAATGCAATTTTACCGAACAAAGGTTTACCATTTTGCATGTTAAACTTCAAACTGCCTTCACTTGTATTTCCGGCCGGCCACGTAACCGTAACAATGTTTTTTGCAGATGCTACTTTTACGCCTGATTTAGTGCTAAAATCTTTAAGACTAATCGGAAATTGTTGTGCTTCGGCAGCGGAAAAACAAATCAGCAGGAATCCTGTCAGGCAAGATTTTATTATCAAATTGAAACTTACTCTTGCCATTGCATTACTGATGGTTTTATGTTAATGCTTCTTTTATCACCTAAAAATTGGGATTAAATGAAAGGGAAAAATGATGCCCTAAAAGAAGCATTGGTTTCAACCTAAAAAATTACTTAGTTATAATTGGTTCAAAACCAAATGCATTCTCAAACTTATATTGATGAACAGGATCACCATTACCAAAAAAAATGCGGCTGATAGTTAGCAAAACGCTTTTTGTTCATTAGGCAACTCTTTTACTTTACCTGTTTGTCAGGCTTTTGATCAGTTCAGTTTCATCAGCTTTGTACGGCGTGCCATCTGTATGAAAAATATCATGGAACCATAACTTCGGTTCGCTGCCATCGGGCATCGGCGTGTCCCAGGCATAAATGGTGTTGGTTTTGCCGGATACAAAGCCCCAGTTAATTGCGCCTACATTTTCTTTTTTCAGCATCGGTAATACTGTACTGAAAAGGCTGTTACGAGGTCGCGCCATATATTCGGTACAGATAAGCGGACGGCCAAACATTTTTAAAAGCTGCACGGTTTTAAGATGATCCGGCTCGGGCGTATAATCGTGATAGGTAACCACATCCGAATGGCCAACCTGATACGCATTCAACGTCTCCAGGCTCCAGTTCCAAACGCCGGCACTAATTGGCTGACTTGGGTTTACTGTTTTTGCCCACTCAAAAACATGTTTCAGCAGAGGCAAAGATTTGTTGCCTTTATCGTTGTTGCCCGGCTCGTTATACAAATCCCAAAGCAAAATGCGCTTATCATTTTTGAAACGAGTCATCACATCTTTCACATATTTTTCGAGGATCGTGAAGTTTTCCGGGTTTGCAGATGCCGGCTGTCCGGGGTCCTGCATCCAGCCAGAATTATGGATACCCGGCTTTGGCTCCGGCTGCTTGCCTGTTTTCGGTTCTTTGTTCCAGCAGTCATCAAAAAAAACGAACATCGTTTGCACGCCATGTTTGCTGGAAATGGCTAAGTATTGATCCATGCGTTTTTTAAAACCTTCCGGGTCTTGCTGCCAAGCCAGATGATGTAAAAAAACCCGCATCACGTTCATCCCGATGCCTTGCGCATAGCCTAATTCTGTATCAATTGTTTTCGGGTCGAAGGTATCGGCCTGCCACATTTCCAGCTGATTAATAGCCGTACTCGGGATAAAATCACTCCCAACCAGCCATTGATGCTTTGCATACCAAGAATTTGCTTTTTGAACTGTCCAAACTGTTGTTATTGTTTTTTTTTGTGCTGATAGTTGCACACTTAGCAGCATAAACGTCGCTGCAACTATTATTCTTAATTTAATTTTCATGTATAAAAAATGTATAATTTTATTTATTAATGCACTGGTTTATTTATTAAATGTCCTTTTATCATCCACACTTCTAAATGATTATTATAAGCGTTGGTTGATGTTAATGCGATAATAGTATCATCATTCAAAACGCATAAAGAATTCCATAAGCCTTGTTTATCAAGAGGAATATGAAACGGTATGTTGGTATTGATAAAATTTTCACCTTTGGTATTGCCTATTGCTACCTGCATACAAGATAAATCCCATTTATTAACCCTGTTCAAAGTGCTTTGGTAAGCTAAAATAGTTTCGCCGCTGTGCAACTGGCGCAAATACGGTGCACCGGCATAAACTGTATCCGGTAGTTTTGGCAGGATTGCAGCTGTTCTATTTGCATCATTTGCACCTACTGGTATCTTCCAGTTTTGGTTGATGCTGTTGCGGATTATAGATGGTTTGAATTGTCCTCCGGCATTATCTTCTATGGAAAATATAATTTCATTAGTTCCTTTCAAGAGAATTGGAACCGGCATTCCGTCCCGGTGGTTTGGCCGGAAAGAAGCAATTTCCGGTTTTTTTGTCCAGGTTAGCCCGTTGTCATCTGATTGGAATAAAGATATATTCTGCTCGTTTGAATGTGTGTAAATACCTTCATTTGAAAAGAACAATTGTATCTGCCCCGAAGGGAGTTGGAATTGCGAAGGTTCCCAACAGCCGTCATCAAATTGGTAACTTGCCTGGTAAAGCAACCGCTCATCTTTCCAGGTTTTACCCTGATCGTAGCTCTTTTTGGTACAAATGGCAAATCGTTTGGTGGTATCCCAATTGCCATTAATTTTGTGCGGACGCGGATTATAGGAGGCCAATAAAGAATGATCTTTCAATTCCAATATTTCGGGAACGGACATGCTGACACCAGGAACAGCTGTGGCAATAGTTGCCTGCATTGACCAAGTTTTGCCCAGATCAGTACTTTTTACACATTCTGCATTGCCTTTCGCTTCGTAAACACAAATTAATTGACCGTTACTTAATTGGATCATCCGGGCATAACCTGCTGCACCACCATTTTCTAAAGGCGCAACTTTTTTGAGGGAAGACTGATCCCAAACAATTGCTTTTTCCGGAAGGACGGTTTTGTTAACCTGCTTAGCAACCTGGCAATTAGCAAAGTTTGGCAACGATGTAAAAAAAACAAGTGCAATTAAAAGATGCTTCATTCAGAACTTGTTTAATTTGGACCTGAAAATTACAATGCTTCTTTTAGGCATATAAATTTGGTGTCTGATTTTTAGGCGATAAAAGAAGAATCGAAAATAACATGGTCAAAATTTAAACATCTAATTAAAACCTGTCCGGCCTATTGTTTTGAAAGCTTATCTGCCAGTAATTTCATAAAATAACCGCCTACCACACTTCGAGCCTGGAAGCCAACCATTTTGCCCGTTGTCGTTTCATGCCAGTCGCTTACCGGTACGCGTGAAGAAGTTTCTATAGTATATTTGTAAATGGGATTAACTAAAGCGTTAAAATCATTTTGATTATCGGTTAGCCCTGCTGTCCATAATACCCAGTCAGATTTGGTATAAGTTTTTCTGCTATCTAATGGCAGGCCGTATTCATTTTGCTTCGTCAGGTAGTATTTAACTTCCTTTTGATAAACAGATTTAGGAAAAAGGTTGAGGCCAAGCACTTTGTCCCAAACCATGTTATACTTTTCGCTCCAAGTGTCTTTGTTATCAAAAGTTAGGGCGTAATGATCTCCCGCATCGGCAAGTTGCATCCATTTGCCCACCATTTCTTTGGCACTGTTCCTGTATTTTTCGGCTGTTGCTTTATCGCCTAACTGCTCAGCAAGCATGGCATAACAACCAACTCCTACAATGGCTTTTACCGAAAGATTGGTATTTCTGGCCAGATGGCCGGCAAAATCATCGGTACACAATTGGTTTGCAGGGTCAAGGCCCTCCTTGTTCAAATAATCTGCCCAGGTAGTTAAAGTTTTCCAGTGCTTTTTGGCATAATTGGCATTGCCTTCCGCTTTGGCTATTGCTGCAGCCAGGATCAGCATGTTGCCTGATTCTTCTACCGGCATGCCCTCACCGTAAGTTTGTCCGTTGGCCAAAGGGTAAGTACCCAAATCATGTGCTGCAAAAGGGCTGGTATTTTTTCCGCTTTCGCTGAAATAAAATATACCATTCATCATCCCTTCCATCAACTCAGGATTGTAAGCCAGGTATAACGGTGCCGACGGATAAGTTACATCTACCGTATTAATAAACCCGCCGCTAAAGTTTTCCTTCGATAAAAACAGTATCTCGCCTTGCGGACTTTTAACTAATTTATGTGCCGAAATACTTTGGCGATAGCCTAAAATACAAAGCTTGGCATAATTATCACCTCCTGCTGCAACGGCTGCTTTTTGCAGGCCCGCGTTAAAATCAGTGCATTTTTTTAAGATAGAAGTGTAATCCCTTGCTGCTGCGCCCAGTTCGCTTTCGATCGTTTTTGAAGAGTCGAGCTTCCACCAGGCCTTTAAATTCTGGTTGAAATACTGAACAGCGTACAAATCATCATAACCCAGCATGATAAATTGTTCTTTTGGCGTGCTGCTTACTTTACCAAGCGAAATGATAGTACTTAACACCAAATGCTTTCCGTCCTTTATGTTTGCTGAAGTCGAATTCTGCAAAAAGTTGTTCATGGCATCCGTAGAACTGCTTACATACTGGTTGCTGCCATAGCTTTGCGGCACGCCTACATACATATAACCCCAGTCAATCCGCACATCATCGCCTCTTTTCTGCAGCACAGGTTGTTCTACCGTACCGGCCTTTAGTATTGTAATATTGTTGGAAGTGTATTTCTGCGTTGTTACCGGTTGCATGGATGTGTTTACCGCAATATCCGTAGAAGCGCCAAAATAAACTTGTACGTTATGTACTTTGCCATCATTGGCTTTAACCTGGTAAGAAATATAAGAAATAGGGCGCGAAAGCAAATCCAAGTCATTCAGCAATAATGGTGAAGTAAACGTGAGGGTTAGGTCAACCTTTCCACAGGTGAAATTGTAGATGGTTTGCGTTGCATTCATATCTACCTTGGTCTGATCGGCCACTAAAATGTTTGCTTTTTGTGTTGATACCGGTTCCGTAACCAAACCCGCATCCAAATGAGAGCCGCCAGCAGTATTTGCACAATGAATAGCCAGGACATTTTTGCCAACCTTTACGTTTTGCCTTATGGCATCATTGATTTCGATAAATGCAAACTTGTGGATCCAGCCTGTTTTATTGTAAACCTTTTCACCGTTCAGGTAAACTTCAACGTTGTCATCATGGCTTATTTTCAGGTATAACTGTTTAAAGTCCAGTTTATTTAGGTTGAAAGTCCTTCTCACCCAAATATCTTTTGTCCTCCAGGGAGTTTTGTCGGCGTTGTTATCACCAAAAGGGGCAATGCCGGTTTTCCAGTCGGCATCGTTAAACTGAACATTTTCCCAACCGCTGGCAGGTTGGGTTTCGGTGTATTTGGTTTGATAGTTTTCTTCGTCGGATGTTGGAATCAAAGTCCTGTAAGTTTTCTCTTCATTGCCCATAAAGCGATAGGCCGTGCCATCTACTTTGATCAGTCCGGTTAAAGATTGGTCTGTACCTGTCCAATGCTTTGTTGGCGCATCGGTTAACTTGTCGGATGTGGACCAAATACTAAAATAAGTGTCATGGTTAATCAGCGGATAAGCTGGTGCCCGAAAACCCTGTGCGCTTGCTACCAGGCACTGCATTCCGGTTATGACGAGAAGAAGGAATATTTTTTTCATTTTGATATTGTTAAGCTCTATTGTTGATCAATTGTGCAATGCTTCTTTTACCAGGTAAAAATTTGGTTTTAGATCCTATCATCCATGAACCATCAACTATCAATTTTTATAGGGTAAAAGAAGTATGCTGATTTAATTTTTATTTTTTTGTTGTCCGCATTTATTCAGTTACCGGAAAAGCCGAAATCCTTAACCTTGCGCCGCCCATCGGCACCAAAGTAAGTTCTGCTACCGGTTGTTCGCTTTTTACCGGGCTTTGGGGCAATACAGCGCAAAGCCCGTATTGATCGATCGTCCAGCCGGGGATTATTTTTCCTTTTACTTTCAATTCGATTGGTGCATTGTTGTTGGTAAAAGGGTTATTGTCTGTTGGCCAGCTTCTGCGGATAATTTCAATCGAGTTTTCGGGGTGAGATTTATCGATCAACAACCCATAGTTCCAAGCAGAAGTAGGGTGGATTTCGTAAGAAGGCCATTTTTGCGGGTCAGCGCCTGCCTGCCACTTTGAATCGCCGATGGCGGTTGCTTTACTGTCTTCGCGTGTGTAGTTCTCATCAATTTTTAAGGAATAAGTTAAAGGCCCGTAATTAACACTTACGCTGTTCTTGTTCTCGTTCCATTCCCGCACCTTTAATTGCATCGGGAGTTGCAAAGAAACTTTATCGCCGTTTTTCCAGGTTTTAACCAAACGGATGTAATCGCCGCTGCTTGTATTTAAAGCTACAGCCTGTCCGTTTACTTTTACAGAAGCATTTTTGCACCAGGCCGGAACACGCAGGTAAACCGGAAAACTGACTGTTTTTGCGGTATTAATGGTAAAGTTAACCTGATCTTGGAACGGATAATGGGTAGTTTCTGTTAAACTAACGGATGTGCCATTACCAACTTTGGCCTTTACTTCACCTTCGGTATATAGCTGTGCAGCAAGGCCATTATCAGGCGTGGCCATCCAAGTATTCTCGGCAAAATAAACCCAGCCCGCAGCATGGTTGTGCTGGCAGCAACGGCTGCTAAAAGGGTTCATCATTAAAAAAGGCCCTTCGTTGGCAATGCCGGGATGGTGGTTTTTACTGTCGCTTACCACCATATTAGGTGCGGTAAGATAGCGCAGGGATTTATAATCGGGCATAAAAGCTGCGGAAAAGGTATTAAAAGCCACATCTTCGCAATTCTCCGCCCAAAAAGGATCGCCGGTATCGCCCAGCAATATCTCGTCAGAAGTCATCTGTTCTACCATGCCGCAAGTTTCAACGGCTTGCCGCGGATCAACATAACCTCTGCGCGCATTTTCATCACTTCCAAACATTCCGCCTGGAACCTGCCCGTACTTAGCCCGGACAAGCTTAAAATCATTATAAGTAGCGTTCAAATCTTTCTGCTCATGGCTCTGCAAATAAAATGTGGCTGGCTCTCTGAAACATTCCGCAATGTTTACATTATGCCAATTAGGTAAATTATTGGCTTGGCGCCAGTCGGCTGTATTTTTATCAATTTTAGAAGCCAAATCGAGCAGCCATTTATCACCAGTCCGGTTGTAAAGCCAGTACACGCTTAATAAATTATCGCCGCCCCTGCTGTTTTCCCAGTAATCTTTCAAAAACTGATTGTCCGGAACAGACAGTTCATATTTGAAATAACGCGTCATAAAAGGAAGCACGCGCGGATCTTTTGAATATTCATAATAGGATTGCAGGCACCAAAGCATCGGCATATTTGTCCATAGATCATGGTTGCCTTTTTTTTCTACTAAGGGCCCGAAATCACCGTTATCACGCTGGTTGTTCAATACTGCACCAATCCAAAACTTGGCTTCGCTAATCATTTTTTTATCATGCAGCATATAACCAATGTTGGCATAACCTTTTAACCAGTACGGCAATTCTTCCCAGCCGTATTCGCCTTTGCCTTCTTTGTTCAGCCAGGCATTGTTTGTTTTGGAAAGCCAAATGCTGATCTCGCCTAAATTACCGGTAAGCCCGTCGCGCTGAAGTTCTAACACTTTTTTTAACCATCCGCCAGCTTGGATACTACCTACGGGAAGTTTTGTAAAATGTTGCTTTTGCAGCGGTGCCCTGTTATTTACATAATAGGCGTTGGATTGCTGGTTATCTGCTTTTGATACCATTATTGCCCTAACTGTTGATTGTGCAGTTGCGGCAAATCCAGTTAAACCTATTAGTGCAGCAATTAGAAGTATTTGTTTTTGAATTCTAATAAGCGTGATTTTTAAAAGCATCTTTTGGTCAATCTATTTTATTTGCACCAATGCCGGATCATATAACCTGACATTCGACTTTTGCAACAGTTCTACAGGAATTTTTATCACTTTACGGTCGTAAGTCATAAAGCCATTTACTTCTCCCTCCACATCCGTTGTTTGGGTATAAACTGCGGCCGATAAGCCCAACCTGATTAATTCTTGCAACCTATCGGTAAACGTATCATATCTTTTAAAAAGATCTTCCCCGTTTTTAAAATTCTGGTAACCCCAGTTTTTATTGGCTTGCCAGGTATGGTTTTCAACCGGCCAGCCTAAACCACCGAACTCGCCTAAAACCACCGCTTCGGTTTTGCCAAAAATGTCTGCCCGTGGCATGGCAGGTTGAGGGTAATTATGCAAGTCAACAATATTGCCGGCAGTATAAAAATTTCCGCCACTGGCACTGTTCACCAACCGGGAAGGGTCTTTTTTCATTGTCCAGTCGGCAATTTCAACCGTTTTAAATTGTCCCCAAGCTTCATTAAACGGTGTCCAAACCACAATGCAAGGGTAATTGTACAAGGCATTGATGATGGCGTTCCACTCTTTACGGTAATATTTTTCAGATTCCGGGCTGCGGTCTTTATCAGTAGCACGGTCATAAACGCCCGGGCGGTTTTCCCAATGGTTGCCCAGATCGCCGCTTGGCATATCCTGCCACAGCAACATGCCCATTTTATCGCAGTAGGTATAATAACGGGCAGGTTCTACTTTGATATGTTTACGAATCAAGTTAAAACCCATCGCTTTCAGCTTATCAATATCAAATTTTAAAGCTTCTTCTGTTGGAGGCGTGTATAAACCATCCGGCCACCAGCCTTGATCGAGCGGGCCATATTCAAACACAAACTTATTGTTCAGCAACATGCGCTGAATACCATTGGCATCAGGTCCTAAAGATATTTTGCGCATGGCAAAATAGCTTTTTACCTCATCAACTGTTTTGTTGTTCCTGAGAACTGCTACTTGCAAGTCGTATAAAAACGGACTGGTAGTTGACCATAATTTTTGGTTTTGAATATTTAAAACCGCCGTTCCGTTTGCATCTATAACCTTTTCATCAACCTTGGTTTGGCCATCCATTGCTGTTATCCTCAATTTATCGCCTGGCTGGGTATTTGCTATTCCTGCCGAAACAGACAAGGTTTGGTTATCAATATCCGGCGTTTGTTTAGTTGCTTCTATATAAGTTTTGGCAACGCCTTCCAGCCAAACCGTTTGCCAAATGCCTGTTACCGGCGTGTACCAAATGCCATTGGGTTTTTTAAGTTGTTTGCCACGCGGCTGCGGGCCATCATCTGTTGGGTCCCAAACTTTTATTTTAATCTCCTGTTTAGCACCGCTTTTTAAAAATGGGGTAATGTCAAACGTAAAAGGATCGTAACCACCTTCATGGATGCCTACACTTTTACCGTTCACAAAAACTTCGGTTTGCCAATCAACAGCGCCAAAATGTAATAAGGTTTCTTTTCCTTTTAAAGCTTTGTTGATGCTGATGGTATTTTTATACCATAACAAACTATCCTTGCCCACCGTTTTACCGACACCCGATAAGGCTGACTCCACAGCAAAAGGGACTAATATTTGTCCATCGTATTTAGAAGGTTCATTTTGATTTTTAGGAATGATGGCATAACTCCAAATTCCGTTCAAATTTTGCCAGTTGCCACGCACCAACTGCGGCCTTGGATATTCCGGCAGTGGAGCTTTTGGGTTAACTTGTTGCGCCCAGGGTGTGGTTATTTTGTTGGTTAATAAATGCCATTGCTGCTGTTGTGCAGTTGCAGAAAAGAACCAAAAAACGAGAAATATGAAGGGGATTTTTCTTTTCATCAGAAATTTATAATACAGTTAATATGCTTTGTAATAATTTTTTAACAAACACAATTTATGCTGCCCATTTCAGTAAGCCTGCTCAATACATGCTTCTTTTAGTATGTAAAAAATATAAAGCTTTATAATACTTCTTTAACACAAGTAACACTCATTTTTTACTGGGTAAAAGAAGCATTGTCATTTCTTTAACCATGTTGTATAAACACCTGTTCAAATTTTGTTCATCTGTTTCCTATGCTTCTTTTATCACCTTAAAAATGACAAGCATTTAGTTTTTGATTTTATTTAATTTGAACGAGAACACCATTTTTTATAGGGTAAAAGAAGCATTAGGATCAAGCCAGAGGACATGGAAAAGACTTTCCATAAATTTGAATAAACTATAAGCTGTTTAAAAAATAATGGTTATTAAAGATTGTATTTGATAATAAATTTTAAAGGGCCACCCGGTAAAGAATGGCCCTTGCAATTATGATAAAGTTTTTAATAAGTTATTTTTTGAACAGGCGAAAAAATCATGTCTTCCACGCCGGAGATTTTAATCCCAATCCTGGCAAAAACGTAGTTTTGAATTGGGCTGATAGTTGGGATACTGACGCTAAGTGCTAAGTTGTTTAAATTGGTTAAGGATGAGGCTCCGGCCAAATCAGTTGCAGCAATATTATCTCCTCCGGAAACGAATTGAGTTTTGTTGATATAAAGCGTAACACGATCTATACTTTTGGCGTTGGCATCCGTTATCACTTTTTCAATATTAAATGTGGCTGATACTTTTGCACTGGCAGCAGTTATTTGCGAACTCCTAACCATGTAATACGGCGTAACTTCAACATCCATTACCTGGCTTCCGTTTAGTGTAATGGCTACAGTATCTCTTTGATTACTGGCATTTTCCTTCCATCTGAAAGGACCTTGGCCGGGAGGGATTGTAAACTTATAATTCCCATCAAATAGAAGGGTTGAGTAAGCTCCGTCCTGATCAAAAGTGCCGCTGATAGGCCCGATTTTACCAAAACCTGGCTGGTAAAGCTGAAAGGGCACCTGGTTATACTCGAGCCCTATCGGAGCGCCTTTATAGGTTAGGTGTCCGTTCAAGGTAGATGACGGTGCTTTAAAATTATCTTTTTTGCAAGACGATGCAACAAGTATCAGCGCCGATATAATTAAGTGAAATTTAATTTTCATAAGTTTTTAAGTAATAAGTAAAGACTTATTGATTGGGTTGTCTAACAATTTTAGGGTTTGATGCTATGATATTATCCGAAATTTGGGAATAATAATTTCCAAACTGGAACCTGTTGGCACCAGTAACCGGGCCAGGCAAAACTTCTTTAAACAACCATTTGCCATCGTTTGCAGTGCCGGGTGCATAGTATTTATACGGCCACAAACCATAGGGCTGAGTGTTCCGTTTTGTAGCCGAGCCAATATTACTCACCAAATCTGTAACTGACATACTACTGCCGTCCCAAACAATGTGTGCAAGCCTCCATCTTTTCATGTCAAACAAGGTATGGCCTTCAAAAGCAAGTTCAACGCGGCGTTCGTGAACTATCCGGTCAAATGTTAAAGTAGTGAGCGGAATTGTTAAACCTGCTCGCGCCCTAACCTGATTGATATAGCTAAGTGCAGTACCTGTATTACCTAATTCAAAAGCAGCTTCAGCAGCATTTAATAATACTTCTCCAAAACGATAGCGGACAAATGCTACATCGCTGCCCCGGCCACGACGGCCGGAACCAACGGTTGGGTCTAAAAATTTCCTGATGTAGAAACCGGTTTGAGTCCTTAACTCCTGCCCGTTTACAATGCCATCTTTTCCCACAACCTGTATAGCTGCGGAGGTGCCTGGCAATGTTTGTAAATGCACGGCATCATCACTGCTTACAATGCTGCCATTGGCCAATTGATAACCTGCATACACATCTGTTCTCTTACCTTTAAATAAACCGTTAGGCAATAAAACTGTACCGGCAAGCCTAGCATCTCTGCCGGCAAAGATATCCAGTTGGTTGGTATAGAAAATGGGATTGCCCGAAGCATCTTTAGTAGGCATCGGCGCATATGTATTATCCAGTTTTTCAAACGCTTCGACTAAATTTAAAGAAGGGTCTAAACGGCCGGCATCCAAGCCTTCATCTGAAATTGAAAAAGGCTGGTTGTTGGTGGTAAAGGCGTGGGTTTTACCAGCATTGGCTTTAAAATCTTCAATAAAGATAGATTCCTGGTTAACACTGCTTTTATCTAGAAAGATAGCGGCAAAATTATCAGAAAGATCAGGCAAAACCTTGTACAACTGGTAGCTGCCGGCAGTACCGTTGATGATAGCTTGTGCCGCAGCCAGTGCTTTTGTATAATAACCTGTAGCCATACTGGCAGGAATACCTACTTCGCCTCCCGGAAGGGAGACCTGTGGTGTCGTGGCACCATACTTTGCTATCGAGCCTGCATACAAGGCTGCCCTGGCTTCCATAGCTAAAGCAGAAGCCGCAGTTGCCCTTGATTTTTCATTGGGATCCGCAGGCAAAGATGTTTTAATTGTTTCTGCCTCACTAATCACAAAATCATAAATATCAGATTCTTTTGCACGGGGTTTTTGCAAGTTTGCAGCACTACCGGAATAATCATAAGTTAAAGGATCTGTGATTAAAGGTACACCACCCATTCTTTTAACCAACTCAAAATAATAGTTTGCCCTTAAAAAACGTGCTTCAGCTATAAACCTACTTTTATCTGTTTCTTTAAGTACGGTTGCCGCAGTAGCCCGCTGAATGAAAAGGTTTAAGTCACGGATGTATCCATAATCCCAAATTCCCCATTCGCCATAACCCCAACCTGTTCTTTGTACGATAAAATAGCTACCGTTTTCCGAAGGGAACGCTTCGCTGAAATCAGCAAACGTTCTCCAGCCAGGTTCATTAACGTTGTTTGTATAATCAAATGGATTATTATCCCTGGGAATCGGATATCCATCCAGACTTGAAAAATCCCTTTGCCGGTTATACAGATCCCCTAATATGGACAAAACTAAAGCCGGATCCGAAAATGCTGTTTCGGTAGGTATCACTTGTGTAGGCGGAACATCTAAAAATGCACTGTCCTTTTTACACGATCCTGCACTAATCAGGATGGCAAACATGGTTATTGATAATATTTTTTTCATTGAATTTAATCTTAAGGAATTAATTAAAAAGTTAAATTAACACCAAAGTTAACCACCTTACTTTGCGGAAATTGGAGGCCATTATCGTCCCTAACTTCCGGATCCACACCGTATTGTTTAAGATTATCAAAAGAAAGTAGGTTATAGCCATTAACATAGAACCTTGCCCTTTTGATCTTTACCTTGCTTAAAAGGGTTGTTGGCAGGCTATAGCCTAATTCTATAGTTCTCATCCTTATATAATGCACACTATGTAACCAAAAAGATGAATTATTTTGTCCATTAAGCGAATAATCACTTTGCCCAAACCCGGGGTTGATCCTGTTTGCAGGATATTTACCCGGAATCCAAGGGCTGTTTACATCATACAGATCTGCGTGGTGCCACCTGTCTTCAAAAATGGTGTTTAAATTTCCGTTGTTTTGGAAAGCCCAGCGTGTTTCATAATTCTGAAACCAGGTATAGCCTGCACCGCCGGAGAAGTCAGCATGGAAATCAAACCCTTTATAGCCTGCACCCAAAGTAAAACCACCATTGATATTTGGTTGTGTGCCATATCCATAGCCAATAGGGCGTTCGTCATACTGGTCTATTTTACCATCACCATTTTGATCTTTGTATATTAAATCCCCAGGGATTAAAGAACGGTTACCTTTTCCATCATTATTAACTTTGTAATTATTAATCTGTTCCTGCGAAGTAAACTGACCAAGTACCTGGTAACCCCAATCTATATGAGCATAGCGGTTTTCTATTGAATTACGATATTGATCTAAGGAGTTAAAGAATAGTGGATTGTAGGAGTTCAAGGTTTTAGACCTGGTATAAGAAACATTACCCCCAATATTAAAGCTTACTTTTCCAAATTTAGTGTTGTAGTTTAACGCTATTTCTTCCCCCTGCTGCGCATCGCTATTAGCATTTTCTAATGGTAAACCATATCCAATTTCTGTAGGTAAAATGATATTGTTTCTTGTTCCCAACAAACCGGTACGCTTCCTGTAAAAATAATCAATTGTACCATTTACTTTGCTGTTAAACAAACTGAAATCGGCACCAATATCGGTGATCTTACTTTTTAACCAGGTTATTCTGGTAACAGGAATCCCTTTATCCCTGGATACGGTAATAGCGTTTCCGTCCAAAATTGAAACCCCTTGGTTGTAATTATATCCGGGTAGATAAGCGTAAGGTGCAACAATTGGGTTATTTGTGTTATTAGGATCCCTATCATCTCCTAAGATTCCGTAAGATCCTCTAAATTTCAAATCACTCAGAAAGCTATGGTCTCCTAGAAGATTTTTCATAAAACCTTCCTGAGTGATCCTCCAACCTGCTGAAAAACCAGGGAAATATCCTACGCGCTTATCCGGGGCAAAGAGATAGGATGCATCCCTTCTGGCAGAAGCTTCAAAATAATATTTATTATCGTAATTATAGTTTATCCTTCCGATATAACCTATGCGGGTTTGGGTATCATCACTATCCTGATACTGATCTGCAGTTGGGAAATAAATCAACGGCAAGTTATTTGAAATCGGAGAGGCATGTATCCAATTACGCGTGTGGTGTAATTGAATTCTTTCCGAAACTAAAGTTGCACCGATAGTATGCTTTCCAAACGTATTATTATAATTTAATTGAGCCTGGAAAGTTGTGTTGATGTCCTTTATCTGCTCGCGTTCCCTCCATGGGTTAGTAGAACCTCCGGTTACGTCATAAGTATTAGTAGCAGGCCGGTAAGTGTATGCGTTGTAAGTGTATTCAGTATTGTTCAACAAGTAATCTGCAAAATAATAAGAATACAATGCTCTTGCTGTTAAACCTTTGACACCAGGCACTGTATATTCTGCTGTCATATTTGTTTGTACAACACGCTTGTCGCTGCGGTATTTACCTGATAATTTTTCATTCAAAAAAGCATAATTAGATTCTGTATGGCCAATATCATTCAAATAAGCAGGATTGTCATTAGCATAAGGTCTTTCTAAAGGTGTATTCCTTAACACTGCAAAACGAGCTAAAAAGTAATCATCACCACCAGGCACACCAGGGTTTTCATAACTTTCAATCCGTCCGTTTACATTCATACTAATCTTTAATCCATTAGCTACCTGAGCAGAAATATTAGATTGAATGTTTGAACGTTCGAACAAATACTCCTTACCCAATACTGAATTCTGAAATAAATTTGTTGCGGATACATAATAATTCATTTTATCTGTACCGCCTGTAAAATCTGCATTGATAGAATTAAGCGGCGCATTGGCATTACTTTTCAGCACATAGTCCCGCCAGTTGAAACTTCTATAAGCGGGATCAGTACCGGCTTTATATTTGTCCAGTTCGGATTGCGTTATTCCGGTAGAACCATTGGTATTTACTTCAGCTTCAGCCTTATAACGCATATAATCGTAAGAATTGGTGAGTACGTTTGGAAAACGGTACCAGTTTTGGAATCCGAGGTAACCATTAACATTTATCCTGTTCTCTCCTGAACCTCTTTTGGTCGTAACCACCACTACCCCATTGGCTGCACGTACACCGTAGATTGCTGCCGATGCATCTTTTAACACCGAAATACTTTCTACATCATTAGGGGCAAGGTTGTTAAACTGGCTTTCATCCTGTTGTACCCCGTCAATTACATATAAAGGTGTACCCATATTACGGATTTGAATACTGGCACTCGCACCCGGCCTACCATCAGACATTCTGAATGTTACACCAGGTATTTTACCTGCCAAACCCGAACTTACAGTTGAGCCGGCATGCACACGGTCTAAATCTTTACTGGTAACACTGGAAATGGCACCAGTTATAGATTCGCGTTTTTGTGAACCAAAACCTGTTACCACAACTTCCTGTAAAGTTGAATTGGCTGATCTAAGCCTGATCCTTAAGTTCGATTGCCCATTGATAGGAAATTCCTGCGTAGTGAACCCTACATAGCTTACTACCAAAGTTCCGTTAAGATTAGGAACCGCCAGATTAAACCTTCCCCTGGCATCTGATGCAACACCGGTTGGCGTGCCTTTAGCTTTGATACTTACACCGATTAATGCTTCGCCGGTAGTGTCTACCACCGTTCCGCTTACCTGCTTGGTTTGGGCAAATGACGAAGCAGAAATAAGCAGGTAAACCATGAAGGAAACAAAAGCCAGTGCTCTTTTTAGCCCTTTCCCGATGTGTTTGTGTTTCAAGCGGGTATCACCCCCTTGCCTGAGAAGTAAAACTTTTTTCATAAATGTTAGATAATTGGTTTATCAATATAGAGACACGGCATCTCTAAGTCATGGTGTAAAGAAAAAAGATTTTGAAACTGATAATTAGCCAAATCCTCTCAATTATTAGTTAATTTGTATCGTTTTTTTTACAGATAAATTATCCTTATTAGATATATTTGTTCCGAAATTCTTTTGAAACCTAAACTATTATATTGCTTTTTACTGGTCCTGTTTTTTAAAATCTGTTATGCCCAACCTTATTATTTTAAGCATTATCAGGTAGAAAACGGGCTGTCTAACAACACGGTTTATAGCTGCGTGCAGGATAAACAGGGCTTTTTGTGGCTGGGGACGAAGGATGGTTTAAACCGGTTTGATGGTTATACTTTTAAAACTTTCAGGCACGATAACAACAATAAAAAAAGTATCGGCAATAACTTTATCCAAACCCTTTATATAGATCATGAGGGCATTTTGTGGATAGGCACGGCAGCCGGTATTTACCGGTACAACGCCGAAGATGAGAGTTTTACCTCGATAAAAACAGCATTAGATATCAATGTAAGATCCATTATTGAAGACCGGCAAAATAATTACTGGTTTGTAGGCAACGGTACTGTTTTTAGGTACCAAAAAAACAGCGGTAAGCTTTTTAACCTGCGGCAATTTCAAAATTTTGAAGCCACAAGTGTTGCTACAGATAGCTCCGGAAATATCTGGCTGGCCACAACTTCCGGAAACTTAGAATGCCTCGGTTCCGGCAGTAAAACCTTTAAAAGTTATGATGTATTTGCGCATTCCAAAAAGGTTTCTTCCAACTATATCGAGAAAATATATTGCACAACAAACGGCAAAATCTTTGTCGGTACATCAACCCAGGGCTTTAAGATATTTGACTCCAAGAGCCTTACTTATCAGGATGTGCTGACTTATAACAAAAACAAAACAGAAATTTTTGTCCGTGATGTTTTAAAATATTCTGACACGCAATATTGGATCGCAACTGAATCCGGCATATTTATTTACGATATGCAAAAAGGCAGTTTTACCAACTTAAACAAGCAATACAACGATCCGTATTCCCTGTCAGACAATGCCGTTTATACGTTGTTTAAAGATTCTGAAGATGGCATTTGGGCAGGCACTTATTTTGGCGGCTTAAATTATTATCCAAAACAATATTCCACTTTTAATAAGTTCTATCCTCAAACAAATAAGAATGCTTTGCTTGGAAATGTGGTGCGTGAAATATGCAAAGACCAGTACGGCAATTTGTGGGTTGGCACAGAAGATAACGGACTGAACAAATATAGTACCGATAAAAGAAGCTGGACACATTACAATCCCGGTGGCAAAAACAGTTTGTCTAACACCAATATACAAGGCTTGCTGGCCGATGGACAAAATCTTTTTGTGGGCACTTTTGATCGCGGCCTGGATATTATGGATATCGCTTCAGGCAAAATTGTGCATCATTTTTTAGCCGGCCCGAAGCCAAACGAACTTAAAAGCAACTTTGTGGTGTGCTATTTCAAAACGAGTTCGGGTTTGATCCTGGTGGGCACATCCAACGGCTTGTATAGTTTTAATAAAAGTACCGGGGATTTTGCCACGATCAAAAACTTGTTGCCCCATGATTTTATTTGTTCGATCGAGGAAGACCATGCAGGCAATATCTGGATCGGGACCATGCGAAACGGCCTGCATTGCTTCAACCCAAAAACAGAACAAAACAGCCTACTTGATGAAAAATATGCCATAAAAGAAGCATTGAAAAATAGCACGGTAAACGATGTATTTGAGGATAGCCAGCATTATTTATGGTTTGCCATGGAAGGCGCAGGTTTATGGCGTTATGATCCGGTAAACAATCAATACAAAAAATTTGACATCAGCGCAGGGCTACCCAGTAATTATGTTTTCCGGATGGAAGAAGATAATAGCAAGAACCTGTGGATCAGCACTACGCGCGGTTTAGTTAGCCTGAACATGCGGGATCAAAGCCTGAAAGTTTATACCAAAGCTAACGGTTTGCTGAGTGATCAGTTTAACTATAACTCATCTTTTAAAGACGCGGATGGCACCATGTATTTTGGCTGCGTAAAAGGCATGGTCAGTTTCAACCCAAGTTCGTTTCGCCCCAACAATTATGTTGCACCGATTTACATCACCGGCCTGCAGGTTTACAACAAAGAGATTATGGTGAACCATAGCTCGTTGCTAAGCAAATCTGTTATTTATACCCGAAAGATCGATCTTGCGTATGACCAGTCTTCTTTCAGTATTGATTTTGCGGCCTTAAATTTTGCCTCGCCAGAGATGACGCAGTATAAATACAAAATGCAAGGTTTGGACAACCGCTGGACGTATTTAAAAACCAACCGAAAAATTTATTTCACACAGCTTTTGCCAGGCCACTATACATTTATTGTAGATGCGGCCAACAATGACGGGAAGTGGAATGGCCGGGAAGCAACGCTCGAAATCAATATTTCACCGCCTTTCTGGGAAAGTATTTATGCTTATTTTGTGTATGTTTTACTGAGTTTGCTGGTTGTTTTGTATCTGGTGAGAAGATACCATCAGCGCATACGCGAAAGGAATGACCGCCTGATCGAAATGATGGAAAACGATAAGGAAAAGCAGATTTATAATGCCAAAATCGAGTTTTTTACCAATATTGCCCATGAAATCCGTACGCCTTTGACCTTGATAAAAGGGCCGATGGAAAAAGTGATCCGGCGGTCGGAAATGGTGCCCGACATCCAGAACAACCTGAAGATTATGGAGCGGAACACTAACCGTTTGCTGGACCTTACCAACCAGCTGCTGGATTTTAGGAAAACGGAAACAAACACTTTCAACCTCAACTTTGTGAAGGTTAATGTTAACGAATTGCTTGATGATGTTTTTACCAGTTTTAAACCAATCACAGAACAAAAAAACATAACTTATATTTTAAAACAACCTTCAAAAACGCTTTTTGCTTACATTGATACAGAAGCGATCAACAAAATACTGAGCAACTTATTTAACAATGCCATTAAATATTCTGAAAAGCTGGTGGAGATAGAATTGCTTCCCTTTACTTCGGATAGTGGCAATTTTACAATCGAGATCAGGAACGATGGGCACGTCATTCCGGCAGAGATGAGCGAAAAGATATTTGAACCCTTTTTCAGGCTGAAAGAAACCGAAAAACACGTTGGTACAGGCATTGGCTTATCCTTGTCGCGCTCGCTGGCCGAGTTGCATAATGGCATTTTGACCTTGAAAAAGCCTGATCTGGAAATAAATATTTTTACCTTAATGCTGCCCGTTCATCAAGACAAAGAATTTGACCTCTACCTGGATGATGAAGATGAACAGGAAATAGCGAAATTATTAGACCAAACAAACATAAACGGACAAACGATGAGACCGATAATTTTATTAGTAGATGACAACCCCGAAATTTTGGATTTTATTTCAGATGGATTGACCGAAAACTATACCGTGATCAAGGCAGCAAATGGCGCGGAAGCTTTAAAACTATTAGAAACTGAAAACCCGGATTTAATTATCAGTGATGTGATGATGCCGGGGATTGACGGCTTCGAGTTGTGTAAAAAAATAAAGACCAACTTTGATCACAGCCACATACCGATCATTTTGCTGACGGCTAAAAATACCATGCAAAATAAAATCCAAGGTTTGGGTGTTGGTGCCGATGCTTATGTTGAAAAACCTTTTTCGCCAGAATATTTGGAGGTGCAAATAGCTAACTTGCTAAGCAATAGGAACAAAATAAAGCAGCACTTTGCAAATTCGCCGTTGGTACATATTAAAAGCATGGCTTATTCTCAATCAGACGAAGAATTTTTGGAAACGCTAAATGCAGTTATCTACAAAAATATCCAAAACCCGGATCTGGATGTTGAGCATGTAGCCAGCTTTTTGAACATGAGTAAACCAACTTTGTACCGTAAAGTTAAGGCCATTTCCAGCCTTAGTATAAATGAATTGATCAATATTACACGTTTGAAAGTGGCGGCCAAGTTGCTGGAAGACGGGCATTATAAAATTTATGAAGTGGCAGATATGGTTGGCTACAGTTCGCAATCCCACTTGGGCAGGAACTTTTTGAAACAATTCGGTACCACGCCAACCGAATATCAGCAACGTAAAAAAAGGGTTTCGTAGGTTTTTGATCAGGAATTTGTGATGCTTCTTTTATCACCTGAAATTTGTTGTTGCAATTGATGCCTTTAAAAAAAGCATGAAAAATTCAAGATTTTAGGTGATAAAAGAAGTATGGAAAATCCGGAATCAGGTTTTGAATACACGTTTTAATTATCTTGATAAAGAATTTGATTTCAGCAGAAACAAATTTAATAAAGCTAAATTCCGAATATTGTGCTTCAAATCTGATAACAGCCAATGCTTCAAATTCGCGAAAACGTTTCTCTCAAAAATTTCAATACGTTTGGTGTTGAAGCAACAGCCAGCTATTTTGTCGAAATCAATCACGAAGATGAATTGACGGAACTTTTTTTGGATTCGAAATGGCTGACATTTCCGCGTTTGGTTTTGGGCGGAGGAAGTAATGTGCTGTTTACCAAAAACTTCGAAGGATTAGTTATCAAGATGAATATCCGTGGAATTGAGCACCGCATCAGCCATGAAGAAGTTTATGTAGAAGCCGGGGCCGGCGAAAGCTGGAACGAACTGGTAAATTATTGTGTGGCGCACGGTTTTGCCGGGATGGAAAATTTAAGTTTGATTCCTGGTTCGGTTGGCGCTTCGCCGGTGCAAAATATCGGTGCTTATGGCGTGGAACTGAAAGATGTGTTTGAATCTTGCCAGGCCTTTGAAATTTCTTCTCAGCACAAAAAATCCTTTGTAAAAGAAGCATGTGGTTTTGGCTACCGCGAAAGTATTTTTAAAGGGGAACTGAAAGATCAGTACATCATTACTTCAGTGAAATTTAAACTTTCGCTCCAACCAAAAATCAATACAAAATATGGTGCCATAGAAGATGAATTGCGGAAACGGGAAATAAGCAATCCGACTATTCAGGATATTTCCAAAGTGGTGTCGCACATTCGGGTTTCTAAATTGCCGGATCCTTCTACCATTGGCAATGCAGGAAGCTTTTTTCAAAACCCGGTTATTGATTTTGCCGATTTTGAAAAATTGAAAAATAAGTTTCCGGATGTGATCAATTTCCCTGCGGGAGATAATAAAATTAAATTGGCTGCAGGCTGGCTGATTGAACAATGCGGCTGGAAAGGCCGGATTATCGGACAAACCGGAACTTTTAAAAACCAAGCTTTGGTATTGGTAAACTATGGCCAAGCCACCGGAGCGGAAATTTATGCGTTATCGTCGCAAATCATAGACAGCGTGTATAATAAATTTGGCGTTGAACTGCGCCGGGAAGTCAATATTCTATAACTTTTCAGTCTTAATAAAAACTTAACATCAGATTAAATAGCTACACTTCACAAAATACGGTTTTGAATAAATAAAGTTTTATCAACTGTACTTTATCCTTAAACTTACTGATTATCAATCAAATAATTTTCAATACATAAAATTCTTGTTGTTTACTTTCATCGAAAATCCTGTTCGTGCCTGAGTGTATTGTTAAAGCGATAATTAAAATTTTGCTGAATTTTAAAAAAATCGGTCTTGAAATTGTATAAGTGTTTACAGAACAAAACTAAAACCGATTACAAAAAAATAGGACAATGACAAAAATTGAATTCAACACCATGGTATTGCGTCAGGCAGGTTCTTTAAGATCTTACGCACTGCATTTCACACATGATGCAGATGATGCCAACGATTTGGTACAGGATACAATGCTTAAAGCAATTACTTATTACAACAAATTTAAAGAAGGTACAAATTTGAAAGGTTGGTTATACACTATCATGAAAAATACCTTTATCAACAATTATCGTCGTTTTGTTAAGATGAGCACTTTTGTTACCAAATCTGAGGAAATATCTTCTGCTAACTTGGTGTTCAGTTCAACAAAAAATCAAGGTGAAGCAAAATTTGTGATGGATGACATTAAGAAATCATTAGACAAATTGCCGCAAGAATATTATGTTCCTTTTACCATGTATTTTGAAGGGCATAAATACCATGAAATTGCAGATCATTTAACTATCCCGATCGGAACGGTTAAAACCCGTATCCATGTTGCCCGCAAACTGTTAAAGAAAAATTTAAAATCATACGATAACGGCATTAAAAAACCGGTGTATGCTATGGAAGATTGATAACCAAACTCAATTACACTCAATATATAATAAAAAAAGCTCGATACGTCGGGCTTTTTTTATTTAAGATACATTTTAGTACGATGCTTCTTTTGTCAACAGTTTTTCAGCTTCCTGCGCTGCTACCTGCCCGGAAATTAGAGATGGCGGCACACCAGGCCCAGGAACGGTTAATTGACCGGTAAACAATAAATTTTTGATCTGTTTTGATTTCATGGCCGGCTTAAAAAAAGCAGTTTGTGAAAGTGTATTGGCCAAACCATAAGCGTTGCCTTTGAAAGAATGATAATCTGCAACAAAATCCTGGTGTGCATAACTTCTTTTTACTACGATAGCACTTCGGATTTCCTGGCCGGTAATTTTTTCAAAACGGTCCAACATCAAATTGAAATAATATTCGCGCGTGGTTTCGCTATCTTCTAAATCTGGTGCAACCGGCATCAAAAAAAATAGGTTTTCACAACCTTCCGGTGCCACAGCAGCATCAGTTTTGGAGGTACAGGAAACATAAAACAAAGGTTTTTGCGGCCATTTCGGGTTGGTGTAGATTTCCTCGGCATGCAATTCAAAATCTTCATCAAAAAATAAATTATGGTGATGAATGCCGGCCACTTTTTTATTCAACCCAATATAAAACAGTAAACTGGATGGCGACATCGTGCGAGAATTCCAGTATTTCTCATCATAGTTCCGATCTTTTTTCTCCAGTAATTTTTGATCAATGTGTTCATAATCAGCACCTGCAATTACAAAATCAGTTTGCACAATTCCCTTGTTGGTAATTAGATATTTTACTTTGCCGTTTTCCGTTTCTATTTTCAGCACTTCGTGGTTTAGTTTGATTTCTACTCCCTGCTCCTGTGCTGTTTTTACCATGGCTTTTACAATCTCGTGCATCCCGCCCATCGGATACCAGGTGCCTAAAGCCAGGTCAGCATAGTTCATCATGCTGTACATCGCTGGTGTATTTTGCGGCGTGGCACCCAAAAACAAAACCGGAAATTCAAGTAGTTTAATCAGCTTCGAATTTTTAAAATATTTGCGCACATGCTTGCTCATGCTGGTGAGCATCTGGATGCGGAAACTTTCTTTGATCAACCTAAAATCAATAAACTCGGTAATGGAATGCGAAGGCCGAAAAACGTATTCGCCCATACCAACTTTATACTTGTAAGCAGCTTGTTTCAAAAATTCCCGCAGGTTTTTACTGCTACCAGGCTCTTCCTGCTCAAAAAGTTGTTCTAATTCCTGCATTGAAGCCGGGATTTTCATCACATCACCTTTTCCAAAATAAATCTGATATCCCGGATCTAATCGTTTCAAATCATAAAAATCTGAAGTTTTTTTGCCGAACAAAGCAAAATAATTATCAAAAACATCTGGCATCCAGTACCAGCTTGGCCCCATATCAAACTTAAAACCATCCTTTTCCCACACACGTGCGCGGCCGCCGGCCTGATCGTTTTTCTCCAAAATAGTAACCTGATAACCACTTTTTGCCAAAACTGATGCCGCTGATAATCCTGCAAAACCAGAACCTATAACTACAATTTGCTGCCCTTTTTTCATGTCTGAGAAGATAAGTTTGCCCGTAACAATTTGTTTCAACACAGCTGCAAAAGAAACAAAAGCAAGCGTTTTTTGTACATTTGGTTATACTTCTTTTAGCGCATGAATCTTTACAACGAAACTTGTTTCGAGTGCAGTAAAATCATTACCAACAAATACAGTACTTCTTTTAGCAAGGGAATTAAAACCTTTGCCAAACGGTTTCGCTATCCAATTTATGCAGTTTATGGTTTTGTACGATATGCAGATGAAATTGTAGATACTTTCCACGGATTTAATAAAGTGCAGTTAATCAGCGAGTTCAGAACATTAACCTTTGAAGCCATTGAACGAAAAATTAGCTTGAATCCGGTTTTACAATCTTTTCAAAAAGTGGTGAATACATACCGGATTGACCTGCATTTGATTGATTCATTTTTAAAGTCGATGGAAATGGACCTGGAAAATACCACTTATACAGATGAAGGTTACCGGGAATATATTTATGGTTCTGCGGAAGTGATTGGCTTAATGTGCCTCAAGATTTTTTGTGAAACAGATGTATCATTATACACAAAACTAGTTCCGAAAGCAAGGAGTTTAGGTGCTGCATTTCAGAAAATAAACTTTTTGCGCGATATAAAATCTGATTTTGAAGAACGCGGACGGACATATTTCCCGGACATTGATTTTAACAAATTCAATTCGGAAGAAAAGAAAATGATTGAAACCGACATCAAAAAAGATTTTGACGATGCGCTGGAAGGCATTTTGCAACTACCAAAAGGCTCACAATTAGGTGTTTATATTGCTTATGTTTATTACCTGGAGCTTTTTAAAAAAATCAAGCAAACACCCGCGGATGTGATTATGCAAAAACGCATCCGGGTGTCCGACAGTCAAAAAATGTTTCTTTATTTCCAGGCTTATCTGCAACAAAAAATAAAAATAAGATCATGAAAGGTTTCTTAACAGCTTTTATTTTCATGTTTGCCATATCTGTTTCTTTTTCGGTGCCGAATCAAAAAACAGATATTTCTGAACTCAGGAAACAGATGCTGCGTGCTATCAATAGCCCAAAAGTAACGGATTCATTGTACAACAAACTACAAAAAATCAATCAGAAAGTGCCGCTTGTGGTTGCTTATCTGGGTGCTTTGGAAGCTTTGAAAGCGAAAGACAGCTGGAACCTATACAAAAAAGTTAAGTTTCTGAATTTATCTAACAAAACCGTCTTGCAAGCCGTTAATGCCAACCCTAATGATATGGAAATCAGATTTGTACGATTTTCTATTCAAACTAATTTACCACATTTTCTGGGTTTGAATAAAGATTTAGATTCGGATAAAAATCAGATTTTACAACAGCTGAAACAAAAAAATTATGGCTTGGCCGATAAGGTTTTCGTGCAAAACATCATCAAATTTATGCTGAATTCCAAGCAGTGCTCGCCGCAGGAAACTGCTTTTTTACGTCAGCAATCAATTGTTTTAAAGTGAGATACGCTTACCTACTGATCAATTTTTTGAGCGTGATTTTTCCGCTGCTTTTGTCATTTGATTCTCGTGTTCGATTCTATAAAAGCTGGAAATACATTTGGCCGGGTTTGCTCCTTACCGGGATACTGTTTTTAGCCTGGGATATTTTTTTTACGGTAAAAGGAGTATGGTCTTTCAACCCAAATTATATTTTGGGAATTACTTTTTTCAGATTGCCGATAGAAGAGATTCTATTCTTTTTGACCATCCCGTTTTCCTGTATTTTTATTTATGAATGTTTGAATTATTATGTAAAATGGCAAATCCCAAATCAGATTGTAAAAGTTTTTAATGTTTTGCTGATCCTGGTTTCCGCCATAATCTTAATCATTTACCACAACCGGCTTTACACGTTCATCAATTTCGGAACACTATTTTTGCTGCTCATTCTATTACAGTTTGTTTGGAAAGTAAAATGGATGAACCGCTTTTATATGGCTTATTTTGTTTCGCTAATTCCGTTTTATATCGTCAACGGCATCCTGACTTCTGTGCCAATTGTAAGTTATAACAACGCCGAAAACCTGGCTGTCAGGCTTGGAACGATTCCGGTAGAAGATCATTTCTACCTGATGTCTTTACTGCTGATGAACATCGCTTTCTTTGAATATTTCCAAAAGCGGAATGCTTCTTTTATCGGCATAAAATGAGTGAGTTACCGGTTTATACCAAAAACCAGCTTGCGCTGCGCAACGGGCAGGACAAGCCGGAGATTTGGGTGGCGTATTTGGGCCAGATTTACGATGTAACCGAAAGCGGCCTGTGGAAAAACGGCAAGCATTACGAACATTGGGCCGGCCAGGATTTAACCGAAGAATTAGAAGACGCGCCGCACACCTATGCTGTTTTTAGCAGGTTAAAAGTGGTGGGGGTTTTAGGCTGATTTAGATTTGAAAACTGCTCAATTGCACAAACTCTTCTACCCTTTCGGCAATTTCCTGTTGGGTTAAGTTCCTCAGTTTTTCTGTTCCGAATTTCTCCACGCAAAAAGAAGCCAGTGCCGAGCCAAAGATAACGGCGTTTTTCATGTTTGAAAAATTGATGGTTCCAACTTTTGCCAAATAACCGATAAAACCGCCGGCAAAAGTATCGCCTGCTCCCGTCGGGTCAAAAACATCTGCCAAAGGCAAAGCTGGTGCCGAAAAGATTTTGTCCTCACCAAACAGCAACGCACCATGTTCGCCTTTTTTAATAATGAGGTATTTCGGGCCCAACTGCAAAATTTTAGATGCTGCTTTTACAAGGGAAAATTCACTGGAAAGCTGGCGTGCTTCGGCATCGTTAATGGTCAAAACATCAACAGATTTTAAAGTTGATAAAAGATCGTCCAAAGCAATATCCATCCAAAAATTCATGGTATCGAGAACGATTAATTTTGGGCGTGTAGTTAACCGGTCAATAGCAGTTTGTTGAGTTGTAGGGGTAAGGTTTGCCAACAACAAATATTCACAATCCTGATAAGATGCAGGTATAATCGGGTCAAAATCTTCTAATACATTTAGCCCTGTTTCTACTGTATCTCGATTATTCATATCATTATGATATTTACCAGACCAAAAAAAGTTTTTTCTGTTTTCAGCAATTTGAAGTCCTTCAATATCAATATAATGCTCTTTCCAAAATGTTAATTCTGACTTTGGAAAATCACCCCCAATAATTCCAACTACTTTAACCTTATTATAAAAATAAGAAGCGGCTAAACAGGCAAAAGGTGCAGCACCACCAACTATTTTTTCTACCTTACCAAAAGGTGTTTCTATATCATCCAGTGCGATCGATCCAATAACAACTAAGCTCATCAAAAATATTTTTTAAATAATTTGAGCAAATATTGTGATTTTAACCCGGAAATTATACTTTTGCAGCACCCTAACAAACAGCAATACTCCCGAATAGCTCAGCTGGTTAGAGCATCTGACTGTTAATCAGAGGGTCGCTGGTTCGAGCCCAGCTTCGGGAGCAAATGCCCTTAACACTTATTGTTAAGGGCATTTTTCGTTCTCAGGTATTTATAAAAATAGGAGTTTAAAGCATTACGTTGCTGTACATAAAATTTCAGGAAAACTTTAAAATCCCTTTTTTAAAAGTAGAGCAATATCCTTTCAATGCCAGCTACTTCAGTATCAAAAACCGGAAGTACAACCTGGTAAATAATCTTAAAAAACCAAGATGCTTCTTTTATCACCTAAAAATTGCTGCTTGTTCCTTCTTCAGTTTATACATTTTAAAAATCAACACCAATTTTTAGGTGATAAAAGAAGTATGGTAATTTATCAAGCCGATAGCTCTACTTGTAATCCGGCTTTTTGATTTTGGGTTTTGAATGCGTCGTTACCAATATTTCAAAACCGAATCGATGGGCATACAATTTATTTTTGAACGTATTGCGTTCTGGCACGGCTTAATGTTTCACGCGAAATACCAAGATAGGAGGCGATCATGTGCAAAGGTACGCGCTTATAAAAATCAGGGTGTAATTTGATAAATTGTTGGTACTTTTCTTCTGCGGAATAACTAATATTTGTGTAGATCCTATTTTGACTTGCGTCGAAACTCCGTGACTGGAGTGTATCGATCAAGTTCCGGAAATTTGGGATTTCAATTAAAAGTTTGTCGTAGTTTTCTTTGGTAAATAAAATAAGCTCGCTGTCTTCCAAAGCATCTATGTTACTTTTTGACGGTTCGCCTGTATTGAAGCTTTCACTGTCATACATCCACCAGTTCTCTACGCCAAATCGGATGATGTGTTCGTTGCCATCATCGCTGATCCTGTAGCATCTCAAACATCCGCTCACAATAAAACAACTATACCTCCAAACATTTCCTTCGTGAAGAAGAAACTGCTTTTTTTTGATCTTACGTTGGATGTGACAACTCCACAACAGCTCTATTTCCGAATCTGTCAGATCAATTTTATTGGTTAGGTAATCAATAAAAGCTTCGAACATGTTTGCTTAGATACGAATAAGCATTTATAACAATTAGATTTGTTATAAGTTGAAGCATTTCGTTTTTTAATTAAGGCAAATGTTTTAATGCTGTTCCGCATACATTTCGCGTAAATCCAAATTGTTGAAATTATTCGCAAAGATTATTGTCCGCCCTGTTGATTAAAGCATTATCGTATAGCTATTATTTACATTGTTAAAAGGAGTATAACCGGCACAAGGCTACAGTATTTGGCGGTCAGCTTCAGGCAGGTTCTACCTCTGCGGCAGCCAGTAGCTGACGTAAAGCTTCCCCCACACGTGTACCTAACACGGCTGGGGCCAGTCGGTCTGCCTCATCCGAAAACAGCTCCGCGCCCACATTCCGCAGGCCACCGATTGATCGTAGTGTGCGGATGACCTCCACCAGCGGGAAGTTGCCCTGGCCCGGTTCCTGGCGAAAGTGCATTTGGTCGGCGTAGAGCGAGCCGCCCTGAATTGCTGTGTTTGCATCAGAAGCTTGCACGGCGAAGACCTTCTCGCCCGGTAGCTGGGCCAGCAGCGCGGGATTGGGGTAGCCGCGGAAGTAGTGGTAGGTATCAAACACAAGCCCTCCGTTTTCACGGTTGGCGCGGCGCACAATCTCCCATGCGGTAGCCAGGTCTGGGATGCTGCCAAAGGGCATAAACTCCACTTGCACGAGCATTCCAAGCTCCCGTGCTTTATCACACATGCGCTCAAAGGCCGAAACCATCTCGGCCAGGTCGACTCGGGCACCAATGCCGTCGATAACCGACATTTTCTTTACCTGTAGCCCGGCCGCGTACTCGAAAAAAGTTTTCTGGTCGGTTTCCTGGAACGCACGCTCCTCGGCATTCAGGTATGCAGGTAGCCGCCAGTTCGGCAGCCATCGCGTCAGTGGGTCAAGAATAGTGATGGGTACCCCGCCTATTCGTGCCTGCTCCCTGATTTGCACCAGGGATTGCCCCTCGGCCAGCCATTCGGTAATGTGGTTGGGAAATACGGACTGCTCCGTGCAGCCGCCCGCTTGGGCAACAATTAGCCGGTCTGTTAGGGAGCGTGCGCGAACTGTGGCGGCCCACAAAATTAGTGTGGGGGCAGGAAATGATATAGGAGTCATACGGAAGGAATAAAGTGTCGGAAAAATGTATCGGCTGCATATTAGTCAGCGACACGTTAGTTGGTGCATGTGGTATTGTAAATCAAACTGTTGTAACGGAACGCTTTACCGCAGGTACTGGGCCAGGAAAGTGAGCACTTCAGGCGTAGCGGCGGGGATGATGGTGAAATGGTCTTTCCCCTGGTAAGTATGATAGGTAACAGGGTCTCCTGCGGCAATCAGCTTTGCTGTAAACGCCAAGTCCAACGGCTCCGGCACGAAAACGTCGGCCGTGCCTTGCACGATCAGGGTAGGAACCCGGAGGGCAAAGCCAGGCATAACAGCAGGGTCATTTGCCGCCAGGAAGGCACTCATTTCGGGGGTGGTGCTCCATTGCGGGATGAAGCCAGAAAAGGCGGTCGGCGTCTTCGCTTTGATGGCCTGCGTTACCGCACCAATAATTTTAACCGAGCCTTTGGTCTTAAAAACGGGGATAAGCTGCTGCAAGTCAGCCCCCATGATCGCGTTCAGGTCATAGCTCGAATGCTGGGCCTGGATGCCAACCGCCATTAGGGCCACGTTAAAGTTTTGCTCCGCCAGGTAATCCAATACTTTGCCGGGAGTATGCGAAGCCGTCTCACCCAAGGTAGAAACCGTCGCAGCTATCGAAGTGTATGGCGCATAAGCAACTGTACATTGTAAAGTTAGTCCGGGTGCCTCGGCCATAATGGCTTCTACGCCCAACACGCCATGTCCGCCATCCGAGTGGCCCACAACTGCCAAATGAGTGGAGAGATGGGTATCAGCATGGCGTGCGGCAAGTGTGCCCGCAATTAGCGAACGAGCCAAGCTGGCAATGTTGAAGTAGGGTTCGGGTACTGTCGCAATTTCTCCAAGACCTTCCAAGTCGGGGGCCACGACGGCATACCCGGCATCAATAAGCGATTGAATCACAAATACGTAATTGCTAATAAATCCATCCTTTGTGAGCCCACCATCGAGTGTCGGCGACAAGCTTGGGGCGATAAGCTTTTGCCCCGCCGTCATTGTGCCATGCGCCCAGGCAACAATAGGCCATCCACCAGCCGGAGGTGTTTTTTTCGGCACAAAAAGCAGCGTTGATGCCCGGGTCATCCCACCCGCAATGCTGGGCATATAATGTATCAGCAACTGCCCATCGGCATTGATGATGGAAGACTTGAACGGTTTTGACGAAATAAGGTCGCCTGAAGAAGGTACCCCAGCCAGGGCCAGGCTACTTACCTGTATCAGGCAGACCCATAGCAGGATCGAGAAAATTCTTGAGACCATCTTTATGGAAATAATATTGTAGGCCGATACTTTCCTGTTTTTAGCCGCGCTCCGGGCAATAATGACAGTTTTGTTTGTTATGCTTAACATGGGTTCTTTTTTTATTGTTAAAATAATGCTTAGTGGTTTAAACCGTAATAATTTGCCGGTCAAGGTTATAAATAAGCAGGATAACCCATCCTCGTCATATAGCCTCTTTTCACGGAGATCTTAGCATCTACATATTCCTGTTCTAAACCTCCGGCCATACGGTTTACCACCGTTTGCGCTGGCCTGGTCCCGTCTTCCATCTCAATGAGGTTTTTAACAGCATCTACTACTTCCTGACTATCAGATTTATTTTCAAGCATTTTTTCGTTGTAAATCCGGCCAAACTCGTTCAACAACTGTGATTCTTCT
This sequence comes from uncultured Sphingobacteriaceae bacterium, assembly GCA_964236465.1. Taxonomy (GTDB): domain Bacteria; phylum Bacteroidota; class Bacteroidia; order Sphingobacteriales; family Sphingobacteriaceae; genus Mucilaginibacter_A. The sequence goes on along the minus strand of CAXSBZ010000020.1, from coordinate 26,548 downwards.
TCGCCGTAAGCCTCCACTATTTTAGGCAGATCACTTCCTTCTCCGGTTTTAGAGCCAATATCGGTAGGGAAAGGGCCAGGCAATATGTTTACCGTTTCGATACCCAGTTTTTTGACTTCGTACTGAAGGCTTTCTATCATACCTTCCAATGCGAACTTTGACCCACAATAAGCAGATACATAAGGAATAGACAATATGCCCGACGTACTTGAAATGTTGATGACCAAGCCTTTTTTCTGTTTCCGCATGGATGGCAAAACCGCCTGTATCCCACGGACAGCGCCCCAAACATTTACTTCAAAAATATTTTTCATCCTTTCTACAGAAGTTGCCTCGAAAAGACCGAAACCGGATATGCCTGCATTGTTGATCAAAATATCAATCTGTCCGTATTTTTTTAATATTTTTTCTATGGCAGCATTTACCGAATCCGTATTGGTAACATCCATTTCTACGACTTCCACATTTGTAAGCGCGCCGAGTTCTTGCGCTGCCGGTGCGTTTTTTGTGCCTGCATTTCTCATGGCCGCGATAATACTATGCCCTTCGTTGGCAAGTGTTATCGTCAACAATTTACCAAAGCCGGAACTTGTACCTGTAATTAAAATTATTTTTGATAAGTTTTGCATTTTTTTGTGCCGGTGCTGTTAGTTAAGCCGACGGTACAAATCTGAGCAATAAGCCTCTGCCGCAACAATGACATTTGGGGCAAAATTAGTGTGATTAATATCACACTAATTTTAGCCACTTTTTTGCAATTAGCAAGTGCAGAGAAACAGAAAATAAATTTCCTGCTTGATTTATGGCGTGTTTAGGTTTTGTTCCCTAAGTTTTCGATGCTTCTTTTATCACCTAAAAATTGGCAGGAATTTGGTTTGTGTTTATTTGAATTGATGCAACACCAATTTTTATAGGGTAAAAGAAGTATCACATGATCGAACTGATAAACCTACTGCTTTTCAACATGTAAAAAACGAAAGCTGGCAGGATCAACAACCAGTTGAAAAGTATTCGGACTGTCTTTAACAAACTTTACATCAACCAAAGCTGTTGCCCTCGGCGAAACTATGACGTTTGAATGGTGCGTATGGAAAACGTAGTGCAAGTTTCCTTTCTTGTCGGCAAATAAATCGCCGTGCCCGGTTCCATTAATTTTTAAAAGGTTTTTGCTGATGATCGGGTTTTTGTTGAATTTTTCCCAAGGGCCAAAAGGCGATTTGGAAGTGGCATAACCAACCGTATAATCCGGGTTGCGAAAATCATTGGCCGAATAAAGCAAATAATACAAATTTCCTTTTTTGATGACCGTTGGCCCTTCGGTAACTGGCCAGTTTGTTTTGGCCGTATTTTCCCAATCTTGTGTTGCCGTAATACATTCTTTAACCGTTTCCAGCAAAATATCCGAAAGGTCATCTTTCATCCGGGCCACAAAAATGCGGTTGCCTGCTGTTAATCGCACATGGTATAAGTAAAACTGGCCGTCATTGTCCCGAAACACAAAAGGGTCAATTTGCTTCCCAGCACCGGATATTGCTTTGATTTCTTTTTGTTTGAAAGGCCCAAGCGGGCTGTTACTTTGTGCTATAGCAATGTGCTCATCCGCCGTGTAAGCCATGTAATAAGTGTTGCCGATTTTGAATACTTGCGGTGCCCAAAAACCTTTGGTTCCGTAAGCATCGCCTTTGGCCAAAGCAAAACCATTGGTTTTCCCTGCGGGGCCGCTCCAATTTTTAAGATCAGGAGATTGATAAACTAAAAATCCCTGCTCGCTGCTCGTCCCATACAAATAATAAACCCCTTTATCCAAAAAGATGGTTGGGTCTGCCAGATAAAGGGTATCAGTTTGAGGTTGAATTGATTTTTTTGAATTTGCAAAAACCGGGGCTTGAAATATTGCCCAAATTAATGTTATAACGAATAGATTTTTCAGTTTGCGCATTTTTAAAAGTATTAAAAAGTAAAGCTAAACGTTCCTGTTATTTTTAATTCGATCAGCAAGATTGAGATTAAATTAAAATTTGCGGTAGTTGAACAACCAGGAAAAACAAAACATTACTTTCCGCTGCCTGCCTTAACAAGTTTAAATTGATGTCCGAAAATTGACAATACTTCTTTTATCACCTAAATTTTAAGATTTTAAATTTTATTTTCTACAAGCATCAATTATAAAATCGAAATTTACAGGCATAAAAGAAGTATTATGATTTCCTTTGACAGCAATTTAAACCACCGCTATAAATTATGAGAAACCTTAACCGCTTATCGTACTGTGTTTTATATTTTTTGATGCTGGCTGATGGTGTAATGGCGCAATCAACTGGCTTAGGACGCAATCTTTTTGACGGTAAAACTTTAAACGGCTGGAACCGTGCCGGCGGAACTGCCGATTATCGAGTAGAAAACGGCGAAATCGTGGGTACAACGGTTATCAATTCGGGCAATAGTTTTTTGGTGACAAAAGAAGCCTACCGTGATTTTGTACTGGAGCTGGATGCCAAAATAGAAAGCACCGAAAGCAATTCGGGCATCCAGATCAGGAGCCATTTTGACGGCGAAGGCCATAAGGGAAAAGTTTACGGGCAGCAAATTGAGATTGACCCTTCCGCCAGAAGCTGGTCGGGCGGGGTTTATGACGAAGACCGCCGCCAATGGTTGTATCCGCTGGATTTGAATGCCAAAGCAAAAACGGCTTTTAAAATCGGGCAATACAATCACATCAAAATTGAATGTATCGGCAATGAAACCAAAACCTGGATCAACCAAATCCCGGTTGCGTATGTAGTAGATACTTTGGAGCGCGAAGGGTTTATCGGCCTGCAGGTCCACGCGGTTACCACGCCAGATCAGGCCGGCAAAAAAGTATATTTTAAAAATATCCGCATCCAGACTTCCAACTTAAAACCAAGCGTTTTCCCTGCAGATATTTATGTGGTAAACAATGTACCCAACTTTTTAACGCCTTACGAAAAAGAACACGGCTGGAAATTGCTGTTCGATGGAAAAACCGCTACGGGCTGGCACAGTGCCAAAGGGAATACTTTCCCGGAAAAAGGCTGGCAGGTTGACCAAGGCATGATGATGGTTTTACCTTCCGCAGGAAAAGAAGCGGCAAACGGCGGCGACATTGTTACCCAAGATTTATTTTCAGCTTTTGATGTTTCTTTCGATTTTAAACTGACACCCGGTGCCAACAGCGGTTTAAAATATTTTGTAACGCTGGATGAAAAAACGGATGCTTCTTCTATCGGCTTAGAATACCAGGTTTTGGATGATGAACTGCACCCGGATGCCAAACTGGGCCTCAATGGCGACCGGACTTTGGCTTCGTTATACGATCTAATCCCGGCAAAAAAGCAAAGCCGTTTTATCCACCCGATTGGTGCCTGGAACAATGGCCGCGTAGTTGTTTATCCCAATAATCATGTAGAGCATTACCTCAACGGTGTTAAAGTGCTGGAATATGAGCGTGGCTCGAAAGATTTTGAACACTTGGTGAGCATCAGCAAATACAATGTTTGGCCGAACTTTGGATTGGCAAAAGCCGGCCATTTGCTTTTGCAGGACCATGGTAACCAGGTTTCCTTCCGCAGTATCAAAATCAAAGAATTACACTAATTTTTACCCGATAAAAGAAGTATGGAAAATTCACGTCGTCAGTTTATCAAACAAGCTGCCCTGGCAGGAGCCGGTGTTATGGTTTCTAAAGTTGCCTGGAGTGCCAAAAGTTATAAGCGCATCATGGGTGCGAATGATCGTGTACGGGTTGGCGCGGTTGGCTTTTCAGACCGGCACAGAGGTTCTCATGCTCCAAGCTTTATGAACCATTATAAAGAACTGAATTTTGATTTTGTGGCTGTATCTGATATCTGGAACAAAAGAAGAGAAACCGGTGCAGCTTTCTGGAAAGAAAAAATGGGCCATGATGTTATCGCCTGCCGCAACAACGAAGAAATGTATGATAAAAAATTAGTTGATGCCGTTTTTGTGAGCACAGCAGATTTTCAGCACGCTTTGCACGCCATAGAAGCGGTAAAAGCAGGCTGCGATGTATATTGCGAAAAGCCTTTTGCAGAAACCATGGAAGATAACCGTGCGGCTTTAAAAGCGATCAAAGCGACGGACAGGATTGTACAAATCGGTTCGCAGCGCAGAAGCGGCAGCAATTATCAGGCAGCAGAAGATTTTGTAAAATCCGGGAAGTTTGGGCCGATCACGATGGTTGAACTCACCTGGAACGTAAACCAGCCCGGCCGCTGGCGCAGGCCAAACGTAGTGCCGACGCTGAAAGAAGAAGATACCGACTGGAAACGCTTTTTGATGAACCGCCCGAATGATACTTTCGACCCGAGAAAATACTTAGAATATCGTTTGTTCTGGCCGTATTCATCCGGTTTGCCGGGGCAGTGGATGAGCCACCAGATTGATACGGTACATTGGTTCAGCGGTTTGCAGCATCCGCGAAGTGTGGTTGCCAATGGTGGAGTGTATGCCTGGAAAGATGGCCGTAAAAACTGGGACACCATTTGCGCCGTTTTTGATTATGGCCCGATGAATGACCCGACAAATGGTTTCCAGGTAACTTTTTCTTCCAGGATGCACAATGGCGATGAAAACCCGGCAGAAATCTATTACTCCAACGGCGGTGAGCTGAACCTAAACACCAATAAAGTATCACCAAGAGGCGGGTTGACAAAAGCTTTTGCCGCAGACATGGGGATGCAGTCCAATTTATTACCGGAAATTAATTTATCCAACACAGAAAAAGTAGTTGCTTCTGCCAATACCGGCGGCGATGTGCTGACTTCCAACCATGTACGCAACTGGATGGAATGTGTGCGCAGCCGCAAACAGCCGCATGCACCGGTAGAAGTTGGTTACCGTCATTCCATCGCCAATATCATGACGAACGCTGCCGTGCATACCGGGCAAAAAGCAACATTGGACGAAAAAACGCAGGAAGTGATGGCTAGCGGCAAAGTGTTTAAATATTAGTGGGTAAAAGAAGCATCGTGAAATTTAACTTAAAAACAATGGCAGCCTGTGCACTTGTTTCGTCATCATTTTCTGTTGTTTCTGCCCAAACTGATAATCAAATAAAGATTTTGAAAGAAGTTGGTAAAAATAAGATTGATGTTTCTATCGGATCAAAACCTTTTACCAGCTTTTTGTATCCTGATACTTTGGAAAAGCCGGTTCTGTACCCGGTTTTTACGGTTGAAGGAACGGATGTAACTCGAGGTTTTCCACTCAACCCGAAACCTGGCGATGCCACAGACCATCCGCATCATATTGGCATTTGGTTTAATTATGAAAACGTGAACGGGCTGGATTTCTGGAATAATTCGTACGCCATCTCGAAGGAGAAAAAAAGCCAGTACGGCTGGGTGAAAACGGATAAAATCCTCAGCATAAAAAGTGGTATAAAAGGAGTATTGGCTTATCATGCCAATTGGATAATTCAGCAAAACTCAATTTTACTGGAAGAAACAACAACCTTGGAATTTAGTGAGGTTGGCTATAAACGTTTGATCGACCGGACCACGGTTTTAAAAGCAAATACGGAAGTAACTTTTGCCGATGCAAAAGATGGTTTATACGGATTACGGCCCGCGCACGAGCTGCAAATGCCCACCAAAGAAGACCAGAAATTTACCGATGATAAAGGAAATGTAACCGTTGTAAAAGGCGGAACAGACCAAGTTGCCAACGGAAACTACATCACCAGCGAAGGCAAAACCGGGAATGATGCCTGGGGCACGCGCGGAAACTGGTGCAAAGTTTACGGCAAAATGGGCAATGATTCGGTGAGTGTGGTGATGATTGACCATCCTGAAAACCCCAATTATCCAACTTTTTGGCACGCGCGCGGCTACGGTTTGTTTGCCGCAAACCCGCTGGGCGAAAAGATTTTTACTAATGGAAAATCTGCCAAAAACTTGAAACTGAAAAAAGGGGAAACGGCTACTTTCCGTTACCGGATTGTGGTTGATGAAGGTAAAAACGCCATTTCTTCAGAACAAATTAAAAAGCTGGCTGCTGATTTTGCCCGAAAAAAGTAGTGTAAAAGAAGCATCAGGATTATTTCCGGCTACAAAAACAATAGATTAGGCTACGTTTGTTGATTTAATGTTGCAGAACTTAGCAGCATCAAATCAACAGAAAAATGAAAATCATAGTAACAGGTTCTTTAGGGAACATCAGCAAGCCACTGACAGAAGAGTTGGTGAAAAAAGGACATGCCGTAACCGTCATCAGCAGCAAACCAGAAAAACAGGCTACCATTAAGGCTTTGGGTGCCACGGCTGCCATCGGCTCATTGGAAGATGCAGGTTTTTTGACTTCTGCTTTTACCGGTGCAGATGCCGTGTATGTAATGGTTCCGCCGCCTAATTTCTTCGACCCAAACCTTGACTTTTGGGCTTATTACCGCAACCTTGGCCATAATTATGCAGAAGCCATCAAAAAATCGGGCGTCAAGCGTATAGTTAGCCTTAGTACCTGGGGTGCGCATTTAGAAAAAGGCAACGGGATTTTATCAGGTGCGCATGATGTAGAACAAATTTTGAACGGATTGCCAGCCGAAGTTGCCATTACGCACATCCGCCCTACTTCTTTTTACTACAATTTATTAGGCTATGCAGGGATGATTAAAGCACAAGGCATGATTGCTGCAAATTATGGTGTAAACGGGGTGATATCCTGGGTTTCGCCGATAGATATTGCCGCTGCAATTGCTGAAGAACTGGAAACACCTTTTACCGGCAGAAAAGTACGGTATGTGGCCAGCGAGGAACTTACCGGCAACGAAACCGCACAAATTTTAGGTGAGGCTATCGGAAAGCCAGATTTAAAATGGGTGCTGGTTACGGATGAAGAATCAAAAAACGGATTGGTTGGCGTAGGGATAAACCCACAAATTGCTGCTGGTTTGGTTGAAATGTATGCTGCCATCCAAAGCGGTTTGCTGGCAGAAGATTATAACCGCAACAAACCAGCCGTGATGGGCAAAGTAAAGCTGAAGGATTTTGCAAAGGGAGTTGCTGCCGCATTTAAATAGGGTGGTAAAAACAGCATGCTGCGTTTGCCGCTACTTATTAATTATTATATTCAACTAGAAAAACTAACATTATGCGCTTATTTGTAACAGGGGCCACAGGTTTCGTCGGTTCTGCCATTGTTCAGGAATTGATTGGTGCAGGCCACCAAGTATTGGGTCTTGCCCGCTCAGACGCGGCCGCGAAATTGCTTATTGCTGCTGGTGCCGAGGTGCATCGGGGCGATTTGGAAGATTTGGAAAGTTTGCGGAGCGGAGCCACAGCTTCGGACGGTGTGATCCATGCCGGCTTCATCCATGATTTTTCGAGATTTAAAGAGGTTTGCGAAGTGGACCGCCAGGCTATCGAAACCCTGGGCGATGCGCTTGTAGGCACAGGCCGTCCCTTGATCGTTACTTCCGGCACTGCGCTGGTTTCACCAGGCCGCCTTGCAACAGAGGAAGATGTTGCGCCTGTTTCCGACTCATTTCCCCGTGTATCAGAAAAGGCCGCAGCCTCGGCAGCAGAAAAAGGAATAAAAGTATCAGTAGTACGGCTTTCCCCTTCCGTTCACGGTGATGGCGATCATGGGTTTGTTCCGATGCTGATCAACATTGCACGAGAAAAAGGCCTGTCAGCTTATGTAGGCGAAGGGCTTAACCGATGGAATGCCGTACACCGGTTGGATGCAGGCCGACTTTTCAGGCTTGCCTTGGAAAAAGGCGATAGCGCCCGGTATCATGGTGTTGCGGAGGAGGAAGTTGTGTTTCGGGATATTGCCCAGGCTATCGGAGCTGGCCTGAACATCCCGGCTGTAGCCATATCGCCTGAAGAAGCGGGCAGCCATTTTGGCTGGTTTGCAGGCTTCGCCCAAATCGATTGCCCAACTTCAAGTAAGTTAACCCAGGAACGCCTTGGCTGGCATCCGACCCAACTTTCCCTGCTTGCCGACTTGGAACAAGGAAGTTATTTTTAAATTTTGAAAGAAGAAGACGGTGTAAATCAAGCGTATTCTGTTCAGCTTTAAACAATCTTAAATACTTACGCTGTTTTTTAAAAAGCCTGGTTATCATCAAAAAAAGGTGTGTAAAAGAAGCATCCGCTTTTGAGGATGTACCGAATGCCTTCGAGCTATCGGTTTATTTATAGCTAATCAATAGCAAAGCCGCAGCGTTTTGAATTACATTTGATAAAAACACAACTTTAAAAGATGCCGGCCCAATTTTATAGATTTAAGACGATTTCAGAATATTATCAGTTCAGAGGTTTGCCTAAGCCGCAGCATCCGCTGCTTAGCCTGATTAGTCTGGACGCTTTAAAGCAGTCTCCGGGGTATGAAACGATAAGCCTGGTATTCGACTTTTATTCTATCTCCTTAAAAAAGAATTTTAATGCGAAAATAAAATACGGCCAGCAGCAATATGATTTTGATGAAGGCGTGATGTTTTTTATTTCTCCGGGCCAAGTTTTTGGGATCGAACCGGCAAAAGAGGAACATTTACAACCATCGGGATGGATCCTGCTCATCCATCCCGATTTTTTGTGGCATACACCGCTGGCCGAAAAAATAAAGCAGTATGAATATTTTAGCTATTCGGTACATGAAGCACTGTATCTTTCAGAAAAAGAAGAAGCAACCATTGCAGGCATGATGCAAAACATGGAGCAGGAATACTGTTCTAACATTGATAAATTTAGCCAGGACGTTATCATTGCCCAGCTTGAATTATTGTTAACTTATGCAGATCGGTTTTATCACCGTCAGTTTATTACCCGAAAAATCTCTAACCATAAAATTCTGAATCGTTTGGAAGATATTCTTACAGACTACTTTAACAGCGATTTTTTGACAAAACATGGCGTGCCCACCGTTGGATATGTGGCAGAAAAACTAAACGTTTCGCCTGGTTATCTAAGCGGATCGCTCAAAGCACTGACCGGCCAAAGCACGCAGCAGCACATCCACGATAAGCTGATTGAAAGAGCAAAGGGAAAATTGTCTTCCACCAGCCTGTCCGTCAGCGAGATTGCTTATGAATTAGGCTTTGAACATCCGCAGTCGTTCAGCAAATTATTCAAAATAAAAACCAACTTATCGCCTTTAGATTTCAGGGCTTCATTTAACTAATGCTTCTTTTATCAGCCCAAAAACCTTGCAATATGCCGGGTTTTTTGCTGCTGGCAGCGATTGCAAAAACAAAATTTATAGTGATAAAAGAAGCATGGTGAATTGTCGATATACTCCTTCGCAACTTTATAATTGGTATCGTTCTGCCGGAAAGTTCTAATTACTTATTTTTGCCGTTTCTGCTTCACTCACAGGAAAATAATTTCCGCAGCAGCACAATGCACAGCAAGCACCATCTTCATCCGGCAAAAACACTTTACCTTCGGGTAGCGGCCGCACAGCAAGGAACGATGGATGCACACCTATTGGCAAAAATATTAAACGCCCTGAACCTGGCTTTTGAAAATTTTATTCGTGCCGAGATGAATTTGGCTTATGCTGAGCTTAAATCTGCACCGAAAAAAGAAATCAAACGCTTGTGCGCAGAAACCGGAATGCTGATAACCGGCATCAACCTCAAAAATGCAACGCTAAATTTTGAGGTAAACACGACGCCGGAAAAAACGCCTTATCGCATTTTGAAAAATGTGGTTGAATTGAAGGAAAAAATGTTCGGCCTGTTTATCCAAACGGTATTTCATCCCAAACTTTTCGACCCGGCTTTTGTGCTACAACTAACTGAAAGATATGCTGCAAAAGAGCGCATCGGGATATTTAAACCGATTTTTGATAACTTGAGCGGTCAGGAATTCGTTCTGTATTTTGGCAGTACTGAAGCTAAAACCGATGAAAGCTGGCCAGCAAACCCTGACAAAGAACCTATGACTTTGCTGATCCCGGAAGCAGTGAAGCAGGCCAAGGAGAAAGTTGAAACTTACTATCAATACGTGAGGACGGGAGAAATAAACGATCTGTTTGGCAAGCGCTCCAAGTATGAAAAAGTGCTGATCAAGGAAAACCCCAAACATGATTTGTATCCTTATCAGCTGCAAAAAATCAGCCTGAAAGATAAAACCTACCAGTTTAGGAGGCAGTTAACCGCTTCCGTTACGGTTCAAAACGGATTGTATCAGCTGCAGCTGCCCGAGCTTTTGCTTAGCGCAACCGGCGAAAACCGAATTGGCGCAGAAAAAGCTTTTGATGCCGCGCTGGCTGCACTGATCCGCCAACTGGAAAAAGGACAATCAAACAGCCCGAAAGAAACAGCTGCCCTTGCAAAGCTTCAAAGCTTGCTGGCGGCGGATTAAAGTGGCGTTTTTGTTGATGCTTCTTTTATCAAGTAAAAATTAAGATCATCTGTTAAAAAATTTTCAGGAAATTGAAGTTTTTTTGCAATGCCTGCTTTTTTTACAAGCATTGTTTTAAACGTACCTGTTTGTTGCCGCGTATTTAGTAACATTTTTAGCCAAATCAACGTAAAGCGAAGCAATTGTGGATTAGGGCTTAAAAAGCTTTCACCACAAGTTTTCATCAGGTTTAATTTATTATATGTTATTGATAAACAGGCTTAAAGAGTTGCGGCTACAAAACCACCTCGTGCAGGAGCAGGTGGCCAGTCTTCTAAACGTTTCCGTACCTGCTTACTCAAAAATGGAGACCGGCAGAACGGATTTGAATTTTTCCCGGATCAAAGCACTGGCGGCTATTTACAACATCAGTTTGGTTGAGCTTTTTACGCCGGGAGAAAAAATATCACCCGGAAAACCCACTGCTTTGGAAGCACTTATGGCCAAACTACTGCTTAGGCAGCAGGAAATCAACCACCTTCGGGAGCAGTCGATAAAATTATATGAAATCCTCAAATTGAAACGGGAACAAAATAGCTGAGTGAAGGCCGAATGTTTTTGTTTGAATGTTGATGCTTCTTTTAGCGTACTAAAATTCATCAGCTACTTTATTATTTGTGTTGCCGTTTGCAGAGAGGTTGTTTAAACTTTTTTAATCAGGTTTATTTTAAAGCCAAATAAACGGGTTAAAACCCATTTTTACAAAACCGGCCGAGCCTACGGCTCTACGAAAACTGCAACCAGAGAGGCGTAGCCTCGGTACATGTTGTAGCAACGGGTTTAAACCCGTTGATTTTAGCAAGGTAAAAGAAGCATCCTGATTTCCCCACTGTAAAACAGTAAAAGGCTTTAAAACTTTTGTTGAGGCCGATCTCATTAAAACCCCTGTTTCTACCCGTTTTATTCCTGCAATTCTTTATCATAGCTTTGCTGCCTTATGAAAGTAATCCTGGCAGAAAAACCAAGCGTGGCAAAGGAATTGGCAAAAGTATTTGGTGCCACTACGCGCAAAGATGGTTATATTGAAGGCAAAAACTACACATTTACCTGGGCTTTTGGCCACTTGGTCAACTTGGCCAACTCGCAGGCTTACGGTTTTAACGGTTGGAACAAAGAAAACTTGCCAATGCTGCCCGAACGCTTCAAACTGGCGATCAGACAAGTAAAAGAAAAAGACAAATTTGTGGATGATCCGGGCGTGCTGAAGCAGCTTAAAACGATCAAAACGCTTTTTGATGAAGCCACAGAAATCATTGTGGCCACCGATGCCGGGCGCGAAGGCGAACTGATTTTCCGCTATATTTATTATCATTTGAAATGCAAAAAACCTTTTAAACGGCTTTGGATTTCTTCACAAACAGATGAAGCTATTAAAGACGGTTTCCGAAACCTGAAGCCTGGAACCGATTACGATACGCTTTTTTATTCGGCACAATGCCGCTCGGAAGCCGATTGGATGGTTGGCTTAAATGCGACGCAGGCACTCAGCATCGCAGCCGGAAACCGTTCTGTTTTATCGCTGGGCAGGGTGCAAACGCCAACTTTGGGCATGATCAGTTCCCGTTTTCTGGAGAACAAAAACTTTAAGCCGGAAACTTATTTTCAGGTTTTGATCACTTTGGATAAAAACGGCCAGCCATTCAAAGCACTCTCCACCGAAAACTATAAAACCCGCGAACAGGCGCAGCAAATTGCAGACGAGGTGAAAGATGTGGCATCCGGTTTTCCTTTGGGCGGAGAAGTAACCGGCGTAGAAATCAAGCCCAAAAAAGAGCCGCCGCCTCTGCTGCATGATTTGAGCAGTTTGCAGCAGGAAGCCAACAAAAGAAAAGGTTTTACGGCCGAAGAAACCCTGAATATTGCGCAGTCGCTGTACGAAAGCAAGTTCATCACTTATCCCCGGACGGGCAGCCGCTATATTGGTGATGATGTTTTTGCCTCAGTTCCGGGATTGATTAAAGTGCTGATTGCCCATCCGGCATTCAGCCGCGCAGCCAAAGATCTGGATGAAAAAACACTTAATAAAAGAAGCGTCAACGCCAAAAAAGTAACCGATCACCATGCTTTGCTGATCACCAAAAATACGCCTGCGCATTTAAGTTCGGACCAGCAGGCGGTTTATGATATGATTGCAGGCAGGTTGCTGGAAGCTTTTCACAAAGAGTGTTTGAAAGAACTCACCAAAATCACCATCGCATCGGGAACAAACTTTGCAGTCACCGGCACCGTGATTTTGTCGCCGGGCTGGCGGGCCGTATTCAATGATCCAGAAGAAAAAGCAGATGAAGAAACAGGTGGTATTTTACCAAAAGTAACTGTTGGAGAAACGTTGCCAGTGAACGAAAAGAACGTTTTGGAGAAGCAGACCAAACCCAAGCCACTTTACAATGAGGCCAGTTTGCTGCGCAACATGGAAACGGCGGGCAAAGAAATTGAAGACGAAGAATACCGGCAGGCCATGAAAGAAACCGGTTTGGGCACACCGGCCACGCGGGCCAGCATTATTGAAACACTGATTAAGCGTGAATACGTGTTTCGGGAGCGGAAAAACTTAGTGCCAACGGATAAAGGACTTGCTGTTTTTGACTTGGTTAAAGACAAACATATTGCACAGGCAGAACTGACCGGGCTTTGGGAAAAACGGTTGGAAGAGATTAGGAATGGTGCTTCTGTGCAGGATTTTAAAGCGGAGATCAGAAATTACACCCGCACCATCACCACTGAATTATTAGAAGGCGGCAAAACGATCAACCTGGTTGCGGCAGCACCAATACCAAAAGAAGGCGATTTGATTTGCCCGACCTGTGGCAAAGGGATTATCCGTTTTAATGACAAGGCGGCAGGCTGTAGTGAGTACCGCACTGGCTGCAAATTTGTGATCTGGCGAAACATTGCCGACAAAAAACTGACCGACAATCAGCTAAAAACCCTTCTGCAAAAAGGAAAAACTAGCGTGCTGAAAGGTTTTAAATCGAAAGACGGAACGCCATTTGATGCTGCACTGGAATTTAAAGGAGGCCGGATTGTGTTCATTCGATAAAAAACCGCGAATGCTTCTTTTACCCTATTAAAATTGGTGCTTAGATCAATTTGAATCAAACCAAAAATAAGTTCTTACCATTTTTTAGGTGCTAAAAGAAGCATTGAAAAATATCGCAATAAAATTTAAAAAAATAGTTTGGAAATTATAACAAATCATCGTAATATTGCAATATAATTATGGGTTTAACAAAAACAGAAATATTTACTGACCAGCAGAACCGGCTGGCTGTGATGCTGAAAGCAATTGCGCATCCGGCACGCATTGCTATTTTGGAGCAGATCATCAAAACCAATGCTTGTATTTGTGGCGATTTGGTTAATGAACTTGGCCTGGCGCAACCTACTATCTCCCAGCATTTAAAAGAACTCAAAAATGCCGGCTTGATTCAGGGCACCATTGAAGGCGCAAGTATTTGTTACTGCATCAACCCTACAATTTGGAACGAATTGCAACAGGATTTAAACGGCTTTTTTGGCACTTACACTTTAAAAAATAGTTGTTGTTAGCTTGTTTAATTTTTATCATGAGAATCTGTAATGCTTCTTTTATGCCAGTAAATTTTGCCTTTTGAAATAAAGGTTTGCAGGAGATACCAAATTTAGTGGCATAAAAGAAGTATCGAAAAAAATCCCGGGTAAAATTTAACAAGTCCTAAATTTTTTATAAATAATTATCGCAATATTACGATTATATAAACCTTAAATAAATATGGAAAGCTTAAAATGGTCATCTTTTAAAAAACAATTACAGGCAAACCCGGAACTGCTTTTGCAATTTCAATACGCAAAAAACCAGTGGGTAAATGCTGCTTATCACATTACCGAAATCAAACAGGCAGCCATTACTTCTGTAGATTGTGGCGGCGTAATGAATGCCTGGACAGAAATAATTGTTCAATTGTGGGAACCGCAAAATGAACAGCAGGAAAGGGAAATGCACGTAGGCAAAGCATTAACCATAATCGAACTGGTAGAAAAATCTTTGCCTTTAAACCCGAACGGTATCGTAAAAATTGAATTTGGTAATTCTCAGTTCGATACTCGTCAGATGCTGCCTCAAAGCCTGGTGATTGATGGCGAAAACCTAATTGTTGATTTGCAACCAGATGCCGTGCAGTGCAAAGCGATTGGAAGAGGCGGCAGTTGTGGCACCAATGACAAAGGTGAAGAATGCTGTGCTCCTACCAATATAGAAAAACCAATAGTTGCATTGAAAAATTTAGCAACAGTTGCTGCCTGCTGTACGCCAGGTTCTGGCTGCTGCTAATTATCACCTTAAAACTAAATGAATTGAATGAAAAATATTTTAGTCTTGTGCACCGGCAACAGTTGCCGGAGCCAAATGGCGGAAGGTTATTTGCGATATTTTGCTGGCACCAAAGCCAATATTTACAGTGCCGGGATCGAAACGCACGGCGTAAACCCAAAAGCCGTTCAGGTAATGGCTGAAGATCATATTGACATTTCCGGGCATACATCGAATCAGGTAGATGAATATTTAGCCATTCCTTTTGATTATGTCATTACCGTTTGCGATCATGCCAACGAAGCTTGCCCTTTTTTTCCGGGCAACGTTCAACGCTTTCACCAAAATTTTCCTGACCCGGCAAAAGCTATAGGCACAGTGGAAAAAGTGATGGACGAGTTTAGAAAAGTCCGCGATATGATCAAAGCATTTTCAGCTGATTTTATAAGCCGGCATATTAATAACAAATAAAAATGTCAGCAAATAATTGTGTACCTGTCGCAGAACGGAAAAAATTAGGCTTTTTAGACCGTTACCTTACTTTGTGGATTTTTCTGGCGATGGTAATTGGCGTGGCCGTAGGTTATTTTATCCCGTCCTCATCGGGCTTTATCAATTCCTTTTCCAGTGGGACAACCAATATCCCTTTGGCCATTGGCCTGGTTTTGATGATGTATCCGCCGCTTGCCAAAGTGAAATACGAAAAAATGGGCGAAGTATTTAAAGATACCAAAGTGCTCGGTGCATCGCTGGTGCTCAATTGGGTTATTGGCCCGGTTTTGATGTTTGTACTGGCCATCACTTTCTTGCGCGGCCATCCCGATTATATGATCGGTTTGATCCTGATCGGCCTGGCACGCTGCATTGCGATGGTAGTGGTTTGGAACGAACTGGCCGAAGGAAACCGCGAATATGCCGCCGGGCTAATTGCGTTGAACAGTATTTTCCAGGTATTGCTATACTCCTTTTATGCCTACATTTTCATCACCGTTTTGCCGCCATTATTTGGATTGAAGGGCTTGGCCGTCAACATCACCATTGCGGAGATAGCCAAGAGCGTCGGCATTTACCTCGGCCTACCTTTTGCTGCCGGGATCATCAGCCGCTACGTTTTGATTAAAGTAAAAGGCGAGGAATGGTTTCAAACCAAGTTCGTACCGATCATTTCCCCAATCACACTAATTGCGCTGCTTTTTACTATCGTGGTGATGTTTAGTTTGAAAGGCCGGCTGATGGTGCAAATCCCGTTTGATGTCGTCCGGGTTGCCCTACCGCTGGTGATATATTTTACAGTGATGTTTGTACTGAGCTTCTTCATCGGCAAAACATTTGGGGCAGATTATGGCAGAAGTACTTCAATCGCTTTTACGGCCACCGGCAATAATTTTGAACTGGCTATTGCCGTTGCCATCGGCGTTTTCGGTATCAATTCGGGCGAAGCTTTTGCCGGCGTAATCGGCCCGCTGGTGGAAGTTCCCGCACTGATTGCTTTGGTGAACCTGGCGTTCTATTTCCGCAGAAAATATTATTTGCCCGAAAACTTAACACCCGTTTAAATGCAATTTATCATGCTTCTTTTACCGGTGTAAAATTGTTTTTTAAAAATCTATGTTGATGAAAATCACAGGCAATACCAGGATTTGCTGTGCTTCTTTTATCACTTGAAATTTTAGATTATTTTTTCTAAAAGCATCAATCTGGAGGCCAATTTTATACCGATAAAAGAAGCATTAGTTTTCTGAGGAATTTAAACACAGCAAAATCTTCAGGCTCAAGGCGATTATCCGTATTTTGAAAAAAACCGCTATCAAATTGAGAATTTTTTTCATTACGAATAATATCTATTCTCAGTAAATATTTGAAAAACAACAACTTGGATAAATAAGAACTTCAAAGCATTTTTTTGGTACAGCTACATTCCGTAGGTTTAATGCGAAAGAAAAAACCAACTTTCCTGTATCTTTTATACAAACGCTTTATCCTTTGGAAACTAAAAAAACAACATTTGCCAATGTCCTGGTTATTGATGATGAGCAGAAGCTGGCCTCGCTAATTTCAAGGATTTTGGAACTGGAAGGCTATCATGTGTTTCAGGCTTTTACCGCCAAAGATGGTTTGAAACTGCTGATGCTGGAAGATATCCACGTGGTAATCAGTGATGTAAAACTGCCGGACATCAACGGGATTGACTTGGTTAAGTTGATTAAGGACAAAAAGCCTTTTGTAGAAATCATCAGTTTAACGGCTTACGGCACGATAGCGGATGGTGTAAAAGCGATCCAAAATGGTGGTTTTGATTACATTACAAAGGGAGATGATAATGATAGAATTATTCCTTTGGTGTACAAGGCAGCCGAAAAAGCCCGGTTTCAGTTAAACGTGTCCAATATTGAAAAGCGTTTAAACGGCATCCACAACTTTGAGCATATCCTGGGCAAATCCAAAGCCATTACGGAAGCAATTGATACCGCAAAAAAAGTATCGCCAACGGATACCACCGTGTTGCTGCTGGGCGAAACCGGTACGGGAAAAGAGGTTTTTGCCGAAGCGATCCATTACAACAGCAACCGCCATTTGCAGCCTTTTGTGGCTGTAAATTGCAGCAGCTTCCCGCCAGAACTTTTAGAAAGTGAGCTGTTTGGATACAAAGCCGGTGCTTTTACGGGTGCTATAAAAGATAAAAAAGGGCTTTTTGAGGAAGCAAACAACGGGACTATTTTTTTGGATGAAGTTGGCGAAATGAACATCCGGCTCCAGGCAAAATTGCTACGGGTGCTGGAAAGCCGGACTTTCATCAAAATTGGTGATACACAAACTACAAAGGTAAACATCAGGATACTGGCAGCTACAAACCGGGATCTGCAAAAAGAAGCCGATGCCGGTAATTTCCGATTGGATCTATATTACCGGCTTTCTGTTTTTACCATCAAACTTCCTTCTTTAAATGAGCGGGAAAGTGATATTGAATTATTTGCCAAACATTTTTTGAAAGAGTTTTCCGGTAAAGCAGGCAAACACATCGACCGGATGAGCGATCAGTTTTTGCAAGCCCTTGCACAGCATAAATGGAAAGGGAACGTACGGGAATTAAAAAACGTGATAGAACGAGTAGTTATCCTGGCAGATGGGGAAATGATAGATACAGATTTGCTGCCGGTTGAATTCCGGTTATCCACTTTTGAGCAGGAAGCTTTTGACCTGGAATCCACTGAAAAGCAACACATTTTTAAAGTTTTAAACCATGCGCACGGCAACAAAACCGAAGCTGCCCGCTTGCTGAATATTGGCTTGACCACGCTTTACCGGAAGCTGGACCAGTACAAGCTTTCTTAAAAAACCTTTCCGTTTTGAAAAAAAACCCTTCCGTTTTGAAAGGGTTTTTTTGTTTCGGGCTATTATCCTGAAATTCATTTCTCTAACAATCAGTTACTTGAAAATATATTTCAAGCCTGGTTTTAATTTTGAACAGCCGTTTCAAAATTATCATACTATGCTCACTCTCCTACTATTCCTGGCACTGCTGATTAGCTGCTATTTTATTTTTAAATCTATTGACTGGTTCGAAGAAATCTGAAATTATGTTGGCACTATTCATCATCTCTATTGCAGTATTTATCTACATGGTTTATGTACTGCTTAATCCCGAAAAATTTTAACTGAAGTACAATGAACACTGAATTATTGGGGATCATTGCCTCCTTTTTCCTCACGCTTTTAATTGCCATTCCGCTGGGTAAATACTTAGCCAGAATGTTTGCCGGGGAAAAAGTTTGGACTGATTTTTTAAAACCTTTGGAACGAGGTATTTTTAAACTTGCCGGCATCCGCCCGGATGCGCCGATGGACTGGAAACAGTTTTTAAAAGCCATGATGACCATCAATATTTTATGGCTGGTTTACGGTTTTTTCGTATTGATCTATCAGGATAAACTGCCGCTAAACCCAGATGGAAACCCGGGCATGACGGCTGACCTGGCTTTTAACACCATCATCAGTTTTGTGGCCAACTGCAACCTGCAGGATTATTCCGGCGAAAGCGGTGCTACTTATCTTACCCAGCACTTCATTTTTATGTTCCTGCATTTTACCAGTGCAGCAACTGGTATTGCTTGTGCAGTAGCCGTTTTTAAAGCTTTCCGCGATAAAACCACGACCGATCTGGGCAACTTCTGGAATTACTTTGTCAAAACCATCACTCGGGTACTACTTCCCGGATCAGTGGTTATTGCTTTAATTTTAACTTTTAATGGTACGCCGGCCAGCTATGCCGGCAAAGACCAGTTTATGTCCATGCAGGGCGATACCGTCAATGTGTCCCGCGGCCCGGCTGCGCAGATGATCGCCATCAAACATTTGGGCACAAATGGCGGCGGCTGGTTTGGTGCGAATTCTGCCCATCCGCTGGAAAATCCGAATTACCTGACTAATATGGTAGAGATTATTGCGCAGTTTGTCATTCCTGTGGCCATGATCCTGGCTTTCGGATATTTCATCCGCAGAAAAAAATTAGGCTGGGTGATATTTGGGGTAATGATGTTTGGTTTGCTGATGCTTCTTTTACCCACTATTTTTAGTGAACTGGGCGGCAATTCAGCCATTGCCAAAATGGGTGTTAGCCAAACTACTGGTGCCATGGAAGGAAAAGAGGTTCGTTTTGGGCCAATGGCTACAGCTTATTGGAGCACTCTGACCACGGTTACCTCAACAGGTTCTGTTAATGGTATGCACGATAGTACCATGCCGCTCACCGGCCTGTGGGAAATGCTGGCTATGATGGTCAACGGGTTTTTTGGCGGATGCGGCGTTGGCTTGCTCAATTACTTTATCTACCTTATCATCGCCGTATTTATCTCCGGGCTGATGGTAGGCCGCACGCCAGAGTTTCTCGGCCACAAAGTAGAAGCCAGGGAAGTTAAAATTGCAGCCCTGATTACTTTGCTAAGCCCGTTTTTAATTATGGCCGGTACTGCATTGTCCTCCTATATTGTTATTGCACATCCCAATATCAACTGGGCGGTAAAACCATCCACCTGGCTCAATAATCCCAGCTTCCATGGTTTTTCAGAAATGCTGTACCAATATGCTTCCTCCAACGCCAACAATGGTTCGGGGTTTGAAGGCTTGGGCGATAACAATATTTTCTGGAATGTATCCGCAGGCATTGTGATCCTGTTAGGCCGTTTTTTACCGATTATCGGCCCGGTTGCGATTGTAGGTTTACTGGCACAAAAGAAGTACATACCAGAATCGGCAGGAACGCTGCGGGTAGATACGGTAACTTTTGGCTTGATGACGTTTGCTGTTATCTTGGTTCTCAATGCTTTATCCTATTTTCCTGCACTGGCACTCGGCCCGCTGGCAGAATATTTTTCCATGCCTCATTAACGCTTCACCCCAACCCCTCTCCGCACGGAAAGGGGCTTTTAGAAAAAATAATGAAAAATCAATCTAATAAATTATTTGAACCGGCTTTGGTGCAAACCGCATTGAAAGAGTCGTTCATCAAGCTCAACCCCAAATCCATGCTCCGTAACCCGGTGATGTTTACCGTGGAAATTGGCACTGTGGTGATGCTTTACGTTACTTTTTATAGTTTAACGCATAAAGGGCAAGGCGCATTTGGCTACAACCTTACTATTTTTATCGTACTATTTTTGACTTTGCTGTTTGCTAATTTTGCGGAAGCCATTGCCGAAGCACGCGGCAAAGCACAAGCTGATAGTTTGCGCAAAACCCGCGAAGAAACGCCTGCAAAAGTGTTAATGGGTAACGGCGAAATCGTTTCCAAATCCTCCAGCGAACTGAAAAAAGGAGATTTTTTTGTGTGCGAAACCGGTGACACGATCCCTACCGACGGCGAGATTACAGAAGGTTTGGCCACGATTGATGAATCGGCCATCACCGGAGAGTCTGCACCGGTGATCCGGGAAGCTGGCGGCGATAAATCATCCGTAACAGGCGGCACACTTGTTTTATCAGACAAAATCAAAGTTGTAGTAACGACCGAACCGGGCGAAAGCTTCCTCGATAAAATGATTGCTTTGGTAGAAGGTGCATCTCGCCAAAAAACGCCAAACGAAATTGCGCTAACCATTTTGCTGGCCAGTTTTACGCTGATCTTTATTATCGTTTGTATCACGCTGAAACCTTTTGCAGATTATGCTAACACACCGATCACGATTGCAGCTTTGATTTCGCTGTTCGTTTGTTTGATCCCAACCACCATCGGCGGCTTGTTATCCGCCATTGGGATTGCCGGAATGGACCGTGCGCTTCGTGCCAACGTGATTACCAAATCCGGCAAAGCGGTAGAAACTGCCGGCGATATTGATGTTTTGCTGCTGGATAAAACCGGCACCATCACAATTGGCAACCGCAAGGCCACCAATTTTTGGCCTGCACCAGGTGTATTGCCAGCTGATCTGATTAAAGCATGCGTATTGGCCTCCCTGGCAGATGAAACCCCGGAAGGGAAATCCATTGTAGAGCTGGCCGGCACACAATCTACGCTTCCTGCCGCTCCGGCAAATTCGGAATTTATCAAGTTTACGGCAGAAACACGTTCCAGTGGTATTGATACACCCGATGGCTTGCGTATTCGAAAAGGCGCCTCTGATTCTATCCGTAATTTAAGTGTTAATGCCGGAAATTCTTATCCGAACGAGGTTGCGGAACATGTAAAAACGATCTCTTCAAATGGTGGTACGCCGCTGGTGGTTTCGCAAAATGAAGTAGTTTTGGGAACGGTTGAATTGCAAGATATTATCAAACCCGGAATTGCCGAACGATTTGAACGCCTCAGAAAAATGGGCATAAAAACAGTAATGGTTACGGGCGATAATCCGCTGACAGCTAAGTTTATTGCTGAGAAAGCTGGTGTGGATGATTTTATTGCGGAAGCCAAACCAGAGGATAAAATGAACTACATCAAGCAGGAACAAACTACCGGAAAATTGGTAGCGATGATGGGCGACGGCACCAACGATGCACCAGCTTTGGCGCAAGCAGATGTTGGCGTAGCGATGAACAGTGGTACACAAGCGGCCAAAGAAGCCGGAAATATGGTTGACCTGGACAACGACCCAACCAAATTAATTGAGATTGTAGAAATTGGCAAGCAGTTGCTGATTACGCGTGGCACGCTGACTACCTTTTCCATCGCGAATGATGTGGCCAAATATTTTGCTATTGTGCCTGCTCTTTTTATTGCCTCAATTCCGGCATTGCAAAGCATCAATATTATGCGGCTGCACAGCCCGGAGAGTGCCATTTTATCCGCAGTAATTTTTAATGCGATCATTATCCCGATGCTGATTCCGCTGGCTCTGAAAGGTGTGGAATACAAGCCGATTGGTGCCAGTGCCTTGCTCCGCCGTAATCTTTTGATTTATGGTTTGGGTGGCGTGATTGCTCCTTTTATCGGTATAAAAATCATTGATTTGGTGGTAGGGCTGATGGTTTAGTTTAAGAACACCTTCATCTTAAAAAAAAGAAATTAAATTAAAAATATTATGAAAACCTATCTTGTGCAATCCATCCGCTTGACACTGGTGCTGATTGTTTTATTATGCGTGGTTTATCCCGTGTTGATTGCCTTTGCAGGTAAACTATCAAAAGGCGGAGGCAACGGAGAAACCATTGTTGTAAACGGAAAAGTAGTTGGCTATGCCAATATTGGCCAGAAGTTTGACAAGCCGCAATATTTCTGGAGCCGTCCGTCTGCCGTAAATTACAATGCCGCAGGTTCTGCAGGTTCCAACAAAGGGCCGAGCAATCCTGATTATCTGAAAGACGTAAGCAAACGGATTGACACCCTGCTGAAATATAATCCCGGACTGAAAAAAAGCGATATCCCGGCTGATATGATTACGGCATCCGGAAGCGGATTAGACCCGGATATTTCACCGGAAGCAGCCCAAATCCAAATCAAAAGAGTAGCTGCCAACCGTAAGCTTACAGAACAACAAGTTACCGAGCTGGTAGCAGAACACACCGATAAACCATTACTGGGTTTATTTGGCCCAACTAAGATCAATGTGCTTAAATTAAACGTAGCACTCGATCAACTAAAAAAATAAACAGTTATACTACTTATAATAATGAAAAAGCAAATCCTTACAATTGCCGTTTTAGCAGCAATTGCATTAAATGTACATGCACAAAATACACCGGTAAAAGAAGCAAAGAAAGATACGGTGGCACGCTCTCTTCCCTCTCCGCTGCCTAACCTTCCCTTCCCGGTTTCTGATTGGGACGGAGGCCCATTGGTTGGAGTTGATGCAACAGCACCCAATTACCCGCTACAAAAGGCTTTAGGCATTACTAAAAGCAAAGTAAAAATTTATGGTTGGGTGGATGTTGGCGGTGATATCAGTTCATCAAAACATTCTAACGCACCTACTTCATATGATATAGTCCCTAACTCAGTATTGCTTGACCAGATCGGTTTAAAATTTGACAAACAGCCAAACACTGCTCAAACTGACCATATTGATTACGGTTTCTTGGTAACTACCATTTTCGGGACTGATTATAGGTACACTACAGGTAAAGGTTATTTTAGCAATCAATTGCTTCAGCACAACAACAAATACGGTTTTGACCCTGCCGAAATTTATGGGTTATTATATTTTCCGAAAGTAGCTGATGGCATGATCCTGAAAGTAGGCCGTTTCATTTCTCCTGCAGATATAGAAGCACAATGGGCAACTGACAATTATTTATACACACACTCCTTAATGTTTACGGTTGACCCTTACACTTTTACCGGTGCACAGGCAACATTTAAACTGGGCTCTTATTGGCAGTTAGAAGTAGGGGCGCACGGAGGTAACGACGTAGCTATATGGAGTAAGGCTGCAAGCTTAAATGGTTTATTGATGGCCCGCTGGGTATCCAAAAACAACAACAACTCCATTTATGGAGGTATTAACGCGCTGGGTGCAGGTAATTATAAAGACAACCATGATGATTTGCAAATGGCTGTTGTTACCTGGGGGCATAAATTTAATGAGACTTTCCACATGATGACTGAAGCTTACTACATCTGGCAGCACAATGCTTTGGTTGGCGGAACCGTGATTGAAGGCCCGCCGCAACCTTTTTACACCAATGTTGGTGCCGGAAGTTTAATCCCCGGAACAGCAAGTGCTGTAGGTGCAGTCAATTATTTTCAAATAAAATTGTCCGGCCACGATTACATTTCTATCCGAAACGGTTATCTAAGCGACCCACAAGGCAACCGTACTGGTTATGTAACTTCTTATTCTGACCACACTATCGGTTTTGTGCACCACTTTAATAATTACATCAGGATCCGACCTGAAATCAGGTACGAACGCGCTTATGCAGATGGCATTACGCCTTATGATAACGGCACCAAAAAAGACCAATATTCCGCAGCAATGGATCTGATTGTACGTTTTTAATAATTGGGATTAAAGTTTTTAAAGTTTGTTAACGTTATCTTTGAAAATTTGATGATGCTTCTTTTAGCCCTATAAATTTATACTTATCTTTTCTTTAAAAAGAATTACAGATAGATAAACACAATTTTTATACGATAAAAGAAGTATCATCATTTATAAAAAACCCTAACAGAACCCAAACTTAAAAACCCAACAGTGAAAAAATTAATACTCAACGCTATTATGTTGTGTTCAGGCTTTGTTGCTTTAGCGCAAAACGACTCTAAAACAGCAGGCAATATTCAGGATACTACTAAAAAAGAAGGAAAGCTTCAGGAAAATACCAAAATAGCAGAAAAGCTTCAGGACAGTGCGAAAAGGGCCGGAAAGCTGACGATAAGCGGTTATGCAGAAATTTATTATGGCTTTGATTTTAACCGCCCCGCCGACAACAACCGCCCGGCATTTGTATTTTCACACAACAGGCACAACGAGGTAAACCTTAACCTTGGTTTTATCAAAGCAAATTACGACAGCGATAACATCAGGGCAAATTTGTCATTAATGGCCGGAACTTATGCCAATGCCAACTTAGCTTCGGAGCCTGGTGTTTTAAAAAACATTTTTGAAGCCAATGCAGGGGTTAAAGTTTCTAAAACAGCTAATTTATGGGTTGATGCCGGTATATTTTCTTCGCACATTGGTTTTGAGAGTGCCATATCTAAAGATGATTGGACACTTACCCGCAATATATTATCAGACAATACGCCTTATTATGAATCCGGTGCGAAACTAACTTACATCACCACAAACGGTAAACTAACTTTGGTTGGCTTATACCTGAATGGCTGGCAACGTATTAACCGCCCAAACAACAACAGCCAGCCTGCAGGTGGCTTACAGATAACCTGGAAATTGAATGACAAGATCACTTTAAATTATAGCAACTATTTGGGTACAGAAGGTGCAGATTCGGTTAGGGTGCGCAGGTTTTACAATGATTTTTATGGGATTTTTCAGTTGAACAAAGCTTTTGGTATTACTGCGGGTTTTGATTATGGTATACAGCAAAAAGCTAAGGCAAGCAATGATTATTATAATTTAGTGTTGCCGGTTGCCATAGCACGTTATCAGTTTTTAAGCAAATGGGCTGTAGCAGGCCGGGTAGAGTATTATCAGGATAAAAACAATGTGTTGATTGCAACCGGTGCACCTAATGGTTTTAAAACAACCGGCTACTCTGTAAACCTGGACTACGCCCCTAAAAGCAACGCACTGATTAGGATAGAAGGAAAGCTATATGACAGCAGCGACCCTGTGTTTGTGCGTATGGGCACGCTGGTCAAAACAAGCCCTTTGATTACTACAAGTTTTGCAATTTCATTTTAAGTCGATAAAAACACCAAACCTATATTAAAAGCAATGTATTTACAAACAGTTCTACTATTGATCCTGATTACAGCTATACTGCTGTTTGCTGCGGTTTTTGGCAAATATATGTTTGCCGTATATAATGAAGGCCCAACCTGGCTGGATTTTTTAAAACCGGCCGAAGCGTTTGTTTATCGGATCTCCCGAGTCAACAGTAAACAGCAAATGACTTGGAAACAATATGCACTGGCTTTGATTGCCATCAACACCTTGTGGTGGCTGATGGCTTTTTTATTGCTGCTTTTTCAAGCCCGTTTGCCGTTAAATCCAGCCGGAAACCCTTCTATGAGCTGGCACCTGGCTTTAAATTCCTCAATTAGTTTCCTCACCAGTACCAATTTGCAGCATTACTCCGGCGAAAGCGGCGCAACTTATTTTACGCAAATTGTGGTATTTACTTTTTTACAATTTGTAAGTGCAGCCACCAGTTTGGCAGCAGGCGTTGCCATAGTAAGAGGTTTCAGCAAAAAATCAGGCAGCTACATTGGTAACTTTTTTAATGATTTGCTCCTTTCAATAACCCGTGTGCTCTTGCCTTTGTGTATTGTTGCTGCTGTTTTGTTAATGTTTTGCGGCGTGCCGATGAACTTTAATAAACCGGCAACTATTACTACTTTACAGGGCGAACACGTTACTGTTGCCAACGGGCCGGTAGCAGCCATGCTGCCGATTAAAGAATTAGGATCAAACGGTGGTGGTTTTTTTGGGGCTAATGATGCGCATCCTTTTGAAAACCCTAATATTTTCTCTTTCATTATCCACATCATAATGGTGCTTCTTTTACCTGCTGCATTTATATTTTTTGTAGGATTTGATTTAGACGAAAAAAAGTTTTCCCGGATGTTGGTCTTCATCATGCTGATTGGGTTCATCATGCTTACCATTCCTATTATGCAGCAGGAAATCAAAGGCAATCCGGCGCAGCAGAAGCTGGGGATTTCGGTTTTACAAGGCAATATGGAAGGCAAAGAAGTTCGTTTAGGGGCAACGCTTTCCTCGTTCTACGCTGGTTTAAACATTGTTGTACCTGCCGG
>CAXSBZ010000019.1:0-66794 GCA_964236465.1 uncultured Sphingobacteriaceae bacterium | reverse complement strand
GCTCTTTGTTGTTTACATCCGTTTTTAAAGCACTCAAGTTTTTAGTTTGGGCTGATAATTTATTTTGAACAGCGGCCAAATTAGTTTTTTGGATCCGCAATGAATCCTGCACACTTTTATAAAAAGTAGCAATCATCGGTTGCTGATAATGATAAACCTTACCCATAATAAACTGGTATTGGCCGCTAATACTTTTGTCTGGACTTACAGCTATTGGGCCGGTTTCAGGCTGCGGTACAACAATTACAGCATTGGTTTTAACCGGATTTGTTTTGATAATTTGTTTCGGCCTAACCCTGCTTCCTGTAGAATCTTGGGCGTAACAAACTGATAAAAACGCAGATAGCAAAATAAATTGTGATAATCGTAATGCTGTTTTTAGGTGCATAAAAGAAGCTTTTGGTAGATAATAAGTTTTTTATTTTTCTGCTGCCAGTATAATACTTTTATATGGATGATGGCAAACGAATATAGCAATCATCTTTAAAATATATTAATAATTATCTTCGCTGCATGGTTATCGGAATTATTGGTTTGGGCGATATGGGCAAATTGTATGCAAAAGCATTTGCCGAAAAAGGTTTAGAAGTTTGCGGAAGTGATTTACCTTATCATTTTGAAGCTTTAACCGAAGAGCTGGAACCTTATCACATTTCCGTGTTTAAAGATGGAAGGGAAACCGCCCAAAAAAGCGACATCCTGATCTTTTCTGTAGAAACAGACCGCATAAAAGAAGTAGTAGCCAAATACGGGCCTTATGCCAAACCAAGTGCAATTGTGGCTGGGCAAACTTCCGTTAAACATCCAGAAATTGCTGCTTTTGAGGAGTTTTTGCCTGCTGATGCTAATATCATTACCATCCATCCATTGCACGGGCCGGGCTTTGCTCCAAAAGGGCAAAAGCTGGTAATTATTCCGCATCGATGCGATCCGAAAACGTATCAGATCATGTTTGACGTGCTTTCATCATTGGAAGTAGATTTGGTAGAAATAGAAGATTATCATCAGCATGATAAAATTGTTGCTGATACACAGGCAGTTACGCATGTAGGTTTTGAAAGTATGGGCACGGCCTGTGCGGCTGCCGGATTTTATCCCTGGGAAAGTGCAGCTTACGTTGGGGGAATTGATAATGTAAAAATCATGATCATGCTTCGGATATTTAGTTACAAAGCACACGTTTACGCAGGTTTAGCAATTTTAAACCCTTATGCCAAGCAGCAAGTAAAACAATATGCCGTTTCAGAATCCGAATTGTTTAAATTAATGATTCAGGAGGATGAAAAAGAATTACGCCGACGTTTGTATGAAGCAAGAGATTTTGTTTTTCATGAAAGCCGAAAACCAATTTTGCTGGATGACCAGATCATGAAAGAGTTTTCTCTTTCCGCAAATTCATCGCAGCGGAAACCCAATTCACATTTAAGCATTTTGAGTATGGTAGATGCCTGGAATAAACTAAAAGTGAACCCTTATGATAATTTGATCTGCCAAACACCTCCGTTTCGATTGCGTTTGGGTATTGCTGAGTATTTATTTAAAAACGAAGCCCTTCTTGAAGAATCTATAGAAACTGCTTTGTATGATAAATCTATTCGGGGTGATGATCTGGAATTTCATTCTGCTGTTCGGGATTGGTCAACAATTATCAATTATGGTGATATAGAAGGCTATAAGTTACATTTCAACCACACTCAAAGCTTCTTTAAAGATAGATTAGAAAATGGCCGGAAGCAAAGTGCTGAAATGATTAAACGACTGATGGCGAATTAACTGCACTTTGCCAATGCTTCTTTTAGCACTATAAAATCAGGTATTTCATGTTTGTAATTACAAATTCAGAAGTACAAAATTTTACCTGGTAAAAGAAGTATTGTAACTATTTAATGCCGCGGAATCATTATATAAAAAATATTTAAAATATATGTTCTAACTATTTGATAATTAATCGAACATTCCTATCTTTGCCCTCCCGAAAAGGAGAAAAAGTCTTGAACGAAGCCCTACTGCCTCGATGGACTAAAGTAAATTAATTAAGAAAATGTCAGGAATTATTGGTAAGAAAGTAGGAATGACCAGCATTTTCGATGAAACAGGGAAAAATATTCCTTGTACTGTAATCGAAGCTGGCCCCTGTGTTGTTACACAGGTTAAATTGGTAGAAACAGATGGATATGCTGCTGTTCAGTTAGCATACGATGAAAAAAAGGAAAAAAACACTTCGGGTCCTTTAAAAGGACATTTTTCCAAAGCAAGCACTACTCCGAAAAAAAAGCTTGTTGAATTTAAAACTTTTGAAGATCAGAAAACATTAGGTGACACGATTACAGTAGCACTATTTGCAGCAGGAGACTTTGTAGATGTTGTAGGAACATCAAAAGGTAAAGGTTTTCAAGGGGTTGTAAAACGCCATGGTTTTGGTGGTGTGGGTATGGCAACACATGGTCAGCATAATCGTTTGCGGGCGCCTGGTTCTCTTGGTGCTTCTTCATGGCCTTCACGTGTATTTAAAGGTATGCGTATGGCTGGGCAAACTGGTAATAGTCGCATTAAAGTTCAAAATTTAGAAGTTTTAAAAGTTTACGCAGAACAAAATTTAATGGTAGTAAAAGGTTCTGTACCTGGTGCTAAAGGTTCATTCGTAATTATTGACAAATAATGGAAGTAGTAGTAATAAATGTTTCAGGACAAGAAACGGGTTCCAAAGCGCAGCTTCCTGATTCCATATTTGGTATAGCGCCAAATGATCATGCGATTTATTTAGACGTAAAGCAATACTTGGCTAATCAACGTCAGGGAACACATAAGTCAAAACAAAGAAATGAAATTGCTGGTTCGACCCGTAAGTTACACAAACAAAAGGGAACAGGCGGTGCGCGTGCAGGTAGTGTGAAATCTCCTTTATTTAATGGTGGTGGCCGTGTTTTCGGTCCGCAACCTCGTGATTACAGTTTCAAATTAAATAAGAAATTAAAATCATTAGCCCGCAAATCTGCTTTGTCATACAAAGCAAAAGAGAGTAACATAATTGTGTTGGAAGATTTCATCTTTGATTCAGTTAAAACTAAAAGTTACATCAACTTGGTTGCAAGTTTGAATTTTGCTAATGAAAAAACTTTGTTGGTTTTACCGAAAGCAAACAATAATATTTATTTATCAAGCAGAAATATAAAAAAAGCGAAAGTGGTTACAGCAGATCAATTAAGCACATACGATGTGTTAAATGCAGACAAACTTTTGTTAACAACCAGTTCTGTTAAAACTTTGGAGGAAGCATTAGTCAAGTAATATGGAAATTTTAAAGAAACCTTTACTTACAGAAAAAATAACATTGTTGACAGAAAAATTAAATCGTTATGCTTTCAAAGTTGACCCACATGCTAACAAAATTCAAATAAAAGGGGCTATTGAAATCATGTATGGCGTTAAAGTAGAAGCTGTGAATACTATGAAATATGCAGGTAAATTAAAAAGTCGTAATACCAAAGCGGGTTCTGTTTCAGGTAGACCTTCTAAATATAAAAAAGCTATTATTACTTTGAAAGATGGAGAGACTATTGATTTTTATAGTAATAATATCTAATTAAGAAAATGGCAGTTAAAAGATTTAAACCGGTTACACCAGGTACCCGTTTCAGAGTAGGAGGAGATTTTTCGGATATTACTACTAATATTCCTGAGAAAACTCTTGTTGTTTCTCATAAAAGATCAGGTGGTCGTAATCATTCTGGTAAAATGACTATCAGAAATGTTGGGGGAGGACACAAAAAATCCTATAGGTTGATTGATTTTAAACGTAACAAATTTAATATTTCAGCCACTGTGGCTACTATTGAGTATGATCCTAACAGATCAGCACGTATTGTTTTATTAAATTATGTTGATGGTGAAAAAAGGTATATGCTTGCACCAGAAGGCATCCAAATTGGACAGACGGTTTTATCAGGAGATTCGGTTGCACCAGAAGTTGGGAATACTTTGCCACTAAAAAATATTCCTTTGGGTTCTATTATTCATAATATAGAATTGAATCCTGGTCAAGGTGGTATTATTGCAAGATCAGCTGGAACATATGCACAATTATCTGCGCGTGACGGTAAATATGCAATCATTAAATTGCCTTCTGGAGAAACCCGAATGATTTTGGCAACTTGTTTAGCTACAATTGGAACAGTTTCTAATTCAGAAAAAGCAAATGAAGTTTTAGGTAAAGCTGGTAGGAAACGTTGGTTAGGGCGTCGTCCACGTGTTCGTGGTGTTGCTATGAATCCTGTCGATCACCCTATGGGTGGTGGTGAAGGAAAAGCCTCTGGAGGACATCCACGTTCAAGAAAAGGTTTATTAGCCAAAGGCTTTAAAACCCGTGATAAAAAGAAGTCATCTGATCGCTACATCATTGAAAAAAGGAAAAAATAATGGCACGTTCAATTAAAAAAGGACCATATATAGATCATAATCTGGAAAGTAAAGTTTTAACTTTGAATGATTCTAATAAAAAATCAGTTGTAAAAACCTGGTCACGTCGTTCGATGATTTCTCCAGACTTCGTTGGCCATACTTTCGCAGTACATAATGGAAATAAATTTATTCCGGTTTATGTTACAGAAAACATGGTTGGCCACAAATTAGGAGAATTTTCACCAACACGTACATTTAGGGGACACTCTGAAAAGAAAAAATAATTTGTAATGGAAGCAACAATAAAAATTAAAAAGTCTGTCTTCATTAGACAACGCAAAGAGCAAGAAAAGGCTCAAATAGGCGGTGCTTCTGCTGCTAAGTTACAGAATTGTCCTACCTCTCCACGTAAAATGCGCTTGGTAGTCGATTTGATTAGAGGAGAAAATGTAGAGAAAGCTTTGTATATTTTGAAATATACTAATAAGGATGCAGCTATAAGAGTTGAAAAACTTTTGTTATCAGCAATCAAAAATTGGGAATTGAGAAATGAAGGTAAACGGGTAGAAGACAATGCTCTTTTTATAAAAGAAGTTTCTGTGGGTGGTGGTCGCCAATTAAAAAGATTAAGACCTGCTCCACAAGGAAGAGGTTATCAAATTAGAAAACGGTCTAACCATGTAACATTAATTGTAGATTCTAAAAATAATAATATATAATTTGTAATGGGACAAAAAGCACATCCAATAGGAAACAGGTTAGGTATTATCAGAGGATGGGATTCTAACTGGTTCGGTGGCAATAATTACTCCGACAAATTGGTAGAAGATGAAAAAATACGAAAATATCTTTCTGTTCGTATTGCTAAAGGTGGTGTAGCTAAGATAGTAATTGAACGTACACTAAAACGTATTACTGTAACTATCCATACAGCACGTCCAGGTATTGTAATTGGTAAAGGCGGACAAGAAGTTGACAAAATCAAAGAAGAGTTAAAAAAACTAACTAAAAAGGATATTCAAATTAATATATTTGAAATTAAACGTCCTGAATTAGATGCGCAATTAGTAGCAGAAGGTGTTGCAAAACAGTTAGAAGCGCGTATTTCTTTCCGTAGGGCAATGAAGACTACTATTGCTTCTACAATGCGAATAGGGGCGGAAGGTATAAAAATTATGTGTTCTGGTCGTTTAGGAGGTGCTGAAATGGCACGTACAGAGCAATATAAAGAAGGTAGGATTCCTTTACACACTTTTCGTGCAGATATTGATTATGCTTTGGGAGAAGCTTTAACTACCTACGGAAAAATAGGTGTTAAGGTTTGGATATGCAAGGGTGAAGTTTATGGTAAACGAGATCTTTCTCCAAATATTGGTGCCAATACAGGCGTTAATAACAAAGGTGGACGCCCTGAAGGTGCTCCTGCTTATGGTGACCGTGAGCGTGGTAGTGATAAAAGAAATGTTGGTGGTAACGACCGCAGAAACAATGACAGAAAAACCGGCGGTAATAATAGCCCAAGAAGCGGAGGCAACAATACTAATTCAAGAAGTGGCGGTGCACCTAATACAAAAAGAAGATAATCAAATTCAAAACAATTTGTTTTGTATAAAAATAGAAGTTTAAAATAATGTTACAGCCCAAAAGAACAAAGTTTAGAAAAATGCAGAAAGGCAGAATGAAAGGTGTTGCCACACGTGGTGCAGAACTTTCATTTGGTTCATTTGGAATTAAATCTTTAGAGCCTGCTTGGATAACAAGTCGTCAAATAGAATCTGCTCGTATTGCTGTTACTCGTTTTATGAAACGTGAAGGACAAGTTTGGATTCGCATTTTTCCTGATAAGCCAATAACAAAAAAGCCTGCTGAAGTACGTATGGGCAAAGGTAAAGGCGCTCCAGAATATTGGGTAGCTGTTGTTAATCCTGGTCGTATTATTTTTGAAGCAGAAGGTGTTTCTTTAGAAACTGCAAAAGAAGCCATGCGTCTAGCTGCACAAAAATTACCTGTGCAAACAAAATTTGTAGTAAGAAGAGACTACTTAGAAGCAGAATAATTAATTAAAAAATGAATCCTGAAAACACAGGCTCTTCAAGTGAAATTATAGAAAAGATGAAGAATTCAGAAATTTTAGAATTATCAGTTAAAGAACTATCTTCAAGAGTAACAGAAGAGAAAGCAAATCTGATTAAATTAAAATTCGCACACACAGTTTCTACTATTGAAAATCCATCACGTATTGCAAAAATCAAAAAAGATATAGCTCGTTTAAATACTGAAATTACTAAGCGCAAAACGGACTTAACTTCCAAGACAACTTAATTATAAATTAAAATGGAAAGAAATTTAAGAAAGACTAGAATTGGATTGGTTGTATCTAATAAGATGGAGAAATCAATTGTTGTTTCTGTTGAACGTAAAGTAAAACATCCAATTTACGGTAAGTTTGTAAAAAAAACAGCTAAATTCATGGCTCATGATGAATCTAATACTTGTGGAATAGGGGATACAGTATCCATAATGGAAACTCGCCCCTTAAGCAAAAACAAAAATTGGAGATTGATTCAAATTATAGAAAAAGCTAAATAATGGTACAGCAAGAATCAAGATTGAACGTAGCTGATAATAGTGGTGCTAAAGAAGTTCTCGTTATTCGAGTACTTGGAGGAACCGGCAAAAGATATGCTTCTTTAGGCGACAAAATTGTAGTAACTGTAAAAAGTGCTTTACCATCAGGTAACGTAAAAAAAGGTACAGTATCTAAAGCAGTTGTAGTTAGAACCAGCAAAGAAGTTAGAAGAAAAGATGGTTCTTATATTCGTTTCGATGATAATGCTGCTGTTCTTCTAAATAACCAGGATGAACCGAGAGGTACTCGTATTTTTGGCCCTGTAGCCAGAGAACTTAGGGAAAAGCAATTTATGAAAATTGTATCATTAGCACCAGAAGTATTATAAAATGGAAAGTAAAAATAACTCCCAAGTCAAATTTAAACTCCGTAAAGGTGATTTAGTGAAAATAATAGCAGGCGATTCAAAAGGAACTCAAGGTAAAATTACTGAAGTTATTTTAAGTAAAAGTCGTGCTGTAGTTGAAGGTGCTAATATGATCACTAAGCATACTAAACCAAATGCTGCAAATCCTAATGGTGGAATTATTAAAAAGGAAGCTTCAATTCACTTATCTAATCTTGCAATGATTGATTCTAAAACTGGCGTTACTACACGTATCGGAAAGAAAAAAGGTGAGAATGGTAAATTTATAAGAGTATCTAAAAAATCTGGAGAGGAAATTAAATAATGGCTTATATACCAAGATTAAAATTGCAGTACAAAGACAATATTCGCACAACATTGAAAAATAAATTTCAATACAAAAGTGTGATGCAAGTTCCAGAATTGAAAAAAATTGCAATCAATCAAGGGGTTGGTGCTGCAACTACAGACAAAAAATTAATCGAAACTGCAATTACAGAAATGTCCACAATTACTGGGCAACAAGCTGTTGCATCAAAATCGAAAAAAGATATTTCGAATTTTAAATTGCGTAAAGGTATGCCTGTTGGAGTGCGTGTTACTCTACGTGATAATCACATGTATGAATTTTTAGATAGATTAATTTCTGTAGCTTTACCACGAATAAGAGATTTTAAAGGTGTTAACGATAAAGGTTTCGACGGAAAAGGAAATTATACATTAGGTATAACTGAGCAAATTATTTTTCCAGAAATAAACATTGATAAAATTGGTAAGATCATGGGTATGGATATTACTTTTGTTACCTCTGCTAAAAATGATATTGAAGCATTGGAGCTTTTAAAATCATTTGGATTACCTTTTAAAAATCAAAATAATATACAAGTACAATAATGGCTAAAGAAGGTGTAAAAGCTCGTGATGTAAAGCGTGCAAAAGTTGTTGCTAAATACGCAGAAAAAAGGACAGAGTTAAAAGCTGCGGGAGATTATATTGCTTTAGATAAATTGCCTAAGAATGCTTCTCCTGTGCGTCAACATAACCGTTGTAAACTAACTGGCCGGCCTCGAGGATATATGCGTCAATTTGGTATTTCTCGTGTTATGTTTCGTGAAATGGCTTTAGCTGGAAAAATACCAGGAGTAAAAAAAGCAAGTTGGTAATATTAATTTAAAGGTAATAAAAACAGTATACTGTTTTTATTACCTTTAAATTAAAAACTGGTAATAGGTCATTAGGAAAATCCTAGAAGATACCACTATCATTATTAAATTATTAAAATGAACACAGATCCAATTGCAGATTATCTTACAAGAATAAGAAATGCAATTAAAGCAAATCATCGAATTGTTGAAATTCCAGCATCTAACCTAAAAAAAGAAATCACAAAAGTGCTTTTTGAAAAAGGTTACATTGCTAATTACAAATTTGAAGATACCTTACCACAAGGTATAATTAAGGTAGCTTTAAAATATAATCCTGTTAGTAAGATTTCAGCTATACGAAGTTTATCAAGAATAAGCAGACCTGGCCTTAGAAAATATGCCGGAATAGAAACTATGCCAAGAGTATTAAATGGTTTAGGAATTGCTATTTTATCTACTTCTAAAGGTGTTATGACTGATAAAGAAGCTAAAAATAACAATATTGGTGGCGAAATTTTATGTTATGTTTATTAAAGCAGGAAGAATAAAATTATGTCTAGAATAGGAAAAGCACCTGTTACATTACCAAGTAATGTAACAGTATCTGTATCAGAAGGTAATTTGGTTACTATTAAAGGACCCAAAGGATCATTAATTCAACAAGTAGATGCAGATATTACTGTTGAGCAAGAAGAGGGACAGATTTTAGTAAAGCGTCCATCAGAGCAGAAACGTCATAAAGCATTACATGGTTTATATCGTTCTTTAGTGAACAACATGATAATTGGCGTAACACAAGGCTATAAGCTAGAACAAGAATTAGTAGGTGTAGGTTATAGAGCTACTAACACTGGTAATACATTAGATTTAGTATTAGGCTACTCCCACCATTATGTGTTTGAATTACCAAAAGAAGTAAAAGTTACAACAACGGCTGAAAAAGGTAAAAATCCAACGATCATACTTGAGTCAATTGATAAACAGTTGTTAGGGCAAGTTGCAGCAAAAATTCGTTCATTACGAGCACCAGAGCCATATAAAGGTAAAGGTATTAAATTTGTTGGTGAGCAATTAAGAAGAAAAGCAGGCAAGTCTGCGTCTAAAAAATAAATTATGTTAGGTAAGTTATCAAGAAGAGACCGGATAAAAAAAGGAATCAGAAAATCACTTTCTGGATCTATTGAACGTCCACGTTTATCAGTATTTAGAAGTAATAAGGGTATTTATGCGCAAGTTATAGATGATTTATCTGGTAAAACACTCGTATCGGCGTCTTCTTTATCTAAAGAATTTGCGTCAGAAGGGTCTAAATCAAATCAATCTGTAGCTGTAGGTAAATTGGTAGCAGCGAGAGCTATTGCTGTTGGGATTAAAGAAGTAGTTTTTGATCGTAATGGGTATTTATACCATGGCAGAATCAAATCATTGGCAGAAGGTGCACGAGAAGGTGGTTTAAAATTTTAATTTCATTAGCAAATGTCAACTATTAATATAAAAAGAGTTAAATCTAGCGAAATTGAATTAAAAGATCGCTTAGTAAGTATACAACGTGTAGCAAAAGTAACTAAAGGTGGTCGTACATTTAGTTTTTCAGCTATTGTGGTAGTTGGAGATGAAAATGGAATTGTAGGTTACGGATTAGGTAAAGCAAAAGAAGTAACCGAGGCAATAGCTAAAGGTATTGATGATGCAAAGAAAAATTTGGTTAAAGTTCCAATCATTAATGCATCTATTCCGCATGAACAAATTGGTAAGTTTTCAGGTGGTTTTATCTTTATTAAACCTGCAGCAGTTGGTACAGGTGTCATTGCTGGTGGTGCAATGCGTGCAGTTTTAGAATCAGCTGGTGTACATAATGTACTTGCCAAATCAAAAGGTTCCTCTAACCCGCACAACGTAGTGAAAGCAACGGTATCAGCACTATCACAACTGCGTGATGCTTATACTGTAGCTCAACAACGCGGAATTGAAGTAGGAAAAGTTTTTAACGGTTAATAAAATAATGGCTAAAATAAAAATTACACAAATTAAAAGCGTTATCGACAGAAGTGGACGCCAAAAGTCAACCATGAAAGCTCTAGGATTAAGAAAAATAAGCCAAAGTGTAGAAGTTGAAATTAATTCAGCAATTATTGGAATGGTTCGAACAGTAAATCATTTAGTAGCCATAGAGAATATTTAATATTATGAATCTAAGTAATTTAAAACCAGCACAAGGTTCTATCAAATCGCGTAAAAGAATTGGCAGAGGTACTGGTTCCGGTCGCGGTGGCACATCAACGCGTGGACATAAAGGTGCAGGCTCCCGTTCTGGAACTTCAACTAAAATAGGTTTTGAAGGTGGTCAA
The DNA here is from genome assembly GCA_964236465.1 of uncultured Sphingobacteriaceae bacterium. Classification (GTDB taxonomy): domain Bacteria; phylum Bacteroidota; class Bacteroidia; order Sphingobacteriales; family Sphingobacteriaceae; genus Mucilaginibacter_A. The sequence continues at coordinate 55,928 of CAXSBZ010000019.1, read as the reverse complement.
ATGCCATTGCAGCGTCGTGTTCCCAAAGTTGGATTTAAAAATCCAAATCGTAAAGAATATGTTGGAGTAAATTTGGATGTGTTACAAGAACTTGTGGAGAGACATAGTTTAACTGCTATTAATTTTGATACTTTAAAATTACATGGTTTAGTTTCCAAAAATGATTTTGTTAAAATATTAGGTCGTGGTAAGTTAAAAGTTAGATTAGAAGTAAAAGCTCATGCTTTTACTGAATCTGCACAAAAAGCAATTGAAGCAGCAGGTGGATTAATTGTTAAGTTATAAATTTTAATGAAGAAATTCTTTAATACCTTATCTAATATTTGGAAGATTGATGATTTAAGGGTTCGTATTATAAACACACTTTTATTTCTTTTAATCTATCGAATTGGATCTTTTATCGCAATTCCTGGCGTCAATACTAATGCAATTGATTCACAAAAATCTCGTGAGGGAATATTAGGTTTGTTAAATATGTTTGCTGGAGGATCTTTTTCAAGGTCTTCTATTTTTGCATTGGGCGTTATGCCTTATATATCTGCATCAATAGTAATGCAGTTATTGGGCATTGCAGTTCCTTATTTTCAAAAATTGCAAAAAGAAGGAGAAAGTGGTAGAAATAAAATTAATCAGTGGACCAGGTATTTAACTATCTTTATTACTGCTTTACAAGCAATCGGTTATGTAAAATCTCAAATTCCTGCTGAAGCCAAATTATTTTCTGAGCCTCTATTTACTATTTCTTCAATTTTTGTTTTAACTGCTGGAACTTTATTTGTAATGTGGCTAGGAGAAAAAATTACAGACAAAGGTATTGGTAATGGAATCTCTTTAATTATTATGGTTGGGATTATTGCTCAATTACCATTTGGAATATTTTCAGAATTTACTTCAAGAATTAGTGGCAATGGTGGCCCAATTTCTTTTTTGATAGAAATTGTTGCATTGATAGCAGTAGTGATGTTTACAATTTTAATTGTGCAAGGAACAAGAAAAATTGCTGTTCAATATGCAAAGCGGATTGTTGGTAATAAACAATATGGTGGTGTACGGCAGTACATCCCGTTAAAAGTTACTGCTGCCGGTGTTATGCCAATTATTTTTGCACAAGCTTTAATGTTTATTCCTGCAACAATTGCTTCATTTTTTCCTAACGCTGCATCTAATACGTTTTTAATGGCTGTATCAGATTATACTTCTTTTACACACAATATTATTTTTGCTATATTGATTATTCTTTTTACATATTTTTATACTGCAATAACTGTCAATCCAAATCAAATGGCAGACGATATGAAGAAAAATCAAGGATTCATTCCTGGGGTAAAACCGGGGATTACAACATCAGAATATATTGATGCAGTTATTTCGAGAATTACATTACCTGGTTCTATCTTTTTAGCAATTGTAGCTGTAATTCCAGCAATAGCATCTAAATTAGGTGTAAATAGCCAGTTTTCTAGGTTTTTTGGAGGGACATCTTTAATTATTTTAGTTGGTGTTGTATTAGATACTTTACAACAAATCGAAAGCCATTTATTAATGCGTCACTATGATGGGCTAATGAAAACAGGCCGTATCAAAGGTCGTACTGCAATTCCTGTCGCAGCTGGAACTATTCCACCTACTATTTGAATTTGACCATAAACATGGTTAAAGTTTATTGAAGAATATAACAGAAAATAATGGAGATAACTTAATTATGTTGTCTGTTTTTCTTTAAAGACTTATAAAAAAATAGTCAAGTTACTTATAAAAGGAGCGAAAATAATAGTGCTTGATATCTAAATAAAAATGTCAAGTTAATTTATCTTCTTTTTGTAAACCATTGTTTTCTCCTATTTTTTATCTGCTTTTTAAATAATAAAGTAGTTGTGCTTGTTTTTCAAATAAGTATAAACTTTTTTCAAATAATTAAGAATATACAAATTGCGCAGGTATCTATATTCAATTGTCTATAATTCTAAAAAAGAAAAAAATTGTTAGTAGGAATGTTTTAATTTAAGTGGTTGCAATGGGTAGTATTAGGTATGTAAATTGATTATGTAAAATTTGCTGTTTAATAGTATACAGAAAAATTTGTTTTAAAGTTATAAAAGATTCAGTTGAGCAAACATTAGAATTAAATTACATGAAAAGCTTGAAGTATATAAATTAAAAAGATTTTTGATTCTAAATTAGAAGAGGGTATGGTAATCAAAATGAGTTTATAGGAAATGCTGGGTATATTGATGTTAAATTTTAAGATAATGAATTGATTTAATCTATTTCAGATAAAAATTTTCTGCTTGTCATAAATGTAGGTGGTTACTTAAAAAGAAAAACCAGAGGGTTTAATAACTTTTGAATGTGTAGAAAAAGTTTTACAAGAAAAAATAATAATTGAAAAAAATATATTAGCTTTGCATCCCGCTTCAAAAATTAGACAATGAAGTAGAAATCAACAGAATATGGCTAAACAAGCCTCAATTGAGCAAGATGGTATAATAAAAGAAGCATTATCTAATGCAATGTTCAGAGTCGAATTGGAAAATGGACATGAAATAATTGCTCATATTTCTGGTAAAATGCGAATGCACTATATCAAAATTCTTCCTGGTGACCGGGTAAAATTAGAAATGAGTCCTTATGATTTGACAAAAGGTAGGATTACTTATAGATACAAATAAAATGAAAGTTAGAGCATCTATTAAAAAACGTAGTGCGGATTGCAAAATTATCCGTCGTAAAGGAAAACTTTACGTTATTAATAAGAAAAACCCAAAGTTTAAACAACGTCAGGGGTAGGTTAGGTTTCTAAGAAGTATTCTTTATATACTTCTTTTATTAGAATAAATTTTTATTATAAAATATGGCAAGGATTGCAGGAATTGATTTACCAAGAAACAAAAGAGGTGAGATTGGTTTAACATATATTTTTGGGATTGGCAGATCTACTGCACAAACCATTTTAGAAAAAGCTGATATAGACTTTAATATAAAAGTTCAAGATTGGACTGACGAACAGCTAACTACTATTCGTGGAATAATAAATGACCAGATTAAAGTTGAAGGTTCCTTACGTTCTGAAGTTCAATTAAATATAAAACGACTGATGGATATTGGATGTTACCGTGGAACACGGCATCGGAAAGGTTTACCTTTACGAGGACAACGTACAAAAAATAATTCACGTACTCGTAAAGGAAAACGTAAGACTGTTGCTAATAAGAAAAAGGTTACCAAGTAATAAATAAACTTTAACAGTTATTGGTAATTAACCTTTTCAAGCTGTTAATCATTAATTAATAAAATGGCTAAAACTAAGAAAGTTACTAAAAAACGAATAATTGTAGTTGAGGCTGTAGGTCAAGCTCACATCAATGCTACTTTTAACAACATCATTGTTACATTGACAAATAACAATGGCCAAGCTATCTCTTGGTCATCAGCTGGCAAAATGGGGTTTAAAGGTTCTAAAAAAAATACTCCTTATGCTGCTGGTCAAGCAGCTTCTGATTGTGCTAAAATTGCACATGATTTAGGCCTACGTAAGGTAGAGGTTTTTGTTAAAGGTCCTGGTTCGGGCAGAGAATCTGCAATTCGTACTTTGCAAACATCTGGTATTGAAGTAACAACCATCCGTGATATTACTCCAATGCCGCACAATGGATGTCGTCCCTCTAAAAGAAGAAGAGTTTAATAAATTTATTTTAAAGCTAAGATTCAGTTAAATATAAAAAACTGATACTTTAAAAACTATTATGGCAAGATATACAGGACCTAAGTCCAAAATTGCAAGAAGATTCAGAGAACCAATTTTTGGTCCTGATAAAGTTTTAGAAAAAAAGAATTATCCTCCTGGTATGCATGGAACCTCAAAAAGAAGAGGTAAACAATCCGAATATGCTGTTCAGTTGATGGAGAAACAAAAAGTAAAATACACTTACGGTGTTTTAGAACGTCAATTTGAAAATCTTTTCCACAAGGCATCATCAAAAGAAGGCATTACTGGAGAAACGCTTCTTAAATTGTTAGAAGCACGTTTAGATAATGCAGTCTATCGTTTAGGAATTGCTCCAACACGGTCAGCAGCACGTCAACTGGTGAGTCATAAACATATAATAGTTAACAATGAATTAGTAAATATTCCTTCTTACTCATTGCGAGCAGGTGATATTATTGCTGTTCGTGAAAAATCAAAATCTTTAGAGGCTATTACAAATACAGTTTCTGGAAAAAGAATTAACAAGTTTAGCTGGCTTGAATGGGATCCAAATAATTTATCTGGAAAATTCTTAAATTACCCAAGTCGTGATGAAATTCCCGAAAATATCAAGGAAAATTTGATCGTCGAGTTATATTCTAAATAATACTGTTTAATAATACAACCGGTACTCAACCAGTTGTACCTTTTGGGTTTTAATCATAGTAAAATAATTTATAGCAATAGTATATAATGGCCATATTAGCATTCCAAAAACCGGATAAGGTAATCATGCAAAAATCAAATGATTCTGACGGTACTTTTGAATTTCGTCCTTTAGAACCAGGTTTTGGTATCACCATAGGTAATGCTTTACGTCGTATTTTACTTTCTTCTTTAGAAGGTTATGCAATTACTTCTGTTCGTTTTTCTGGAGTATCTCATGAATTTTCTACGATAAAAGGAGTTGTTGAAGACGTTACCGAAATTATTCTTAACTTAAAACAAGTTCGTTTTAAAAAAACAGGTGATTCCGGTGATTCAGAAAAAATTTTTGTAATTATCAACGGTCAAGATAGTTTTCAAGCAGGAGATATTACTAAGTTTTCAAATAATTATACCGTTTTAAATCCTGAAATGTTGATTTGTAACATGGATTCTTCTGTTACTTTAGAAATTGAATTTACTGTAAATAAAGGAAGAGGTTATGTTCCAAGTGAAGAAAATAAAAATGTTGATGCTTTGGTAGGAGTTATTGCAATAGATTCCATTTTTACGCCAATAAAAAATGTAAAATACGTTATTGAAAATTATCGTGTAGAACAAAAAACCGATTACGAAAAATTAGTTTTAGATATTGCAACTGACGGCTCTATTCATCCTGAAGACGCTTTGAAAGAAGCAGCAAAAATATTAATTCAACATTTCATGCTTTTTTCAGATGAAAACATGATGTTGGAAGCACAAACAAAGGAAGAAACTAAAGAGGTTGATGAAGAAATTTTACATATGCGTAAAATTTTGAAAACAGAATTAGTAGATCTTGATCTTTCAGTAAGGGCTTTGAATTGTTTAAAAGCTGCTGATATCCGCACTTTGGCAGAACTTGTTTCTTACGACGTAGCTGATATGCTAAAATTTAGAAACTTTGGTAAAAAGTCATTGACTGAAATTCAAGATTTGGTTAAATCAAAAGGATTATCTTTCGGTATGAACCTTTCAAAATTTAAATTAGACGAAGAATAAATGAGATTGTAACCTGAAAAAGAAGGGGTTACAACGTCCATTGGCATAATTCCGAGAGTTTGAATATTTCACTCAACGGTATGCACGTGCACAACACAAACAAATTATGAGACACGGAAAAAAAGTAAACCATTTAGGACGTACAGACAGCCATCGTAAAGCAATGCTGGCAAATATGGCTTCTTCGCTTATTATGCATAAGCGCATCACTACAACTTTAGCTAAAGCAAAAGCATTGCGCATGTATGTCGAGCCTTTGTTAACAAAATCTAAAAACGATACCACACATTCCCGTCGTACTGTTTTTAGCTACTTAAAAGATAAAGAAACTTTAACAGTTTTATTTCGCGAAGTAGCAGAAAAAATTGCAACTCGCCCTGGTGGTTACACCCGAATTGTGAAGATGGAAAACCGTTTAGGTGATAATGCTGAAATGGCAATTATTGAATTGGTTGATTACAATACAGTTTACACAAAAGGAACTGTAGCAGCGACAGAAAAGAAATCAACGCGTCGTCGTGGTTCTGGCCGTGGCAATAAGGCAGATGGCAACGTTAATTCACCAGAAGGTGGTATTGATTCTCCAATAGATCAAAGTATGCCAGCTACTTCAATTCCTAATCCTTCCTCTGCTGGCGAGCCACTGGCACCGGACGAAGAACTGTAAAAAAGTTTGTTCTTATTACATAATATTTAAAAGCTCTGATTAAAAATCAGGGCTTTTTTGTTATATTGCTTTTTGTAATCATCATTCTTATTGAATTATGAAATTTGCTATTTTGATTCAAGTATTACTGTTTCTATCGCTTCAAAAATTAAAAGCACAGAACTCTGTAAGTTATTCTAAAATGCAAGTAGTTGAAGATATTAGTTACTTATTTAAGAATGCTGAAGATATTCATCCTAACTTATATCACTCAATTTCTCATCTTCAATTAAAAAAAAGAATCGATTCACTAATAAATACTTTGCCCGATTCGCTTTCTACATTAATGGCTTATCGTATTTTCTCTATTGCAACTGCTTATATAAATGAAGGTCATACCGGAGTAAATCTTCCACCAGAACTTAAAAAGAAAATAAATGCAGGTTCATTTCAATCCATTCCTTTAGAAGTTACTGATTATACTGACAAACTATATTACGCAAATATAATCTCGACTAATTCTAATATACAAAATATAAGGGTTGTTACAATTAATGGTCAATCTTCTGAAAGCATATTTCAACAAATAGTTGCATTAAAAGGAGGTTTACCATCCTTTAAGCAAGTTTCATCCATTAAGTATTTTAGATTTTATTTAACGGTTATTGGAATAACACAACCTTATAAAATTGAATATATGGATTCAAGTAACGTCAAAATGACTACGGTAGTTAACAGCATTAGTGAAAGTAATTATTTTGCAGCAATTGTAAAACCACTCAACATAACTCCATACACATTTACAATTAAAAATAACACTTATGGTTATTTAAACTTTAAATCAATGTATAATTATGATGGTTTTGTGAAATTTTGCGATTCTGTTTTTAATACTTTAAATGTTAAAGGTATTCAAAAATTGATTGTTGATCTAAGGGAAAATGGTGGTGGCAATTCGGCTTTAGGTAGATAGTTGTTAAATTATATTACAGATAAACCTTTCAGAATGGCTGGTGAAAGCGAGCGAAAAGTAAGCCAGCAATTTAAAAATCAGGTCACACGAAATTTAAAACTCTATGGAAACGATTATGGTAATTATTTAAAAATGCCAAATGGAGCATTTTTTGAAACAGGTTTAGATCGCATGGAGAAACCAAGCAATAAATCGAATAATTTTAAAGGAAAAGTTTGTTTTTTGATTGGACCCTACACTTTTTCTAGTGCTAATATGCTTGCTGCAACAATTAAAGATTATAAACTTGCTACTCTAATAGGCGAACCGACAGGTGAGCCAGGAAATGATTATGGTGAACTTTGTGATATTAAACTACCGCAAACGGGTTTTGTGGCTTTTACTTCAACAACACTATGGGTAAGGCCTAATAATGATAAAACTAATAAAGACCCAATAATTCCTGATTATGTAGTTAAAAGCTTATCAGATAAAAAGGATAATGTGTTACAATATGCAACAGGCTGGTTGAATAATTAGAATAAAAGTTATTCCTAAATTCTGCCAAACTGTCATTGCTAATATTTCAAATTCGTTGAGGGTTAGTTATTCTGATTATTTTCCAACTGACAAACGTGTATTGGCACATAGCTTGTTCAGCCAGTATATATTATTAAACGAGTATTAAATAAAATCAATCATATTATGGCTAAAATTATTGGAATCGACTTAGGAACAACTAATTCCTGTGTTGCAGTAATGGAAGGAAACGAACCTGTTGTTATTGCAAACAGTGAAGGAAAGCGTACAACACCCTCTGTTGTGGCATTTATAGATAATGGCGAACGCAAAGTAGGTGATCCTGCAAAGCGTCAGGCTATTACAAATCCAACCAAAACAATATCTTCTATTAAGCGCTTCATGGGTAATAATTTTAACGAGGTTACCAAGGAAGCAGAACGTGTACCGTATAAAGTAGTTAAAGGTGATGGCAACACGCCAAGAATTGCTATTGGTGATCGTAATTATACACCACAAGAAATATCAGCAATGATCCTTCAAAAAATGAAGAAAACGGCTGAAGATTTTTTAGGAACTGAGGTAACAGAAGCAGTTATTACGGTTCCAGCATATTTTAATGATGCCCAACGTCAGGCTACTAAAGAAGCAGGTGAAATTGCGGGCTTAAAGGTACGCCGTATCATCAATGAACCAACTGCAGCTGCTTTGGCGTATGGCTTGGATAAAGCACACAAAGACATGAAAATTGCAGTTTTTGACTGTGGTGGTGGTACACATGATGTTTCTATTTTAGAATTAGGTGATGGTGTTTTTGAAGTTAAATCAACTGATGGCGATACGCATTTAGGTGGTGATGACTTTGATCAGGTAATAATTGATTGGCTTGCAGATGAGTTCAAAAGTGATGAAGGGATTGATCTGCGGAAAGACCCAATGGCTTTACAACGTTTGAAAGAAGCTGCTGAAAAAGCGAAAGTTGAATTATCAAGTTCTACTCAAACTGAAATTAATTTACCTTATATTACTGCTGCTGATGGTATGCCAAAGCACTTGGTAAAAAGTCTTACCCGTGCAAAATTTGAGCAGTTGGCTGATAGTTTAATCAAAAGAACAATTGAACCTTGCCGTACTGCATTGAAAAATGCCGGTTATAGCACCTCTGATATTGACGAAATTATATTAGTTGGTGGTTCAACCCGTATTCCTGCAATCCAAGAAGCTGTTGAAAAATTCTTTGGAAAAGCACCTTCAAAAGGTGTAAACCCGGATGAAGTTGTTGCTATCGGTGCTGCCATTCAAGGCGGTGTACTGACCGGAGAAGTTAAAGATGTATTATTACTTGATGTTACCCCGCTTTCTTTAGGTATCGAAACGATGGGTGGCGTGATGACGAAATTGATCGAATCAAACACAACAATTCCGTCTAAAAAATCAGAAACTTTTTCTACTGCTTCTGATAATCAACCTTCTGTAGAAATCCATATTTTGCAAGGAGAACGCCCGATGGCTGCTCAAAATCGTACAATTGGCCGTTTCCACCTGGATGGGATTCCGGCTGCACCTCGTGGTATACCGCAAGTAGAAGTTACTTTTGATATTGATGCAAACGGTATTTTAAATGTATCTGCAAAAGATAAAGCAACCGGCAAAGAGCAAAAAATCCGTATTGAAGCTTCTTCCGGTTTAACTGACGCTGACATTAAAAAAATGAAAGATGAAGCAGAAGCCAATGCCGATGCTGATAAAAAAGCAAAAGAAGAAGTTGAAAAACTGAATGCCGCTGATGCTTTGATTTTCTCTACAGAAAAGCAACTGAAAGAGTACGGTGATAAAATTTCTGCTGATAAAAAAGCACCTATCGAATCCAATTTAGCTAAGCTAAAAGAAGCATACGCTGCAAAGAATGTAGCGGACATGGATACAGCGCAAACTGAATTGCAAAATGCTTGGAATGCTGCATCAGAAGAAATGTACAAAGCTACCCAGGATGGTGCTGCGCAAGGCGGGCCAACCGGAGAGGCAAATCCAAATCAACAAGCAGGAACTGAAGCTGATTCTGTAACTGATGTTGACTTTGAAGAAGTGAAATAAAAGTTTTAGTATAAATTAAAAAGCTGCTTTCAACAAATCGAAAGCAGCTTTTTTTATGCACTAAAAGAAGCATTAGTACAATTGCCTTAAAAAATCAATTAATTGCGCTACGGCTTTGCCACGATGGCTGATCCTGTTTTTTTCGGATGTGGGCATTTCTGCAAAAGTTACATCATAACCATCAGGTTGAAAAATCGGATCATAACCAAAGCCTTGATTACCGGAGATCTCAGTTCGGATTGTGCCGGAAACAGTTCCTTCAAACCAAAACTCCCGGCCTTGCAAAATTAAAGAAATGACAGTTTTAAATTGTGCTTTTCGATTGGAAATACCTTCTAGTTGTTTTAAAACGTGTTGCATATTTGCTTCGTGATCGCCATGTTTCCCTGCATAGCGGGCAGAAAAAACTCCCGGTTCGCCGTTTAGTGCTTCTATTTCCAAGCCGCTGTCATCACCAAAACAATCTAACCCATATTTGTCAAAAATGTACTGGGTTTTGAGGGAAGCATTTTCTTTGAAAGTTGTTCCGGTTTCTTCAATTTCATCATAACAATTGATCTCATCCAAGCTTAAAATTTTAAACTGATTGCCAACTGCATCAGCTACTTCTTCAATTTTATGTGTATTGTTGGTGGCGAAAACAAGTTCTTTAATCATAAATTTTTCATCGGTTCCCAGAAAGCTTTTGTTTTTTCCTTATTGCCCAACATTTCATCAAAATTGTAAGTGTACAAAATTCGGCAATTTTCAAAGATTGTAATTTGGTTCAACTCTGTTTTGGGCAGATGAATTGTTTCCAGATTCAAGCCAAAAGAAACCAATTTTTGTGGCATAAAAGAAGCATTCAATTCTTCAAAACTTAAATTATTATAAGCTGAAACGTTCACCATGGCAACATCTTCCAAAGTTAACTGCTTGCGCAAAAGTGTATTTTCTAAAGCTTTTAAATGATTGTCTTGAATAACTTCTTCTGTTAAAATCAGGAAGTTTTGTAAATTTTTTCCTATAAACCCAATTTCCCGAGTTACTGGTTCTTCCAAAATATTAATTTCCGGTTCAAGCAAAACAGCTACAAAATTTTTCTGCTGCAAATCTGCCTGAGTCAGGTACAGATCGTCATCCATCAAAATTTGCAATGCTGCTATGTTTTCTGTTGTCATGCCGTAATTTTGGTTAAAAATAGTTAAACAATTTCTGGCTTCAACATAAATTTAGGAATATTGCAGCTAAGTAAAATCAGCAAAATAAGTGCGGAGAGCTGAATAATTTTTACGAAATTTAACAAATTATACATGGTAAAAACAGCATGTGTAAAACACCATTTTTGATAATATGAGAAAGTTTACGGTTTTGATCCTGTGTTTGGTGATGAGTGTTTTTACAGCTTTGGGTCAAAAAAAATCATTGGATAAAGTTGCCGCAGTTGTGGGCAACGGCATTATTTTAAATTCTGATATTGAACGCGAATACGATAATTATTTGGTTCAGGGCAACCAGCCAAATCCAGCAATAAAATGTCAGGTTTTGCAGCAATTGCTCACGCAAAAACTACTAGCACAACAAGCCGTTATTGATAGTGTGATTGTAAAAGATGACGACGTTGATAATGAGGTAGATAGACGGATGCGGAATTACATACAACGTGCCGGCGGACAGGAAAAACTGGAAGCTTTTTTGGGGAAATCTATTATTCAATACAAAGATGAAATTCGCCCGGATATGCGCGAACAACTTACTGCGCAGCGGATGCAGCAAAAAATCACTGAAAAAATCAGTGTAACGCCGCAGGATGTAAAAAATTATTTTAATGCCATTTCAAAAGATAGTTTGCCCTCTATTAACAAAGAAGTTGAAATTGCGCAGATCGTTTTCAACCCAAAATTATCAAAAGATGAGAAACAGCTTTATCGTGAAAAAGCAGAAGCACTACGCGAACGGATAAAAAAAGGAGAGGATTTTGCAACATTGGCTACCTTGTATTCTCAGGATCCGGGTTCTGCGCCTGCTGGCGGAGATTTGGGTTTTGCAGATCGTTCTACCTTTGTGAGAGAATTTGCGGCGATGGCTTTTAAACTTAAAGCCGGAGATATTTCACCGGTTTTTGAAACCGATTTTGGTTTCCATTTTTTGCAGGTGATTGAACGCCGGGGAGAACAAGTGCATGTAAGACATATATTGATTGTGCCGGAAATTACCCAAGCGAGTTTGGAAAGGACAAAAATAAGAGCTGATAGTATTTACAATTTGATTAAAACTATGAAGTTAGATTTTTCTAACGCAGCTTCCTATTATTCTGATGATAATGAAACTAAATATAATGGTGGAATGATGCTGAATACGGAAGACGTGCAAAGCCGTTCTACTTTTATCCCGACTGATAAATTAGACCCTCAAATTGCTTTAGTAGTTGATACGATGAAAGTTGGTAGTATTGCAAAACCGTCATTGTTCACATCACAAAACAATAAGAAAAGCTATAAAATTTTATTTTTGAAATCTAAAACGGATGCGCACAAAGCAAATTTAGCTCAGGATTTTCCAAAGCTAAAAGATGCTGCTGCAGAAAGTAAAACCAGCAGAACAGTAAGCGAATGGTTTGAAAAACGACGGAAAGAAACTTTTATCAATATTGATCCTGAATATCAAACCTGCGATCAGCTTAAAACCTGGGTAGTAACCACAGCTTCGGCTCAGGCAAAATAATTATGCAACACCTTTCGGAAGTAGAAGCTGCTGATGCTTTATCTGCATTATTTAGTGAAGTAAAAGCGGAAATCGGGAAAATTATCATCGGGCAGGATGAAGTAGTCAAATCTGTTCTGATCGGTATTTTTAGTAACGGGCATTGCTTGCTGGTTGGCGTACCGGGATTGGCCAAAACCCTGTTAGTGCAAACTTTAGCCCAGGTTTTGGATTTGAGCTTTAACCGTATCCAATTCACCCCAGATTTGATGCCTTCTGATATTATCGGCTCAGAGATTTTAGGTGAAGACCGCAATTTCAAATTCATTAAAGGCCCGATTTTTTCTAATATTATTTTAGCTGATGAGATCAACCGGACACCACCAAAAACGCAGGCCGCTTTGCTGGAAGCCATGCAGGAAAAAGCGGTTACAGCTGCCGGTGTAACGCATCAGCTGGATAAACCGTTTTTTGTACTGGCCACGCAAAACCCGATTGAGCAGGAAGGGACTTATCCTTTGCCCGAAGCGCAGTTGGATCGTTTTATGTTTAATATTTCATTGGATTACCCTTCTTTTCAAGAAGAATTAGATATTGTTAAAAACACAACCGGCACAACTGTTAATCAGGTGAAAAAATTGCTCAATGCAGAGCAGATTCGATATTATCAGCAATTGATTAGGAATATTCCGATAACAGATCATGTGTTGGAATATGCAGTAAGGCTCGCTGCAAAAACTCGTCCGAATACAGCTTTGGCCACACCAAAAGTAAACCAATTGTTAAGCTGGGGTGCAGGCCCGCGGGCTTCACAGTTTTTAGTTTTAGGTGCGAAGTGCCATGCTGTTGTTTCCGGAAAATATTCGCCGGATATTGAAGATGTGCAGGCTGTGGCCAAACCAATTTTACGCCATCGTATTGTGCGGAACTATCGGGCAGAAGCAGAAGGACTGTCTGCCGATCAAATTATTGAACAGTTATTTTGATAAATTATTTGTTTTGATCAAAAAGGAAAGGCCGCTAATTTAGCGGCCTTTCCTTTTTCAGATACTTCTTTTATCACCTATTTTTCGATAGGCGAAAACATCTCTACCAATATATTCCATTTGTGTGCTTTATCGGGTTCCCAAATGCGGATATAGTTATAATTATTCGTGATCTCTCCTTTTTTGATCTTGGCTTTACCATAACTGTAAGCCAGGTCACTGCTGATGGCACGGCCGGCACCAGTATTTAAAGCCTCAATCGAAATAGCCTGATTGCCCACAAACTGCAAAATTTTATCCTGGCCAACAACCGGTTCAAAACCCGGGAAAAAATACCGGCCATCCAACGTTAAAAATTCTTTATAAGCTGGAATGGAAGAGAAGTTTAGCGATGTATTGAATAGTTTATCTGTGGTGATAATGATATTACGGCCATTGAAAGGATCTTTATTGATAATGCGTGTTGCCGCTACAACCGGATCTTTAAAATCAACATTCTGCGTTTCTTTCGTTTCCGGATGCTGCATATCGATATTGAACAGCAACTTCAATTTGCCGTACAAATCTGCCCGCCAAATGGAAAGATATTCACCGTAATCAATATCATCTGTACCGTTTTTGATTGTGTAAGAACCAGCCGTAAAAGCAATATCACCATTGGCAGAAATACGTGCAATACTTGGTGTAACGGTTAGTTTTCCGGCAGTTTTTTCGCTATTGGTATAAAAAGTTTTGGCTGAAACAGGTTCCGGTTTAAAAATAATCGCCTCCGGATCCAGAACAGCAAGTGAACCATCACGGATCCCTTTTTGCGAAACAGCTTTGTTATAATCTTTTTCAGCTTCTAATACGGTTTTAGTTTGTGCCGTTTTTTGTGCTTCAGCCAATTGCGTAAAGCATAAAAAAGCCACAATTGCAACGGATAGTTTTTTCATAAGGATAAGGAATAGAGCCGCAAGTTATTAATTTTTTTTCCTGATGCGGGCAGTTTTCAGAACATCGTAATGATGCAAAATCAGTGATGCAACATTAAACTTGATCTGTGTAATTTTATTATTATGCTGATACTGTTTTTATCGTGCTTTTTTAAGAATCAGTTTTTCATAAATTAAGTCGATACTGTTTTTATCATACTTTTTTTGGAATAAATTATTAAATTTTTGTCCAGCTGGTTCCTTCTTTGCTGTCTTTCAGCTGATAACCAATCTTTTGCATTCCTTGCCGGATTTTGTCGGAAGTAGCATAATCCTGGTTTAATTTTGCTTCGCTGCGTAAATTTATTACAAAGTCAAGCACTTTTGGCAATTCGTCTGAAGCAGCAGATTCATCTTTCAAACCCAAAACATCAGTAACAAACTGCTGTAAAAGTTGCTGCAACAGCTCCAGGTTGTGCTGGTCGATTTTTAGTTTTTTATCCTGGATGGAATTGACGATCCGGCAAACTTCAAACAATTCAGCAATCAAAACCGGGCTGTTAAAATCGTCATCCATCGCTTCATAACATCTTTGTTTCAAAGGTTCAATTTCAATTTCTCCGCTTTCTGATGCTGTTAGATTTGGGGCGAGTGCAAAAGCATTCATCATCCTTCTAAAACCTTTTTCGGATGCTTCCAAAGCTTCGTTAGAAAAATCCAGTGTGCTGCGGTAATGCGCCTGCAACATAAAAAACTTTACCGTCATCGCGCTATATCCTTTATTTAGCAGCGAATGATTGCCTGAAAACAACTCTTCAGGTAAAAAACTATTACCCAAAGATTTAGACATTTTCTGTCCGTTTACAGTAAGCATATTGGTATGAATCCAATAATTGGCCGGCATTTTTCCGCAAGCAGCTTCATTTTGTGCGATTTCGTTGGTGTGATGTGTAGGAGCCAAATCCATTCCGCCGCCATGAATATCAAATTGTTCGCCCAAATATTTTTTGCTCATAGCCGAACATTCCAAATGCCAGCCTGGAAAACCCAAACTCCAGGGCGAAGGCCATTTCATCAGATGTTCCGGCTTTGCTTTAATCCACAATGCAAAATCCAGCTTACCACGCTTTTCTTCCTGGCCGCCCAAATTGCGCGTGTTATTGAGCATATCTTCCAGGTTCCGGTTGCTCAAAATACCGTAATCATGGTTTTCATTGTATTTTTCTACATCAAAATACACAGAACCATTTACCTCATAAGCCAAACCTTTTTCCAAAATAATTTTAACCAATTCAATCTGTTCAATAATATGGCCGGTTGCAGTTGGTTCAATGCTGGGCGGTTTTACGTTGAAAACCTCCATAATCTGATGGAAATCAACTGTATATCGCTGTACAATTTCCATCGGCTCTAACTGCGCCAGTTTTGCTTTTTTGGAAATTTTATCTTCACCTTCATCCGCATCTCCTTCCAAATGCCCAGCATCTGTGATGTTGCGCACATATCGTACTTTATAACCTAAATGTGTGAGGTAACGGAAAATCAGATCGAAAGAAATAAAAGTACGGCAATTGCCTAAATGAACATCGCTGTAAACCGTTGGGCCACAAACATACATACCTACAAACGGCGGATTGATGGCTTTAAATTTTTCTTTTTTGCGCGTTAAAGTATTATAAACAGAAAGTTGCTGCATATGCAAATTTAGATAAAAAGGTGATTTTCGACTTTATTTGAGCAGCAAATCTGCACGGACAGGATAATGATCAGAAAGTTTTTTCTTGAAAACGATATAATTTATCACGTCAAACTTAGGTTGAGGGAGGATATAATCGATTTGAAAATTCGGGAAATCACCATTGTAAGTAGTGCAAAAGCCAGATCCTTTTTCGCGAAAAGCATTTTTTAAACCGGCAGACATTTTATTGACGGCAAAAGAAGCAGGCGTATCGTTAAAATCTCCGGCAATGATGTAAGGATAAGGTGAAGTTGCTGCATGATTTTTGACCAGATAAACCTGTTCGCTGCGTTTTAAAAAGGCACTTTTCAGCTTCGCCATAATTCTGCGATAAGAATGCAGATTGGATTCCTCTACTTTTGCAACACTATCAATCACCTGATAATCTTCCGGCATAAATCGTATGGATTGCAAATGCACAGCATAAACGCGGATAATTTTGTTTGCTTTTTTTACATCGATAAAAATGCACTGGTTGGTACTATTTTGATCACCGAAAGAAATCATGCCTTTATTTACAATCGGAAACTTAGAAAAAGCAGCTATGCCGTTTCCTTCATAATTAATATCATCAACCGTAAACCGGTAAAAATAATTGGTGTGCATTACTTTTTTCAAGGAATCTACCATGGCAAACTCTCCTGTTTTGCGAGAAAAAAATTCCTGTATGCAAATTACATCCGGCTGTTCGTCTTTGATCAACTGTAAAATCTCTGTCCGTGTTGGTTTTACCACACCTGTGCCTACACCTTGAAAACTATGCACATTGTAGGTCATTAATCGCAAATAATCAGATGATTTTTTTGGTCCGTCAGCAGAAGCACTACGGATATTGATACTGCTTACCAAAATTGGCCAGCCCGCCAAAATGCTGATCAGCGGGAGGAAAACTAATTTATTAAATCGAAGTACCCAATACAATAAAAAAATAAGGTTGAGCAATAGCAGCGGCGAGTAAGCTAAACCAAAGAAAGCAAGCCACCAGCAAGTGCGCGGATCAATCACACTGGCCAGCAAACTAAACAGGATAAAAACCGAAGCAATTAGGTTAAAAAACAGAATTACTTTATCTATCAGGTAAAGTTTTTGGGCTGATCTAATCTTTGCTGGCATTAAATAGGGTTTCCTTTTCTTTTTTGGTCAGGCTGGCATAACCCGAATGTGATATTTTATCTAATATAGAATCTACTTCTTCTTCTTTTGAACGTAAAGTACTGTTTTTAGCATAGTTTTTTGAGACAACCTGCAAAGTGTTTGGCTTGGAAATTCGTTCAAATGCTTTTCCCAGCATGGTATTTCCCTGGATGTTTTTGATATAAAAAAAGCCTGCAATGGCACCGCCGATATGCGAAATTTCTCCGCCGGCGTTTGGCCCGGTAATGCTGATCAGATCAAATAAAACATAAAACAGCGCGATCCATTTCAATTTTATATTGCCTAAAAACAGCAATTGAATGGTATAATCCGGAAGCAAAGTTGCCGTAGCTACAATAATCGCCATTACCGCTGCCGAAGCACCAACCGTAGTGGATACTGTTTTTACATCAGCAAAAAGAGGGAAAATATTGTAAAAAAGCACGTATAAAAAAGCACCTGCCAAACCACCGATGATATACAAATCCACCAGTTTCTTGCCGCCCAGATATTCCTGAAAAATGCTTCCCAGCCAATAAAACCACAACATGTTGAACAGGATATGGAAAAAACCGCTGTGCATGAACATGTAGGTAAAAGGCGTCCAGAACCGCACCAATAATTTGGGTAGATAAGATGGCACGGCCAGATAATCATTCAAAATCATGGTAATTGCAGAGTTGCGGGTGGTCAGCATTTCGATCACCCCAAGCAAACTCAGAAACAAAAAAACAATTACATTAACCCCAATCAGTAGGTTTAACCGGTTCCCAGACCGGAAAACCTGTGTACGAATTTCATCCCACATAAAAATATCCTTTTAAAATCGTTTTCATTTGATAACGGCTCATCAATTAAAATCGCTTGTCCGGTGTTAACCGCCAAACTTTTAATAAAATATAGCCAAACAAAGCACCACCCAAATGTGCAAAGTGCGCCACCGAATCGCCCTGATGCTGGCTCAAACCCAAATACAATTCAACCACAATATAACCAATTACGGCGTATTTTGCTTTTACCGGAATCGGGATCAGCATAATATAAAGTTCGGTTTCGGCATATAAAACGCCAAAAGCCACGAGCACACCAAACAGTGCACCCGAAGCACCAACCATTGGTGTAGCGTAAATATCATGGAGTTTTTCTCCATTTTCGGGCGTAATATTATAGTTAATTGCTTGATCGAAAGTAAAACTTCCCAAAATGCCATGTACTTCTATCGCTTGCACCAGCATTTGCAAAGCTAACGCGCCCAAACCAGTAATAAAATAGTAGTTGAAAAACCGCTTGGAACCCATAAAATATTCGATAGCCGGCCCAAACATGTACAAGGCAAACATATTGAAGAAAATATGCGCCCAGCCGCCGTGCATAAACATGTAAGTGATTGGCTGCCAAACCCGAAAATAAGGTGAATTGAAATAAAACGCACCCAAAATATTTTCCAGCCGGATACCCATATTTCCAAAAACCAACGTGGCAATAAAGAAAAGCACATTGATAATCAGCAGGTTTTTTACAACGGGCGGAATATTGGCAAAGAACGATTGTCCAAATAAATTCATAGTTTTTGCAGAAGCCTGATGCTTCTTTTATCGATCAAATTTTTGAAAAATTTCTTCTAAAGTATAAGTGATAATAACGGGTTTGCCACTGAGCGAAACGTTAGGCATCTGGCAGGCAAAAAGCTGGTCGATCAGCTGGTTCATTTCTTCTAGCGAAAACCGCGTTCCAGGCTTTACGGCTGCATTTTTGGCAAGCGTTCTGGCCAGGTTATCGTGTTTGCTCAGTTTTAAAGCTGATTGATTGTTTTTGAAACCTTCCAGCAGTTTTTCCAGCATTTCGTTTTCGCTGGCTTTGGTTAGTTCTGCCGGGATTCCTTCTACAATTACGGTGTTTTTTCCGAATTCCCGGATGTCGAAACCTAAAGCGCGCACATCGTTGAACAAGCTTTTCAGCAGTTCAAAATCCGAAGTACTCATGCTGATGCTTTGCGGAAACAAAGTTTGCTGGCTTACGCCGGAATGATTTTCTAATTGAAGCAAAAATCGTTCGTACAAAATCCGTTCGTGCGCCGCTTGCTGGTCGATCAGCATAAAACCGGACTTGATTTGTGATAAAATAAACCGGTTATGAATCTGGAATAATTGCCGCTCGCTGGCTTTAATCAATTGCCGGTTATCTACCGAAATCTGCCTTTGCTGCGTATCGATTTCCTGCTGCTCAGTAATTTTTCCTTGCGTAATGGCGTACAAAGTATCCCAGTTTTGCACGAAATCCGGTTTGTGCCGTTCCGCAGAATTCCGGATAAAAGATTTATCGGATACTGTTTTTACCTCCTCAGAAAATGGATTGAAATCCGGGTTAAATCGGATGCCCGGAGGAGTAATTTGGTCCAAGGGTTTGTGGCTGATCATTTGGTCAAAACTCGTTTCTCTGTCAAAATCCAGCGAAGGCGTAATGTTGTATTGCCCAAGCGAACGTTTTACCGCCGAACGAATAATGGCATAAATTGCTTTTTCATCCTGGTATTTTATTTCGGTTTTGGTGGGATGAACGTTGATGTCGATCTTGCCCGGATCGATGGAAATAAAAAGCACGTACAGTGGAAAACTATCATCCTGCAACAACTCCTGGAAAGCAGAACTCACGGCGTGATTCAAGTAATTATCCCGGATAAAACGATTGTTGACAAAGAAAAACTGCTCGCCGCGGGTTTTGCGCGCAAACTCCGGTTTCCCAACAAAACCTTCCAGCTTGATAATGGACGTATCTTCCTGAACCGGCACCAATTTTTGGTTGTAATTATTGCCGAAAAGGTGCACGATCCGTTGTTTTAAGGAAGCTCCGGGAAGATGAAAAACCTCTTGGCCGTCGAGGTGCAACGTAAAAAACAAAGCCGGATAAGCCAAAGCCACACGTTGAAATTCATCAAGAATATGCCTTGTTTCGATGGAATTACCTTTTAAAAAGTTCCGGCGGGCTGGCGTGTTGTAAAAAAGATTTTTAATGCAAACGGAAGTTCCGGCTGCTGTGGCGCAAGGTTCCTGACTGATAATTTCGGAAGCTTCGATGCAAATTTTCGTGCCCAGTTCGTCTTCATGGCGGCGGGTTTTCAGTTCTACCTGAGAAATTGCAGCAATCGAAGCCATTGCTTCTCCACGGAAACCCATCGTTCGGATGGCAAAAAGATCATCCGCTTTGCGGATCTTAGAAGTTGCGTGCCGTTCAAAACACATCCTGGCATCGGTAAAACTCATGCCGCAACCATTATCAATCACCTGGATCAAAGCTTTGCCTGCGTCTTTTATAATCAGCTGGATTTTATCGGCACCGGAATCAACAGCGTTTTCCAGCAATTCTTTTACAGCCGACGCCGGGCGTTGTACCACTTCACCTGCGGCAATCTGATTGGCAACAGCATCAGGCAAAAGGCGGATAATATCAGACATTAATCTTGCTCAATTCTTTTTCGATGCTAAATTAAAAAAATGATCGCATAACTTCGCAGCTTTGCCGTGCAGATGTAGTTTTGTACGGGCTTAATTTAAGTTGCAATGACAATTACTTTAAGAATCATAATCAAACGAAACACACAGCTGAAAATACCAAACCGAATGACCAAATGAACAAAACCAACTCTTCAATCTTAAAAAACAAATTTACCCTGATAAAAACAGTATGTGGCTGGATGCTTCTTTTATCAGTGTTTTCCTGTCAGCAAAAAAAAGAATACAACGCTGATTTACTGGTGAAAAATGCCCGCGTTTATACCGTAAATAAACAGTTTGCTATTGCTGAAGCTTTTGTGGTGAAAGAGGGGAAAATTCTGGCGGTTGGTAAAACCGTTGATCTGGAGAAAAATTATTTGGCAAAAGAAGTATTGGATGCTGCCGGGAAGTCCGTTTTTCCGGGTTTTATTGACGCTCATGCACATTTTTACGAGTACGGAATGGGTTTGCAAACCATCAACCTAAAAGATATTGGCAGCTGGGCAAAAGTTGTAGATTCGGTGCAGCGATATGCCAAAAACAATACTGACGGCTGGATTATCGGCAACGGCTGGGACCAAAACCGGTGGAAAACGAAGCAGTTTCCGAACAAGCAGCAACTGGACATTTTATTTCCGGAACGGCCGGTTTTGCTGAGCCGGGTTGATGGCCACGCCGCGATTGCCAATCAGGCGGCTTTAAATATTGCCGGCATCAAACCCAATCAGAAAATTGCAGGCGGCGAAATTGAAACCATCAACGGAAAACTGACCGGGATTTTGGTAGATAATGCTGTGAATCTGATCACGCATAAAATTCCGGCTGCTACCGACGATCAAGTTAATGATTCCTTTTTGCAGGCGCAACAAAAGTGTTTTGAAGTTGGCTTGACTACGGTTGCCGATTGCGGGCTGGATTATCCTTTGGTAAATGCCATCCGGCAATTGCAAAACCGCGGCGATTTGAAGATGAGGATGTTTGTAATGCTGTCTGATAATCAGCAAAACCTGGATGCTTTGTTTCGAAACGGAGCCATCAAAACGCCGCGTTTAAATGTAAGTTCGGTCAAGGTTTATGCCGATGGTGCTTTGGGTTCGAGAGGAGCCTGCTTGTTGAAACCTTATGCAGATCAGCCCAAATGGAATGGTTTTTTGCGAAGCCCGAAGCAACATTTTCAGGACATGGCCAAGTTGCTAGCTGATAAAGGTTTTCAGATGTGTACGCATGCCATCGGCGATTCTGCCAACCGGATGATGCTGAAAATTTATGCCGGTGTTTTGAAAGGAAAAAATGATCGCCGCTGGCGGATAGAACATGCACAAATTGTGGCACCGGAAGATTTAAAGCTTTTTGGGGAAAACAATATTATCCCTTCCGTGCAGCCTACGCACGCTACTTCGGATATGAATTGGGCTGTGCAGCGTTTAGGAAAAACACGGATAAAAACAGCATACGCTTATCAGCAATTGTTGCAGCAAAATGGCTGGCTGCCGTTGGGAACAGATTTTCCGGTAGAGAATATCAGCCCGTTTTATACCTTTTATGCTGCTGTAGAAAGGAAGGATTTGAAGGGATTGCCCGAAGGCGGTTTCCAAATGGAAAATGCTTTAACACGTGAACAAGCCATCCGCGGAATGACAATTTGGGCGGCAAAAGCCAATTTTCAGGAAAACGACCGCGGCAGTTTGGAACCCGGAAAACTGGCAGATTTTGTTTTATTAGATCAGGATTTAATGCGTATCAAAGGCAGCGAATTGCCGAAAGTAAAAGTGCTTCAAACTTATATCAACGGAGAAAATGTATATAAACGTTAACCGCAAAATATTTTACGGATTATTATGGGCGATAACGGCCATGAGTTCGGCCTGCGCGCAGGTTCCGGATCCGCACCAGCAAAACCAAGGTTTTTTGGCTGCTAAAAAAAGCATTGAGAGTTCTACGGTTTTGCTGAACAATCAGAACCAGATCGTTCCGATCAAAAATTTGGATCAGCAAAAATTTGCCAGCGTTCATTTCAACTTTGAAAATACGCTGGTTTTTGATAGCCTGCTGAATAAATATGCCAAAGTTTCTTCTTTTGATGCAGCTTATTATTCCGGGAATAAAAACCTGAATAATCTGCTGTTCGACCTGAAATTTTATACCACGGTAATTGTACAGCTGAATAAACAGGATTTGAAAAACCCGGCTTTGATGCCATTTTTATCTGCCTTAGATCAGCATAAAAACCTGATTGTAGCCTGTTTTGGTGCCACACAATTAAAGCCGGAATTTGATGTGCTAAAAGGAGTATTGCTATGGTCGCCCATCAATTCGCCAATTGCAGCCAATCAGGCCGCGCAGATTTTGTTTGGCGGAGTTGCTTCCAACCAAAAATTGCAAACCAGGATTTCCTCAAAATACCAAAGCGGCGATGGTGCAACGACTACACAAACCCGACTGGCCTATTCTGTGCCGGAAGATGCAGGCATCAATACTGATAATTTAAACAGCAATATTGATGCAATTGTAGCCGAAGCCATTCGTGCCAAAGCAACGCCGGGAGCAGTAGTTTTAGTAGCGCGAAATGGCAAAGTGATTTTCAACAAAGCTTATGGAAATCATACTTACAACGATACTTTGAAAGATAAAATCACGGATATTTTTGATCTGGCATCGGTTACAAAAGTATCGGCCACCACGATGGACGTGATGAAGCTTTATGACCAAGGAAAATTAAACTTGGATTCTACCGCGGGGAGTTACCTGGCTTTGGCACGAAACACCAATAAAAACGATATTAAAGTACGCGAGTTTTTAACGCATCAATCGGGCATGGTTCCCGATATTGTCACTTGGGAAAAACTAAAAGCAGAAAACAGAAGTACAGATTCTTCAGCAGCATTTCCAACCAAAGTAGCGGATCATTTTTATCTGAAAAAAGATTATTTCAAAGATGTGATCTGGCCGGATATGCTCAATTCTCCCTTAAAAACAAGAGGAAGATATGTTTACAGTGATTTGAGCATGTATTTTATGAAGGAAATTGTGGAGACGATTTCTGCCACGCCGCTCAACGTTTATGTTCAGCAAAATTTTTATGCGCCGCTGGGAATGCAAACGGCTGGATTTCTGCCGCTGAACCGTTTCCCGCCAAACCAAATTATTCCAACCGAAAACGATCAGGGCTTCCGGCATCAACTGCTGATTGGTTATGTGCATGACCAGGGTGCAGGTTTGCTGGGCGGCGTTTCCGGCCATGCTGGTTTGTTTACCAGTGCCAATGACCTGGCTATTTTATATCAGATGATTTTGAACCGCGGAACTTATGGCGGTGTGCAGTATTTTAAGCCGGAAACAGTTGATCTTTTCACTGCAAAACAATCTGATGTAAGCCGGCGCGGTTTAGGTTTTGACCGCTGGGATCCGAACCGTTCTACCCGTTATCCTTCGGTTTTGGCTTCCGATCAAACTTACGGACACACAGGTTATACCGGCACTTGTTTTTGGGTGGATCCGAAGTACAATCTGATTTATATTTTTTTATCTAATAGAGTAAATCCAAAAGTTACAGATAAGTTATCTGATCTGGGCATCCGCAGAAGAATACAAGATGCAGTTTACGAAGCCATACAAAAAGGTGCACAGTAACTAAAAGGCATGGTTTTTGTGTTTCAAGGAAAAAAATTAAATATTGATTATGAAAAAAATTGTTTTAGTATTAGCAGTTGCGATGTTAGGATTAACGACGCAGGCTTTCTCCCAAAAAAATGTTGATACAGTTAAATTAAGTCAGCAATATGCAGACGTTACAAAAGAAATCGCTGATTTGCAAGTAAAGCTACAGGCAGCACAAGGTAAGTTGCCAACAGAACAATCGAAAGCAGCAAGTGCAACTCAGGAAGCGCAGCAAGCTGCACAACAAAGCAGCGTGCAAGCGCAAAATGCAACTGATGCGGATTATGATAAAACCAGAAAAGCGAGAAAAAAAGCTAAACAAGCGGCCAATAAATCATCAGATGCAAAAAGTGCTAACGGTGATGTAAAAAATACTGACAACAAAATAAATGATTTGAACAAAGAGATCGCCAAAAAGCAAAAAAAGCAACAAGAGTTGCAAACTAAACTTTCTGCTGCAAAAGCTGCAATGCCTGCTGCTGGGGCAACCTCCTCTCAACCGTAATATTACATAATTTACAGGTTATGCAATTTATAATCTTATAAATTTGCATACAAATCAAATTATGAAAATAGGTATTGTTTGTTATCCTACTTTTGGTGGCAGCGGTGTTGTTGCCACCGAATTAGGTAAAGCCTTGGCTGATAATGGCCATCAAGTACATTTCATCACTTATAACCAGCCAGCCCGGCTGGATTTTTTTTCTGAAAACCTTTTTTACCACGAAGTCGCCGTATCCAAATATCCATTATTTGATTATGCACCTTATGAAATTGCATTGACCAGCAAAATAGTTGATGTAGTACGTTTTGAAAACCTGGATTTGCTGCATGTGCATTATGCCATTCCACATGCTTCGGCGGCTTATTTGGCAAAGCAGATTTTAAAAACCTATGGCATCCATATTCCATTTGTTACTACTTTGCACGGCACAGATATAACGCTGGTAGGTAAAGACCGGACATTTAAACCAGTTGTTACTTTTTCAATCAACATGTCTGACGGTGTAACTGCAGTTTCAGAAAGCCTAAAAAAAGATACACTTAATTTTTTCGACGTAGAAAACGAAATCCGGGTGATCCCGAATTTTATTGATTTGAGGCGTTTCAGCAAAAAAGCTAAAGACCATTTTAAAAAAGCAATCGCACCTTCCGGAGAAAAAATATTGGTTCATACTTCCAACTTCCGAAAAGTAAAACGTACGGAAGATGTCATCAAACTTTTTGCCATTGTGAACAAGCAAATACCATCCAAATTATTGATGGTTGGCGATGGACCGGAGCGTTCGATGTGTGAGCAATTGTGCCGTGATCTGGATGTTTGCGATAACGTTCGTTTTTTGGGAAAACAAGAAGCTGTAGAAGAAATTTTGTCAGTTGCTGATCTTTTCCTGATGCCTTCCGAATCAGAAAGTTTTGGTTTGGCTGCGCTCGAAGCGATGGCTTGCAAAGTTCCGGTCATCAGTTCTAACACCGGCGGAATACCGGAACTAAATGTGGATGGCGTTACCGGCTTTATGACAGCTGTGGGCGATGTAAAAACCATGGCCGCAAAAGCAATTTATATTCTGGAAGATGATGACCGTTTGAAAGAGTTTAAAGAAAATGCTTTGGCACGGGCAAAAGAATTTGATCTGAGTTTAATTTTGCCTTTGTATGAAGATTATTATCGGGAAGTGATCGAGCGGTCTAAAGTAATAGTCTGATTTTATATCGATAAAAGAAGCATTGTTTTTATCCTAATAGCTAATAACTGGTTTCTTCATCAAAATAGTTTGACCTTTAATTGTTTAAAGAAGGTTTCCCTCTTTCAATAGGAATGGTAGCAATGCTTCTTTTAGCACATCAAAATTGGGCTTATCCGAAATAGTTACATAACATTTTATTATTTGCAATAATACCTTACTTTTGCAAAAAATAAATCCTAAACACGCGGAAGTGGCGTAATTGGTAGCCGCACCAGACTTAGGATCTGGCGCTTCACGGCGTGGGGGTTCGAGTCCCTTCTTCCGCACTTATTCTCCTCCGTCATTTAAAAACTGGCGGAGGAATTTTTTTATCATATAAAAACAGTATCAGCATGAATATCACACAAGAAAAAATAGATGATTTAAACGCGGTTTTAAACATCAAAATCAACCAGGAAGATTATCAGGCACGCGTAGAAAAAGCTATTAAAGAACAGGCAAAAAAAGCAAAACTGCCAGGTTTCCGTCCGGGAATGGTGCCTGTCGCGCACATCAAAAAAATGTATGGTAAAAGTATTTTGGTTGATGAGATCAATCACATGCTCTCTGATTCTTTAAATACTTATATTACTGATAATCAGTTAGAAGTTTTAGGCCAGCCGTTGCCAAAAGCAGACGACGACAAAGCTTTTAACTGGGATTTTAACGAAGATTACGAATTTAATTACGAAGTAGGTTTAGCACCTGATTTTACATTGGATTTTTCTGCTGCGGATGTGGTGCCGCAATATGTGGTCAAAATTGATGACGAAACATTGCAAGCCCGGATCAAAAACATCCGCAGAAGCTATGGTAAAATGACAAATCCTGACGTATCGGCAGAAGATGACGTGTTATATTCGGAATTGAAGCAGCTTTCTGCCGATGGTTCTGTTTTTGAAGGTGGTATCACGAATACAACTTCTGTCCGCATTGAACAAATTGCAGACGAAGAAGTAAAAAGTTTTTTGATTGGTTTGAAAAAAGGTGATGTTGTTGCCTTCGATATTAATAAAGCTTTTAACAATGATGCAGCGAAAATTGCAGGTTTGTTAAAAATTGATGAAGCCGAAGCTGCTGATTTAAAATCAAATTTTCAGCTGACGGTAAAAAATGTGAACCGTTTAGAAGAATCAGATTTAAACCAAGAGTTTTTTGATAAGATTTTTGGTGAAAATGTTGTTCATACTGAAGAAGAATTTCGTGCGAAAATCGCGGAAGAGCAAGAAGCCATGATGGCGCAAGATGCATAACGCAAATTGCAAGACGAACTTTACAACTTTGTGCAACAAAAAGTAAATTTTGAATTGCCGGATGGGTTTCTGAAAAGATGGCTGAAAGTAAGTAATGAAAAACTGAGCGATCAGGAATTGGAAGATGGTTATGTTGATTTCGCTAAAAACCTGAAATGGACTTTAATCGAAAACAAAATCATCAAGGATAACAACATCGAAATAAAATATGAAGAAGTTTTCCAGGCAGCAAAACAGCGTTTGGATGCGCAATTCAGGATGTACAGCCCGCAAGCTTTGGACGAAGAGCAATTAGGCCAGTACACAGTACAATTTTTACAAAATAAAGACAACGCAAATAAACTTTTTGAAGAAGTAAAAGCACTGAAAGTTTTTGATTACCTCAAAACAGTTGTTACTTTAGACAAAAAAGAAATCGATAACATAGCGTTTAAAAAGCTGGAATAAACTTTTAACAAAACCAAAAAGTTAATGGTTATCCGGTTCTACAAACGATGAATTGGATAACCATTGTTTTTTTATAAAAATATGCAAATAGATAAAAAAGAGTTCAGAAAATATGCCGTGAAGCATCACCGCATCAACGGCATTTATGTAGATAAATTTATAGCCGGTGTAGAAAATACACAGTTACCAACTGGCATGACGCCATATATTATTGAAGAACGCCAGTTGAACGTAGCACAAATGGACGTGTTTTCACGTTTGATGATGGATCGAATCATCTTTTTGGGAGATGCCGTAATGGATCAAAATGCAAACATTATCCAGGCACAATTGCTGTTTCTGCAATCCACGGATGCCAAAAGAGATATTCAGATTTATATCAATTCTCCGGGCGGTTCTGTATATGCAGGTTTAGGGATTTACGATACGATGCAATTTATTTCTAATGATGTGGCTACAATTTGTACAGGTATGGCTGCCTCAATGGCCGCAGTTTTGCTTTGTGCCGGTACAAAAGGAAAGCGTGCTGTGTTGCCGCATTCACGGGTGATGATCCATCAGCCATCGGGCGGTGCACAAGGCGTGGCTTCTGATATGGAAATCAACTTGCGCGAAATGTTGCGTTTGAAAAAAGAATTGTACGAAATCATATCCAAGCACTCCGAACAATCGTATGAATGGGTTGAAAAATCTTCAGACCGCGATTACTGGATGACCTCTGAAGAAGCCAAAGAATATGGTATGGTAGACGAAGTTTTGAAAAGTAATAAGGTTGATAAGTAATCAAAAATCATGAGCAAAACCAGCAAAGATATTAAATGTTCATTTTGTGGTGCCGGCAAGCAAGATTCTTTAATGCTGATTGCCGGACTGGACGCTCATATTTGTGATAAATGCGTAAATCAGGCCAATGATATTTTGGCCGAAGAATTAAAGCTGCGGAAAGTAAAATCTCCGCAGCAACCTAACACTCCTGCTATTTTAAAACCTTTGGAGATCAAATTGCACCTGGATCAATATGTAATTGGCCAGGATGATG
This sequence comes from uncultured Sphingobacteriaceae bacterium, assembly GCA_964236465.1. Lineage (GTDB taxonomy): Bacteria > Bacteroidota > Bacteroidia > Sphingobacteriales > Sphingobacteriaceae > Mucilaginibacter_A. Next base: position 27,218 of record CAXSBZ010000019.1, on the reverse strand, counting down.
CTAAAAAAGTTTTGGCAGTTGCAGTTTACAATCACTACAAAAGGTTGAATCAAAAAATCGGAAAGGATGAGGTGGATATTGAAAAATCAAACATCATTCTTGTTGGTGAAACTGGCACCGGAAAAACTTTATTGGCTAAAACGATTGCTAAAGTTTTGAACGTTCCTTTTTGTATTTGTGATGCAACGGTTTTGACAGAAGCTGGCTACGTAGGCGAAGATGTGGAAAGTATATTAACACGGTTATTGCAGGCAGCAGATTACGATGTTACTTTGGCCGAGCGTGGTATTGTTTACATTGATGAAGTAGATAAAATTGCCCGCAAGAGTGATAACCCTTCGATTACCCGTGATGTTTCCGGCGAAGGTGTACAGCAGGCATTACTTAAAATTTTGGAGGGAACCATGGTAAACGTTCCGCCGCAAGGTGGCCGTAAACATCCGGATCAAAAGATGATCACCGTAAATACCAGCAATATTTTGTTTATCTGCGGAGGTGCTTTTGATGGTATTGAAAAGAAAATTGCTAACCGGATGCGTACCCAAACAGTTGGTTATAAAATGAAAGGCGACGATCAGGATATCGACTTAAAAAATCTTTATAAATACATTTCTCCGCAGGATTTGAAGGCATTTGGGCTGATCCCGGAGTTGATCGGACGTTTGCCGGTGCTTACTTATCTAAATCCCTTGGATCGGAAGGCAATGCTGGCCATTTTGATCGAGCCAAAAAATTCGCTGATCAAGCAATACAATAAGTTGTTTGAATACGAAGACGTAGAGTTGAATTTTGACAATGAAGTTTTGGATTACATTGTGGATAAAGCAATGGAATTTAAGCTTGGTGCGCGCGGCCTGCGTTCTATATGCGAGGCGATTATGATTGATGCGATGTTTGAAATACCATCCAACCGAGACCAAAATCAGCTTGATATAACACTGGATTATGCCAGGGAAAAGTTTGAAAAATCTGATCTGAAGAAGCTAAAAGCTGCATAAAAAAACCCCGGTTTAAAGCCGGGGTTTTTTTATGCTTATTTTTGTGCTATAAAAGAAGCATCGTTATGAATGAAGAAAAAGACGTTAAGAAAGATCCTGAAATCGTAAAGCAATCCAACAAAATAAAAGAAGTTCAAAGCCCGGTAAAGTCCGGCCTGAAAACCAAAGAAGCGATTGTGGCCAATTGGTTGCCCCGTTACACCGGCCGGCCGCTGAACGATTTCAAAGGATATGTGATCTTAACTAATTTTTCTAAATATATTCAATTGTTTTCCGAATGGCATGACAACGCACCGATCATGGGTTTGGATAAGCCGATGCAAAGTGTTACGGCTGATGGCATTACGATTATTAATTTTGGAATGGGTAGTGCTTTGGCTGCAACTGTAATGGATTTGTTAACCGCGATACATCCAAAAGCTGTGATTTTTTTGGGAAAATGCGGTGGTTTAAAACGAAAAAACAATGTTGGTGATTTGATCTTACCAATAGCAGCCATCCGTGGTGAAGGAACTTCCAACGATTATTTGCCCTCGGAAGTGCCTGCGCTTCCCGCTTTTGCGCTTCAAAAAGCAATTTCTACAACCATTCGGGACCACTCCAGGGATTACTGGACTGGAACAGTTTATACCACCAACCGCCGAGTTTGGGAGCATGACAAAACCTTTAAAAAATATCTGAAAAGCTTGCGGACAATGGCTGTGGACATGGAAACAGCAACTATTTTCATCACTGGTTTTGCCAATAAAATTCCGACAGGTGCTTTGCTGCTGGTTTCCGATCAACCGATGATCCCCGAAGGTGTAAAAACTGCGGAAAGTGATTCTACCGTAACAGAAAAATATGTGGAAACGCATCTTCGTGTGGGTATTGATTCCTTAAAACAATTGATTAATCACGGGCAGACGGTTAAACATCTACAGTTTTAATTATTTTGACGCCGAATTTATACCGATAAAAGAAGCATCACCCCCAAAAATTATTCAAACAATATGTGGTACAACAATATTCTCGAAACTATTGGAAACACGCCTTTGGTCAAGCTCAATGTTATTCCAAAAGAAATAAAAGCTACAGTTTTAGCCAAGATAGAAACTACCAATCCCGGAAATTCTATCAAAGACCGGATGGCTTTAAAGATGATTGAAGATGCCGAAGCAAGCGGCAAACTGAAACTCGGAGGAACGATTATCGAAGGAACTTCCGGCAATACAGGCATGGGTTTAGCCATTGCTGCTGTGGTAAAAGGCTACAAATGTATTTTTACCACTACGGATAAGCAATCTAAAGAAAAAGTAGATGCGTTGCGAGCGTTTGGTGCCGAAGTGATTGTCTGCCCGACGAATGTTGACCCGGAAGATCCGCGTTCTTATTATTCAGTTTCGACACGTTTGGAGCGTGAAATCCCTAATTCTTGGAAACCCAATCAATATGATAATCCTTCCAATACGCAGGCGAATTACGAACAAACCGGACCGGAAATTTGGGAACAAACCGAAGGAAAAATCACCCATTTAATTGTTGGGGCAGGAACAGGCGGAACGATTTCCGGTGCCGGCAAATTTTTAAAGGAACAAAATCCGGCCATTCAGATTTTAGGAATTGATACTTACGGATCGGTTTTTAAGAAATATAAAGAGACAGGAATTTTCGACAAAAATGAAATCTATCCATATATAACCGAAGGAATAGGAGAGGACTTTTTGCCGCAGAACGTAGATTTTGAGGTGATTGATTACTTTGAAAAAGTAAGCGATAAAGATGCCGCTTTGATGACGCGGGAAATCGCACGTAAAGAAGGCATCTTTGCCGGAAATTCTGCCGGATCAGCGGTGGCAGGATTGATGCAGATGAAAGACCGTTTTGCAGCAGGCGATGTGGTGGTGATTGTTTTTCCAGATCACGGTTCGCGCTATGTGGGCAAAATGTACAATGACGATTGGCTGCGTGAACGCGGTTTTTTAAAGAATGAAAAACTGACGGCAAGAAGCATTATCAGCCGAGAATCAGGCCAGGAAATAGTGACAATTGATAGCGAAGAAACTATTTCCAAAGCTATCAATATCATCAAAACCTTAAATATTTCGCAGATTCCGGTGACGCAACAGGAAATGATCATCGGCAAAATTACCGAAAGCGATATCTTGGATGCGCTGCTGGAAAACCCGGCACTAAAATCTCATCCGGTAAAAGATATTATCACTTCGCCGTTTCCGTTTGTGGATTTGAATACTTCGATCAATAAAATCTCTTCCTTAATCAACAAAGAAAATACAGCTGTTTTAGTGGAAGATGAACAGGGAAAATTTAAGATCATCACGCAATACGATATTATTAACGCGATCTCTAGTTGAAGCTTACCAATTTTAGTGCGATAAAAGAAGCATTGCCAAATAATTAAGAATACTTCTTTTATCAGCTTAAATTTGAATTTTAAATCCGTTTAATATCAGCGCCCAGAGCAATCAAGCGTTTGTCAATATGCTGATAACCACGTTCAATCTGCTCAATATTGCTGATGACGGATTTTCCTTTGGCTGATAAAGCGGCGATCAATAAAGAAACCCCTGCACGAATATCAGGTGAAGTCATCTCGATACCGCGCAATTTCACTTTTTTATCCAAGCCAATTACCGTAGCGCGGTGCGGATCGCAAAGAATGATTTGCGCGCCCATGTCAATCAGTTTATCTACAAAAAACAAACGGCTTTCAAACATTTTCTGATGGATCAAAACTGAACCTTTTGCCTGCGTTGCAATTACTAAAACGATACTCAGCAAATCCGGTGTAAAGCCCGGCCAAGGCGCATCGGCAACAGTCAAAATTGAGCCATCAATAAAAGTATCAATTTCATAATGTTGTTGTGCAGGAATATAAAGATCGTCTCCGCGCAGCTCAAACTGAATGCCTAAACGGGCAAAAGTATTTGGGATAATGCCTAACTCCTGAAACTGAACATTTTTGATGGTGATTTCAGATTCCGTCATGGCAGCCAAACCGATAAAAGAACCGATTTCGATCATATCCGGCAACAAGCGGTGTTCGGTTCCTCCCAGAGATTCTACACCTTCAATCGTTAACAAGTTAGATTTGATGCCGGAAATTTTTGCACCCATGCGGTTCAGCATTTTGCAAAGCTGCTGCAAATACGGTTCGCAGGCAGCGTTGTAAATCGTGGTTGTTCCTTTGGCCAAAACTGCTGCCATCACTACGTTGGCCGTTCCGGTTACCGATGCTTCTTCCAGTAAAATATCGGTGCCTTTTAGTTGTGAGGCGTCTACATCAAAAAACTCTTCCGAAGCATTGTATTCAAAACGCGCCCCTAATTTTTCAAAACCTAAAAAATGCGTATCCAATCTTCTGCGACCAATTTTATCGCCGCCGGGTTTTGGTATGGATGCTTTTCCAAATCGTGCCAAAAGCGGACCAACGATCATAATCGAACCGCGCAAACCGCCGCCTTTTTGCTTAAAAGAATCAGATTTAAAAAAATCTTGGTTGATGTTATTTGCCTGGAAAGTATAAGTGTCAGGAGCTGTTTGCACCACAATTACGCCCATATCACCCAAAAGTTCAATCAACTTATTCACATCTTTGATATCCGGGATATTGCTGATTGTAACTTTTTCCGCGGTCAGCAACACGGCAGAAATCACCTGCAAAGCTTCGTTTTTGGCACCTTGGGGTATAATTTCTCCTTTTAAAGGTTTGCCGCCCCATATTTCAAATGCACTCATATTTTAATTTTTACCCGATAAAAACAGCATCAGAATTTTCTGCCGCCGCTTGGGTTATTGTTGGTTCGGTTTCGGTTGTTTTGTGCATGGCGCGGGTTGTTGTTATTATTTTGGCGGCCTTTATTGTTCTGGTTTTGGTTGCTTCCGGCGCGCGGGCGATTGGTGTTTTGTGCCACCGGTGTGCGATATTCTACCCGGTTCAGGTTGATGTTTTCTTCCAGTTGCAATTCGCCTCTGGATAAAATCCGTAGATCGTTCAAAATAGTTTCATCAGCCACAGAATCTTTGTTCCAGGTTACGTAAGCCATTTTCATAAAATTTGCAATCGCCTGTATCATGTGTTGTTGGCGCGGTGCATCTTCAATCGATATGGCTTTTTCAATCATCAGTTCAATCGTTTTACCATAATGTTTAAAGCTAATTTTTTGCTGCGGATATTTTAGCGGTGAAGGTTTAAAGCGGATTGCTTCCTGCGTAGGTTTTGGATAAGGCGAATCTACGTCAATTTTAAACTCGGAAATAATATTGAGATGGTCCCAAAGTTTGTGTTTAAAATCCGCCACATCACGCAAATGCGGGTTCAAAAAACCCATCAAATCAATCACTACATGGGCGTAGCGGTTGCGTTCTTCTTTGGTAGGCAGGGCAACAATATATTTAACCATATTCTGTACGTTGCGGCCGTATTCAGAAAGGATTAGCTTGCTGCGGGATGAATTATAATCAAAAGTCATGTTTTAATATTAATCTTAATACTTCTTTTATACGGTAAGATTTGCATTTAAAGCGGTAATATACTTTAAATAGTATAAAGAAACTTATTCTATGATACGAAGTTTGGCAAATTTAAGCAACAATTGCTTCTGGCCAAGTTCTTTAAAAAATATTGTTGCCTTAATATCCGGTTTGTTGCCTTCCAGGTTAATCACTTTCCCAAAGCCAAAACGCTCGTGTTCTACTTCCATTCCAGATTGTAGTTTGTTCATATCCGATGGTGCAAAACCAGCTGTCGGAATATGTGCTTTGGCCAAAACAGCAGTTGTTTTTGGGGGCGATGCTGCTTTTGGCTTGGAAAAAGAATCACTGCCATAACTGGATTTTGGGTCATCAAAAAACGGATTGCTGCTGGCTGGCTTGGCACTGTAATCCAATTCTAAAAATTTAGCATCAATTTCATCCAAAAAACGGCTCGGCTCGCAATTAATCAATGTGCCAAATTTAAACCGGGAAGTAGCATAACTTAAGGTCAGTTTATGTTCCGTTCGAGTAACGCCTACATAAAACAAGCGGCGTTCTTCTTCCAAATCAGTCCTGGAGTTTAAAGATAATTGTGAAGGAAACAGATTTTCTTCCAGCCCAACTACAAAAACATGCGGGAATTCCAGCCCTTTGGAAGAGTGGATCGTCATCAGCGAAACCGTATCTGCATCTGGTTTTTTATCATTGTCATCATTGGTAAGCAGCGCAATATCCTGCAAAAACACATCCAAGCCTTTTTCCTCGATGTCTTCCCGCTCAGAAAACTCTTTAATACCATTCAGCAATTCCTGAATATTTTCGTGGCGGTTCAGTCCTTCTACCGATTTATCCTCGTACAAATCTTTCAATAAACCGGAATGTTGGGCAATATGCAACGCCGCTTCGTAGGCCGACATGGTTTTAGTGATCACCTGAAAACTTTGGATCATTACCACAAAATTACTTACGGTTGTAGCTGTTCGGCCATCCAGGTATTTTGCCGGATCAGAAATCGTTTCCCACAAACTGATCTGATGCTGGTTGGCGGCCACAATCAGCCGGTCAATTGTAGTATCGCCAATGCCTCTTTTAGGGTAATTTATGACGCGTTTTAGTGCCGCTTCATCATGCGGATTGTACGTCAGCCGGAAATAAGCAATCAAATCCTTGATCTCTTTACGCTGATAAAAAGACAATCCACCATAAATTTTATAAGGAATATTCAGCTTGCGCAACGCTTCCTCCATCGATCTAGATTGCGCATTGGTGCGATACAAAATGGCAAAATCATTCCAGCGGATGCCTTTGTTGGCATGTTCTGTCATGATGCCTTCAGCCACCATTTTGCCTTCTTCATTATCGCTGAAAGCACGCATTACTTTAATTTTATCGCCGTGTTCTTTTTCAGAATAAATCGTTTTTTTAAGCTGATCTTTATTATTAGCGATGATGCTGTTGGCTACGTTAACAATATTTTGGGTTGAACGATAATTCTGTTCCAGCTTAAAAACGTTCAGATCAGGATAATCCTTCTCAAAGTTTAAAATGTTTTGGATATTGGCTCCTCGGAAAGCATAAATACTTTGCGCATCATCACCTACAACACAAATATTTTCATTGATGGCTGCCAACCTTTTTACAATCAAATACTGCGAATAATTGGTATCCTGATACTCATCAACCATCAGATATTTAAACTTATTCTGGTATTTGTACAGTGTTTCCGGGCGTGTTTTGAGCAGTTCGTTGGTTTTAAAAAGCAGATCATCAAAATCCATTGCACCGGCACGGAAACAGCGCACAGCATAAGTTTCGTAAATTTTGCCCAATTGCCCGCGTCCACTTGAAAAATCATCCGCCTGAATTTGGTCATTCAGCTGGTATTCCTGCCAGGAGATCAAATTATTTTTGGCAGCAGAAATCCGGTTATAAACGAAGTTTGCACTGTACAATTTGTCATCCAGGTTCATTTCTTTCAAAATCGCACGCAGCAAACTTTTACTGTCATCGGTGTCGTAAATGGTAAAGTTTGAGGGATAACCAATTTTATCAGCCTCCACCCGAAGCAGCTTTGCAAACACCGAATGGAAAGTTCCCATCCAAATATTTTTTGCTTCTGTGCCAACCACTTTTGTGATTCGGTCGCGCATTTCGCGGGCTGCTTTGTTGGTAAAAGTTAGAACCAGGATGTTAAAAGCGTCCACACCCAAACGGATCAGATGCGCCACACGATAAGTAATCACCCGCGTTTTGCCCGAACCAGCACCGGCAATAATCATCACCGGCCCTTTAACACATTCTACAGCCGCCCTTTGCGAAAGATTTAATCCTTGTAAATATTCCAAAATCTTCTCCTTAATTGAATTGCAAAATTAAAAATCCGGCGCAGAGTTTTGGCAGCAATACTTCTTTTATCAGGTAAAATTTATGTTTTGCTTTTATCGTTTTTAGGATTTTCATTTAGCATTTTGTTGATATTGATAATTTCCTCATCGATGTTAAAAACGCATTTTCTGATAAGCTGGATACATTCTTCCTGGTCGATCAAATCGTTTTCCTGCAAATAAACAATGCCTTTTAACGTAGCGATCGGGCCGCGAACATGATGCGATAAGTGTAGTGAATAATCGGATAAAGTTTTGTTTTTTAACTTCAAATCCTTGGTGCGCTCATCAATTATATTTTCTAAGTTATGGTTGATGCGGTCGAGATTTTCTTTTTGTTTGGATACTTCAGCATTCAAGCGTGTTAATTCCTGATTGGTTTTATTTTTTCTTTTGACGTTGATGGTTTGCAGGAAAACCATTGCCAGCAGCAAACCTGCAACTGCAAAACTTGCCCAGAAAAGCGTTGTCGCATATTTTTGCTGGGCAATTGTACGTTCGTTTTTTCTACGGTTTTCAAGCTGGTTAAAAAGATCGGACTCCAGCGATATCCTTTTTGAAAACGATTGCCGGTAATAAGCGCTGTCCTGACTAAAATTCTTTTTTAAATAACCTAAAGCTGCCTGGTAGTTTTTTCTCTTGTATTCCAACTGATACAACGCGTAATTGTAATCATTTTGCAGATCGCGGTTTTTTAAAGTTTTGGTATATTCAAAACCATTTGTCAATGCTTCTTTTGCCGCATCAAATTTGTTTTGATAGAGGAAAACATTTACCAAAGATAGCTCGATAGCGGCAACTGTGTAATTTAAGTTTTTTGCTTTTGCTTTTGTCAGGGCTTCATTCAATACATCTTCTGCTTTTTGATATTGCTTCAATCCATTATATGCCTCACCAAAATCCTGAAGACATTGAATGATCAACTCCTCGTTGTTTGCTTTTTGAAACAGTTTTAAACAAACTTGGAATTTTTCTAATGCAACGTTATAATTTTTCTTCTTGGTTTCCACAACTCCGATATTCATGTATAATCCTGCAGCAACTTCTTCGGTATCATATTTTTTTGCAAGAACCAATGCTTTATTATAAAACACTAATGCTTTATCACGATCATTCGATAAATACAAGTTGCCGATATTGTTATAAACTTTTCCTACTCCTTTATAATTGTTGTTTTGTTCAAAATAAGCTATTGCTTGCAAATATTTATCTAAGGCTTTCTCATATAAGCTTAAATAATAATTTCCAATTCCCATTATACGGTAGGCTTCCGCTTCTCCATCCAGATAGTTTATTTTTTTTGCTGAAGCAAATGCTTCTAATGCAACATTGATTGTTTTTTCGGGATCATTTAAACGATAACCAAAAGCATCATTATTTAAAGAATCAATTCTCTCTGTTGGTTTAGCAGTTTGAACTGTACGATTTTTTACAAAACCATAAACTCCATTTTTTACAACAGATAACATTAATATGTTTAATATCAGTACTTTAATAATCAACTTGTAAATTTTAGCAGTAATAAAAGGGAAAAAAGACTATTTATATAAAACTCTTAAATTGTTATTATAAATGGTAACTAACAGATATAGTATCACGTAAAACCTGATATAAAAAGTTTACAACTAAAAAACACAATGTTATGAAAAAATTTATAATCGGAATGTTTGTTTTTGCAACAATCTGTATGGTATCTTGTAAAAAAGAAAATGTAACACCAGCAAGTGAGCTATCAAAAAAAACTATAATGAGTGGTGGCGGTGATAAAAGACCAAGCTCAACGTATGATTAATATATTGAAAATTATACAGTAGTAATTGCAAAAAAAATATTTGGTTATCTTCCAAGGATAACCATTTTTTTAACATATTGTTCTGTTGGAGTTTGCATTGTATAAATGTAAATTCCAGGAACAATATCTGTAGTTGGAAGTTCAATTTCATGATAACCGGAATTGAAATATGAATTTGCAAGTGTTCTGACAATTGCACCAGACATGTTATAAATTGTTAAAACTACTTTGTTGGATTTAGACAAGCTAAATCCAATTGTAGTTTTTGAAACAGAAGGGTTTGGATAGTTTTGATTCAAGCCAGATAGTAATAACTTTTGCTCAATGATTGAATTTATGGTATCAAACCAAGCGTAAGCAATACGCATATTTCCGGCTACATTCGGATGTGTATTATCCTGATAAAGTGTAAAATCCCGACCCAAAACAGCATTAATATCAGTTAAATATATTTTTTTATTGTTCACAATTCTTTTGTAAACTGCATTGATCTGCCGGATCACAAAATTGGCATTTTGGTAACGCTTATTGTTTGCATCATTTAAATATTGGATCGTCCCGATAACTGGAATAAGGTTATAAGCTAAAGCAATTTCAACCATTTTATTCATGTTACTTTGTGTTTCAGCAATCTTCATTTTGTTGTCCACAATTGCTAAAGCATCGTTTACGCCCATCAAAATCAGCAGGAACCCTTTTTTATTTTTCACGGTAGATTCAAACCTGACTAAACCTTGCGTGGTGGTTTGTCCAGGAATACCATAATTGCCCACAATTACGGTTTTACCAAGATAGCACGCCTCAAAATCAGATTTTAAAAATCCCTGAAACTGCAACCCATTGATCCCGGCTACGGTGCTTGCTCCAAATGTGGTAATGTTGATACTGTCCTGACTATATAATTTTGAAGACAAAGAACAACTGGGTTTTTGCCCGAAAGCCACTGCTGTAATGAAACTTGCAACAGCCAAAAGCAATAAACGAATTGAGTTCAAAGCCATTTAAACTTATTTTTAATGATAAAAATTTAACCGAATACCTGTTAACGAATATAGTTATATTATACCTGTTTGTTAAATATTTATGTAAAAATTTAATGGTAAAAGAAGCATTCTCAAAATCATTTTCATGAAACTGGATTCTTAAAACATTATACTTCTTTTACAGATGTTTTTTTGGTGTTTAAATTGCATGGTTAATGCGTATTTTGTTATCTACATTAATGATCTGGAGCGAGTGATAGTTAAACCAGTGTTTTTCTAAAGCAGCATCAGTTGATTTTTTGTGTACGTTTGCTTAAAACTTACATCGATGCAGGAAATTAAAGAATACATTGAAGCAAATAAAGACCGATTTTTGACCGAACTGTTTGAATTGCTGCGTTTTCCTTCGGTAAGTGCAGATCCTAAATATAAAAATGACGTGCTGGATGCAGCAGAATATGTGGCTGCCAAACTTCGCCAGGCAGGTGCAGAGCAGGTTGAAGTGTGCCAAACTGCTGGTTATCCGGTTGTTTATGGTGAGAAAATAATCGATCCGGCAAAGCCAACTGTTTTGGTTTACGGCCATTATGATGTGCAGCCGCCCGATCCGCTCGAACTTTGGAAAACGCCTCCTTTTGAACCAACCGTCCGCGATGGTAAAATCTACGCACGCGGTGCCTGCGATGACAAAGGCCAGTTTTACATGCACATCAAAGCTTTTGAACTGATGATGCAAACCGGAACTTTATTATGCAACATCAAGTTTATGATAGAAGGCGAGGAGGAAGTGGGCTCGGATAACCTGGGTGTTTTCGTTCAGCAAAACAAAGAAAAACTGAAAGCTGATGTGGTTTTAATTTCCGATACATCCATGATCAGCATGGAAAACCCGTCTTTGGAAACCGGTTTGCGCGGCCTGTCTTACTTGGAAGTAGAAGTAACCGGCCCAAACCGTGATCTGCATTCCGGCGTTTACGGCGGCGCGGTTGCCAATCCGATCACCATACTTTCCAAAATGATTGCTTCTTTACACAATGAAAATAACCACGTTACCATTCCCGGTTTTTATAATGATGTTATGGAATTGACTGATGACGAAAAACATGCCCTAAACGAAGCACCGTTTGATTTGCAGGAATACAAAAAGGATTTGGCTATTGATGAGATCTGGGGCGAAAAAGGTTACTCTACCTTGGAACGGACCGGCACGCGCCCAACTTTGGAACTGAACGGCATTTGGGGCGGCTACATCGGCGAAGGTGCCAAAACGGTGTTGCCATCCAAAGCTTCAGCCAAAATATCGATGCGGCTTGTGCCGAACCAAACTTCAACCCAAATTACGGCATTGTTTACTAAGCATTTTGAAAGCATCGCACCAAAATCTGTTAAAGTAAAAGTAACGCCTCACCATGGTGGCGAGCCGGTTGTTACGCCAACTTCCAGCATTGCTTTTCGTGCGGCAGAAAAAGCAATTGAAGAAGCTTTCGGCAAAAAACCAATCCCGACACGTGGCGGCGGCAGCATCCCGATTGTGGCTTTGTTTGAGCAAGAATTAGGCATAAAAACAGTATTGATGGGTTTCGGCTTGGATAGCGACGCGCTGCATTCGCCAAATGAAAAATACGATATTTTTAATTATTACAAAGGCATCGAAACCATTCCGTTGTTTTATAAATATTTTGCCGCCTTGTCCGCAGAAAACTAAACAAACAGTAATGCTTCTTTTATCGTACAAAAAATTGGTATGATTGATTGTTAAAATAATACATGCAAAAATAAATTATCATAAATCTTAATCAACCCAAATGAGTAAAATTGTTGTTTTTGGTGCTTCCGGGCAGTTGGGCCAGTGTTTGAAGCAGGTTGCGACTGAAATGGATATTACCGATATTGCTTTCCTAAATGAAACGGAAGGCAATATCCTGAACCCGGATGCTTTGCAAGTGCTTTTTACTAAGCATCAGCCCAAATATTGTATCAATTGTGCAGCTTATACCGCGGTTGATAAAGCGGAAGATGAGCTGGACCTCGCCCGAAAAATCAATAAAACTGGTGTCGAAAACATTGCCGCTTTGTGCAAAGAACATGATGTCGCTTTTGTACAGATTTCCACGGATTTTATTTTTGCCGGCAACACGCCGCATCCTTTGATCGAAACTGATCCGACAGAACCGATCAGCGTTTATGGTTTGACAAAGCTGGAAGGCGAGCAGGTGATCCCGGAGTACATCGAAAAATATTTCATTTTGCGTACCAGCTGGCTGTATTCTGAACATGGCAACAACTTTGTAAAAACGATGCTCAAACTGGGCCACGACCGTGATGAACTGAAAATTATTGCAGACCAGGTTGGCACGCCAACATACGCCATCGATTTGGCTTCGGCGGTTTTGCAAATTATTGAATCCGGCAGTGAAGCTTACGGCGTGTATCATTATAGTAATGAAGGTGTTACGTCCTGGTACGATTTTGCGCAAGGGATTTTTGACATCAGCAAAACACAAGTCAAAACATTTCCGATCCGCACCGCAGAATATCCTACAAAAGCTACGCGGCCGGCTTATTCGGTAATGGATAAAGCCAAGATCAAGAAAGTTTTTGGCATCGAAATCCCTTACTGGCGGCACAGTTTGGAGCGATGTATTCAAGCATTACAAAATCAATAATCAACCCAAATTTTACCTTATAAAAACAGTATGAAAGGAATTATACTTGCAGGCGGATCAGGAACGCGCCTTTATCCGATTACAAAAGCGATCAGCAAGCAGCTGATGCCGATTTACGATAAACCGATGATCTATTACCCGTTGTCGGTTTTGATCCATTCTGATATCCGCGAAATATTGATCATCACCACGGCCGAAGACAATGCCAGTTTCAAACGTTTGCTGGGCGACGGAAGCGAATTAGGCTGCCGTTTTGAGTTTGCGGTGCAAGAAACGCCGAACGGTTTGGCGCAGGCGTTTGTAATTGGCGAAGAATTTATCGGCCAGGATAAAGTGGCTTTAATTTTGGGCGATAACATTTTTTACGGCACCAATTTCGGCCGTTTGACGCGTAAATTCAATGAAGTGGATGGTGCTGCTATTTTTGCTTACCAAGTTTCTGATCCCGAGCGTTATGGCGTAGTGGAGTTTGATGCAGATTTTAAAGCGCTTTCTATCGAGGAAAAACCGATCGAGCCGAAATCTAATTATGCTGTTCCGGGATTGTATTTTTATGATAACGAAGTGGTGCAGATTGCCAAAGATATTCCGCTTTCTCCACGTGGCGAATATGAAATTACGGATGTAAACAGGGTATATCTCGAACGCAATAGGCTTTACGTGGGCGTGATGGACCGCGGAACGGCCTGGCTGGATACCGGAACTTTTGATTCGTTGAGTGATGCAACCGAGTTTGTCCGCGTGATCGAAAAACGGCAGGATACCAAAATTGGCTGTATAGAAGAAGTTGCTTTCCGGCGAGGTTTTATGAACGAGGAGCAATTGCGCATCATGGCCGAACGGTATAAAAAAAGCGGTTACGGAGCGTATCTGTTGAAACTGTTGAAAACAAAATAAGTAGAATTTAGATCATGGTAATGGTTAATGGTTCATAGTTAATAGTTAATAGGTGTTAACTATCAACTATGAGTCATTAACTATAAGCCATTAACTTTACAAATGCTTCTCTTATCGGCATAAAATCAACTTGAAAAAATGAATGAAAAGATTAGTGTAAACAAAGCAACCAACCAGTTTGAACTGAACACGCCGGAAGGACTGGCTTTGGTTGCTTACGAAATGGATGGCGATACGATGTCTATCCTGCATACTGAAGTGCCGGAAGCGATGGAAGGGCAGGGCGTAGGTTCCGATCTGGCAAAATTTGCTTTGGATTATGCCCGCGAAAAAAAGCTGAAAGTAAAAGTATATTGCCAGTTTGTGCAGGTGTATTTAAAACGGCATCCGCAATACCAGGATTTGATTGTTCCCTAATGTTTTTTGCCGATGTTTAGTGAATTTGACAAAAATATAACCTGTTACGTTAATTTATCAGCAGAAGAACTGGATTTGATCCATCAGCTTTTTCAGCATCAAACGCATCGAAAAAAAACATTATTGCTGAGTCAAGGACAGGTTTGCAATTTTGAAGCTTATTTAATTAAAGGTTGTCTCAAGCGATATTATATTGATCCGAATGGCGACGAGATCATTTTGCAGTTTGCTGTAGAAAATTGGTGGGTGAGCGATATGGTTAGTTTTACAGAGCAAATCCCGTCGCAGCTTTACATTGAAACCATTGAAGAAACCGAACTTTTGCAGATCACTCATCAAAATAAAGAATTATTGTTTCAGCAGATACCTAAACTGGAACGTGTTTTTCGGTTGCTGGTACAGCGGGCATATTCTGTTCTGGAGAACCGATTTTTTACGACTATAACTGCGTCTGCTGAAGAACGTTACCTCAATTTCATCAAAAAATATCCGGTGCTGCCTCAGCGTGTGCCGCAATACCAGATTGCTTCTTATCTCGGCATTACGCCGGAAGCTTTGAGCCGGATCCGGGCTTCATTATTGCGCAAAAAGTAGCAGTTTTCTTAATCCTAATCAAGAAAAAATAGGAGTTACAACACATATATTTGTACTGTTAATTATATCAATGGCAAATAAAATGTTGTTGGTTATTTAAAAAAAATTAACCGTAAAAACAGTATGGCAAATACAATTTTTCATCAGGCAGGCAGTCGTGGACACGCAAATCATAGCTGGCTGGATAGTTATCACACCTTTAGTTTTGCAAATTATTATAACCCGGACCGGATGAATTTTGGTGCGTTGCGTGTGCTTAATGACGATACCGTTTCCGGCGGCCGGGGTTTTGGCAGCCATCCGCATGACAATATGGAAATCGTGAGCATTCCGCTGCAAGGTGATTTGCAGCACGAAGACAATCTGGGAAATGTAGCTGTGATCCGAAAAGGCGATGTGCAGATCATCAGTGCCGGAACAGGCGTTTTCCATAGTGAAAAAAATAAAAATGCCAACGAACAGGTGCAGTTTTTGCAAATCTGGCTGTTCCCAAACAAGCTAAATGGTGCGCCGCGTTATGACCAGGTTTCGCTGGATGTGCAAGACCGGCACAATAATTTCCAGCAAGTTCTTTCGCCCAATCCGGATGATGCAGGCGTTTGGGTGCAGCAGGACGCTTGGTTTAGTTTGGGAAAATTTGATGCAGGTTTTAACACCAGGTATGAGCTAAAAAAAGCCGGAAACGGCGTGTATGCTTTTGTTTTGGAAGGCGATGTAACTATTGATGGCCAGCAACTTGGCCGCCGCGATGGTTTGGGTGTTTGGGATACTGATCAGATCAGTTTTACAGCTAACTCTGCTGGTGCGGAAGTATTGCTGATGGACGTACCGATGAGCATTTAAGCTATTTGATTATTCAAATTAATCCGAAACCGGAAGGTAAACATCTTCCGGTTTCTTTCGTTTTTAAAACTATGCACCGTTTAAACATCCTCGCGATCCACCGTGATCCGCTTATTTTGGCTACTGTTTTGAGGCTGATCAATACCAATGAAAACTGGAACGGTATCGGAGCCAGAACAGATGAAGAAGCTATTGAAATGTTTCATCAGCAAGCGGTTGGAATCGTTTTATTTTGCGCCGGAATCAATCCGCAGGAAGAGGAAAAATTGAAAGCTGTTTTTAGCACTCAAAATCCGCCGCCTATTTTTTTGCAACATTACGGTGGCGGCAGCGGCTTGCTGAGTGCCGAAATTTATGAAGCTTTGGCCAAGCAAGGGCATTAAGATCGATAAGCTTGAAATTTTTTTGTCATTTCTTCCCCCAAAGGGAGAAATCTTTTTTCAGCAAAACCAATTTTTAGTCGATAAAAGAAGCATTACACAAATCGCTTTAAAGAAGATTTCTCCCTACGGTCGAAATGACAGAAGTGCAGAAACTGCTTCTATAACTTTCTCAACTTCAATTACTTCCGGTGCTTTTTCCTGATGTTGCTGCACAAATTTCAGCACTTCATTTCGGCTTCTCAAAGCTTCGGGTACTTCAAAATAAAGGACTATTGAGGGCGTTTTCCAGGGCGTGTGCTGCGGATTGGTTTGCGCATACAGCACCACAACCGGCGTTTGCATAGCTGCTGCAATGTGCACCGGCCCGGTATTGACGGAAAGTAAAAGCGATGCTTCTTTTATCAAGCAAATAAACTCATCCAGATTAAGCAAACCGGCGATAGAAAAAGCATTGGTGCCGATGCCTTGCGCAATCGCATCGGTTAGTTTTTTTTCTGATGCAGAACCAGTGATTAGGAGTTGCAAACCAAAATCGGCAACCAGCTTTTTACCAATTTCGATCCATTTTTCGGTTGGATACTGCCGCTTTTTTTCGCTTACGCCGGGATGCAAAACGAGCCAGGGTTTTTGCAAATTGATGCTGTTTTTATCCAACTTTTTTTGGGCTGATTCCCAGGCATCCGGTATTTCAAGCGATAAAAAATCATTGGCAGTTGTGGCACCAATGCTTTTCACCAAATCCAAATCCCGTTCTACCTGATGCCTGATCAAGGTATAAGGTTCCTGGTCGGGCACCCAATCTGTCAACAAATCATACAAGTTTTCTCTGCAATAAGCCAAACGATTTGGAATATCAGCCAGATAAATAAGCATCACGGCTGGCAACGGGTTTTGGCTGAAAACTGTAAAAATTACAGCTGCATCAAATTTTCTGGCTTTTAAAACCTCGGCCAAAACCAAAAATTCATGGCTAAAAGAAGCATTGTGCGTTTTTACCCAGGGAACATCAAACGTAATAATTTCATCAATTTCCGGGATATGATGGGCAATCCCGGCCGCCATAGAAGATGTTAAAACCGTGATCCGGCTGCCAAAACTCTCTTTCAAAGCGCGAATGGCTGGCGCAGACATCAGTAAATCACCCATATTATCCAGCCGGACCACCAAAATATTTTTACAGTCTTGCCAGGCTCCCATCAGATTCCTACATCGGTACTGTGCACATCGGTGATATAAACTGCCGCCTGAAAAAAGTTTTTGGCTTTGTATTCCGGTGTCCGGTATTCGCCCTTAATCCACTCGGTTTCATTGCCATTGTCGATCAAAACCGTTTGGCAGCCAGCTCTTTTTCCGGCTTCCACATCGTTCAAAATATCACCGATCATCCAAGAATTTTTCAGGTCGATAGCATGTTCTGCTGCCGCCTGCAAAATCATTCCGGGTTTTGGCTTGCGGAAATTACATTCTACCGCGTATTTTTCAACAGTTCCCTGCGGATGATTAAAGCTCCAATAAAAATCCTCAAACAAAACATCAGCAGCCTTTAACAAGTCCTGCACTTTATTTTTTACGTTGAGCAAAGCTTCTTCTGCAAAAAAACCACGCGCCACACCGGATTGGTTGGAGATCATGATGAACACAAAACCTTGTGCTTTCAATAATTTTAAACCATCAAGCACTCCTTCATTTAAAATAATTAACTCAGGATCAACATTGTATGGAATATCCGGCACAAGCGTTCCGTCTTTGTCAATAAAAATAGCTTTGTTCATTTTTTGAAAATCAACAGGATAAACGGTTGTCATTTCGACCGAAGGGAGAAATTCTATTTAAACTGATATAGGTTTTTTAAATAAGATTTCTCCCTTCGGTCGAAATGATAAAAAACACAATGCTTCTTTTATCGACCTAAAATTGGTGATCATTTTAGAGAAACAGACTTTTTAACACCTATTTTTTTATTTTTTCGGGTAAACAAATTATTTTCTACCAAACGCGAAATGGTGTGCAAAAGATGCAATTGGATTTCCTGAATGCGATGCGGATTGTTGGACGGAACGATGATATTCAAATGCGCATAAGTGGCCGCATCGCCGCCGCCTTTTCCCAGCAGTGCAATGCAGGTCATTTGTTTTTTGTGGGCAATTTTTATGGCATTTACAATGTTGACTGATTGTCCGCTGGTGCTTAGGCAAAGCAAGATATCTCCTTTTTTGCCATAAGTTTCGATCTGGCGCGAAAACACATCATCAAAACCAATATCATTTGCAAAACCCGTAACCACGGCTGTATCGGCAGCCAGCGAAATTACGGGCAAGCCCTGCCTGTCTGAGCTTTCAAAATAACTCATCAGTTCCGAAGTAAAATGCAAACTCCCGGCGGCACTGCCGCCATTGCCGCAAACCAATAGTTTCTTATCAGTTGCCAACGCATTGCTAATCAGTGTGGCAGCGTGTGCAACCGGAATGCGCAAAGCTCTTTTGGCCCGCAAAAAAGTATCGGCAGCTTTATCAAAAGCCTGATCAATCAGGGAAAGCTGGTTGTCTTCTTCGCTCAGTAAATTATTGCCATGGATGATTTTTTCATACATGCTGATCGCCATCTCCGAGATTTTATGCCAGGTAAACAAAGCATTCACTCTGCGGATAGCGTTGTCGCGCATATCGTTCAGCAATTTTTTATTGCTAATCAACTGAAAAACACGCTGTGCCAGCACATCAGGATTGTTTGGCGGAACTAAAAAACCGGTTTTTTTATCAGCCACACTATGTTTGATACCGCCCACATCGGCACCAATCACTGGCGTGCCGCAAGCCATCGCTTCCAGGGGCGTAATGCCAAAAGGTTCGTACCAGGGCGTGGTGATAAAAATATCTGCTGCTGCATAATAATATTTTAGAATGTCGCGGTTTTTGCGGCCTACAAAAGTTACGTCGGCCAAAACGCCATGATCTGCAGCCAGTTTTTTCAGGCGCAACATTTCCGGGTTTTGATCTGTTTCCGGATTATCCGATTCTCCGCCCACAACAACCAAACGCAGCGGCGTATCGGTTTTCTTCACTTTTACCAAAGCGCGGATCACATTATCAATCCCTTTTCGGGGCACCATGCGGCCTAACTGCAAAATAATATTTTCGTTGGTTTCCAGATTGAGGATCATCCGCGCCAGTTTTTTATCAATCGGATAAAATTCTGTCGGGCAAAAGCCACATGGAATGATCGTGATATTCTCCGGGTCGGCGTTGTAATAATTAATTAAATCCTCCTGATCCTGAGGGCATTCGGCCACAATCTGATCTGCCTGACGGGCAATCTCTTCTTCAATCAAAATGCGCTCTTTCGGAAACTTGTCCTGATCGCCCTGATGGATGCGGCGGACGTGGCCCAAAGCATGATACGTAATTACAAAAGGGATTTTCAGCTGTTTTTTCAAATTGCAGGCTACCAAGCCAGACATCCAGAAGTTGGCATGAACCAGCGCGTAATCCATTTTTTCGCGGGCAATAAAAGCAATTACTTCCGTGGTAAAATCCGGCATATATTGCAGCAAGTCTTCCTTCGGGATAAAACTTTCAGGCCCAGCCTTTACATGAATGATGCGCACACCTTGCACCCAGGACACGATCTCTGGAAAGCGGGCATCATCGCGGCGGGTAAAAATATCAACCTCGTAGCCAGATTGCGCAATATGCTTGGCCAGTTCGCCCACATAAACATTCTGTCCGCCGCTATCCACGCCACCCAGCATAGCCAATGGAGAGGCGTGTTCACTAATAAAGGCTATCTTGTTTTTCATGGTCGAAAATTAATTAAATTTTGGTCAGTACAGATGACTGGGATGCAATAGTACGGGCAAACAACTGGTTCCATGCTGATAAAAAGAGGTTTGAATTGAATAGTTCTGATGCTTGTTCATGAGCTTTTGCACCCATTTGCATGGCTAATTGAGAATTATTTAGCAAAGTTTGCATCTTCCCGATCAGGTAATTCAGGTCGGAATGCACAAAACCGGAAACTTCATTTTCAATAATGGTTGGCAAAGCAGTTGTGGCCAAACCAACCACAGGCATGCCGAGCATCATCGCTTTAAAAACAGAAAACTGCGGGCTGGCATACCGATCCGGGCAAAACAGAAACCGATAATTGCTGATTTTTTCGGCCAGATTTTGATAAGAAACATCCTCTTTCCCGATTTGGATTACGGCTATCGGCAATGCTTCTTTTACCTGCCTAAAAATGTCAGCCCCGGTTACGCGTTCATCTGCCGGAAATTCTTCCAAAACAACAACACCTTGCGCGTCCTTAGCCGAAAAAGAAATTGAGGAAATGGGTACGCCGTTTTCAATCACCGAAATTTTGAGCTGGTTGTTGTCCCACATCAAAGCATTGTAATGATTGACGTGAACTAATTGAACATCAACATCTTCTACAAAATGTTTGGCGTTTGTGGGATGTTGTTTTGGTGGATGGTGTTCGAGATAAATTTTTGGTAGCTGCCGTTGCTGATCAGACAAAACTTCAAATTGATCGGTTTGATAACTTTCTTCATCCTGAAAAAGAATCAAATCAAAATCAAGATTTTTTATCTTAGAAAGATCAACTTCTGTTACATTTTTTTGGGTAGAAAATTGTTCTTTAAAAGAAGTATTTTGTCCGCGGGGAACATAAAAATCAAAATTGCCCTGAGCCAACTCAAACAAATATTGCTGATGGGCAGGCCAGGTAAATATCTTGTAACGTTGATCCATGTAAAACTGATAATTCAATAAGCAGCTAATTTGCAATTTTTGTAAATGCTAACATAGCAGTATTTTGTTTGGTTTGAAATGTTAATAATTTATTGCCGCAAAAAAATGCTTTATGCTTCTTTTATCACCTAAAAATATAAGGTAAAATAGTAAAATATCCTGAAATGATTTGCAAGTGCTACCTTTGCAGCAGAAAACAGAGCATGAAATTTATTTATAAAAGCTGGTGGAAAATCCTGGCCGTCGTCATGATAATTTATACGCTGATTGCCGGTTTGCTTTTCCATGTGCCTGCGCTGCCAATTTTGCATGAAACCATCCGCAACCTGTATTTCCATGTGCCAATGTGGATGGCAATGTTGGTAATTTTTAGTATTTCCGTTTTTTACAGCATTAAATATTTGCGTACCAACAAGGAAGAATATGATTTGATTGCGGTAGAATGCGTGAATACCGGTGTGGTTTTCTTCATTTTTGGGTTGATTACCGGCATGATTTGGGCAAAATATGCTTGGGGTGAATTTTGGAGCAATGATCCGAAGCAGAACAGTGCAGCCATTGCTTTCCTGCTGTATTGCGCTTATTTGGTGCTGCGGAATTCCATCGACGAAGAACAAAAACGGGCCAAAATATCAGCCGTGTACAATATTTTTGCTTTCCCGATCATGATCGTGCTGATTTTTATTTTGCCAAGACTGACTGATTCATTGCATCCCGGAAACGGTGGAAACCCGGCTTTTGGCAAATACGATCTGGACAGCCGGATGCGCGTGGTTTTGTATCCGGCTTTTATTGCCTGGCCGCTAATTGCCGTTTGGATTGCCACTTTGCGTTACCGCATTCGCCTGATTGAAAACAAAAGAAATACGATAGATTAAACTGATGAAAAAAATATTGTTATCTGCCCTGATGCTGTTTTTATCGACCTTTTTTTCGTTCGCGCAGCAAACCAACGATGTGGAAATGGCGGATCAGATGCGCAGTTCCGGCAAAATTTATGTAGTAATCGCAACCATCGTGATCGTGTTTATCGGTTTGGCCATTTACCTTTTCAGCATTGATCAGCGCCTGAAAAAAATCGAACGCGAAAAATAAGCTTCTTTTATCACCCCAAAATTGCTTAACCATATTGAATGGTGAAACATGTACGCTGAATTTATAAAGATGGTGTAATTGCGAAATTGAAAAAATTTGCATCAAATTTGCACACCTTTTTATAAACCAGTTAACATAACAACCTTTTATTATGAGTAATTCAATAATTCTGTCTGAAACAGAAAATCACTTTTTTGCTGATGTTTGTCAGTTTTTTGACCATGCTGCACAGTTTACGCAGCACGATGCCGGTTTGCTGGATCAAATACGGTCTTGCAACAGCGTTTACCGTTTCCGTTTTCCTATCCGCAAAGGCAATGGCTTTGAGGTGATTGATGCCTGGAGAATTGAACATTCGCACCATCAATCGCCCACAAAAGGCGGTATCCGCTACAGCGAAATGGTAAATGAAGATGAAGTGATGGCCCTGGCCGCTTTGATGACTTATAAATGTGCCATCGTAAACGTACCTTTTGGCGGCGCGAAAGGCGGTATCAAAATCAACCCTAAAAAATACTCTGAACAGGAGCTGGAGAACATTACCCGCCGCTACACAGTCGAACTAATCAAGAAAAATTTTATCGGCCCAAGCATTGATGTTCCGGCACCGGATTATGGCACCGGAGAACGCGAAATGGGCTGGATTGCAGATACTTATGCCACGATGAACCCCGGCCAGGGTGATGCTTTAGGTTGCGTAACCGGCAAGCCAATTGCCTTGCATGGCATTGCCGGCAGGCGTGAAGCAACCGGCCGCGGCGTTGCCATCGCCACCCGTGAATGTGTGAGCGTGGCAGAAGATATGAAAAAATTAGGTTTGCTGCCCGGCATCACTGGCAAACGCGTAATTGTGCAGGGTTTAGGGAACGTGGGTTTTTATTCGGTTAAATTTTTGGCTGAGTTTGGTGCTTTGATCGTTGGTATTTGCGAGTTTGAAGGTGCGATCTACAACGAAGATGGCCTGGATGTGGATACTGTTTTTGAGCATCGGAAAGCTACGGGTTCTATTTTAGGTTATCCTTTGGCGATGAAGGAGTTTAAAAATTCGATGGAAGGATTGGAGCAGCCTTGCGATATTTTGGTTCCGGCTGCTTTGGAAAATCAGATTACTGCGAATAATGTTGGCCGCATCCAGGCAAAAATTATTGTAGAAGGTGCAAACGGCCCAACTTCTCCGGAAGCAGAAGCAGCATTTACAGAACGCGGTTGCATTATTGTGCCGGATATGTATGCCAATGCCGGTGGCGTTACCGTTTCTTATTTTGAATGGCTGAAAAATTTATCGCATGTTTCTTTTGGCCGCATCAACCGCCGTTTTGAAGAAACTGCCAGTCTGAATTTAGTAAATATGGTGGAAGGTATCACGGGTGTAGCTTTAACGCCGATGCAAAGATCTACCATTGTAAAAGGAGCATCAGAATTAGAACTGGTTAACTCCGGTTTGGAAGATACAATGATCCGTTCTTACCACGAAATTCGGGAAACTTTTATATCTAACCCTAAAATTGATACGTTGCGCACGGCAGCTTTTGTGGTGGCAATTAACAAAATTGCAGTGTCGTACAAAAACCTGGGTGTTTGGCCGTAAACAATCACAATTTTTACCCGATAAAAGAAGCATTTCCAAAAAAACCGGAGATGCTTCCTTTGTTTAGAACGTTTCCAAATAGCATATACAAACCTCAAAAAATGTATTTCGGAGGATGTTTCGTATTTTTGTTTTCTTAATAAACAAAGGAACATCCTGATGAAAAAAAGCTCAATTTTAGGTATTGTAGTAATTGCTGTTGCTATCTGTATCATCATTAGCACTTATGCGGATACCAGCACATATGGTTCTTTCAAAGAAGCAAAATCTACACAAAGTGAATTGCATGTGGTTGGCCATCTCAATAAACAAAAACAACTGATTTACGACGCAAAAAAAGATGCCAATTATTTTTCTTTTTTTATGAAAGATAATAAAGGCGAAGAATGTAAGATCGTTTTCACCGGCACCAAACCACAGGATTTTGAGCGGTCAGAGCAGATTGTTTTAACCGGGCAAATGGTTGGCAAGGAATTTCATGCCTCCAAAATCCTGATGAAATGCCCATCCAAATACACACAAGATAAAATAGACGTTACCGAGGCCAAAGCATCCAAACAAGCCTCAATTTAATTTTTTAATGGATATACAATTTAAAGGCGAACACCTTTTGCCAGGGCAACTTGGCCAGTTCTTTATCATCCTTGCTTTTGGCTCGGCACTTTTTTCTGCCGTTTGTTATTATTTTGCTACCGTAAATACAAACCAGCTGGACGAATCTTGGAAAAAGTTTGCCCGCTACGGTTATTTCATCAATACACTTTCGGTAGTTGGCATTGGCGGCTGCTTGTTTTACATCATCTACACCAATCTTTTCGAATATCATTACGCCTGGGCGCATTCCTCCAGAACCTTGCCGGTTTATTATATCATTTCGAGTTATTGGGAAGGGCAGGAAGGCAGTTTCTGGCTTTGGGGTTTTTGGCAAGCCTTGCTTGGAAATATCCTGATCTGGAAAGCTAAATCTTGGGAAAATTCTGTAATGGCTGTTATCGCTTTATCACAAGCTTTTATTGCTTCAATGCTTATTGGTGTTGAAATGTTTGGAACACGTGTAGGCAGTTCTCCTTTTATCTTATTGCGACAAGCGATTGAAGCACCTATTTTTAGCCGTGCAGATTATTTGGGTTATATCAAAGATGGAAACGGTTTGAACCCTTTATTGCAAAATTATTGGATGGTGATCCACCCGCCAACTTTGTTTCTGGGTTTTGCGTCGATGGTTGTGCCATTTGCTTATGCGATTGCCGGTTTGTGGCAGCGCAGATACAAAGAATGGATACAGCCAGCTATTTCCTACTCGCTTTTTGCAGTGATGATTTTGGGGACCGGCATTATCATGGGTTCTTTTTGGGCTTATGAATCTTTAAATTTTGGTGGTTTTTGGGCTTGGGATCCGGTAGAAAATGCTTCTTTCATCCCATGGTTAACGCTGATTGGCGGCGTGCATGTGCTGATTGTTTATAAAAATACCGGCCATTCTTATTTCACAGCTTCATTTCTGGTCATTATCAGTTTTATACTTGTTTTATATGCTTCTTTTTTAACTAGAAGCGGAATTTTAGGTGAAACTTCTGTCCATGCTTTTACCGATTTGGGCATGACCTGGCAACTGCTGGTTTACTTATTTGTATTTATTGCAATTTCTGTTTGGATGCTGGTTTCCCGCTGGAAAGAATTGCCTATCACCAAAAAAGACGAAGAAACCTACTCTCGCGAATTCTGGATGTTTGTGGGTGCTATTTTCCTGGCTTTATCCTGTTTGCAACTGATTATCGTAACTTCTATCCCGGTTTGGAATGCCATTTTTGGCACAAAAACTGCTCCGCCAACAGAACCCGTTCGCTTGTACAATATTGTCCAATCTGCGTTTGCTGTTGTGGTAACACTGCTGATGGGTTTTGCACAGTTTTTAAAATACAAACGCACAGATGCCACAACTTTCCTGATCCGGTCGATGGTTTATTTACTTTTTGCTGCCTTAATCAGTGCTGTAATTATTTGGTCTTCAGGATTATATCACACGCAAACAGTTTATATGCTGGTGATATTTGGTTCGGTTTATGCCGTGCTGGCCAACACCAAATACCTGGCAGATCTGTTCAAGAGAAAAACAAAATTAGTGGGTTCGGCTGTGGCGCATATTGGTTTTGCTTTGTTGCTGATTGGTGCGGTAATTTCTGCCGGAACAAGTAAAATCATCACCATAAATAATAGTGGTGTTGGTTTTGGTGATGCGTTTGAAAAAGTAGGAAACTCGCGCGAAAACCTTCGCTTGGATTTCAATACGCCAACCAAAGTTGGCCCGTACACAGCAACTTATGTTGGAGATTCTTTAAATGGGCCAAACCATTATTTTAAAGTGAATTACAAGCGGATTGATGAGAAATCAGGCAAAATAAATGAGAATTTTACCTTGCTTCCCAACGCGCAGGCAAACCGTAAAATGGGTTTGATTTCTTCTCCGGATACCAGACATTACGTGTTTAAGGATATGTATTCTTATGTGAGTATTGCCTGGCCAATGAAGTTTCAGGAAGATCAAACTGCTGAAAGTGAAGGACATGCAGAAAGCAATGACGATAAAGAATATGCCAAACCAGTTGCCCACGAAATGAAAATTGGCGATACGGTTCGTTACCGTAATGGGTTGATTATTCTAAAAGCCATTAATAAAGATGCCAAAGTGCGCGATATTTCGTTGGCCAAAAATGATGTTTCTGTGGGTGCACAATTAGAAGTCCAAAGCAATGGCAAAGTGTTTAACACAGAACCGATTTTCATGATCAAAGGCGGAAGCAAGTTTGATTTCAGCAAAAAAGTTGACAGTGCCGATTTGAAAGTGCGTTTTTCCAATATTTTGCCGGATAAAGGCATGATGGAAATTACCACTTATGTAAAACCGGAAGGCGAAAAACCTTATATCGTGATGAAAGCGATAGAATTTCCATCGATTAATTTCTTTTGGTCGGGCACCATAATTATGGTGATTGGTTTTTTATTGTCTATTTTCCGCAGAAACAAAGAACTGAAAACAGTTTAATCACAGCATACTTCTTTTACCATGGAAAAATTGGCAAGCTTGATTGTAATTCTGGTAACAATCTTTACAATGCAAATTGAAGCACAAACCAAAGATGAAAAGCAAGTTGCAGCAGCGGTAGAAACTTTGACAAAAGCGATGATTGACGGTAACAAAGCAGCTTTGGAAAACATCAGTTCCGATGCCTTGAGTTACGGCCATTCCAGTGGAAAAATTCAAAACAAAGCTGAATTTGTGGAAGCGATTGCAAGCGGACAATCAGATTTTGTGACGATTAACCTGACCGATCAAACCATTGTGGTAAAAGATCA
>CAXSBZ010000018.1:0-66847 GCA_964236465.1 uncultured Sphingobacteriaceae bacterium | reverse complement strand
AACATATTTTTGAGTTGAGAAGCTATGAAAGCCCTACTGAAGAAAGATATATTTCAAAGGTAAAAATGTTTAATGCCGGAGGCGAGGTTCCGCTTTTTGCCCGCTTAAATTTCAATGCGGTTTTTTACGCACACGTACTTGCAGGCAGCCGGATCCCTAACCTGATGTACATGACCAGCTTTGAGAACAAAACTACCCATGACGAGCACTGGAAAGCTTTTTCTGATGACGCACAGTGGAAAAAATTATCAGGTATGGCAGAATATCAAAAAAACGTTAACAAAGCAGATATCATTTTAATGCACCCTGCTTCTTATTCGGATATTTATTAACGGGCACCA
Source organism: uncultured Sphingobacteriaceae bacterium (assembly GCA_964236465.1). GTDB lineage: Bacteria > Bacteroidota > Bacteroidia > Sphingobacteriales > Sphingobacteriaceae > Mucilaginibacter_A. The sequence continues at coordinate 66,506 of CAXSBZ010000018.1, read as the reverse complement.
GAACATTTTACTGCTACATCAACATAACACATCCGCTTACTCGAAAACTTAACCGCTTTAAAAACTTATTAAAGGTTACAAACTTTACCATAAAAAAACGGCTATGTTCATTACTCTCCAGAATACATACAACAAATTCCGAACTTCCTCCTTACAAGCATCATTGAAAAAACTCCCATTAATAAATCAAAGTAAGTAATGATGTGTGATTTATGGGTTTATTCACTTCATTTAATATAACAGATTTAGTTATGATAAAATCTAAAATATAAAGTTTTTATAGAGATATAATTGCCGTATAATTAGGGTTATGTTAAGTAATGGAGACAAAGCAAACCCTTTGTCTCCATCAAAAAGTTTTTTGTCATGCATCTAACAGTAATGAGAAACGGAATGACAATTTATCAAAGAACCCAACAACTGTTGAAGCTTAACATTGGTACAACCTATATCAATTACGTATAAGATCTGTGTACTTTTACAAAATACTTCTTCAATAATATGCAGCTACAGGAAACGCCTAAACCCCGTAAAAAAAATTTATGGAAATTCTTAACGCTGTTAGGCCCCGGTTTAACAACAGGTGCTGCTGACGATGACCCCTCCGGGATAGCCACTTATTCGCAAACCGGGGCGCAGTTCGGTTACGGACAGTTATGGACTGCCCTTTACATGCTCCCGTTTATGATGGCCGTACAGGAAGCTTGTGCACGGATAGGAATGGTCAAAGGAAAAGGAATAGCAGCTGTTGTTAAGGAGCACTATAGCCGGAAAGTATTGTATGGGGTAGTAGGTCTTGTTGTTGTGGCAAACACGATCAATATCGGTGCTGACATTGGCGCAATGGCATCTGCTCTTCAGCTACTAATACCAATACCTTTTGTAGTATTGACGCTTTTGTTTGCTGTTGCAATACTAATACTTGAAATATTTACTAACTATAAAGTATATTCCAAAATACTAAAGTGGCTTGCTGTTTCTTTGCTTGCCTATCCGATAACTGTTTTTATTATACACCAGCCTTGGTCAACCGTATTAAAAGCTACAGTCGTCCCACATTTTGAGTTAAACTTTGCCTTTTTTTTTATTATTACTGGTGTGCTTGGTACTACCATATCCCCTTATATGTTCTTCTGGCAGGCATCACAGGAAGTAGAGGAAGAAAGAGAAAAACATTTAATCAGTAGTACCAGTAAGCCAGTTGTCAGCCAGAGGTATATCCGTAATATGCGCATTGATAATACCATCGGTATGATTATTTCTGAAGTCACCACTTGGTGCATTATACTGGTTGCCGCTACCGTTTTACATGGTGCCGGTGTCCGAGATGTTAAAACAGCGGCAGATGCTGCCAAGGCACTTGAACCACTGGTGCACTCTTTTCCTCATTCAGGCTACCTGGCAAAAATGATCTTTTCCATTGGTATAATTGGCTTGGGGCTGCTTGCAGTTCCGGTACTTTCAGGCTCTGCCGCTTACGCTGTATCAGAGGCTTTCGACTGGAAGGCGAGTTTAAGCCTGAAATTGAAAAAAGCACATAGCTTTTACGGGGTAATCATTATAGCTACCATCATAGGGTTAATGATTAATTTTGTAGGTATTGACCCGGTAAAGGCACTGGTTTATGCTGCTGTTTTAAACGGTGTTGCTGCTGTTCCCCTGTTGTTTTTAATAGGAAAGATAGCGATGAGTGAAGAAATAATGGGCAACTATAAAAGTGGCAACCTTTCCAATACTTTAGTGTGGACCTCTTTTATCGGAATGGGAGCTGCCGCCATTGCCATGTTTTATACTATAATCTACTAAACGGTTGTTTTTACAATGAAGGGAATTGATAAATTAATAATGCTTCTGTATTTAATGACCCTCTCGGTCAATTTGCTTTTACTGCTTGTCTCATCTTTCCGGGGCTACCTATTATAGGCGAACCTTTACACTGGATCATCATTCTTGGCCGCACTTTTCTTGATTATTTATAGGAAAAAAAGATTGAAAAACACGTCGCTCGATAATATATTCAATAAGAATTAGCCTAAAGGTAAACCAGAGAGAAAAGGTCTGTATTTTAATTGTTAAATATCAAATCTTTTACTGTTCATGCAGTTAACACAAAGTGCTTTGCAACAAAAAGAAAAAACCGGTAAGAGCAAATATATCACTTGCTACCCATAAGGTTTTCCGCTTTGGTATAATGGGAATGGTTCACTAAATAAATTGATTTGATCAACCTACATTTTTATTCAACTTTATCGGTATTCATATTATTAAACGCATGATAGTTTTGTTCTAAACAATTAAAGGATGTAGTTGACATATATTGATTTTGCTCTATAATAAAATGTTTGGTTCCACCTTGTTTTCGGGCCTGGCCAATGATTTCTTTTATATCCAAAATACCTTCACCTATAGGAACACTTTTAAAAGGTTGGTGCCTTTCCTTGGATTGTATTATATCTTTAACATGGATCAAAGAAAACCTGCCAGGGTATTGCAGGAAGAGACCGGTTATCGAGAACCCTTTTTGATAAATGTTTCCTATATCAAGCTGTTGTGAAACTACATTGGGGTCAGTTTGCTGAAGTATAATATCATATAGCCTCACACCATTTAGTACATTTGAGAATTCAAAATCGTGATTGTGATACCCGAACTTTAAACCTGATGTTTTGCAAAGCTCACCACTTTTATTAAAAACGCCCATGAATTGCTTGAAGCCTTTTTCATTGTTCCATAAATTGCGGTCTATCCAGGGGGAAATAAGGTACAATTGCCCTGCTGTGCGGGCATCTTCTATAGTATAATGCCATTCCTTGGTAAAGGTTTTAGTGCCTGTGTTCCAGTGTTTCGGTTCTAATACAGTATGCCCGCTCAACAAGGTAAGCCCGGAATCTGTAACCAAGTTACCAAAATCAGCCGGGGAGAAACCGTAAAATGTTCGGGATCGATAATCAGCATGTTCGACATATTGATAACCGATTGCTTTTAATGCCTTTAAAGTGCCTATGGCATCTTCGTTCATTTCCTTGTCAACACAATAAAGCTGGATTGCCAATTTCTCGTTTTGTCTGCCTGAAGCACCAAAAGAAAAAGAAGGCAACAAGGCTGTGCTTGCTAATAAGATGGAACTGTGTTTTATAAAAGACCGTCTGGAGTTATACATAAAAAAATAGTATTAAGTAACTGTTTAACTTTATCTCAAAATATTATACTTCTTTTAGCCCTAAAAATTTGTGTTTGTATTGTAAGCCCTAAAATCAAAACAAAAAAAGACTACAGTTTTTTACAGGGATAAAAGAAGTATAAAAAATACCGGACAAAAGTTAAACAGGTTTTAAATAGAAAAGAAAATATATTTAAACGTTATTATGCAGGGACATTGCCTTGATGCTCCCTTTCCCAAAAACGGTATTGTATTAAAGCTTTGATAAACTCATCGGCAGTATATTTTAAATTGCCGTTGTTGTTGATAACAAGGCCTTTACCTGCAAGGGTATTGTAAAAAGTGCCGTCAGCATGCAGTAAAGTACCTATATAAGAAGCTTTAAGCAGTTCTATACCTTCCTGCTCTACTGCAATAGCTTTGCAGTGCTTATATGCCTCGTCCAAAAAATGGATGGCCTCCGGTTGTGCCTTCAATGCTTTTATACTTTGTGCACCACCCGGAACGTACACCGCGTCAAAAAGCACGGAAGCTGTTGTTCTCAGGCTTTCACTAACATCAAACTTACCTCCTTTGTCGCCAGTAATGCTGCCAAGGTGTGGGGCTACAACCTTCACCACTGCCCCTTTCTCTTTTAAGGTTTTCATCATAGCATTAAGGGAACCTTCATTTACACCATCACTTGCCAGCACAGCAATCTGTCTTGTTTGTATAGAATCTATTTTGTCGTTGGCCATGCTAAGCGCTGCTGATTTCTTTAATTTCAATTCAACTGTTTTAGGTGCGTATTTTTTAGGGTCAGCATCTGCTGGCACCCCCATGTTCGTGATTTGCTCAGGCTTTGTTGGCACTTCTATACCCAACTCTTGCGCTACTTTGGCAGCAAGTGTAACATCTATCTGCGTAAGGATGGCTACCATACGCTTTTTTATTTCAACCCTTTTTACTTTGCCCAGCTCAAACCTTAAAGCATCGGTAAGGTGCGATTTTTCTACTTCTGACTGGCTGTTGTAAAATAACTTTGCCTGACTGAAAAAATCAAAAAAACTTTCGCTGCGGCCCCTGATTTTTCTGGCATCGATCTTTTCGGGGTAACTTGTAAACCCGCCTTCGCTTATTTTGGCCTGTAAAGGGTAGTCGGAGTCGATAGAATTAGGCTGATAACTTGTAACCCCTACATTTATCGTCTGTCTCATGTGCCCGTCGCGTTGATTGTTGTGTAATGGTGATACCGAACGGTTGATCGGGATTTCATGAAAATTAGGCCCACCCAACCGGATTAACTGGGTATCGGTGTAAGAGAACAACCGCCCCTGTAGTAATGGGTCGTTTGAAAAATCAATACCGGGAACAACATGGGCAGGGTGAAATGCAACCTGCTCTGTTTCAGCAAAAAAATTATCCACATTACGGTTGAGCGTCATTTTTCCTACTCGCTGGACCGGCACCATTTCTTCAGGGATTAATTTTGTGGGGTCAAGAATATCAAAAGGGAATTTAAACTCATCCTTTTCCTCAATTATCTGCAAACCAAGTTCCCACTCTGGGAAAGCACCGCTATTAATGGCATCGTACAGGTCCCGACGGTGAAAATCAGGGTCTTTTCCCGAAATTCTCTGTGCTTCGTCCCATGCAACAGAATATACGCCTTGTAAAGGTTTCCAATGAAATTTCACAAATACAGATTTGCCCTGTGCATCAATTAACCTAAATGTATGTACCCCAAACCCTTCCATCATACGCAGGCTTCGTGGCAATGATCGGTCGCTCATCAGCCACATGACCATATGTGCCGATTCGGGCACTAAAGAGATAAAGTCCCAAAATGTATCATGCGCCGAAGCCGCCTGCGGTATATCGGTATTGGGCTCGGGTTTTACAGCATGTATAAGATCAGGGAATTTTATTGCATCCTGTATAAAAAACACTGGTATGTTATTGCCCAAAAAGTCATAATTCCCTTCTTCGGTGTAAAATTTAATGGCAAAGCCACGAACATCCCGGGCCAAATCAGTGGAACCCCTAGAGCCTGTAACATTAGAAAACCGTGCAAATACAGGGGTTTTAACAGAAGGGTCCAGTAGGAATTTTGCTTTTGTGTATTTCGACAGGGATTCATACACTTGGAAAGTACCATGTGCAGCTACACCCCTTGCATGTACCACCCGCTCAGGGATGCGTTCATGGTCAAAATGGGTAATCTTTTCACGATATATGAAGTCTTCAAGCAGGGATGGGCCTCTTTCTCCTGCTTTGAGTTCGTTCTGGTCGTCGTTGACCCTCAAACCCTGGTTTGTTGTCAAAAATTCACCGGTGCTTACATCGGTATCAGGTAAAAGATCTGCAATTTTTTTACTGTTGGTCTGTTCTTTTTTGTTTTTACGATTTGTCATAAAATGATATTTAACAATGTTTAAAATTTAATAAAGAGGATGTTAAGGAAAGGGGTTCTTATGAAAAGACTATAGAGGGGTATAGTAGCTATAATAGATGTTACAGATAGATTTATATTGATAACAACATTTTTGAAACAAGGTTACAGCTACAGAAATTTATTTTTTGGTTTTATAACTACCCTTCATTAATTCATGTAATTCAACATTTAACAAGACTTTTGATCTCAAAAAATGAATAGGACAATATTAAAACAAGCTCTAATATTTTGAGTTTTTTGTATTGCAGAATAAAAAGGCGGCTGTTTTACACATATTAGGTTGTGATTTTAAATGTATGATGTTTTCATGTTTCGTTTGCATATAGCAGTTTTCATGATATATAAGCTTTTTCGAGAAGCATACAGTTTTTCTAACGAGTCTTCTTAATCTTGTTCTAAACCAAGTGTTTATACCTTCTATCTTCTTTATATATTTTTTTGCCGATGATATGTTTTTCTTTTGGTAACACTTAGGCAAAAGCGTCCCACTGGTTGGTACGATGAAAGTTGATTTTCGTTTTTACTACCTTTCCGCAGTAGTAGCAGTTCACCGTTTTAATTGATTTAAAAATCAACAAAACTCAGCTACCTCATTACTCATCTTATCCCATCATGTTTTTTATAAACACAACCAAATTTTACAGGCATAAAAGAAGCACTGTAAAATTTTAAGATAGAAGTTTAAAGCAGAAGACTCATAATCTTTTACTCTGGTTGGAGCACGGGAGAACGCACACCCTTCAATCGATATTTAAGGGCTTCATAATAGTTTTACGCTTCGTTCTTAGAACTTGCAATTGCAAAAAACCAAAATAAACCACTTAAATTCAGATAAAAATACCAAGCTGAATTAAAGAAAATGAATACTGATCGAGTGGATGCTCCTGCCATATGAATCAGCAGGAGGGCCACTTTAAAATTTTTTGTTTATAAAAGAGGCGGTACAGCCGGGCTTATAGGCACAACTAATACGGTTGGGCCATCCTGCTTAAATGCGGCCTGCATAGCTGCAGTTACTTCTTCCACCGTACCGGCACTTTTAGCAGTACAACCATAACCCTGCGCCAACTGCAAAATATCTTTTCCCGGAGTGTCTAATCCCGGTACGCCAGGTGTACTTTGGGTTTTGGCAAATGCTTTCAAGATGGCGTATTCGGCATTATCCGGCACCACCACTAATAGCTGTAGTTTATGCTGTGCTGCGGTCCATAAACATTGAATAGCGTATTGGAACGAGCCATCACCAATTACCGCAATTACCTGCCTGTTTCGGCCGGTTTCCCGTTCTGCTAATGCAACACCAACAGCAGCAGGCAATCCAAAACCTAAACCGCCGCTTGCCATAGTAAAGAACGATAATGGCTCGGTTACTTTCCATTGTTTATGCAAGTCTCCAAGGTTAGAAGGAGATTCTTCGACCATTACCGTGTGTTCAGGCCGTACCTTGTTCATTGCAGCAAACAAGGCGGCAGCAGTTAAGGGGGAAGATATTTCTGGTTCAGGAACTTCGGGCATAGGTGGCAACGGTTGCCTGTTTGTAGTATAGCCTTCCATCAAGCTATTTAATCCATTGAGAGTTAGCGCCGGATCGGCAAGTAATGCATCGCCTACTGGCGCACGGGCAGCTTCGTCCGGATCATCAGTGATATGCCACAAGCTTGTACCTTCGGGCAGATAGTCGCCTGCCACATAAGGATAGTAGCGAAATACAGGGGCACCGAAAACAACAACCAGATCGTACCCTTTTAATTGTTGGGCAAGCGGCGCAATGGCAAATGTTAATGCTCCCTGATACAAGGGATGGTTTTCCGGGAACGATGTCCGCTCATTACCGGGAGGCGCAAATACGGCACATTTTAGGGTTTCGGCAAGTTTAACGCCGGCCTCCCAGCCGCCAGATCGATCTACACCGGCACCGATAATTAAGGCAGGGTTTTTGGCTTTTTTCAAGGCTTCTGCAATAAGTTGTAACCTCTCTGGGTCAGCAGCAGTACGCATGCTTACCGAACGGACCTGAATAGGCTTGCCTGCGGGTTTGGCCCAATCATCAAGCGGCAACGCAAGGTACACTGGGCCTTGGGGCGGCTGCACCGCAGTAGCAAAGGCACGCATAAAAGTGCCGGGCACATCTTCAGAACGCGCTGGCTGATATGCCCATTTTACCCAAGGACGCGGTAAAACGGTAGGGTCAACGTTGGTTAGCCAGGGTTCAAGCAAAAGCATCTCGCGGGTTTGTTGGCCTGCTGTTACAATAAGAGGTGTTTTATTTTGGAAAGCAGTAGCCAGGTTGCCCATCGCATTGCCGGTGCCAACCACAGTATGAATATTAACCATTGCTGGCTTGCCGGTTGCCTGTGCATAGGCATCTGCAATTGACATAACCGATGCTTCCTGTAAGGCAAGAATATATTTAAAATCGGCGGGGTAATCCATCAGAAAATTTTCTTCTGTACTGCCTGGATTGCCGAAGATGGTGGTGATGCCAAGTTCCCTTAGTACCTCAAAAGTTGCTTCTCTAACGTTTTTCATTTTCTTCGTTTTTATAGGGTAGGATTTATTTTGTTAGTTCTATTTTCTGTATTTTCTGTTTATTTTAACAATGTAGAAATCCATACCCATAAAGGCAGCACTACTATCATGGCAACACTGGTAACGAATAGGGTTGCTGCAGCCAGTGATTCCGCTACCTTATACTTTGAAGCAAGCAATACCCCAAGCACTACAGGCGGCAATGCAGTGGCAACCAAAGCAGCGTTTCCTATTGTGCCCTTTACAGCAAACAACAATAGCAGCCCTAAAAAAAACACAGGTTCTGCAATCACTTTACCTAAACTTATAAACCACATTTCTTTTGAAAGCGTTATCTTATGGGCAGCTAAAACCAGCCCAGAAGCAAAGATGGCTACGCCTGATGCTGAAACACCCAGCAGATCAAGTGTATCATCGGCAAGTGCAGGCACGTGTATGCCAAAAATTACCAGCAGCACACCGGCTAATGGTGCCCATACCAGAGGTGATTCTATGGTTTTAACTAAAATGTTGCTTTTCTTTTTAGGCTGTTCAGGTTGTTTTCCAGCCTGCGCAGGTTGTGGTGGGGTAGTTTTAGAAGCGGCAGGCTCCGGGCCAGCGGATAACAGGGCAAGTGTAACCGGTGTTAACGCGAGATTACAAATTAGGGAAACGATACCCACAGTTACAGAGCTATCTGCACCGAACAGCGGTTTAAGCACTGCCACGCCATAGACCGGAGCCGCCGGAAAGCTTACCATCAAAGCAACAACTGCTGCACCTTTGCTACCTAATGTTTTTGAACGGCGCGCAAGCATGTAAACGATCCCATAAACAAGGCAATAACAAATTAACAGTGCCAGTAGCAATGGCCCTTGTTGAAACAACTGTTCGTGGCTTACCTTGGTCATGCCTACAAACAATGCGGCTGGCAGGGCATAACTCAAGGCCAGCGTGCTGAAGCCGGATGCCTGGTCCTGGTTAAAATTATGACGTCGGCCTGCCCAATATCCTAAAAGTAGTACAAAGAGCACCGGCACTAACGCTGCTGCAAGCATTTCGATGTTAAAATGTGTTTGCATATTCTATTTAATTTGAATTAGTATGAAAAAAATATTAAGTCTTTTTTAAATTTTAGCCGATAAGATTCCTATGCTTCTTTTATCGCCTAAAAATCAGTGGGTTTATGCTTTTGTTGTGCAGGATTTGTTTTGGCATCCCATGAACAAGAATTAATAACGGACAGGGATAATGTAACTTAAAAGCAAACCCGTTTAAATTTGTTTCAACTTATACGCAATACTTTTCTTTATAATAAAGTTGTTTAAACTTTATTTAAATTATTAAACAAAAAATCAATACATCATCCGTTCAAAAACACAACCTAAACATTAAATTCATTAAGTTGTAAGGCTGATACCGTATTTGCGACAAAGAGGAAATGTTTAACTTTAAAATTTTAAAAATGAAAACTCAGAATTTGAAATCCATCTTCGCTAAAAGCCTTGTTGCTGTTATGGCAATAGTTGGCCTAACTGTTAATGCTCAAGCCCAAGATTCAAAAATGGCTAAAACGGAACACAAAAAAATGATGAAAACGGAGCACAAAAAAGGCAAAATGGCCCAAGACAAAATGGCTAAAAAAGACAGTAGCAGTAAAATGTAAGCGGCTTCTGATGATTCTAAGTTTGTTATCGGTGTAGAATTAAGTGTTGATGGCGGGATGGCTTTGGTAAAAGTAAATTGCTGTTTAAACCGAAAGTTTGAAAAAATAAATTAATGGTAATTACTATTCACCATTAATCCAAGGACAGAAGAATTATAAAGAAAATTATAACAGTAAAGTTTCTATGCTTCTTTTATCGGTATAAAAACCAGATTGAAAATTATAGGCATAAAAGAAGCATATTTATTTATTATGGCTGAGAAAAGCTTTTTATCTATCATCAACAAACAAAATGCTAATAACATTTATGCCGGAGATGAGTTTGGCGGTGGCGCAGGCAAGGATGGCAGCGGGTTGCCATCAAATACCGCGGGCAATTTTATGTTTGCAACCGGTATTGAATGCTCCTATCCTACCATTAACAACGGAACGTTAAGGCGCGATCTGCTGGAAGAGTGCGGCCATTATAAATGTTTTAAAGAAGATTTGGGCCTGGTAAAAGAACTGGGTTTAAACGTATTGCGCTACGGTTTGCCTTATTATTCCGTTAGCAAAGCCGATGGTAAATACGATTGGAGCTTTGCAGATGAGGCCATGAACGAGATCAAGCGGCTGGGCATCACTCCAATCCTGGACTTGATGCACTTTGGCGTGCCCGATTGGGTGGGCAATTACCAAAACCCGGAACTGCCCATACATTTTGCCAAATATGCAGCAGCGGTGGCCAAACGCTATCCCTGGGTGCGTTTTTATACGCCTGTGAATGAGATTTATGTGTCTGCAAAAGCCAGTGCCCGCGATGGGATTTGGAACGAACAGTTAAAAGACGACCGCAGCTTTGTTACCGCTATCAAAAACTTAGTTGCTGCCAGCATTTTGGCCAACCATCAGATTGCCCAACAACGCCCGGATTGCATCATCGTGCAAAGTGAAAGTGCAGAATATATACACGAGCTTTCGGCAACCATTTCCAAAGAAACCAAACTGATCAACAAGCTGCGTTTTCTGTCTTTAGATTTATTGTATGCCTATCCCCCTGATGCCGACGTTTGCATGTATTTGTTTGATAACGGGCTGACGAGGGATGAATACGAATGGTTTATGGCCGGCGAGCCTCCGGGTTATCAAATTATGGGGAACGATTACTACGGGCGGAACGAAAAGATCAAACTGCCGGACGGAACGATGCTGAACGGTTCGGACGTGCTGGGCTGGTATCAAATAACCAAAGAATATTACGAGCGGTATAAAAAACCGGTTATGCACACGGAAACCAATGTTTTAAATGCCGAAGAAGCACCACTTTGGCTGTATAAACAGTGGATCAACGTTATGCAAATCCGGAAGGAAGGCATCCCTGTGCTTGGTTTTACGTGGTACAGTTTGATCGACCAGATTGACTGGGACATTGAACTGGCGGAGAAAAAAGGGACGGTAAACCCATGCGGGTTGTATGACCTCGACAGAAAGCCAAGGCCAGTTGCAAAAGCTTACCGGACTTTGCTGGAACAGTTCGGTCAGATTACAATGGTTCCTCATGGCGAAGTGTTTGAATTGACCAACCGGCAGGCAGCACTAAAAGTGGAAGTTTAGGTTAAAAATTGCTTTTTCAAAGCCTGTTTAAATACATTTCCGGCCTTGTGATAAATTCAGAATTGGTTATAATGCTTCTTTTATGCCTATAATTTTCAATTTGGTTTTCATGCCATAAAAGAAGCATCACAACGACAGGTAAAATTGGAGGTTATTGCCCTCAGCCTAAATAATTTGATATGCGCAGCCTGGTTTAACGTTTTGCAACGTTGTGGGCTGTTGCAAATATTTTCACTGTTTGTGTAGGCTTTTATTGAGGTCATTATTTAGCTTTCAGCAACGTTAAAATTTTGCAGAGTTTTTATTGGCGTACCGGATTTACCTTATCGAGTTATAAAGCTGGAGGATTCATTTTTCATATTAGGAATATTAGACCTAACAATAACAAGACTGCCATGCGCATCTTTAGAAATAAACAAGCTATGTTTATCTTTTGTACCAATCCCGTAAGTTGAAATATTTATATTTTTCAAAATGGTATTGGATAGCACGCCTACTTTTTCACCCTCATTTTTAGCAACCACGCTTAGCCCGTTGGATAAGCTGTTCTCGATATTTAAGTTACTGATCTCGATTCCTGCGATGCTTCTTTTATCCACGCAAATTTCTACTGCCGCGCGCCAGTCCCACTCGTGGTCAAAACCACCACTGGTTTTTATATCGCAATTGGCAACAACCGTTGTACCGCTGAAATTATTGTTGATGGTTTTATCTTTACTTTCTGTGGGAAAAGTGTTGCTGATCAAAACAGCCGAACCCTGAGAAATATCTTGGCCGGATGATTCTGTTTCAACCTGATAAGGTTCATATTTTGGGCCGAGAACAGTTCCGTTTGTTTTCATGTTCTCTGCTTCATAGGTAGTCCAGGAAACAGTTGCGCCGTATTTTTCCTGCGCAAAGCAAACACAGGTGCTAAAAACCAGAATAGCGACGAAGCAATTATATTTGATATGCATGATTTGGATATAATGGAATACTTGCCCGGATTTTAGTACAATTATTTTCAATGCTTCTTTTATCACCCTAAAACTGCTGAACAATTGGCTTTTGGATTATTAAAATATTGACAGCACCAGATTTTATAGGGTAAAAGAAGCATTGGCATTTCTGCTGCATAAAATTTAAACCGGCTTCAAATCACTTGCAAAAATTTTTACAATGGTTTAATACTGATTGCTGCGCCGCCACCTTTTGCCAGTTTCAGGTTTAATTTTGTTGCTGAAGTAACGGTCATCTTTTTGATTTGGTAAGATTCCGGGTTTGATTTCCACTCGGCATCGGCACCATCAGCATAAACTGTGGCTGTGTACTTTTTTCCTTTATCCAAAAAACTTAACGAAACCGTACTGTTCCGGCTGTTCTCATCTGTAATTGCACCGATAAACCAATTTTCTGTTCCTTTTGCTTTGCGGGCAATGGTGATGTAATCGCCGGGTTCAGCTTCCAATATTTTTGTATCGTCCCAATCCACGGCCACGTCTTTAATAAACTGAAAAGCATCCGGATGGGCATTGTAATTTTCGGGCAGGTCGGCAGCCATTTGCAAAGGACTATACATCGTAACATATAAAGCCAATTGCTTGGCCAGCGTTGTATGTACCTGTCTTTCAGGGTCTGCTGAAGAATAGCCCTTCAATTTAAATATGCCCGGGGTATAATCCATAGGGCCGCCCATTAACCGGGTAAAAGGCATGATCGTTTCATGCTCCGGCGGACTACCGGTAGTGAAGGCGTTATACTCATTGCCGCGGCCTGCTTCGGAAGCCATCCAGTTAGGATAAGTGCGTTGTAAACCGGTTGGCCTTACCGGTTCATGTGCATCCAGCATGATATGATAATCAGCAGCTTTTTGCGCTACCCGAATGTAATGGTTCATCATCCACTGTCCGTCGTGATGTTCGCCGCGGGGAATAATCTTGCCTACATAACCGGTTTTTACTGCCGGATAACCGAACTTGTTCATAAACCTGAAAGCCGTGTCCATTTGTCTTTCATAGTTGGTAGCCGAACCGGAAGTTTCATTGTGCATGATCATTTTTACCCCTTTTGAAGCTGCATAGCTGGAAATTTCCTGCACATTAAAATCAGGATAAGGCGTAACAAAGTCAAACACGTTTTCCTTCCAGTTGCCAAACCAGTCTTCCCAGCCCACATTCCAGCCTTCTACCAGTACGCCTGGGATATTATTTTTTGCAGCAAAATCAATATAATGCTTTACATTGGCCGTATTGGCGCCATGTAATCCACTTGGGATCAATTGCCCTTTGGCATCCAACGTATCCGGACTATTGGCATAGCTCCAGGTAGTTTTGCCGATCTGCATTTCCCACCAAACGCCTACAAATTTCATTGGCTTGATCCAGGAAGGATCGGCAATTACAGAAGGATCGTTCAAATTTAAAATAAGCTTGGATGCGAGTATATCAGCAGCTTTATTGCTTACAATAATTGTTCGCCAGGGTGTATGGCAAGGTGCGTGCAAATAAGCTTTGTTGCCAACCGCATCAGGGACAAGACTGGCGGTTAATTTATAAGTGCTGCCTGCCACATGCAATTGCATAGATGGATAGTTGATCAGCCCTGCTTCGTGGATGTTGATATACAAACCATCGCTGCTTTTCATCATTAGTGGCGTTTGCACGGAATAACGGTCTGGTGCTACACGCACCGCAATATTAGTGGAAGCATTAACTATCTTTTGGTTGTCTATTTCACTAATTTTTGAAGTAGTGTAAGTATATTCGTTGGTGTCGTAATCTCCCGGTATCCAAAAAGTTTTATGGTCGCCAGCAAGGGCAAATTGCGTTGCTTCATCAGCAATTACAAAATATTGCAGGTTGTGCTGCAGCGGGAAAACATACCTGAAACCAACGCCATCACTAAACACACGGAAAATAATGTCCATTGCCCTGGCAGGATTGCTTTGTGCCAGATGAACGGTAAGCTGCTGGTAATGATTGCGGATGCGGTTTACCTCGCCCCAAACCGGGCTCCAGGTTGTGTCCACCGTTTTGGTTTCGGAAGATGAAAGCGAAAAATGGTCTGTAAAAGAAGCATTGTCTGCCAGTTTGAAACCCATTTCAGAAGGTTTGATAATCGGTTTGCCGCCATAATAAACGGCATATTCCGGTTTCCCGTCATTCAGCTTAAATTCAAGTTTTACCTTGTCCATACTGGCGCTCAAACTATTATTTTGGGCGATCAAATGGCCAGCGGTAAAAAGGCTAAGCAAAAGGGCAGCTATTTTTTTCATTTTTTTGTTGATCAAATTGTCAAACTTTATTTAGGCTGAATGTAAATTAACGCGTGCAGCAATCGGCAGAAATAGCAGCATAAATTCCCTCAAAAAAGAATACACTTTTTATTGAGAAACTATTAAAGCTTTTGGCCGGAATGTTTTTGATGCTTCTTTTACGATGTAAAAATATACATTGTACCGTAGCACACAAATACAAATTTTATAGTGATAAAAGAAGTATTGTATTTTTAGAGTGATTAGAGAAATGAGTTAGGTTTGGCAGAACAAGTTTGCTTCAGCCTAACCCAATCCAATTTTTAACAAGGTAAAAGAAGCATTCAGTCTCCTCAATAATAAGTTTAAACAACTTCAATACTATAATTTAAAAAGTTTGACAATAAAAGCCAAAAATACAAACGACTGAAAGAACATATTTAAAATTTCTGGAATAAGGTGGTTTTATACCAACCTTTAGAGCTGTTAATGTGATTTATTACGTAATTTGCTGTATGTCGAGCCGATGCTTTAAATACTACATTTTTTTTCTATTTCTATTACTTGTACAAACAAGTGATGGCCAGCAAAAAGAAAAAGCAGTTTCAAAGTTCAACGCTGTCCAGCTTTCCCAGAACTTCCTTTACGCGGCAAAAACCGGTGAAGAAACTACAGCTTTTTTGGATAGTTTGAAAAATATCGATGAAGTTGCTTTGGCAGATCAGCTAAACAGCGACAAGCAAAAAACAGCTTTTTGGCTAAACTTGTATAACGGTTTCACACAGGTACTTTTAAAACAAAACCCGGGTCAATACAAAACCCGTAACGCTTTCTTTTCGAGCAAACAGATACAAATTGCCGGGCAGCAGTTAAGTTTGGATGAGATTGAACACGGTATTTTGCGCCACTCTAAAATAAAATGGAGCGAAGGCTATCTGGCCAAACCTTTTCCCTCTGTTTTTGAAAAAGATTTCAGGGTAAAAAAATTAGATTACCGCATTCATTTTGCTTTAAATTGCGGTGCCAAAAGTTGTCCGCCGATTGCGTTTTATGATCCTGACCAAATTGACAAGCAGCTGAATGTGGCTGTTAAAACCTATTTAAAAGGCGAATGCACATTTAACCAAGCTAAAAACAGCATCAGCGTTCCAGCTTTAATGAGTTGGTTCCGCCATGATTTTGGTGGAAAACAAGGCATTTATAAAATCTTGAAGCAGAACAAAATTATTCCTGCGGACACTCATCCTGCAATTCATTTCAACAAATACAACTGGACTTTATTTTTAAACAATTATAAATCAGAAAGCAATGGCTAACCATTATTATAATGCAGAAGACCTGGGCAAATTTGGCAACATTGCTGAATACCAAAAGGAAATGGCTGATAAGTTTTTTGCTTATTACGGAGAAGTTTTTAAGGACGGCGAACTGACAGCAAAAGAAAAATCACTGATCGCGCTGGCTGTTTCCCATGCGGTGCAATGTCCGTATTGCATTGATGCGTACAGCAGTGATGCGTACGAAAAAGGTTATAGCGAAGCGCAAATGATGGAAGCGGTGCATGTAGCTTCAGCTATCAAAGGCGGAGCGGTTTTGGTACACGGCGTACAGATGATGAACAAGATAAAAGAAATTTCTATGTAAGCTTTGGTTTGAAATGCTTCTTTTATCGACCCAAAAATCATCAAGCCAATTATTAATTCAGTCCATGAAATCACTCAAAGTATTACAGCACCATTTAGCCCAAAGCGAAAACCAGCTGGCCATCCTGGAAAACCAGCAGGAGCATCAACATGCGTCTTTTAAAGAAAAAGTGGCTGCTTTGGGCATGTTCCCTTTGCAGGCAAGCGGGGTTGATATTTTCCAGATCAACGTGGGCAAAATGTGCAACCAGGTTTGCAAACACTGCCATGTGGATGCCGGGCCGGACCGCAAAGAAATCATGACGCGCCAAATGATGCAGCTTTGCTTGGATGTTTTGGCCGTTTCTACCATCAGCACCGTTGACCTGACCGGCGGTGCGCCCGAAATGAACCCTGATTTTCGCTGGTTTGTTACCGAGATCAAAAAGCAGGGCAAACATATCATCGTGCGCTGTAACCTGACGATTATTTTGGCTAATAAACGCTATCACGATTTGCCGGAATTTTTCAGAGAAAACCAAATAGAAGTGGTTTCTTCCCTGCCCAGCTTCACCCAAGACCGCACAGACCGGCAGCGCGGGGACGGCGTTTTTGAAGATTCTATCAAAGCCCTGCAAATGCTGAATGCGGTTGGCTACGGACGGGAAGGAACCGGTTTGATCATCAACTTGGTTTACAATCCGGCCGGTGCTTTCCTCCCGCCATCGCAGCAGGCATTAGAAATAGAGTTTAAAACGGAACTGGCCAAAAAGTTCGGTATCGTGTTCAATAACCTTTTTGCCATCACCAATATGCCCATCAGCCGCTATCTGGATTACCTGCTTTCTACCGGAAATTATGATAAATACATGGAAAAGCTGATTGCCGCTTTCAATCCGGCAGCGGTTAAAAACGTGATGTGTCGGAACACGATTTCCGTGAGTTGGGATGGTTATTTGTATGATTGCGATTTTAACCAGATGCTGGATTTGAAGGTAACGCCCGGCCATTCGCAGCATTTGTCTTCCTTTGATCTGAATGCTTTAAATAACCGGAATATTGTTTTAAAACAACACTGCTACGGCTGCACGGCAGGGGCCGGATCAAGTTGCGGTGGAGCTGTTGCCGAATAAACCATGGATAAAAACAGTATGCTCACTACAGCACTGATCATTTTTGTGCGGCACCCGGAACTGGGTAAAGTAAAAACCCGCTTGGCCAAAGTGATCGGAAATGAAAAAGCATTAATCATTTACAAACAGCTGCTTAACCATACGCAGCAAATTACTTCTCCGCTAAATTGCAGAAAGTTTGTTTATTATGCAGATCAGGTGATTGAACATGATCTTTGGAGCAGCCCGGGATTTACCAAAAGAAAGCAGTCTGGCAATGATTTGGGCGAACGAATGGGTAATGCTTTTAAAGAACTTTTTGACCAGGGCTTTCAGAAAGTTTTGATTATTGGCAGTGATTGTTATCAGCTTCAAACGGAGATTTTGCAGGAAGCCATCCATTTTATAGGCATAAAAGAAGTAGTGATCGGGCCAACGTTTGATGGCGGCTATTATTTGTTGGGAACCCATCGTTTTGTACCGGAGTTGTTTGCTGATAAAACCTGGAGTACCGATCAGGTAACTAAGCAAACGTTGGAAGATGCAGAACGATTGAATTTATCGCATCATTTATTGAAGCAATTGCACGATGTGGACGAAGCGGCAGACTTGGAAATCAACCAGCTTTTTATTTAATAAGCGTTTAATAATTGTTTGTATTTGCTAATCATATCCTGTTGAGAAGCACCTTTTTGATACATCCTGATTATGGTATAATTTGCTTTTTGAACTTTTAGCCAGCCATTGGTATCGTACTTTCGGGCAGAAATAAGTACCGCTTTCTGGATGATCTTGTACTTTGCCTTTTTTCGCGCGCGGGCACTAAATTCAAACTCTTCCATAATTTTCATCTGATCATCAAACCCGCCTGTTTCTTCAAAAAGCTCTCGGGTGATAAACAAGGTTTGGTCGCCGCCCATACCGGCAAATGTGTCAAGCCTGCTCAGCAAAGCATTTATTTTAAGGAGCCGGCTTTTGCTGTCATACCGCGATAAATATCGGCCCATTTGGTAGCCTTGTTGCACAGCTTTAACCATATCTGTCAGGTAAGATTTTGGTGGGATGGTATCCGCATGAACAAAATAAAGCAAATCTCCTTTGGCCATGGAAGCAGCAAAATTCATTTGCCATGCCCTGCCTTTTTCCGGAGAATTTACCGCTTTTGCACCAGCATTTTTGGCAATCACCACCGTTTCATCTGTGCTGCCTCCGTCGGAAACAATGATTTCAACAAGTTTTTCATTGCTGTTTTCCCACAGATAATGTACAAGCTTGCCGATATTTTCAGCTTCGTTAAAAGTGGGAATGATAATACTGACAGTCATAATTTGTATCAACCGAACTCCGGGAACTAAAAATTACGTATAATCAGGTCATAACAGATGAATAAAGCTAATTGATGATGAAAAATAAACTTTTCTTTTTACTGATTTTTGCGCTGCTGATTGCTACTGATTTACAGGCGCAGCAGGTCAAACTAACTACAATTACAGCATTGGAAAACCGTATGAAGCAGGGCAAGGATACAACGTATGTCATTAATTTTTGGGCAACCTGGTGCAAACCCTGCGTGAAGGAACTTCCTGAATTTGAACAGTTTAAAACTGCAAATCAGGGAAAGCCAGTCAAAGTTATTTTAGTAAGTACCGATTTAAAATCGAAACTAAAAAGCGGTGTGGAACCATTTGTAAAAGCGCATCAGCTGACCGGCGAAATTTACCTGCTAAACGAAGCACCTTCTTCTTATTATGCACGGATCGATGCTGACTGGTCCGGCGCTTTGCCTGCAACGCTGATTGTTCACGCCAAAACGGGCCATAAAAAGTTTCACGAAGCAGCTTATACTTATGCTGAGCTGGTAAAAGCGGTTGAAGGAAATTAAGGCTTCTGTTTAATTTTTGTTCAAATATCTGATGCTTCTTTTATCACCTAAAAATCATCAGAATTTTATACTTTTCACATCAACATAAAACCCACAAAAACAAAATTTACAGGCATAAAAGAAGCATAGAGAAAATTTTAGCAAGCTTTAAATCTTATTTAGTTTTCAATCCAGACAACCAATTAATTGTTTTAGTGATGCCTTCGGATAATGGCGTGATGGTATAACCCAATTCTTTTTCCGCTTTTGCAGAACTAACAATCCAATGCTTGTTGTATTTTCTGACAAAAGGCGGCGTGATCAGCGGCTGTTTCCCGAATACATTGGCCATTAACAACTGAATTTGAGAGAAAAAAAGCATCAAGGGCAAAGGGAAAGGAATAAGTTTTCTCTCCATACCTGTTAGCTGATTTACCAGGGTAAAAAAAGCATTGTAACTTGCATTTGTCCCACTCAGCAAATACCGTTCTCCGGGTTTGGCTTTTTCCATAGCCAGCACAAGGCCATTTACCACATCATCAATATAAACATAATTGCCGATGCTTGTGCCGTTTCCCGGTTTGATTTTCCATTTTCCGCTGAGATACATTTTGAGCAGCCGGGTAAAGCCGTTGCTTTCTGTTAACAAACCGGGGCCATAAACCCGGCTTGGATTAACGATAATCCCCCGGATACCTTTTTCAACGTATTCTTTTATCAAGATTTCTGCTGCTACTTTGCTTTTTTCATATAGCGTTTCCAGCTTCGGGTTTGGATTGGTCAGTTCTGCAACCGGCTGCCCGTCTTTTGAATCGCCCACAACACCGGCGGTAGAAGTAAACAATAGGTTTTTAATTTTCAATTTGAGGCAGCAGGCCAACACATTTTTTAACCCTTCAACATTGATCTTGTAAAAAGCATCCGGGTTTTTGTGCCAAACCGAAGCCAAAGCTGCCAAATGATAAACCTGCCCGCAGCTTTGCATAGCCGCCACGATAGATTGTTGATCCAAAATATCGCCTGCAAATAATTTTATCTGCGGATGACTGAGCAAAGTTTCGGCCTTGCAGATATCCCTAACCAAAGCATGGATGGTATTGCCCTGGTTGGCTAATTCGAGAGCCAGTTTTTGTCCGATAAAACCAGTTGCCCCGGTTACCAATATTTTCATGGATAAAAACAGCCTTTAACAACAGCCTCCGCCATCATAAAAAAAGGTAGAACCGGAAATAAAAATATCATTGCGGTTTAAAGCTGCCAGGTTGCCGGCAGTTTTATCACACACGGCCAGAGGCTGGTTGGGCAGCAAAACGTGACCTTTTTCATCATCAAAATATTCCTGATCACCGTAATAAATGGCAGCTTTTCCGGTAAATATGCAAGGGCCGTCCGTAGGCATCGGGTCTTTGATCGCACAAATTTCTACACTTTCAATGTAAAGGAGTTTTTCGGTTGGATATTGGCCGGGGGCAAGCACGCGGTAAGGCCGTTTTGCGCGAACCTCGATCGTGCCAAAACCAATGGCACTGATGGCATTCAGGTAATCTTTCAACGTCAGCGAACCGGTCAGGCACAAGGCGCGCAAACGCTCGTCATTACGCAAAGCTTCATTCATGGGCTGCTCGCAAACCGGATCAGACATGACCAGCCTTCCGCCAGGTTTCAGCACGCGGTAAGTTTCTGCCAATGCTTGTTTCAGGTCCTGTTCCTTAAAAATATTAAACAGGCAATTTTGCCCGGCCACGTCGATCGAATTGTCTGCAACCGGAAGTTTCAAGGCCGATCCTTTTCGCAAGTCTATAAATTCCTTTTGAAACCAGGGGTTCAATTTTTCTGCTTCCAGCAAATTTGCCGAACAGCTTTCCAGCATTTCGTCCACAATATCTACGCCGATTACCCCGCCTTCATTTCGGTTGAAATAGGAGAACTGAAGCAGTTCCATGCCGCCGCCCACACCCACATACAAAATTTTTGGATTGTTTACCAGATCACGCGCACTTACGATAGAACCACAGCCGTAATTCATTTCCTGCATAATCTTGGGTATTGCTAATCCCGGAAAAGCATTCATGGGCGTAGTTGTGCAGCAAAGCCCGATGTCCGGTTTTAAAGCCGCCTTGCGGTACACATCTTCGGTAGTTTGTAAATAGGTATCCATGTAAACGATTTTTTGCAATATACAGGTAAGTCGTAATATTTAGAGTTTGTGTTTAAGTAATTCAGGCGTTTGTGCCTTTGATCAATGATGCTTTTGCCCTAAACTAATTGAAAGCCAACAAAAAAGGGCTGCTCTTTGTAGAACAACCCTTAGCCTTTTTCTGTCCGAATCCCTTTAGTAGCCCGTAGGGGAATCGAACCCCTGTTTCTAGAATGAAAATCTAACGTCCTAACCCCTAGACGAACGGGCCAAATTGCTTACATTTTGGGAAGGCGAAGATAGAAGTAAAAGCTTAATTTTAAAAAAAATAAAAAAATATTTTTCATGCTAATTTTACTACAGATTTGCATTTAAACTGCTTTATTCGTTTGCTGAATTTTTGTTGATTTCAGCACATTACAATTACAAACTGCTGATAAAATAATGCTTCTTTTATGAGGATAAAATCTGTGTGTTGCTTTTTATGGAAACCGCTATTGTTTGCGTTGATTTTTACTTCAAAATTTAATCTGGCAGAAGCACAAACCGATAGCTTGAACCAACCTAAAAGTTTGCCTGTAAAAGAAGCATTTCTGCAAAAGTTTGAAGCTTACCAAACCAGCAAAAACCGACAAAGTTTGCTTGATGTGGCCGATAAAAACCGTTATCCCTCACCCCAAAAAGTTTTGGCCTGGCAAAAAGAACTTCAGCTGGACAACCGGCAAAAAATTGCTATTACTTTGATTAGCAATGAGTTAAAAAGAAAAGTAAACGAAATGAACAATTTCCTGATCACCAATGAGCGCACGATGGATAGCCTTTTCCGCTACCATAAAATCAACAACGGCACGCTTATTTTTTATACCAACCGCTACGGTTTGTACCAGGGCGAACTGCGGAATGCCTTGCTGCAGGCTTGCGTAAAAACAGAAATGATTCTGAATTCGACCCAAATTAAAAAATATGAATCGCTGTTGTCCGATTGACCGCCCAAATTGCGAGCCCGATTTTATACCTTTGCAGCCCAGTAAAAAACATGAAAATTACATTTGATTTCGAAAAGCCGATCGGAGAACTGCTGCAACAGATTGAAAAAGTGGAGCAGGTGGAAGAAAAAAATAAGGTCGATATGTCGGCTGCGTTGACTGAACTGCGCGATAAGCTTCAGGCAAAAAAGGAAGAAATTTATGGCAATTTGAGTGGTTGGCAAAATGTCCAGATTTCCCGCCACCCGGAACGCCCTTACACGTTGCAATATATTGAGGCGATGAGCAAGGATTTTATCGAGCTGCACGGCGACCGCAATATTGGCGATGATAAAGCAATTGTAGGCGGTTTTGGGTCGATTGAAGGGCAAACGGTGATGTTTATCGGCCATCAAAAAGGCGTTAACACCAAAATGCGCCAATACCGCAATTTTGGGATGGCCAACCCGGAAGGCTACCGGAAAGCTTTGCGCCTGATGAAAATGGCCGAAAAGTTTGGCAAACCGATCATTACTTTTATTGATACGCCAGGTGCTTATCCAGGTTTAGAAGCGGAAGAACGCGGCCAGGGTGAAGCAATTGCGCGCAACCTGATGGAAATGTCGGTTTTGAAAGTGCCTGTCATTTGTGTAATTATTGGCGAAGGTGCTTCCGGCGGTGCGCTCGGCATCGGCATTGGTGATCGGGTTTACATGCTGGAACACACCTGGTATTCAGTGATCTCGCCGGAATCCTGTTCTTCTATTTTGTGGCGGACTTGGGACAATAAAGAGAAAGCGGCCGAAGTTTTGAAGCTGACTTCTACCGAAATGTATAAAAATAAACTGATCGACGGGATTATTGAAGAACCACTTGGCGGCGCACACCAGGACCCGGAAACCATGATCGTCACACTAAAACAGGCTTTGCTGAATGATTTAACAATATTGAAAGCAAAAAATACAGATGAACTGGTAGCCGAACGGATCGATAAATTCTGCGCAATGGGCGTGGTAATTGACGAAGCCGAACTAAGGCTGCCGGAAGTTGCTTCAGCAGAAAATGAAAATCCTGCAATATAGAATTTTTTCATACCGGAATTTATTCGTCATCGCAATTTTGCCATTTCGATCAAAAGGAGAAATCTTCTTTAAAGCAGTATAATCCATTTTATTGAATGAAGATTTCTCCCTTCGGTCGAAATGACAACTGATAAAAGAAGCATTACTTTTTTGTCATTTTGATTTCTATTGTCATTTCGACCAAAGGGGGGAAATCTACTTTAAAGCGATAAATTATTTGTTGTTGAATGAAGTCTTCCTTCGGATTGAGATGACAATACGCAGATTATTTTTATGAACACCCCTTCTATCGTTAGGAGGACAATCAAACTCAAAATAAATCCCACAAAAAAACCTTGGAAATTTTTCCAGGGCTTTTTTGTGAATGCTTCTTTTATCAGGTAAAAATTAGTGTTGGTTTTTGGTTTTCCTGAAAAGAGAAAATTTCATTGCTGATTTTAGGGTGATAAAAGAAGCATTGCATTTGAGCAATACTTCTTTTACCGGGTAAAAATTATTGTGGCTGCTGCTGAAACATCGCCCCAAATTTAGATTGATAATCAGCAAGCATGGCCGTAACTTTCTGGTTTAGAGCCGGTTCTTTGTTATCCTTCGTCAGCTTAACCAATTCATTGGTTACTGAAATACACAATTGGATATCACGGCCAGACATGCGTTTGTTATCATCATTCATCGAAGCATAATAATTCATCTGCCCGGAAACATAATTGATAATCCCGTTCACTTCCTTCTCACCTATTTTTCTTTCGTTTAGCTGAAAAGCTAGATCGGCCAGATAAAATTTGCGGATCGCAACATCGGTGTACGGGTTTAAATCCGGCATCACTTCTTCATAACGCTGCAAAACTTTTTTGGCCAAATCAGCATGGCCTTCTTTATACAAGTTTTCTGTCAGGGTTAAAAACGTTCTCAAGATCACCGGATAAAACATCGTGCGCGATTCGTGATCCAGGTAAGTGGCGTTCTTCATATTGCCCCACCTAAATTTGTTCATCACGTTATTGTACATCAGCAACGTATTGCTTCTGTCGTTTCCGCCACCGGCACCGGCTGTAGTATCCGCCTTAAAAGGCATCAAACGGTAAGCAAAACCTTCATTGTACATGTATTTATCCAGGCCCATCATGTTGTCGTTACCAACGGTGATGGCAAAATAAATCGGGCGTTTCCAGTTATTGTGGGCCAGGATATCCATCATGGCGAGGTTATCTTTGGTCACATAATTTCCGGGATATTTCCAGTCAATTTCCGGCAAAATCCTGCTTTTATCCGCTTCAGAAACGGTTCCGGTTTTTACCACTTCGTCGGCATTGATAGTCAGTTTCAAGTTTTTTGTGGGGAGATAATTGGCACTTCCGCCGCCTTCAAATTCTACTTTTGCGCGAGGATCATCAGAAGTCATGAAATCGAATACTTCTTTTAGCTCTGTATTTCCGGGCAGTTTGGAATCGTTGTAATACGTAACATCACGGATGCCGGCTTCAAACTTTTCGTTCGGCATCGTGATGGGCAGCGGTGCAGAAGCATTCATTTGTTGCTTCATCTGGCGCACATACCAATCCGTTCCGAGCAAACTTAAATTCACGATCCGAACATCCGGGCGCACATTTTCCACTTCCTGAATGTACCAAAGCGGGTACGTATCGTTATCACCAAACGTAAACAAAATGGCATTTGGCGCGCAGGAATTGAGGTAATTGTAGGCCATATCGCGCGGTGTGGTTTTAGTGGATCGGTCGTGGTCGTTCCATTCCTGCGAAGCCATCAAAACCGGCGCAGCCAATAAACAAACCACGGTTGCACCGATGGCCGCCATTTGCGGATTGGCGTACTTTCGCAGTTTTTCGGCGATAAAAAGAGTACCAATCCCAATCCAAATCGCAAAAGCGTAGAACGAACCGGCATAAGCATAATCCCGTTCGCGCGGCTGCAATGGATCTTGGTTGAGGTAAAGCAGAATGGCAAAACCGGTAAAAAAGAACAGCAAACCGACCACGCCGGCATCTTTCTGTTTCCTTTTAAAATGATAAAAAGCACCAAGCAAACCCAGAATCAAAGGCAGGAAAAACATCCGGTTATAAGCTTTGTCCAAAGTAATGGAAGGCGGCAAAGCACTTTGGTTGCCCAAACGCATGGCATCAATTGGTTTGATCCCGCTGATCCAGTTGCCATCGGTAGCGTTGTTGCTTTGGCCGTCAGCATCGTTTTGCCTTCCGGCAAAATTCCACAGCAAATAACGGGTGTACATTTGGTTGACTTGCCAGCTAAAAAAGAAGCCTAAATTGTCTGCAAAAGTCGGGCTTTGGCTTTCGCCGATGTGCATCCAATCTTTGTAAAAACCAACGTGGTCAGCTTTATCGCTAAACATTCGCGGAAACAACGTATTCCGGTCATAAACCAGCACTTGCTTTTTCCCGGAAACCTCGTATTTGTCTTTTCCCTTGCGGTAAAGTGTAGCACCTTCTGTTTGATCAACAGCTTTGGAATCATAATACTGGCCGTATAATAAAGGTGTATCACCGTACTGATCCCGGTTCAAATAACTCAGCAAAGCAAAAGCATTATCCGGTTCACTGTTGTTTAAATTGGTGTGTGCTTTGGCCCGGATCACCAGCATGGCAAAAGAACTGTAACCAAAAAGAATGAACACCGTACAAGTCAGGATCATGTTGAGGGCAACC
The DNA here is from genome assembly GCA_964236465.1 of uncultured Sphingobacteriaceae bacterium. Taxonomy (GTDB): domain Bacteria; phylum Bacteroidota; class Bacteroidia; order Sphingobacteriales; family Sphingobacteriaceae; genus Mucilaginibacter_A. The sequence continues at coordinate 40,453 of CAXSBZ010000018.1, read as the reverse complement.
CGTTTTTCGCGGATTTTAACTACGTATTCCAGGAAAGCCACAATGGCAATCCCAACAATAGCACCAATGATACCGCCGCTGATAGCAAGCAGCAATACAAAAGCGATGGCCGCTACCAAAATAGTTGGTTTGGCCGGTTTCAAAGTGTACATGATGCCAGCCGTTAGGGTGATGATAATCAACACAAAAAACGTGGTGGCACCCGTCCAAAAACCGAAGTTTAAGGAGTTTACAAAAAGCAGATCGGCATAAGCTGCACCTTTAATCACGTATTGAATGATTCCCCATAAAACCGCCGCAACAATAATTACCCCGATAAAAAGAGCTGCCAATGTGCCGCGTGCCGTAGCATTTGGTGTTCTGCGGAAGTAATAAACGCAGGCGATTGCCGGAATGGCCAGCAAGTTTAACAAGTGAATCCCGATGGACAAACCCATGACGTAAGCGATAAAAATGATCCATTTATCAGCTCCCGGCTCGTCTGCGTGGGCATCCCATTTCATGATCGCCCAAAAAACAATAGCTGTACAAAGAGAAGATTGTGCGTAAACTTCGGATTCTACGGCTGAAAACCAGAACGTATCCGACCAGGCATAAGCCAAAGCACCTACCAAACCGGCACCAATTATCAGGATAGTTTGACTTAGGCTGATCTCCGATACTGTTTTTACCACTATCTTTTTGGCAAGCGCGGTAATCGTCCAAAACAAAAACATGATGGTGGCGGCACTGGCCAAACCGGAACTCATGTTGATCATGTAAGCTACTTTTGTTTTATCAGCAGCAACAAGCGAAAACACTTTGCCAATCATAGTAAATAGTGGAGCACCAGGCTGATGCGCCACTTGCAAGCGGTAAGCGCAGGCGATAAATTCGCCGCAATCCCAGAAACTGGCATAAGGCTCTAAAGTTAAAATATAGGTGATGGCGGCGATCAAAAAGGCCAGCCAGCCAAACAAATTATTGATCTTGTGATACTTCATTGAGGTAAAATTGCGGGCATATTTTTATGGTGCCGAAATTAATAAACTATAACGAAGTTTTGCACCGCCGGAAAATAGTTTAACAGGTTTTAACAATTTGAGCCTGTTTAAATTTCTTTCCGGCTGTTTTGGCTAAAGCCGCATCTGAGTTTACTATTATCCACGGCCTGAAGGCCGTGGCAACTTGGGCACTTTGTAGCAATTTGTCCGCTGTTATTTTGCATTTTTTTATTTGATGTGCAACCAACCAGTCTGTTCAGGCAAGATGGTTGTTGAGTTTCAATTGCCACGGCCTTCAGGCCGTGGGCAAGATTGACAAACCAAGGGCTTTAGCCAAAATAAAAAACAGGACACCAAAATTTATGGCATAAAAGAAGCACGATGATTATTAACCTAAAGCGTGCCGAAGGACGGGACAGAAATTTAAACAAGCTTTAAAACACAATGCTTCTTTTAACACACAAAAATTTGAAAATTGGGTTTGACAATTTAATTTATCATCCTATATTTGCATTCCTTTTCGGGAGGTTTATATTGAACGAAAAGCAGCTTGCCCGATAGTATAAAGGTAGTACGACGGTTTTTGGTACCGTTTGTCTAGGTTCGAATCCTGGTCGGGCAACCATTCAAAACAAAGCAGATTGGCTGGAGTATAGCGATCTGCTTTTTGCTTTAAAGGCTGACCATATTTTTACTCACCATGCCGATTCAGTTCAATCCCATCAAATTATTTTCAGGTTCTGCAACGATAGATCTTTCCCTAAAGATTGCTGAACATTATGGAAAAGATTTGGGACAGGTAACTTTATCACGTTTTAGCGACGGCGAATTTCAACCCTATTTCAATGAATCTGTGCGCGGTTCGGATGTTTTTTTAATCCAATCTACTAACCCGCCAACGGATAATTTGATGGAACTGCTGATGATGATTGATGCTGCACGCCGCGCATCAGCACATTATGTTACGGCCGTGATCCCGTATTTTGGTTTGGCGCGGCAGGATCGGAAAGACAAACCGCGCGTAGCTATCGGTGCCAAATTAGTTGCCAATTTGTTGGTTGCGGCAGGCATCAACCGCATCATGACGATGGATTTGCACGCCTCACAAATTCAGGGTTTTTTTGATGTTCCGGTGGATCATTTGGATGCAGCTATTATTTTTGTGCCTTATATCAAAAGTTTAGGTTTATCAAAACTGACTATCGCTTCGCCGGATATGGGCGGTTCTTATCGGGCCAGAACTTTTGCCAAATACTTTAATGTTGAAGTGGTTATTTGTGATAAACAACGCAAACGTGCTAATGAAATTGAATCTATGACGGTGATTGGCGATGTAACCGGCCAGGATATTGTGCTGATTGATGACATGTGCGATACGGCCAGAACACTGGCCAAAGCGGCCGGACTGATTATGGATCGCGGCGCAAGAAGTGTACGGGCAGTTTGTACACATCCGATTTTGTCCGGCGATGCTTACAATACAATCGAAAATTCGGCTTTAACAGAATTGATCGTAACTGATACCATCCCGCTAAAACAGCTAAGCAGTAAAATACACGTGCTTTCGGCAGCCAAACTTTTTGCAAGTGCGATTGCCAATGTAAACGAACATGGTTCGATTAGCCAGCTTTTTAATGTGGAATAGTTGATAGCTGGTGGTTAATGGTTCATAGGAGTTGCAACTTTACAAGCAGCATGAACTATTGACAATAAATAATGGTTAATAGATAATGGTTGATAGTTAATAGACCTGGACAAATTACAGGCACCATGAACTATCAACCAAAAACAATGAACAAATTAATACAAACAATAAACAAACAAAAACAATGAAATCAATTGCTATTAGCGGTTCTCCGAGAGAGAACGTAGGGAAAAGAGATGCAAAAGAGCTGCGTTATGAAGGCAAAGTGCCTGCGGTTCTTTATGGTGGGGATACCCAAACCCATTTTGCGGTGTCTGCAGCTGATTTGAGACCGGTGATTTATACACCGGAAGTTCATTTCATCGATTTAGAGGTTGCCGGCGTAAAAAGCCAGGCCATTATTCAGGCCACACAATTTCATCCGGTTACGGATCAATTGCTGCATGTGGATTTTATGCTATTGAATGACAGCAAACCGATCACCATGGAAATTCCGGTATTGCTGACTGGTACTTCACCAGGCGTAAAAACCGGTGGAAAATTGGTGCAAAAACTGCGCAAACTGCGTGTAAAAGGCTTCCCGAAAGATCTTTTGGATGCTATTGAAGTGAGCATCGAAACGCTGGAAGTTGGAAAATCTGTAAAAGTGAGCGAGATCAAATTGCCCAACTTAACCATCACCAACTCTCCGGAAGATACCATTGTTTCCGTAACTACCTCCCGTGCATTGCGCCAGGCAGAACAAGAAGCTACAACGCCGGGCAAAAAATAGGCGGTACTTCTTTTATCACACAAAAGCCTTTAGCATAAAAACTAAAGGCTTTTTTTATGCCATAAAAACAGTATTACCTTTGGGCAGATGAAATATTTAATTGTCGGACTTGGAAATATCGGCCCGGAATATGCAGATACGCGCCACAACATTGGTTTTATGATTTTGGATGAACTTGCCAGGCAGGAATCTTCCCAGTTTTTCAACATGCGCTTGGCTTATTACACCGAAGTAAATTACAAATCGCGCACCTTGCACCTCATCAAGCCAACTACTTTTATGAACCTGAGCGGCAAAGCTTTGGCACATTGGATGCGCGAACTCAAAATCCCGGCAGAAAACGTGTTGGTTTTGGTTGATGACCTGGCTTTACCGTTGGGCACTTTGCGCCTGAAACCAAAAGGCAGCGCGGCCGGCCACAACGGTTTAAAACACATTGAACTCACTTTGGGCAACAGCGATTATGCCCGTTTGCGTTTCGGCATCAGCGATCATTTCCCGAAAGGCCGGCAAGTAGATTATGTTTTAAGCGGATTTGACAAAGACGAACAATTGGAACTGCCTGCGCTGATTGACCGTTCTATCGAAATGATAAAAAGTTTTGCTACAGTTGGAACGGAACTGACGATGACAAAATTTAACCGATAAAAACAGCATCGATGCAAACCGAAACTTATCATCAAAACAAAACCTTTTCAGCCATAAATTATGCTGAAAAAGAATTAGTTGGACGAGAATTTGACTATTGCAATTTCAAGCAAGTTGATTTCAGCAATTGTAAAATCCAAAATTGTATTTTTTCGGATTGTGTTTTGGAAGATTGCAATTTGAGTTTGGCACAATTGATAAACACTGGTTTAAGCAGCGTCAAGTTTAAAAACTGCAAATTGCTGGGTGTTGATTTTATCAAAGTGCGCGATTTTTCTTTTGCCGTTTCGTTTGATCATTGCATTTTGGATTATGCTTCTTTTAGCCGTAAAAAATTGCGGAACACAATTTTTAAAAAATGCCGGATGCAGGAAGTCAGTTTCCAGGAAAGCGATTTGACGGGAAGTATTTTTGCAGATTGCGATCTCAGCAGAACTTCTTTTAATGATACAATTTTGAATGAAGTTGATTTTACTTCCGCCTATAACTTTTCCATCGATCCTGAAAGAAACAAAATAAAAAAGGCAAAGTTTTCGGTTGCTGGTTTGCAGGGTTTGTTAGAAAAATATAATTTGGTTGTGGTAGATTAGAAAAATTTTTTGCCGATGCTTCTTTTACCGGCAAAAAATCTTGAAACCAATTTTTATTTTACAAACCTGATGATACAAGTCAAATTATTCATAGCAGTGCTGCCACTGTTTTTAACGGTGGAATTGTGCACGGCACAAAAAGTGCTTCCTTATAAAAACCCGAAACTTTCTGCCGAACAACGTGCCGCTGATCTGATCAAACGGATGACGCTGGAAGAAAAAGTAGCACAAATGCTGTGTATCAACTACGAAGCTAAAGATGAAGTAATTGATGCGAAGCTGAATATCAAAACCGATGTATTGAAAAGTAAATACAGCCACGGCTTGGGCCAAATTGCAGAGTTTTGCAAAACACGTGGCTGGCTAACGGCCCGGCAACAGGTAGAAGCCTACAACACCATACAAAAGTTTTTTATAGAGCAAACCCGGCTGGGCATACCTTTTATTGCGCATGATGAGGCGTTGCATGGCATTACGGCAAAAGGGGCAACCAGTTTTCCGCAACCCATTGCGATGGCAGGCACCTTTAACCCAGAGTTGGTAAAACAAGCTTATACTTTGGCCGCGCATGAAGCCCGAAGCCGCGGCATCCAACAAGTGCTTTCTCCGGTTTTGGATGTAGAACGCGAACCGCGCTGGGGGCGCTGCGAAGAAACTTTTGGCGAAGACCCATTTTTGGTAGGCGAGATGGGCGTTGCTGCTGCTGGCGGGCTGCAAGGCAACCTGGATTCTGCCAAAGTAATTGCCACATTAAAACATTTTGCCGCCCATGCCCAGCCTGAAAACGGCACCAATACCGGCCCGGTCAACGTATCAGAGCGGGTTTTGCGCGAGGTATTTTTATACCCTTTTCAGCAGGTGATCAAGCGGACCGGCGTTGGCAGTTTGATGGCTTCTTATAACGAAATTGACGGTGTGCCATCACATGCCAGCAAATGGTTGTTGCAGGATATTCTTCGCAGGGATTGGGGCTTTAAAGGTTACGTCGTTTCTGATTATTTTGCGCTTGGCGAATTGGCCATCGGTTCTAACAAAGTGGGCAACCGTGTTGCGGCAGATTGGCCGGATGCAGCCCGGCTGGCGGTAGAGGCAGGCGTAAATATTGAGTTGCCTACTCCGCAAACGTATGTTTATCTGCCCGAACTGGTAAAAAAGGGGCTGGTATCTGAAACTAAAATTAACCAGTTGGTAGAAAGTATGTTGCTTTACAAGTTCAAAATTGGCTTGTTTGACCATCCTTACCTCAACCCCGACGTTGCCGAAAAAGTGAACGGCACAGCGGAAGGCCGTAAGCTTGCATTAGAGGCAGCGCGCCAGTCCATCGTCATGCTGAAAAACACAGGGGCAGTTGCGCCGCTCAATTTAAACAAGTACAAAACCATCGCCGTGATTGGCCCGAACGCAGACCGGGAACTGTTGGGCGAATATTCCGGCCAGCCAAAACAGTTTGTTACGGTGTTGCAAGGTTTGAAAGAACATGTAGGCAACCAGGCCAAGATTGTTTATGCGGAGGGATGCAAAATTACAACGACTTCGGGCTGGTACAACGACAGTGTAGCACTGGAAAAACCGGAAGTAAGCAGAAAAAGCATTGCAGCAGCAATGAAAACAGCCCGTACCGCCGATGTGATCGTTTTGGCTGTAGGCGGAAACGAGCAAACTTCGCGCGAGGCCTGGAACTTAACGCACAAAGGAGACCGGTCGGATTTGGATTTGGTGGGAAGCCAGAACGAACTGATCGATTCGCTGGCTACTTTGGGCAAGCCTATTGTTGCCGTTGTCATCAATGGTTCGCCTTTGGCTTTTAACAACCTAAATGAAAAGGCAGACGCATTGTTTGAATGCTGGTACTTAGGCCAGGAATGCGGTTATGCCATTGCCGATGTGCTGCTTGGCCGTTACAATCCATCTGCAAAGCTTTCGGTTTCTATTCCGCGGTCGGTAGGCCAGTTGCCCGTTTATTACAACTACAAACCCATGGCGCGCCGCAGCTATTTGTTTGGTCCTGTTACACCTTTATATCCTTTTGGCTATGGCTTGAGCTATACTTCTTTTAAGGTAGAAAATATCAAACTAACTAACCCAATAATAGCCAAAGACGGAACAAGCCAGCTTACTTTGACCATCAGCAATACCGGAAAGCAGGAAGGAGCAGAGGTTGTGCAGTTGTACATCCGGGATTTGGTAAGCTCGGTAACGCGCCCGGTTAAAGAATTGAAAGCCTTTCAGCGAGTAAATTTGAAAGTTGGTGAAACAAAAACTTTGAACTTTAACATTACGCCTGCCATGCTGGCTTTTTACAATATCGATATGAAATATTTGGTTGAGCCTGGCGAGTTTGAATTGATGGTAGGCACCTCTTCCCAAGATACGGATTTACAAAAAGTAATGTTAACCGTTGCCTCGAAGTAAAAGCCATAAGTAGCTAACAAATTTTAGGTGATAAAAGAAGCATTCTGTCTTCTCAATAATAAGTTTAAACAACTTCGAGCCTGTTTAAATTTCGCTTGATAATATTTTGATGCTTCTTTTATTACCTAAAAACCAAGCTATTATGCTTTTGTCAGGCCGGATTTGTTTCAGCATCCCACAAGATTGGCTTGTAGTTCTGTTTTGAGGAATCAGAATTAATGCCTATGCTTCTTTTAGCCATAAAAAACTGCGGAACACGCTTTTCAAAAAATGTCGTTTGCAGGAAGTTAGTTTTCACGAAAGCGATTTGACGGGAAGTATTTTTGCAGATTGTGATCTGACCAGAACTTCTTTCAGCAATACAATTTTGAACGAAGTTGATTTTACTTCTGCCCACAATTTTTCCATCGATCCGGATCAGAATAAAATGAAAAAAGCCAAATTTTCTATTTCAGGATTGGTAGGTCTGCTGGAAAAATACAATTTGATTGTTGTTGAATAAGGTTTAGCAAATGCTTGTTTTATCGACTAAAAATTGGTGCAATCAATTTAAAAAAAGGAATTGGGCAGGTTGCCTTCTGCCCAATCCAAAATAAGTATGGTAAAAACAGCATTGCAAGTTTTAAGGACAAACTAAATTACTTTAATTGCAATCTTGCCACGGGTATGTCCTTCTTCGCTTACTTTTTGTGCTTTGGCAATTTCTTCAAGCAAAAAAACCTGGTTGATTATCGGTTTTAATTTTCCGGAATCAACCAAATCAGCCATTTGCTTTAGCTGTTCTGGGTATGTTTGTGCCGCAAACCCAACTGCCTGTATGTTTTTCGCTTTAAAAACTTCCTCATCCTGCACGCCAACCGTACTTACCAATATGCCGCCTGTTTTTAAAACTTCTGCTGATTTTTTCTGTGTTTCACCGCCAATAGTATCAAACACAACATCAATGTCTTTCAGTTCTTTTTCAAATTGCTGATGTTTGTAATCAATTACCTCGTCCGCACCAAGTTCCTTTAAAAAATCAATGTTCTTTTCGGAAGCTGTTCCGATTACATAAGCACCTTTCCACTTTGCTAATTGTATAGCAAGCGTTCCTACACCTCCCGATGCACCGTGAATCAGGATTTTCTGTCCGGGTTTTAATTTTCCATTATCAAAGATGCCTTGCCAGGCAGTTAATCCGGCCAGCGGAATAGAAGCAGCTTCTAAATGGGGGATCGAACGTGGTTTTTCGGCGATACTGCCTGCTTTTACTGCTACGTATTCGGCGTAAGTACCGTTTCTGGGCAAGTCCGGCCGACTGTAAACCTCCTGGCCAACTTCAAAATTTTTCACTTCGCTCCCTACTTCCGTGATCACCCCTGAAACATCCCAGCCTAATATTAAAGGAAATGTGAATTTGATTTGCTTCATTTCGCCTTCCCGCACTTTCCAATCTACCGGGTTAATGCTTGTTGCAAATACTTTAATCAGTACATCGTCCGGGTTAATTTTTGGAAGTTCGGCATCTTCATATTTTAATTCTTCTACCCCGCCAAATTGATGGATTTGAATTGCTTTCATCATGATAAATTTTCCTTTAACAACAAAAATTAATTCTGATTGATTGCTTTAGATAACATTTAACACAAATTTTATATGGTAAAAGAAGTATTGTTGAAAAGTATATTTTGATTTGGTTCGATGCTTCTTTTATCGACCAAAAATCAATGTAATCTATTTTAAGATTTGTAATCAACCTAAAAATCCTTTTAAAAGCAACAAAAACGCAGCGTAACAAGTAGATTACTTTTCTCCTGTCGATATTTTTTTAAATTAGCAGTTCAAATCACTGTTAAATGAAAAAAATATACCTTTTCCTGCTACTTGCTGTACTTTTTGTCCGAGAAGCATCTGCACAAAACAATTATGCCAGCGATAACTTCACCAAAAAAGAAGTTTACATTACGATGCGCGATGGCATCCGGCTTTTTACTTCTATTTATACGCCCAAAGATGCTTCTCCGCAGAAAAAATACCCGATGATTATGCAACGCACCTGTTACAGCGTGGCACCTTACGGGGCCGGAAAATTCCCAAGGACTTTAGGCCCGTCGGAAACGATGATGAAAGAAGGTTATATTGTTGTTTACCAGGATGTTCGCGGCCGTTATAAAAGCGAAGGGACCTGGACGAACATGACGCCGGTGATCGACAATAAAAAAAGTAAAACAGATGTGGACGAACCTTCGGACACATACGACACAATCGACTGGCTGGTAAAAAATGTGGCCAACAACAATGGCAAAGTGGGTCAGTGGGGAATTTCTTATCCCGGATTTTATACGGCTGCGGGTATTTTATCTAATCATCCAGCCTTGAAAGCTTCTTCTCCGCAAGCCCCAATTTCCGATTTTTTCTTTGATGATTTCCACCACAACGGTTCTTTGCTGGAATCTTACTTTTTTACTTATCCTGTTTTTGGTGTTCAAAAAACGAAAGCAGATACTACCGGAAGTGCTTGGTATGTAAACCAAATGTTTAATCCCGGAACGCGCGATGGCTACCAGTTTTTGCTGGATATGGGTCCACTCACCAATGCAGATAAATATTACCACGACAATTTCTTTTGGCAAGAAACCATCAACCACCCAAATTATGATGAGTTTTGGCAGAAACGCGGTTTGACTAAACATTTTAACAAAGTAAAACCGGCGGTGATGTTTGTAGGTGGTTGGTTTGATGCGGAAGACCTTTCAGGGCCGTTGGATATGTTTAAGAAGATCCATAAAACTGACCCGGGTGCTTATAATACAATTGTAATGGGACCATTCGGACACGGAAGATGGTCTCGCGAAACCGGGCATACTTTTCATTCGAATGTTTATTTTGGTGATAGCATTGCTACTTTCTACCAAAAAAACATTGAAGCCAAATTTTTTAACCACTTTTTAAAAGGCAACGGTGATAAAAATTCGGGTTTGCCGGAAGCATACATGTACAATACCGGCAAAAAAGCTTGGGAAGAATTTGCGCAATGGCCTGCCACAAACGCTACGCATCAAAAACTATTTTTGAGTGCTGATGGTAAAATCAGCATGACGGCCCCGGCTTCAACCGGTTCAATGTCTTACGTGAGTGATCCGGCAAAACCGGTTCCTTATACCGAAGATAACAGCACCACGATGGGTTTTACACCGCACAACTACATGAGCGAAGACCAGCGTTTTGCCGGCCGCCGCCCCGATGTTTTGGTTTATCAAACTGATGTTTTGCAGGATGACATGACTTTGGGCGGGGAGATTTTATCGCACCTAAAAATTGCTTCTACCGGCACGGATGCTGATTTCATTGTGAAACTGATCGACGTGTATCCGGCTGATGAACCAAACAATCCAAATCAGCCAAACAAAACGATCGTAATGAGCAATTATGAGCAACTGGTACGCTCGGAAGTAATGCCGGCCCGTTTCCGCAACAGTTTCGAAAAACCGGAAGCATTGGTAGCCAATCAAAGAACTGACGTAAACGTGCGTTTGCAGGATGTGCTGCACACTTTCAAAAAAGGACACCGCCTGATGATCCAGGTTCAAAGTACCGCTTTCCCGTTATTTGCCCGTAATCCGCAAAAGTTTGTGGATAATCCTTATAAAGCAACCGCAAGCGATTACGTTAAAGCAACAGAAACGGTATTTAACGATAGTTTTATTGATGTGGAGGTGTTGAAATAAAGATGATCCTTAAAAAACCAATACTTCTTTTACCACACTTTTTTTTGTGCCTGATTGCGATATGCAGTCAGGCACAATTGCTTCAACCCAAAGCAATATTCACCCGCGCCGATACTTTGCGCGGTATGTTAACGCCGTTGCGCACTTGTTACGATATTAATTATTACCATTTGGATGTTAAGGTTGATATTGACCAAAAGTTTATCAGCGGTAGCAACGAGTTCAGATTTACGGCAACGCAGGATTTTAAGAAATTACAGTTTGATTTGTTTGCGAATCTAAAGGTTGATAAAGTTGTTTTCCATGGAAAAAATTTGACTTTTACCCGCGAGTTTAATGCCGTTTTCCTCACTTTCCCAAACACTATAAAAAGGGGCATAAAAGAAGCATTTACGGTTTATTATTCTGGTAATCCGATCATTGCCAAACGTGCACCCTGGGACGGCGGTTTTGTTTTTACCAAAGACAGCGAAGGCAAACCTTGGGTAGCCACTGCTTGCGAAGGTTTGGGCGCAAGCGTTTGGTGGCCCAACAAAGACCATTTAAGCGATGAAGTGGACAGCATGATGATCAGCATCAGCGTGCCGAAAGGTTTAAAAAATGTTTCTAACGGAAGGCTGCGAAAAGTAACTGAACTGAACAATGGTTATACCCGTTTTGATTGGGCGGTTAAAAATCCAATCAACAATTATGATGTGGAAGCGAACATTGGCAATTACGTTCATTTTGATGATACTTTTGCCGGCGAAAAAGGCAAACTGACGTTGGATTACTGGGTTTTGCCACAAAACCTCGACAAAGCAAAAAAGCAGTTTACAGACAATATTAAACCCATGCTAACCGCTTTTGAGCATTGGTTTGGCCCCTACCCTTTTTACGAAGATGGTTATAAACTGATCGAAACGCCGTATCTCGGCATGGAACACCAAAGCGGCGTGGCTTATGGCAATCATTACCAAAACGGTTATTTGGGTCGCGACCTTTCGGGAACAGGTTGGGGCTTAAAATGGGATTTTATTGTGGTGCATGAAAGCGGCCACGAATGGTTTGGCAACAACATCACGATGAAAGATGCTGCCGATATGTGGATCCATGAAAGTTTTACCAATTACTCCGAATCGCTATTTGTGGAACAGCAGTTTGGCAAGCAGGCCGGACTGGAATACACGCATGGCAACCGGCACGGCATCCAAAACGATTCGCCTATTATCGGGCCTTACAATGTAAACAAAGAAGGTTCTGGCGACATGTATCAGAAAGGCGGAATTATGCTGAACACGATCCGCACCATCATCAACAATGATGAAAAATGGCGGGATATTTTGCGCGGCTTGAACAAAACTTTTTATCATCAAACGGTTACTACAGAACAAATTGTCAGTTATATTAACCAGCAATCGGGCATAAACTTAACTTCGGTTTTTGATCAATATCTTCGCTATAAAAACATTCCTGTTTTAGAGTTCCGCTTTCAGGACAAACAACTTATGGCAAGATGGATTGCGGATGTAAACGGATTTACGATGCCGGTAAAAATCCGGGTAAAAGGCGGAGAATACCAGTTTTTTAACTTAGGTACTTCTTTTACCCCTATAAATTTGCCATCTGCAACCAAAGACAATATTGAGGTGGATACCTTTAATTATTACATTGGTGTTTTGGTAGATTAAATTTTAATTTTAATGTAACGTTTTGTATTGAAATCTCATCTTATACAAAAAACTCAACCATGAAATCACCTATCAAAACCTTAGCTTTAGCCTTGTTGCTCACCGCATCCGGCAATTTTACCTATGCAAAAACAGCATCGTTTGCTATCCAACGCAGCATCGAAACGCAAGACCGCAAACTTTCCGGCTTTCACGCCCTTGCTTCCTCCGGTTCTTTTGATGTGGTGCTGAGCCAGGGAAACACGGAATCTGTGCGCGTCAAGGCCGATGCCGACGTGATCAACGAAGTGGTTACCGAAGTTAAAAACGGAACGCTGATGATCCATTCCAGAAATAACCATAGCTGGGGCATGAGCCATTTTTGGATCAACAAAACAATTATTATTTATGTGGTAGCCAAGGATTTGAACAGCATTGGCGTAAGCGGTTCCGGCGATTTGAAAATAGAAAACGAGTTTAACACGAATAGTTTACAAATGAGGTTAAGCGGATCAGGCGATTTTGGGGGAAAGGTGAACGTGAAAACTCTGGAAGCAGCGATTTCCGGTTCTGGCGATTTCAGGATTTCGGGAAAAGCAGACGAATCCAACATAGCCATTTCTGGTTCCGGGGATTTTGATGGCAATGGTTTGATGACCAAATCTACCGCTATCCGTATTTCCGGTTCTGGTGATGCTTCTATTTATGCCAGCGAAAAACTGGACGCTTCAGTTTCCGGTTCCGGCGATATCCATTACAGCGGGCACCCAAAAAGTGTTTCTAAAATTGTGCATGGTTCCGGTGATGTTTCGGGATCGTAACTGATACTTCTTTTACCCTATAAAAAAGCGATGATTTTACGATTGTCGCTTTTTTAGTTTTTGGTGTATATTAGCATAGTGTTTAAAATGTAAACAATGGAAACGTTAACTGTACACCCGCAAAATAAAGAGCAAACCAGTGCCTTGGAAATCATATTTAAGGCAATGAATATTCCTTTTGAGAAAGAAGAAGAAAGCCCTTACGACCCGGAATTTGTGGCGAAAATAGAACGAGGGGAAAAGGCTGCCAAAGAAGGCAAAGGCATGAAAGTAGATGTGGCCAACTTGTGGAAATAGAGTTATTTGAAGATGCGAAAACAGATTTTGAATTTTGGAAAAAGTCTGGAAATACTGCTGTTCAAAAGAAAATTCAGCAACTATTTCTGTCCATGCAGGAAACACCATTTGAAGGTATTGGAAAACCGGAAGCTTTGAAACATAAACTTTCCGGAAAATGGTCGAGACGGATTATTGAAGAGCATCGAATAGTTTATGAAGTTAAAGGAGAATTGATAAAAGTTTATTCCCTTAGAAATCACTATTAGAATTACTAACAGATACTTCTTTTATCCCATAAAATTTTTCTTCCTCAATCCTTAAACCGCACTAAATTCTTCCGCCCAATATCATAAATTAAACGAAACGCCTGCTGGCTATCGCCCAGATTTCCAGGGGATTGGTGGAAACTCAAAATAAAACTGCCCCTGATCTGGTTATAAATAAAAGGCGTATAAATCAAATCCAAGCGGTTGTACATTTTCTTGCTGTAAAAAGAATCGCCATAAACAATGTTGCTTCCTTTACCGGCATAAAAATTATCTCTTAAACCAAAATGTTTTTTGCTGAGAAATACTTCGGCCACAAAGCCTTTTGGGATTTGGAAACCGTCCAAGCCGCGTGTCCGTTCCAAAGAAACCATGCCGCCAGCCGAAATATTTAACGAATCCAGGAAAGTTTTGTGGCTGAAATCCAAACCTACGCGGAGCTGACCGCCGCCATTATCGTTGATATGATCGTTTGGCAGTAACACAGCTGCACCGGCATCATGCAGCAACAAAAAATAATGCGATAAAAAGAACGGCCCGTACGGATTGGGCAGATATTTTCCGGAAGCCCCGAAAATAAACTGCTCGCGGTCGGTTTGGGTTTGCCTGCTCACCCAATCAATCCAAATCGTCTCTTTTCCCCAAGGGCTCTCGTAGCTGGTGAGCAAACCCTGAATGTTTGGCCGGTAATATTGCAGCGTATCGTTGAGCAATGCCAGCGGATAATCGCTGATCAAACCTTCCCGCGGGAAAGCACCGATATCAAATGTCCAGCCTTTTTTACCGGTAAAATTATAGTAGATCACTGGATCAGCTTTCAAAAAAAACGGATTGGCACCAAACTCGTGGATGCCATTTACCCCGAAACGAAAATGGTTGACCGAATCTAAATTCACACCCAAATCCAGCGCGGCGCGGGCACCGGAAAACGTGTGCGAACGCTCCGGGAAAGCACGGTATTCGCGGTTGTCAAAAAAGCCATACCCTTGAAAATGAATATCCAGGTTGTTTTGGGCAATGCAATTTTTAGTGCCTAAAAGAAGCATCAGCACAAAAAAACAACAGCTGCGTAAAGTGTGTTTCATAAAAATTATTGAATGTTTAAATTGATAGCCCGGCTGCTGCGCGGACCGGAAAACGGTGGCGTTTTGATGGAAAAAAGCAAAGTATATTTTCCTTTTTGAAGCGGTGTTTGTAAATTGAATGGATAAATTTTTGTTTCTCCGGGTTGAAATTTAAGCTGATTGAAATCCGGCGGCGCGGGCTGGTTGCTCAAAACAGAATCGCCTTGCATAACATACGCCCGCAAAACTACCATTTGCTGCTGACCAATATTATCAAAATCCACAGCTTTTGGATAAGGGTTTTTAATTTGAAGCTGAAGCGGAACGGTTTTGCCTGGCAAAGTTTGGATTTGGGTTGAATCTAACTCAATGATCATTTTTTGATAAGAGCGCATCTGATTGATCCACTGGCCATAAAAAACGCCTTTTGCCGTGTTCAATTTATCCGAAGCAACTTCTTTTAAAGGCTGATCGGTAACATAATAAATGCGTTTTTGCTGCAAACTGTCTTCTATCGGCCAAATGTCAAACTGCGTGCGGCGGTAAAAGCGTGAATCATACGAAAAACCTTGAAGCGAATGGGTGTAATAACTGTACCAGGAAGGGTTTTGAAAATTATCCGGAAAGACGACATAAGCATTTCCGGCTTTTTGCTGGATCGTTTTTGTCCATCCCGGGTTGCCGAAATAACTTTTTATCACACCAACTTTCATGCTGATTGGATTTTTAACCATCAACCCAAAACGCATCAGCAGCAATAAAAACAGGTTCAAAAACAGTATCGGTTGCAGCCATTTGGGTTTAGGCTGATGTCTGATTGAAATCAAAACGAGCATTACCATCGGCAGAAAACCAATTAGCGTCCAATGCGGCTGTACGGCCAGTTTTAATGTATTTGCCAGGAAAAACAGCAGAGTTCCGACAAAATTAAACAGCAGCGTCCGGGTAAAAATATCTGTTGCCCGAAAACGAAATATCTGATAAAACCAGAACCAGCCCACCAGCGGCCCGGCCATAAAAAGCTGCCCGATCAAAAATAAATAGGTGAACTGAAACTGATAATGATCGGCTTCACGATCAATCAAATGATATTTTACGGAAGGAAAACCGTGGTTGACCTGCCAAAAAACATGTGGTAAAAACAGTATCAGCGTCAATCCGGCCACCAGCCAAAAAGATTTCCGGCTGAGTAATTTTGGGTTGGCTATCAGCGTAAAAACAATTAATAATACTGCGTGATATTTGCTGTACAAAGCTCCGGCAAGTGCTAAACTCAGCAAAACAGCAATCCCCGGCGTGTCTTTTTCTAAATATTGCTGATAAAAAAAGTAAAATAAAGTGCTGAAAAAGAACAGCGGCGCATCCGGCGTGGTGGTAAAACCGAAGATGTGGAAAATGGAAATCGAGCTGATAACCAGAATGAACCACTTGGCTTCTACCTGATATTTTTTCAGGATCTGCCACAAAACCCATATCGAAAAACTACTGCTAAAAACAGTAAGAAGGCGTAAACTCAGCTCGTTATGAAATACGGAATCTCCGGCACGGATAAATAAAGCCACCATTGGCGGATGATCGAAATAGCCCCAATCCAGAAAGCGCGAGTAGATCCAGTAGTAAGCTTCGTCCGGGTGAAGTTGGGTAAAATAACTTTGCAGAAAATTGACCAACGCCCAAACCAGCAAAAAATACCTGACAATTTTGTTTGATGAAGTTTGATGCTGATCTACTATTTCAGCCATATTTTACCGGATCATGAAGCGCAAAAGTAATTATTTGAGGCCAACAATTTTTAGGCGATAAAAACAGTATCGGTTTAAATCCTGCGCCTGCTTTTCTCTTTGCTGATCAAACCCAACTCCCGGCTGGTTTGCCCGGCGATGGCTGTATTTTCCTGCGCCCGGCGGAAAAGGTAAGGCAATACTGCTTTTACCGGCCCAAAAGGTACGTATTTGGCCACGTTATAACCAGCGTTGGAAAGGTTAAAACTCAAATTATCACTCATGCCCAGCAACTGCGAAAAGTGCACATGCGGATGGTTATGGCCGATCTGGTATTCGTTCAGCAAATCGGCCAGCAACTTACAGCTTTGCTCATTGTGCGTGCCGCACACAAAAGCGATGCGGTTGATATTTTCGGCACAAAACTGCAAAGCGAGATTGTAATCACGGTCGGTAGCGGTTTTATCTGGTTGAATTAAGGTTGGATAACTTTTTTCTGCCGCACGCTTGTTTTCCTTTTCCATATACGCACCGCGCACGAGCTTTGCTCCCAGCAGGAAATTTTCTTCCGCAGCAGCTTTAAAATCAGCTTTTAAAGAACCCAGTTTATCGTGGCGGTAAAGCTGGTAGGTGTTATAAACGATCACTTTTTGTTGATTATATTGTCGCATCATATTCAATGCCAGCAAATCTATTGTGCGCTGGATCCAGGTTTCTTCGGCATCAATCATCACCGGCACGTTGAGGTCGAAAGCTGTTTTGCAGATCAAATCAACACGGTCAAAAACTTTTTGCCAGGCCGTTTCTTCCTCCGCAGAAAAACTTAAACCGGCATCTGCTTTTTCCAGCAACTCAAAACTGCCTACGCCGGTGATTTTAAAAACGGTTAAGGGAATTGCTTTATCGCCTTTTGCCCTTTTTATCGTGGCAATAATCTGGTCGCGCGTATCCTCAAAAACCGCTTCTTCATCTTCGCCTTCCACCGAATAATCCAGGATCGTCCCTACTTTTCCGGATTGCAAATTTCGGATCGTCTGCTCGCATTCGGCAACGGTTTCGCCTCCGCAGAAATGATTAAAAATGGTTGATTTGACTAAAGATTTTATAGGCAAACCGATTTTAAAAGCAAAATTAGTGATCGGCGGACCGATTTTTACCAAAAAATTCAGGTTAATGATCCTAAACAGCCAGTAAGCGCGTTTCAACTCCGCATTGCTTTCGTGGCGAAAAGCAATTTCAGTATTTTCAAAAGATAAGGGCGTATTTTTAATTATTTGACCGGACGGGATTTCCATTTGACAAAATTAGATATTGAACAACAGAATAACGTCTGCTCATTCCAATTTTATATTTTTGCAGCCTCATGATCGAATTTAAATTACAGGGCGAATTTATTACGCTGATCCAGTTGTTAAAAGCAGCCGGATTAGTGCAAACCGGCGGTGAAGCGCAAATAATGGTAACTGAAGGAAAAGTAAAATACAACGGCGAAGTAGATTTTCGTAAAAGGCTCAAAGTAAGAGTTGGCGACATTATTACGTTTAACGGCCAGAAAATCCACGTTATTTAAGTATGGAAACGATAGAAAGCATTTCTTACCCGGTTGTTTTTAATGATGGTTTTACATCTTTAAATCAGTTTTTAGCTGAAAAAAAGTATAGCAAAGTTTTTTTTCTGGTAGATGAAAGCTCGGAAAAATATTGCCTTCCATTGCTGATCGAAAAGCTGGAAATTACGGATTATGACCTGATTGAAGTTACCTCCGGGGAAGAAAACAAGAATATAGATTTTTGTATTGGCATCTGGCGGATGCTGATTGATTTTGGTGCCGACCGCAATAGTTTATTGGTTAATGTTGGCGGCGGCGTGATTACCGATATGGGCGGTTTCGCAGCTTCAACTTTTAAAAGAGGGATTGATTTTGTGCAAATCCCAACCACGTTGCTTTCTCAGGTTGATGCTTCTGTGGGTGGTAAAACCGGCATCGATATGGATCATCTGAAAAATATCATCGGCACGTTTGCGCAACCAAAAGCTGTTTTTATCGATACAAATTTTTTAAAAACTTTACCGCAACGGCAGCTAATTTCAGGTTTTGCCGAAATGCTGAAACATGGTTTGATTGCAGACCACGACTATTTTTACCTGCTAAAAGAAGCATCGCCGGAAACGGTTGATGCAGAACTAATTCATCGTTCTATAGCAATAAAAAACAATGTGGTTTTGCAGGACCCGGAAGAAAAAGGCTTGCGCAAGATCCTCAACTTTGGCCATACAGTTGGCCACGCGGTAGAAAGTTTTTCTTTACAAAACGGAAAAAATCCTCTGTCACACGGTGAAGCAATTGCAGTTGGTATGATTTGCGAAGCTTACTTATCAACCCAAAAAACAGGTTTGTCTGAAAATGAATTGGCAGAAATTGTGCAGACTTTCCAAAAGTTTTACGAAAAACATACGATAAAAGAAGCATCACTTCCGGCTTTGATCGAACTGATGAAGAGCGATAAAAAAAATACTTCTGGCCAGATCAACTGCTCGTTATTGACGCAGATCGGACAATGTGCTATTGATAGTTTCTGTACTGAAGAGGAACTTTGCGGAAGTTTAAAATTTTACCAAAACCTTGAAAATTAAATGTTTGGTTTAGATGTTAAAAATGAAGCTGCAGCCGGATTGTTTGCCCTGCTGATCATCCTTACGCTGGTTGAAATGTATTTTAGCTACCGCGAAGACCGGAAATATTACGAAAAACGCGATACCTGGACGAATATTTATTTGACCACGTTAACCTTTTTCATCAACCTGATTGTAAAAGGCGCGACGTTTTTTGTGCTGAACTATTTTTACCAGTTCCGCTTTTTCGAGATTAAAAACGTGTTCTTATACTGGTTTGTGCTGGTGGTAACGCAAGATTTTTTGTACTGGGTTTTGCATTATGTTGGCCATTACAGCCGCGTGTTTTGGGCGATGCATGTTACGCACCACTCTTCCGAACATTTTAATTTAACTACGGGTTTCCGTTCTACTGTTTTTGAGCCTTTTTACCGCGTCATTTTTTATTTGCCGCTCGCGCTGATGGGATTTTCGGCGATAGATATTTTATACGCTTATTTATTGACGCAACTTTACGGCAACCTGGTGCATACGCAAGCAAATATCAACTTCCCGAAATGGTACAGTTTTATTTTTGTAACGCCTGCACACCACCGCATCCATCATGCTTCCAACGTACCATATTTAGATAAAAATATGGGCATGATGTTTATCATTTGGGACCGGCTTTTTGGTACTTATCAGGAAGATTTGCCCGAGCCGATCAAATACGGCTTGACCACCCAACCGGAAGATATGGGTGCGGTAAACATCATTTTCCACGAATGGAAAGCTTTAATTGCCGATGTAAAAAAAGCACCGACTTTTTCTGATAAAGTTAAATATATGGTGATGCCGCCTGGCTGGAGCCATGATGGAAGTACGCAGGTTGCCAAGGTAATGCAAAAAGAGTATTATGCGGGATTGGAAGAGATGACGTAAAATTTATGCCGATAAAAGAAGCATCGGTCTAATATTTTAATTAAGTTTGAGTATGGAACCAAATGCTTTAATGATCCAAAAAATCAAAACCTTTTTTGCAGACAAGCCTGTAAAAAAAGTTTATGTATTTGGTTCTTTTGCACGAGGCGAAGCTAAGGCAAACAGTGATTTAGACTTGTACCTGGAACTTGATTATCAGCAAAACACAGGTTTGGCTTTTTACGGATGGTTTGAACAATTAAAAGAATTGCTGAACCTGGAAGTAGATTTAGTTACCACCAACAGTGCTTCTCCCTACATCAAACCTTTTATAGAAAAAGATAAACGATTAGTTTATGAGCGTTTATCATAAAGATAAGATCAGGACAAACCATGTTTTGGATGCAATTGAACAACTGATTAAACTATCCGAAAATAAATCATTTGAAGATTTTAAATCAGAAATTGCCTTTCAATTAGCTTCCATAAAACTATTAGAAATAATCGGCGAGGCGTCAAATCATATTTCTAAATCAACTCAAGATAATTTTCCTGACATTCCTTGGAAACAATTAATTGGATTGAGAAACATATTGGTACACGAATATTTTGGTGTTGATCTTTATACTATTTGGGATATTATTCAAACCAGTATTCAGCCTTTACAACTTCAATTTAAAATGCTACTAAACACGTTAACAGAAAAATAATCTAAATTCCTCTTGACAATCCCCTTTTTCCATGTACATTTGAAAACGCAATACAACAATGACAATTAACAACACCTACTTTTTCGGCTTTTTTTACTTTTACTTTTGCGGTAAAGGCCGGGTTTGATATGTAGATCTTCATAAAGAAACAAAATATCAAAAAGTCCCGGCCCGAAAGGCCGGGACTTTTTGCATTGTAAAAACAGCATGAACAAACCAAGGGTTGCCATACAAGGGATCAAAGCTTCTTTTCACCAAGAAGCGGCCGTCAAGTTTTTTGGGGAAGACATTGAACTGGTAGAATGTGTTTCTTTCAAGCAAACTTTTGAAGCGTTAAACCGCAAAGAAGCCGATTACGTGGTAATGGCTATCGAAAACAGCATTGCCGGCAGTTTGCTGCCCAACTATTCGCTGATGATGAACTACAATTTCCCGGTGGTTGGCGAAGTTTCTTTGCGCATCCAACTGCACTTGCTGGCTTATCCGGGCGTGAAGTTTGAAGATGTAAAATACGCCATTTCCCACCCGATTGCGCTGCGGCAATGTGTTGATTTTATGGAAGAATATCCGCAGATTAAAGTCATAGAAAGTACCGATACGGCAGCTTGTGCCAAACGTGTCCGTGATGAAAAACTGCTGGACACCGTTGCGATTGCCAACACGATGGCGGCAGAATTGTACGAATTGAACGCACTCGAAAAACGCATCGAATCCAACAAAAAGAATTTTACCCGCTTTTTGATTATGGCGGATAAGCAAAACGGAACTGTTGCCAATCCAAACAAAGCTTCCCTTTGTTTTCAATCCGGGAACGAGATCGGCTCGCTCGCCAAAGTATTGAATGTTTTTGCCGAACATGAAGTGAATCTTAGCAAAATACAATCCATGCCGGTTTTGGGCAAACCAAACGAGTATAATTTTTATGCCGATGTGGAATGGCAGGAAGCCCGGCAGTATGATGCTGCTATTAAACAGGTTTTAAAATATACGCAAAACTTTAATATTCTGGGCGAATACCGTAAAAACGACAAGATTTGACCATGCTTCTTTTATCACCTAAAATTCATCAAACCCGATAAACTCAAAACTCCATTATTATGAAACTCGACCTTAAAATACAACCGCTCAGCTCCTGGTTAAAAATCAACCACGAACCTTTGCTCATTGCCGGGCCATGCAGTGCCGAAACCGAAGAACAGTTGGTTGCAACGGCACATTTGCTGGACAAAACCGGAAAAGTAAGTGTTTTGCGGGCAGGCATTTGGAAGCCGCGAACACGTCCGGGCGAATTTGAAGGCATTGGCAGCATCGGTTTGGAATGGCTGAAACGCGCCAAAGCAGAAACAGGTTTGCCAACGACTGTTGAAGTGGCCAACGCAAAACACGTGGAAGAAGCTTTGAACGCTGGCGTTGATATTTTATGGATCGGTGCGCGCTCTACCGTTAACCCGTTTACCGTGCAGGAAATTGCAGATGCTTTAAAAGGTGTTGATGTGCCGGTGATGGTAAAAAATCCGGTCAACCCTGACCTTTCTTTGTGGATTGGCGCTTTAGAACGGATAAATGCTGCTGGAATTACCAAACTGGCTGCCATCCATCGCGGGTTTTCTTCTTTCGAAAAAACGGCTTTCCGTAACGAACCACACTGGGATTTGGCCATCAGCTTAAAAACTTTAGCACCAGAATTACCGATTATTACTGACCCAAGCCATATTTGTGGCAACCGCGAGCTGATCCCGTACATCGCGCAAAAAGCGTTGGACATGGATATGCAGGGACTGATGATCGAATCGCATATCGACCCTTCTGTTGCCTGGACGGACGCCAAACAGCAGTTAACGCCAGCAGCTTTAAGCGAGTTGATGGACCATTTAACGCAACGAAAACCGGAACTAAAAGATAAAGCCGCGATCGATAAAATGGCGGAACTGCGCAAGGAAATTGACAAAATCGACGACCAGATCATTTCTAAAATGGCAGAAAGAATGGCCGTTGTAGAAAAAATTGGCAATTATAAAAGAGACAACAACGTAACGATTTTGCAGGTAAGCCGTTGGGACGAGATTTTGCACAAACGCACTTCTTACGCCAAAGCCCTAAAATTAAATATAGATTTCACAGAGAAATTGCTGGAGCTGATGCACCACGAATCCATCCGCAAGCAAACCGAAATCATGAACCACACCACCGTTGCCGAAGCTTAATGGAAGCGGGAAATTTGATTTTAAGTAAAGCCTATAAAACTGTTAAGGCTGATATCCGGCTTACTGGCTCTAAAAGCGAATGCAACCGCGCTTTGGTAATTGCAGCTTTAAGCGAAGGAAAAGTTAAGGTAGAAAACTTGTCGGAAGCGGCGGATACGGTTACGTTGGCAGGAGTTTTGGGTGAGGGCTTTCAGCAGTCAGCTTTCAGCAATCAGCAGCCGGACGTAGATGGCAAGTCGCTGAATGCTGATAGCTCTAAGCTGACAGCTACCATCAACATCGGCCCTGCCGGAACCGCCATGCGTTTTTTAACGGCATTTTTTGCGTTACAAAAACAGCATCAGGTAATTTTAACCGGAAGTGAACGCATGAAACAACGGCCAATTGGTGTTTTGGTGGACGCTTTAAGAAGTTTGGGTGCAGAGATTGTTTATGAAGAAAAAGAAGGTTTCCCGCCAATCAAAATCACCGGAGGATTTGAACAGCAAACCGCAGAGGTTTCGATCAAAGGCGATATCAGCAGTCAGTACATTACTGCTTTGTTGCTGATTGCCTCGCAATTGCCAATGGGTTTAAACCTACATATTGAAGAAGAATTAACATCGAAGCCTTATGTGGAAATGACGTTGTCGATGTTGCAGCAATGCGGCACCCAGCATCAATGGAACGGGAATTTGATTTCTATCCAAAACCAGCCTTTTCAACCCGCAACCATTTATGTAGAACCCGATTGGAGCGCGGCTTCTTATTGGTATGCCATTGCCGCTTTGTGTGATGAAGCAGAAATTTTCCTACCGGGGTTAACGCTTTATAGTTTGCAAGGCGATAGTTCAATTACGGAGATTATGGCAAATTTCGGTATCACTTCGCAGTTTAAAAACGGTGGCGTTTTTTTGAAAAAGGAACCAAAAGTGGTTGTCCGCAAGATTTTTGATTTTAAAACCTGCCCTGATTTGGCGCAAACCGTTATCGTTGTTTGCGCAGCTTTGGGCCATGATGCTTCTTTTACCGGCTTGGAAACCTTGAAAATCAAAGAAACCGACCGCGTAAAAGCCTTACAAAACGAACTGGCAAAAATTGGCGTGGAGCTGATAGAAAAAAGTCAGGTGTACAAATTAAGCTGTGCTAAAAGAAGCATCCCCGAAAAACTTTTTATCCAAACTTACGAAGACCACCGCATGGCCATGGCTTTTGCACCGCTGGCTTTGGTTGTTCCGGAAGTTGAAATTGAAAATTTTAAAGTAGTTGAAAAATCTTATCCGGGCTTTTGGAAAGATTTGGAAAAAGCTGGATTTTCAATAAAATATTAATAAAGCTGTCATCTCGACCGAAGGGAGAGATCTTCTTCAAAGCGAAACACCTTGCTTTTTCGAAGAAAATTCCTCCTATCGTCGGAATGACAGAACCTAACATTATCATCCCGACCAAAAGGAGAAATCTTATTTCAATTTTAAGTGATGCTTCTTTTATCACCTAAAAAACATTGTTATTGTTGAAAGAACATCCCTCCTATCGTCGGGATGACAGAAAACCTCATACCACAAACCTCATCCCTCAAATGGCAGGCAATACTTTCGGAAAAGCATTCCGCATCACTACTTTCGGAGAATCTCATGGCGTGGCCATCGGTGTTATCATTGATGGTTGTCCGGCTGGTTTGGAAATTGATTTGGAGTTTATCCAGTCGGAATTAGACAAGCGCAAACCCGGCCAATCCAAGATCACCACGCAGCGCAAAGAAAGCGATACGGTGCAAATCCTTTCCGGCGTTTTTGAAGGCAGATCAACCGGAACACCAATTGCCATGCTGATTCCTAATGAAGACCAGCGTTCCAAAGATTACTCACACAACGAAAATACTTTCCGGCCATCGCACGCAGATTTTACCTATCAAACCAAGTATGGCATCCGCGACCATCGTGGCGGCGGCCGTTCTTCTGCACGGGAAACTGCGGCACGTGTGGCTGCGGGAGCCGTAGCAAAATTGCTGCTGCAAACCCAGGGAATTGAGATTTTAGCTGCGGTAACCAGCGTTGGCAAAATAAATGCGCCGGAAATTAAAATTGAAAACGCCAAAGATTTTATCCGTATCCGCGAAGAAAACATCGTCCGTTGTGCTGATCCGGAAACAGCAGCGCAAATGATTGATTACATTGATGACATCCGCAAAAAAGGCGATACCGTTGGCGGAAAAATCAGTTGTACCATTTTAAATTGCCCGGTTGGTTTAGGCGAACCTGTTTTTGATAAACTCCATGCCGATTTGGGCAAAGCCATGCTTTCCATCAATGCCGTTCATGGTTTTGAATTTGGTTCTGGTTTTGCAGGAAGTGAAATGCTGGGATCAGAACACAACGATATTTTCCGAAAAGATGAGGCCGGAAATATCCAAACCCTAACCAATAATTCTGGTGGTATCCAGGGCGGCATCAGCAACGGAATGCCGATTGAATTTAAAGTTGCTTTTAAACCGGTTGCCACCATTATGCAAAATCAGGAAACCATTGATGCCGAAGGAAATGCAGCCGAAATAAAAGGCAAAGGCCGCCACGATCCTTGCGTGGTTCCGCGTGCGGTGCCAATTGTGGAAGTAATGGCTGCTTTGGTTTTGGCGGATTTATGGTTGCAAAATTTGGGTGCGAAGTTGTAGGGTGATGCTTCTTTTATCGGGTAAAAATTGGTGTGATAACTGAAGCATTTGTTTTATGATTCAAAATAACCATCTTTGTCATGCGATTTAAGTCTGTGTCCAATTGTGCGAATACGCAACTTAGGTTTTATATCTACGACGTACCACGTTATCAGCTTTAAAGCGTTTTTTATGCTTTAATATTATGCTGATGCTTCTTTTATTAAATAAAAATTGATGTGCTAAAAGAAGCATTTACATATTTCACCCACTTTTTTCGAGAACCTGCAAATTAACAAATTACTCAAAGTCCAAATCTAACATATAACCAGGTATTGCAACACGACAATTACCAACCCATCCTCCAGATCTTCATCTAAGTCAATGTTACGGTACTTCATTATCTCTTGATTTGTTCCTTTATTAATATGAGAAACTGCAAGGTGATAATATTGATATTGATTTAATTGAGCAAGTTGGACATTTCCACCTACTTTATCTTTGAAAATGCCTTCGTTAATTATTTCTCTTAAAGGATATATTGGTGCTCTCCAATATTTGATACTTTTTGGATTGTTATACTTTTTCAACCATTCGTTAATCATTTCAACAATTTTAACTTTTGCATCAACATCTCCAAGCAATACGTATTGCAAAGTTTTTTCGTTTGGTAATGTTATATCAACAAAAGGCTCTTCCGGTTTTATAACAGCAATAAAAGGTTGCTTCGTTTGAGGGCAGTATCCCCAAATACTTATCTCCGCTTTTCTATTCTGCTCGCTAGTAGTATAAAGTTTTAATACATTGAGAGCTTTATTAACAATGCTTTCATAATCAGGAAGGTACGGTCGTCCAAATGAACTAAGATTACATAATACACTACTTAATGTCGCATAAGTATTAAGAGCTGTGATTGAACTTCCAGCATAAGCAAAACCTAACGATGATCTGTGACAATTAGATTGATTTGAAGAATTGAAATTTTTACAAACGACAGGTAACTCAAAGACTTTACTGCCTTCTAAAGTTAAAACATCTTTACCATTAGATATTTGAGTGTCAGCAGCTGTCCAAATAGATGGTTCAGTATCTGTTTCAAAATTAAACCATGAAGCAACGAGTGTCATAAGTAAAGAATATTTTTAACATTAAATCAAAATTGAACCTATGCGATTTATGCCGACAAAAGAAGCATTAATAAATCTTCGGAAACCGATCAGGTTTGCTATCGCCCATCATCTCGTAAACCAATTCGATAATATCATCCACAGAAGGTTTGCTAAAATAATCGCCATCAGAACCGTACGGCGGACGGTGGTCTTTTGCGGTTAAAGTCCGCGGCTGGTTGTCTAAAAAGTAGTAGGCTTTCTGTTTTTCAACAATTTGCTGCAAAATATAAGCCGAAGCGCCGCTCGGCACATCTTCGTCCACCACTAATAGTTTGTTGGTTTTTTTTACGGATGCGGCACAAAGCTGATCAAGGTCAAAAGGATAAAGCGTTTGCGGATCGACTATTTCTACCGAAATTCCCATTTTTTCGAGTTCCTCGGCGGCTTCCTGCACCAAACGTAAAGTGGAACCGTAGGAAACGATAGTAATGTCGCTTCCTTGTTTAATGATTTCTGCTCGGCCTAAAGGAACCGTAAAATTGCCCACATTTGCCGGTAGTTTTTCTTTAATACGATAACCGTTCAAGCACTCAATCACCAAAGCGGGTTCATCTCCGCGAAGCAAAGTATTGTACATTCCTGCGGCTTGCGTCATGTTTCTGGGTACGCAAATATGTATCCCTCGAAAGGCATTTACGATCATGCCCATCGGCGAACCGGAATGCCAGATGCCTTCCAACCGATGGCCGCGCGTGCGCACGATGACCGGGGCAATCTGTCCGCCAAACGTACGGTAGCTCATTGTGGTTAGGTCATCAATCAACACGTTCATCGCATACGGCAGATAATCAATGTACTGGATCTCGGCAATCGGCCTTAATCCTCTTAACGATAAACCAATCCCCTGGCCGATAATCGTGCTTTCTCGGATGCCGGTATCGGTCACCCGCAATTCGCCGAATTTTTCCTGCAAACCGGCAAAACCCTGGTTCACATCGCCGATGGCACCCACATCCTCACCAAAAGCAATGATGCGCGGGTCGCGGCTAAAATTGGCCGTAAAACAAGCATTCAGGATTTCGCGGCCATCTATCAGTTTGGCATCGGCATTATAAACCGGGGCCTTAAAATTAATGGCCATGGGCGATGCCTGCGTATTACTGAATTGTGCCGAATGGTAACGGGTATTATTTTTTTCGGTTTCATGCCGGTATTTATCTGCTAAACGTATCCGCTCCGGCGTATTTTCGCCGGCAGTAAGCAGTAAAACTTTTCGTATAGTAGAAACAATATCTTTTCGCCCCAGATCATGGGCTGAGTTCAATAGTTTGATCAACTGCTCCAATTGCTTTCCCGCAGCAGAAACCGGAACCAGGTTTTCAAGCAGTTCTACTACTTCTTCACGTTCTGCTATATAAGTTTTTTGCAGATTGTTCCAGGCTTTTAACTGGCAATCGCGCACATATTTTTTGGCCTGATCTTCCAGCAAGTCCAGTTCTTCCGCAGTTGCAATAGCAGAATCGATCATCCAGGAACGCATCCTGAGCAAACAATCGTGCTCTTTTTCCCATTCTAAACGATCTTTGCTTTTATACCGTTCGTGCGAACCGGAGGTAGAATGGCCCAAAGGCTGCGTCAATTCTGTTACATGGATCAAAACCGGCACATGTTCTTTTCGGCAAAATTCGGCAGCTTTCTCATAAGTTTCGCACAAACCGGGATAATCCCAGCCCGGAACTTTAAAAATCTCGAAACCTTCTTCGGTTTCATCACGCTGAAAACCTTTTAAAATTTCGGAAATATCTTCCTTGGTAGTTTGATATTTTGAGGGCACAGAAATTGCATAGCCATCGTCCCAAACGGAAACGGCCATCGGCACCTGCATCACACCGGCAGCGTTGATCACCTCAAAAAATATTCCTTCGGAGGTGGAGCCATTGCCGATGGTGCCAAAAGCAACTTCGTTTCCATGGATAGAAAACGTATCCATACCGGCCAGTTCCTTGTTTTCACGATACAATTTGGAAGCCCAGGCCAAACCGATCAGCCGCGCCATTTGCCCGCCGGTGGTAGAAATATCAGGCGAAGAATTTTTTTGTTCTACCTGATTTTTCCAGCTGCCATCTTCATTAATAGAGCGCGTGGCAAAATGACTGTTCATTTGTCTGCCACCGGATGATGGTTCATGTTCAATATCCGGATGTGCATACAATTGCGCAAAAAACTCGGTTACGTTAGAAATCCCGGTGGCAAAAGCAAAAGTTTGGTCGCGGTAATAACCGGCACGCCAATCGCCTTTTTTAAAAGCTTTGGCCATGGCCAGCTGCGCTACTTCTTTTCCATCACCAAAAATGCCGAACTTGGCACGGCCGGTCAAAGCTTCTTTTCGGCCCAAAATACTGGTTTGCCTGCTCTCAATAGCAATCCGATAATCGCGGAGCACTAATTGTTTAAAATCAGTGTAACTCAGTTCTGCCAATTCCGGTTGATCGATAAAGGTTAATTCTAATGCTTGCATTGCAGGTTTCTATAGCAGCAAAAATAGTGTTTACCAATCAATGTTTTTTTTAGAAAAAAGCTAACCGCTAAAGTAATTTGACGTATCAATAATTTTATTTATTAAAATTGACTTATATTTGTTTTAACCGTCTGATTAAAAGAAACTATGAAAAAACTAACGATGATTTGCGCAATGGTTATCGGATTTGCCATCAGCGCATCGGCACAAACTGATACCAAAGCCGAATTTAAATTTGTGGAAGAGAAACATGATTTTGGTAAAGTACCGCAAGGCAAACCGGTTACCACGGATTTTGTATATACCAATGTCGGCGTAGAACCGCTGATTTTGACAGAAGTAAAACCAACTTGCGGCTGCACCATTGCTGATTACACCAAAACACCGGTGAAAAAAGGCGAAAAAGGCTCCATCAAAATTACGTATAACGCTGCCGTAGAAGCTCCGTTTAACAAAACGATTGTGGTAACTTCCAACGCTAAAACCCCAACCAAATATTTGGTGATTGTGGGCGAAGTAACCAAAGCCGCCACACCAACTACCAAATAAACGATACTGTTTTTAGCATACAAAACTTCGGTTCCTCAATTTGGGACCGGAGTTTTTTTGTTTATGGTGATAAGTGGTTTTCACTCAAAGTTGTATACTGTTTTTATCACCTGTTTTTTTGGTGTTGATGATTTTAGGTCGATAAAAGAAGCATCAGATTTTTAGCGGTTTTACAGACCACACAAATACGGCAACGGCAAATTTTTCTACTTTTGTTGTATGCCAAAAATCTCTATCAAAGGCCTGCAAATGCCGGCTTCGCCCATCAGAAAATTAACGCCTTTTGCCGATAAAGCAAAACTGGATGGCAAAAAAGTTTATCACTTAAATATCGGCCAGCCGGATATTGAAACGCCGGAAATCATGCTCGACGCTGTTAAAAATATCGATTTTAAAGTTTGGGCTTATACGCCTTCGGAAGGCACGCTTTCTTATCGCAGCAAACTAACTGAATATTACAACAAGCTGGGTTATAATATTGAAGCAGAGGATATTTTGGTTACCACTGGCGGCTCCGAAGCGATTACGATTTCAATGATGGCGTGTTTGGATCAAGGCGATGAAGTGATTATCCCGGAACCTTTTTATGCCAATTACAATGGTTTTGCGCATCAGTGCGGCATTACGGTAAAACCAATTTTAGCTTATATCGAAAACGGATTTGCGCTGCCGCCGATTGCTGAGTTTGAGAAGCTGATTACCGAAAAAACTAAAGCTATCATGATCTGTAACCCGAATAATCCAACCGGTTATTTGTATTCCGCAGAAGAAATGGAAGCATTGAAATTACTGGCTTTAAAGTATGATTTGTATTTGTTTTCGGATGAGGCTTACCGAGAATTTTGTTATGATGGCCGGGAATTTATTTCACCGATGCACCTGGATGGTTTGGAGGAAAACGTGATCGTGCTGGACACGGTTTCCAAAAGGTACAGTGCTTGCGGTGCGCGTTTGGGCTGCATCATCACTAAAAATAAAAACGTGATTGCAGCCGGTTTAAAATTTGCACAAGCGCGGTTGAGCCCGGGAATGGTGGAGCAAATTGCTGGAACAGCTGCGGTAGATACACCGGATGCTTATTTTATCAACGTAAAAAACGAGTACACCAAACGGCGCGATCTGCTGGTAACAGCATTAAATAAAATAGAAGGTGTTTTTTGTCCGAACCCGGGCGGTGCGTTTTATGTGGTTGCCCGGTTTCCGATTGATGATTCAGACAAATTTTGCCAATGGATGCTGGAAAGTTTCAGTTACGAAAACCAAACGGTAATGATGGCACCGGCAACCGGTTTTTACAGTACGCCGGGAGCAGGAAAAAATGAAGTTCGTTTGGCTTATGTTTTAAATGCTGATGACCTGCAAAAAGCCATGGTTTGTTTGGAAGAAGGGTTGAAAGCTTATCCGGGCAGGAAGTTATAGTTTTTTGGGTTACTTGCTTTGATTTGCAGATTGCTTATGCTTCTTTTACCCTATAAAAAACATTGCTTTTCCATTCTTTTCTTTACAGTTTTTTTAAATACAAGCATTAATTTTTTAGGGCTAAAAGAAGTATTGGTTACCGAAATCACTTTGAACACATTACAGCATATTTTTTAAATTGTTAACTATTTGCCTGCTTCTATTCCGTTAAAAAATTCCAAGATCATGTTAAGCCCGTTTGGACTATGCATCCACCTTGTATTATCCATGGTTTGCTCCCCAACTTCAGCAAACCGTTTATGCATCGGTTTTTCATAAGCATTGATGGCGGATTGAACATTATCAAAATTATTGCTAAGCAAACACTGGCTCAATTCTAATGCGTCCAGCATAGCCATATTTACGCCTTCACCTGCATAAGGAGGCATCACGTGGGCTGCATCACCAATCATGGTAAGGTTTGGTTGGGTTTCCCATTCTTTATCTAATGGCATGCAATATTGCGGACGAGGCACAAATGGCTCTGTTGCAGCTTCAAATAATTCGAGCCAGGCATTGTCCCAGCCTGCATACTCTTTCTGAAACCACGCAATCACTTGTGCTTTGTCCAAAAAATCTATTCCGCTTTCCCGGCTCCAGGCCTCATCGGTATTGAACCCTGTATAAAACACCAAGCTGCCGTCGCCTTTAGAACTTACAACAAGCGTTTTAGAATCGCCCAAAGCAAATATTTTTCCGCCATTTAATAATTTGTGCATCTTCGGGCTTGCTGTTTCTGAATGATAAACTGCGCCTTCTACTACCGTAATCCCTGAATAAACGGGTTTTAAAGAGGTTATGTACGGACGAATTTTGGAATTGGCACCATCAGCAGCAATTACGAGATCGGCCAGAGTAGAAGTACCGTTTTTAAATTCCAGCTGCACAGAATCATTATGTTTTGCAAGCGATGCAAACTGACTATTCCACACAATGGTATCTGGTTTTAGCGAATCGAAAAGAATTTCATTCAAGGGGCCGCGATCTATTTCCGGGCGCTGAAATTCATCCTTGCCACTTAAACTATCATCAAATTGTATTTGCGCCGCCTTATCTACAATACGCATATAGCCGGCTTTAGGGCGATAGTTTGCTTTAAAGGCATCCATCAAACCGGCTTCCTCCAAAGCCGCCAACCCGGATTCGTGGTGCAAATCCAACGTTGTGCCTTGTGGCCTGGCATCTTTATGAGCGTCTCTTTCATACACTTTTACCTCTGTGCCGCTCATTTGCAAAAGCCTTGCAAGTGTCAAGCCGCCCGGGCCTCCGCCTACAATCGCAATTTTTTTATTTTTAAGGATGTTCATTTTTCTTGCTTAATTGTTATTTCAGCTTCTGATAATCAAAATAGCTGAGATTACTCCAACTCTTCACAATTGATTCCGGAAGCCCGTAACACAGATTCAATATGACGAGGTGAAAGATTGCTGGCCACAATCCTCAAAACACAATTGCAATCCTCCGAATCAAAATTCCAATCCTCAATAGCAGCAATACGCTTTAGTAAAGTTTGTACCTTGCTGACTTCTGTCTGTTTTGAAACATTCGTTTTAAATACCAGCACTTCCATAAATCCTGTTGTTATTAATTTACGCTTCTGAACTTGATGTTTCCGTTTGAATATCATCCCTCCAATCACGTCTTCCCCAGCTTCTGCCGCCGCAATCCGCCATGCTACCCTTCAGTTTTGTTTTAAATAGCTCCTTTTC
Organism: uncultured Sphingobacteriaceae bacterium; assembly: GCA_964236465.1. GTDB lineage: Bacteria > Bacteroidota > Bacteroidia > Sphingobacteriales > Sphingobacteriaceae > Mucilaginibacter_A. The sequence continues at coordinate 7,497 of CAXSBZ010000018.1, read as the reverse complement.
CTCCGGGCTCATGTTTTTAAAGCGTTCCTGCATTCGGCCCCGCATCCAGGGTGCACCGCCCATCCTGCCGCCTTTGCCAAAGCCAAACAGGATTTTGCATAAAATAAATATGCCCATCGCTTGCCAAAAAGTAACTGTTTTTACATTCAATATGCCCGGCAACAGATTGTTCCAAAGCTGCATCACCACAAAGCTGATTAGTGACAGGAAGGCAACGGCGGCCAGCGGAATAAATACAAATCTTCCTTTATAAAATACTTTTCTCATTTGCTTAATTTTTAATAGTTTTTAATTTCTTGATACAATTGTTTCAGCCTTTTGCGCAGGTGTAAAACCGCATACCGTTTTCTGGATACCAGCGTTTGTACATTTTCGCCTGTGTTTTCCGCAATTTCCTGAAAAGGAATATGATCCAGTTCCTGCCAGATAAAAACCTGCTTTTGCTTTTCGGGCAATTCATCCAGCGCCATGAATAATTGTTCCCAAAAAAGGTTGCGCAGGTATTCTGTTTCCGGGGTAGTTGCTTCTGCTAATAAGATTGACTGGTAATCTGCGTCTTCATTATCTGCGTCTTCCTCACCAAAAAACAGATCGTCCAGCAACGTTTCCGAACGCTTTCTGTATTTATCAGTTATCTTATTTTTGGCAACTTTATATAACCAGGCACCGGTTTGTTCAATCGGCCCTGCATTAACCAAGGCACTTAACTGGTACCAAACATCCTGCAGAATGTCTTCGGCATCAGCATCGGTTTTTACCCTTCTGCGGATAAAAGACAGCAGGTTTTTACCGTAAGCTTTGATCGCTTGCAGAATATTGCTGTTTTTATCTTGGGGCATCAGGGCTGTGATCAATGTATTGCTCTTTAAAGGTAGAGACGGACAGCAGCGGAAAACATTTTAAAAAAAATAAAAATAATTATAAGCGAATATTTTAAGCAATAAACGAAGTATCAGGTGGTAAAAAAAATTCTTTAATCTGCAAGTACCAATTTTTGGTTGATAAAAGAAGCATTCCTTTTTTTCGATATAAACGAGCTTTAAATATTTTTTTTCTATTGCTAAAAACAGTATTTTTGCATCCACTTAACACCTTTTGCCTTTTAACCTTTCAGCTCAAAAATAAGGGCCCGACCGGAATTGACAGGATGGAGATAAGTAGGTAAGCATGCAGCGCGTTGGGTGAATTAGCGCTTTAATCTGAACGCTCAAACTTTCAAATGGCGAAAATAACTACGCCTTAGCTGCCTAACTTAGAGTTAGCATAGCTTTCGTTCCGATGGTTTGCGGTTTCTTAGGGCCATCATCAGGAACGTCGAAATAAGAAACTGGTTTGCTGCCGGTGTGATCAGCGAACGAGATAAAGCACCTACGGAAAACGGTACAGGTTCGCGGCTGACCTTCCCTTTCCCGACAATTAAACAGCAGATAAGCATGTAGAAGGCTTACCTTATACCATGTTTGGACGAGAGTTCGAATCTCTCCGGGTCCACCTTTCTTAAAAAACCACCTGCCAAAAACAGGTGGTTTTTTTATGCTTAAATTGTTGGTTTTTAAGTTTGACTTTAGGTTAAACCATGCTTCTTTTATCACCTAAAAATCTATCTTCGCTAACGTTGAAACAGAAATTTATCAACATAAATTATAGATCGAAATAAAATTATGGCTGAACCAAACCAGGAAAGACGCTTAGGGCTGATCCATGCAACGGCTATCAACATGACGGATATGGTTGGCATTGGCCCATTCATCACCCTGCCAATGGTGATCGGGATGATGAACGGGCCATATTTTCTGTACGCCTGGCTGGCCGGCGCAGCTTTATCCATGGTGGATGCGATGGTTTGGAGCGAGCTGGGCGCAGCCTTTCCGATGGCAGGCGGCTCGTACAATTTTTTGAAAGAAACCTATGGCAAAAACGGTTTGGGCCGGATGATGAGTTTCCTGTTTGTATGGCAAACTATGATCCAGGCACCGCTCGTTATCGCATCGGCGGCCATTGGTTTTGCAGCTTATTTTTCGTATCTGCTTCCGCTTACACCGTTGGAATCTAAGATGATGAGTGGCGGCGTAGTCATTTGCATCGTACTTCTTTTATACCGTAAAATTGAAGACATCGGTAAAATTAGTGTAGTGCTCTGGGCCGCAGTTATCCTCACGATATTGTGGATTATCGGCGGTGGCATTGCGCATGGCAACTTCCTGCAACCGATCCGCCACGTTAACGACGGGTTGAGTTTTGATTTTGCTTTTGTGGCGGCCATCGGTTTTGCCAGCGTAAAAAGCGTGTACAGTTATTTGGGTTATTACAACGTTTGCCATTTGGGCGGCGAAATCATCAACCCATCCAAAAATATCCCGCGCAGCATGTTTTTGTCCATTATCGGTATTGCCGTTTTATATTTGATGATGAACGTGAGCGTGGTGAGCGTGATTCCCTGGCAGCAAGCCAAAAACAGCCCGTTCGTGATCAGCGAGTTTATGCAGCATTCGGCCGGCCCACTTGCCGCCAAAGTGGTCACCTGCCTGATTTTGCTGGTTGCTTTTGCTTCCGTTTTTTCGGCAACATTGGGTTATAGCCGAGTTCCTTATGCTGCTGCGGCCGATGGTGCTTTTTTTAAAGTATTTGCCAAACTCCATCCCAAAGGTAATTTTCCTTATGTTTCGATAATGGTTTTGGGTGCGATTGCTTTTGTTTTCAGCCTGCTTTTTAAGTTAAGCGACGTCATTAGTGCAGTGCTGGCCATGCGGATTTTGATCCAGTTTATTTCGCAAGCCATTGGTTTACTGATACTTCGGAAAGCTAAAAGCAATATAAATTTTCCTTATAAAATGCCTTTGTTTCCGTTGCCAATTTATCTGGCCATTTTATTATGGATCGGGATATTGATCTCTACCGGCACCAAAATGGTTTTGGGCGGATTGCTAACCATTACTATCGGCGCAATTGTTTACTTTATCAAAGCAAAAATTAATAAAGAATGGCCTTTTGTGCTGGTTGGAAAAAGGATTGAACAATCCTAATTTATGCTGATAATGCAATGCTTCTTTTATCGTGCAAAAATTAGTATTTGCAATCTTCTTCGATAAAAAAAACTTTCGACATTCCAAATTTTACCCGATAAAAGAAGCATCAACCCAAAACTCAATTATTTTTTAAGCCGATTTTATGATTGGTGTAATCAGTTAGAAATTCGTTTTTGATGAAAAAATCTATGTTGAAAATGCTACGGTAATCGCCGGTATTATTTGGGTTTTGTATCGATGTTAAATTACTGGTTGAAGTTGTGGTATATTGATAAGTAAAACCTTGATTAGTAACCACTTTCACGATAGAATTTGCTGGTAAACTTCCGATTTTGGCAGTAGCTTTTGGGTCTTCAATCATTGTAATTGCCGGCGTTCCGGTATCAAACAAAACCAAAGCAGCTGTGCTGGTTCCGTTGTAAGTAATGGTGGCCGGGATATTGGGCGAATAACCGCCGGCAGAATAAAAAGTGAGCGGGTGCATCACAAATGAAGACGAACTGAGGTCGGCCGCTGTTAAACCAATATTTAATAAACCAGCCGTGTTAACGCCTGTGCTATTGAAGCTTGTACTGTTGAGCAAAGCAAGCCTGAAACCCTTGGTTAAACCTGTTCCCGGCGAATAAAAACTCAGCGGGCTAACGATGGAACTGTTGGCATAACTCATGCCCGGCCCAACACCAAATACATCGCTGGAGTGTGCGGGCAACGCGGTGCCATTGCCGTCAACAATTTTGTAATACAAGAAAAAAGGTATGCGTTTTAAAAGCAGGTTTCCACTGGCATCACCGATGGTAATGGCGGCATAAGCCAGGTTTCCGTATTCTTTGGTGGAACTGAGTTTATCGCCAAAACTGATTACGGCTTGCTGCGAAGTAACGGTGATGCCATTGACAACCACAGAATCTCCGGCAATCGCAATGCCAGAACTGGTGATCATGCTGGCTGGCAAAATACCGCTAGCATCCATCGTCATCCCGGAGGAGCCTGTATCAAAAACGCCATAATAACTAACATTTTGTGTTCCTATTTTGCTGATCGGAAGAAAAACCCTTTTGCCGTTGCTGTTTCCGAACTGAATTAAACCTAATGAAACTGGTTTGGCTACGGTTGGAGTTGGTGTACTTTTTTCTTTTTTGCAAGAGGAAAAAAGTATTCCTAAAAATAGTATGCAAATAAGCGGAAACCGGGTTTTGTAGTTGTGCTTCAAAATTTAGTTTTTAGGTAATTACGACAATTTAGAATTCAATTAATTGATTCTAAAATATAAAATTATTATTGAACAACCCTTTTATACGGATGCAACCAAAAGTTGAACAAAATTAATTATAACATCCTAAAAACTGGTAGCATCTGCCTTCATCCATTTATCTTGGATTTTCAGTACCTTTTCGATCACATCCCGCACACAACCTTTTCCACCCAAAACCGGAGAAATATAGGCGGCTACGGCTTTAACTTCTTCGCAGGCATCTGCCGGGCAGGTTGGCAGGCCAACTTTTTGCATCACATCCAGATCCGGAATATCATCGCCCATGTACAAAATTTCTTCCGGGTTCAAGTTCATATCCGCAACCACGCGTTCATAAACCTCCAGTTTATGACTAATTCCCATAAAAACATCTTTCACGCCCAAACCATTCAGCCGCGATAAAACACCTCGGGAATGGCCGCCGGAAATCGTACAAATATAAAAACCGGATTTGATGGCGTGATTGATGGCATAACCATCTTTTACGTTGAAATGCCGTATTTGGTCGCCATCTTGGGTAACCGTAACGTCGCCATTGGTCAACACGCCATCAACATCAAAAATAAAGGCTTTGATATTTTTTAGTTTTTCGAGGAACATAAGGAAATTGTTAGCTTTTAGTTGATTGTTAATAGTAAACCGACAACTTCCTTAAACTACTGATTATCACGCCATTCGTAAGCCCAAGCAGTTTGAATTTGCTCTAAATGTCCTTCAGTGCTTTCTTCGCGTTTGCCTACAAAATTTGGAAGCGACAGCACCCATTCCAATAAATCTGTAAAACGCAAACGGTAAATTTTAGGTTCATCAAAATCATCACCAAACTTTTCGTACAAACTCATAGCAATATCTTCGTAATCATTCCAATGGATCGGAAGTGCAAAATCTTTATCCAGCATAAAATTAAAATTTGAGGTTTAGTGGCCGAGGAATTGTGATTGATCCGGAATAGTTACTTCAATATGGCCATCGATCATTACGCATTGGCATCCCAAGCGGGAAGCGATGCGCGGATTGTTGGCACGGTCTATAAAATCCTCTTCCTTGTCAGATATTTCCTGCACGTTGTCCATGCCTTTGTTCACATAAATATGGCAAGTGCTGCATCCGCAAACGCCGCCGCAATTGTGTTGCAGCTCGATGCCGTTTTCAATACAAACATCTAAAACAGATTCTCCTTGAGCCATCGGCAGTTCTACTGCTTGCATCCCGGCTTCTTCAAAGTTAATTCTGACGTTATAAATTTCCATTGCCTGCAAAAGTAGTAATTTTAGCTTAGGCTGAACCGGGTTCGCCCATTTTGATAATACCCTGACTGAGCAAACGGTAAATTTCCTGCAATTTGGGCTCCTGCTGCAACAAATGCAAGTGTGCATCCACCGTTTGCATATCACCGCGGATTGCCGGGCCGGTTTGCACTTGTGATGGTAAAAACATCTGCACTTTCAAAGCAGTTTCCAAGATCAGCGGTTTCAGCAAATCAAAACTAAATTGTTCATGCTCAAGTAAATCCGCAGCAATACTGTACAAATAATTGGGGAAATTGCAGGCAAAAGCAGCAGCCAAATGCAGGGTTTTACGTTGATTGGAATCGATGATGTTTACATTATTGCTGATCGTTTTGCCCAGATCGAGTAAAATAGCCGTACTGTTTTTATCGGTACTTTCTATGCAGATCGGCACGGTTTTAAAATCCAGTTCCCGTGTTTTTGAAAAAGTTTGCAGCGGATAAAAAACTCCGCAGCGGTCAAAGTATTTTTCCAGAACCTGCATGTTTACTGCACCGCAAGTATGCACCACCAATTTGGTTTTTAGGTCGATAAAAGAAGCAACGTCCTCCACCGCGTCGTCTTTTACAGCGATGATGATGAGATCTGTTTCCGCAGAAATTTCGTTCAATTGATCAATTGGTTCTGCTTTTACATGATAAGCCAGCAAAGCCGCATGTTGCAAATTTCGGCTCCAAACCTGGATTAGCTGATGTCCGGCATTTTTTAAAGCTGCACCTAGGTGTGTGGCCACATTGCCCGAACCAATTAGTGTAATCCGCATTTTAAGGTGGTAAAAGAAGTATTACAATTTAATCCTATTATCAAACACAAACGGTTGTGTTTTAATCAATTTGATCCGTTTAAAATCAGTATGCAGCGGGTTAATTAGATAATTCACTTCATCTTCAACAATAGATGACGGAACTTGCAGCACCGAAGTCTGACCGGCATCTATCCATTTCTCGCCAAGATTTTGTGTAAAAGGCAGTTGATCATAGTCTTTCCAGTTTTCCGGCAGTTGCTTTAATTTAATTTCTTTGATGGAGATTTCATCTGGGATTTCAATTGACATCAAACTAAATAGTTGCATCAGCCCAGTTTGGCCGCGGTGAACTATATTTTCCAAGCACGATAATGATCTGTTTGCAGAGGTATAAATCATTTTTATCTTATTTGGGTTCCATCGTGCTGCCCGGCCAGATGCTTCCAGCTTTTGTGCATAACGGTTCAAAGTAATGCGGTAAACCAGCACGTTATGCTAAATCGCCGTACTCCATGCGGATCAATTCTTCTTCAATCAAACCAATACCGGTGATCGTATCCATCATACCAAACGGAATCTGGTTGCCTAAGCCAAAAGCCGGTTGGTACAGCCAGTTGCTAAATTCCCTTGCCGAACCAAAAACTTCAATCCCTTTTTCAAACAAAGCAAAAGATTTCAGCAATTTTTCACTCAAAGCAGCATCCAGTTTCAACTCATTGCGGTTATAATTCTGAATGGTTTTGACAGAAGTTTTAAACGTTTCCTGAAATTGTTCCTGGCTGAATCCTGATAAATTCAGAAAATCCAGTGCCGCCTTGGCAGCAAGCCCTTTTTTTGAACTGTTTAACAAACTGATTGGACTGGCATACAAGGATTGATAAACCGCCGGAGTTTCGTGCAACATAGCTTTTTTTTGCTTGCCGATGTTTGTATATAAAACTGTTGGTTTTCCTTCCGCAGCAGTTTTGCCAGGGTCGATACTTCTTTTAGCAGGTGTTTTTTGGGCAGACATAACTACATCTTAAAAATCAAATTTAGAAAATTTTCTTTTACTTAAAGAATATTTTACGGATTTAATTTTTAAATTATTACAATTTAAAAGATTGGCGGCCAAGCAGTTTCCAATTGCCTTGTTCTTTTACCCAAACCAGCATAATCCCCAAATTTACAGTTCCGGGTTTGTTG
>CAXSBZ010000017.1:0-70734 GCA_964236465.1 uncultured Sphingobacteriaceae bacterium | reverse complement strand
TAGAAATTGGCGAGCGGACGGTTATCGATCTGGGTATTCATGGTTTGCACCCGGCGCTGATTCGGATGGTTGGCCGGATGCGTTATCGTTCATCTTACGGACAAAATTTGCTGCAACACTCGCGGGAAGTGGCAAACTTTTGTGCAACCATGGCTGCAGAATTAGGCCTGAATGTGAAAATGGCAAAACGTGCCGGCTTGCTGCATGATATTGGTAAAGTGCCTGATGATAATCCGGAATTGCCACACGCTATTTTAGGAATGCAACTGGCAGAAAAATATAAGGAAAACCCGGAAGTTTGTAATGCTATTGGTGCCCACCATGATGAAGTGGAAATGACTTCTATCATTTCGCCAATTATCCAAGCTTGTGATGCTATCTCTGGTGCACGCCCCGGCGCACGGCGTGAAGTGGTTGAAAGTTATATCAAACGTTTGAAAGATTTGGAAGCTCTAGCTTTGTCTTATCCCGGTGTAGAAAAAACTTTTGCTATACAAGCTGGTCGTGAATTGCGTGTTGTTGTTGAAAGCGAGAAAATTACGGATGCACAATCTGAAGTTTTGGCTGCAGATATTTCCAACCGTATTCAAACGGAAATGACTTATCCGGGCCAAATTAAAGTAACAGTGATTAGAGAAACAAGATCAGTTGCTTTTGCTAAATAAACTTGTATAAATTCTAAATTGAAAGCGATGAATACTTCATCGCTTTTTTTGTAAGATAAAAATTGGATATGCCAACAAAAGATCAGCAACGAAAATTGGATATTGACTTTGATTATTATTCAAATATTTATCCAAGTCCAAACAGCAGGATTTTTCAGGCAGTTTGTGCTTTTGTAATCTATTTTAGTATTTTAGGTTTGTGTTGGGCTTTGCCATTTCCATACTTGCATTTTCTTGGGCAATACAATAGTTATTTCAATTGGGCTTCTTTTGTAATCGCATTCAGCATTTATTATTATTCCAACTTATCACCATTGTTATCTTACCTGATGCTGTTTTTAGCACTGGTTTTTACTTATCTGATTTCCATTATTGAAAAGCAAATAAACAATAATGTGCAAATGGGAGTGGTGTTTGGCGTGATTTTGTTGTCAGCTTTAATCGTTCATCACTTTAGTTATAAAACTATTACACAAAACAATTTACAAAAAACAGTATTGAATTTTATGCTGATAGGTCCAATCTGGGCATTAAGTTTTTTGTTAAAAAAAATCAAAGTTAAATATTGATTTTTCATGATGCTTCTTTTAGCACACGAAAATTAGTGTGCTAAAAGAAGCATTGTATTGATGAACTTATAAGTTTTTCCCCAGCTTTTCCAACATCTCGTGTGGTACTTTTTCCAGATCTAAAACTAAAAATCCGTCCAAACAATCTGAGAATTTCGGATCAATGTTGAAGCATATAATTTTGGCATTGAGCGAAATGTATTGCCGCAATAAAACCGGAATCTTCATGTTTCGGCTTTCTACTTCCGAGATTAAATTATCCAAAACTTTAAACGAATTGTCACCTGCTAAAAGAAGTTCTGTATCTATCTTGGAAAAATCAACTTTAAACTTTTTGCGTGGTTTTACATATTGCGCCATTTCGTGGTCAAAATGGTTTTTGCTGATATAATCTACAATTAAAGATTTGGAAAACTTGGAAAAACTATTGCTGATACTAACCGGGCCAATTAAATACCGATAGCGTGGATTATCAATCAGATATTTTAGAATCCCTTTCCAAAGTAAAAACAGGGGTAGCGGTTTTTGCTGATATTCTTTGCGGATAAAAGAGCGGCCTAATTCCAAACTTCTTTTCAAAACCGGCGAAAAGCCACCTTTGATTTTGAAAAGTTCGGCAGTATAAAACCCTTTTTTGCCCATGCTGTAATAAATCTCATCACCTTTGCCAATCCGGTAAGCACCAACAATCATTTTTGCTTCTATATCCCAGATAAACAGATGGTTATAATAAATATCATACTCATCTAAGTCAAAACTTTTGTTTGATCCTTCACCAACTTCGCGGAAAGTGATTTCCCGCAATCTTCCAATTTCTTTTATTGTATTAGGTAAAAGTGAAGGTGGGGCAATAAAAACTTCATAGTTCTTTTCAACCCAAATCAAATAGTTTTCTTTCAGCAATTCTACTTCCTTCTCTATCAGATTTACTGGTACAGGCAAGGCAATTAGTTCTGGCGTTTTTTTTATCTTGAATAGATTTCTTGGGTTGAAGATCTTTTTTTCTTCTTCCAATCCGGTTCCTAAAGCGTATGTTTTGGCACGAAGAAAATTTAACAGTTTCGTTATATTTCCCGCATAAGGCACTTCATTCAGGTTGATCGGTTTGCCGATCCGCAGCTTAATTTTGTGCCCTTTTTTGTTAAAAAGTTCTGCCGGAAGCATGGCTGTTCTTAAGGTTGGATGGATCAGACTTAATAAATTAAAAAGTAAACCGTTGTTCCCATGAAAATAAATTGGTAAAACCGGCACTTTTGCTTTAGCGATGATCTTTCCTACAACCGGATGCCATTGTCTGTCTGTAACTTCCTGGTTTTCAATTTTATAGGTAGAAACCTCTCCGGCAGGAAAAATACCAATCGGTGTTCCGCTGCGTAATAATTCTAAAGTATTTTTGAGGCCGCTGATGCTGGACGAATGTTCAATATTTTCAAAAGGATTAACCGCAATAAAATAATCACTAAGGTTAGGGATTTTTTTGAGCAAAAAATTGGCCATCAATTTGGCATCCGGCCTTACCATACATAAAATTTTGAGCAAAACCATGCCTTCCACGCCCCCATAAGGATGATTGGCAATTGCAACAAAACCACCGGAAGTTGGAATGTTTTTTAATTCGGCCGGGTCAAATTCAATTTCAACACCCATGCCTTCCAAAATCGCATCTACAAACTCCGGCCCTTGTTTTGGCTGCGCTTGTGCAAACAGTTTGTTTACATCATTGATCTTCATAATTTCCATTAAAAAAGCAGCCAAGCCGGGCATTTTCAACTTATCAATTTTGGTCGCCTTAGCAAATTCTTCTTTGGTAATTACTTTCATTCGATGCACCGCTGTTTTAAAAATCGATTTAAAAAGTAAATATCATATAATTATACTTAGATTTCTAACCTAAACTAAAGTTGTATGCTTTCGGCGGTTAAAAACTACTTTGCAATTACTAAAAAAGAGTGGAACGGGATGCTGTTTTTAGTAGCATTAATACTGATTGTGCTGCTTGCACCGGATGTTTATCAATTATTTAAAAAACCAGAACAAGTGGATTTTTCCAGGATAAAAGAAGCACAAAAAGTTTTGGCTGATGCAACTGAAGAACAACCGGCATACGAGCGGAAATATGATAAAACTAATTATTCCAAACATGCTTCTTTTAACGAGGTAAAATTGAAGGCTGAATATTTTGCATTCAACCCAAACCATTTGCCGGACGAATTATGGATAAAGTTGGGTTTAAGTGAAAGGCAGATCAAAGTGATCAAAAACTATGAATCAAAAGGCGGGAAGTTTTATAAAAAGGAAGACTTGCAAAAGATATATTCTGTTACACCAGAAGATTATGCACGGTTATCACCTTATATTGATATTCCGGAAAGAAAATTCAGCAAGGATTTTTCAAATAAAGCACCAGTTTATAAATCAAAGCCAACAACAATGGTTGAAATTAATTATGCTGACTCTGCACAACTTACTGAAATTAAAGGGATTGGACCAGCCTTTGCAAACCGGATTTTAAAATACAGAAACCGTTTGGGTGGTTTTTATAAGAAAACACAATTGTTGGAAGTTTACGGTTTGGATTCGGCCAAGTATGAAGAAATCGTAAAACAAGTTGAAGTTGATGCTTCCGAAATTACCAAAATCAATATTAATACTTGTGGTTTTGATGATTTAAAACGAAACCCGTATTTGAATTTTAAGCAGATGAATGCTATTATTCAGTACAGAAAGCAGCATGGAAATTATTCAACTATCAATGATTTGAAAAACGTAGCGATTTTGAATGATGATGTTTTGCGCAAAATTGAGCCGTACCTGATTTTTAGGTGATAAAAGAAGCATCGAAAAAACAAGTTCAATTATTAAGGAAACGGGCGATGTTATCATTCAAAAATTTTAAATCTGCCGGGTTACTTCCTGCTCCGGCCGTGTGGCCCCACAAAGAAGGAATAGGCATAAAAGTAACGCCCGGAATAAATGCTTCTTCATATTTGGCGTCTCCAATCGGAAAATAAAGATCGGTTTCCGAAGGCATGTACAAAAAAGGCACTTTGATGGAACGCAGTGCACGCTCAACATCTCCGTTAAAACCAGGCGTGTTACCAACATTATGTTGTTCCCAAGTGCGCATCTGCAAAATTAAGTCATTCGCATTGGCACCGGGAATAAAATGTTTTCGGTAATTATTCAATATTTGCTCAAATGTAGTGCCGGCCGGGGCAGTTGCACGCCAAAGTTCTTTTCGCCACCACTCTTGCGAATACAACCAGGCTGTCCAAACGGTTGCAAAAGCTTCTAATCCTTTGGTTGGAGGAGAAGTATAATCACCATCTTTAAAAGCAGCATCAGCAGTTAAGGCTGCAATTTGTCCTTCCAAACGGACAATTCCATGCGGATAAGTTTTTGCTGTACCAGAAGTGGCCACAATTTTATCAGCAAAAGCAGGGAAGCTGACTGCCCATTGAAATGCTTGTTGCGCTCCCATTGAAAAACCAATGATGGCACGTAAATGCGCAATCTTTAAATCGTTCGTAAGTAACTGATGCACAGCAACAACATTGTCGCGGATATTCATTACCGGAAAGCGGGGGCCATGAAAAGGTTCCGGCGTGTTGCTTGGCGATGAGGAGTGCCCATTTCCGAATAATTCTGTTGCTACTAAGAAAAGTTTAGTTGTATCAAGGGCTCGGCCAGGGCCAATTAACCATTCATAACCACGATGATTGGCCATATAATGAGAAGGCAAAAGGACGACATTATCATGTGCAGCATTTAAACGGCCGTAAGTTGCATAAATGATATGTGCTTCCGGCAAAGTTATACCGCTTTCTGTTTTAAAGTTTTTTATAAGGAACTCATGTTTGGAGGAACGATCAATATTTTGTGCGTAAATGTTTTGTGATATCAGGAGCAGAAGGAAAAGTTTTTTCATAAAGCGATTTTTTGTTCTAAAGTCATAAAAGTGATAATGGTGTTTCTTATCAACCAAATATAAGTATAGATACGACTGTTGATATTAACTTTTAAGCGTAGTAAAATGTTGAAATTAAAGATATAAAATTATGTTACTAAAATTCAAATCTTTAGTTACTTTTGCCCTCCCTGAAAGGAGGTATTGTAGGAATTATGATCATCATCAATATAAAAGACGGCGAATCTTTAGACAAAGCGCTGAAACGTTTTAAAAAGAAATTTGAAAAAACAGGTGTTCTGAGAGAATTGCGTAGCCGCCAGGCATACGAAAAGAGATCAGTAACCCGCAGAAATGTTGTTAAACATGCTGTTTATAAACAAAATATGTTCGCGGATACCATATAAAATTTCGTAGAAATTTTGTCTCGCATTTGGTATAAAAACTATTTGTATCTTCAACTTTAAGAAGAAGCAAATAGTTTTTATGCATTTAGACCGTTTTTACACCTACCTTCAACACGAAAAACGCTTTTCAGCCCATACATTTATTGCTTATAAAACTGATTTGACCCAGTTTTTTGATTTTGTTGAAGCTGAAGGCAATGCTTCTTTTACCGATGTTTTTTTGATACGAAGCTGGATTGTACAACTGATCGATCAAAAGATAAATACGCGTTCTGTAAAACGTAAAATCACATCGCTCAAAACTTATTTTAGATTTTTGGTTAGGGAAAACTTGGTTCAGGATAATCCTATGTCTAAAATCCAAAGCCCAAAATTGGCAAAAAAACTTCCTGTGGTTATGCGGGAAGAAATAGTAAGCCAGCTATTAGACAGTAAAAATATTTTTAATCAGGATTTTGAAGGGTTTCGGGATAAGCTGGTTATAGAAATGCTGTTTGGCACAGGTTTGCGTTTGGCAGAACTGATTAGTTTAAAAGAATCAGATATCGATTGGTACGAGAATGGCATAAAAATCATCGGTAAAAGAAGCAAGGAACGAATTGTGCCTTTAAACAAAGAACTTTTATTGTTAACAAAGCAATACATTGCGGTTAAGAAAAGTGAAATTTTTGATAACAATTCTTTTAAACTAATCGTTACCCATACTGGTAACGATGCATACCCCAAACTGATTTACAGGATTGTGCAGAAATATCTTGGTTATATTACCACTCAAAATAAAAAAAGCCCTCATGTGCTCAGACATACATTTGCTACAACACTTTTAAACAATGGTGCAGATTTAAACGCTATTAAAGAGCTTCTGGGCCATGCAAATTTAAGTGCTACCCAAATTTATACCCATAATTCGGTTGAGAGATTAAAATTGATTTATAAACAAGCCCATCCAAAGGCATAACAAAGGAGGAAAAGATGAACGTTACAGTACAGGCAATACATTTTACTGCTGATAGTAAATTGGTTGATTTTATTCAGAAAAAAGCGAATAAGTTGGATCAGTTTTATGACCAGATTATTAGTGGTGAAGTTTATCTGAAGTTAGAAAAAGTAGAAGATGAAGCAAATAAAATCTCTGAAATAAAGCTATCGATTCCTGGTAATCAATTGTTTGCAAAAGAAAAATGTAAAACTTTTGAAGAAGCGACGGATCTGGCAATTGAGAGTTTGCGTAAACAATTAGAGAAACACAAACAAAAAATCCGTGCTCATGAAACCTCTTTTAAAGAATCTGTAAATAACAATCTTTAATATATTCTTCAAGATTAAACGTGTTTAAAAGCTGACAAATTATTTGTCAGCTTTTTTTATAGAAAAAATTTTGTTGAATGTATAAAAAGTGTAGATTTGCATTCCGTTTTTAGAAATGCACAAGCAGTTCTAAACAATGGATTTGTTCTTTAAAATTTATATTTTTTGCCTCCTTAGCTCAGCTGGTAGAGCGACTGACTTGTAATCAGTAGGTCATTGGTTCGATCCCGATAGGAGGCTCTAAAAGAAGTGTTAACATCTTTTGGGGGGATACCAGAGCGGTCAAATGGGACGGACTGTAAATCCGTTGCTTCGGCTACGAAGGTTCGAATCCTTCTCCCCCCACAATTTTTTTTAAGCGGAAGTAGCTCAGTTGGTAGAGCGATAGCCTTCCAAGCTATAGGTCGCGAGTTCGAACCTCGTCTTCCGCTCAAACTGAAGTTACGAGCTACAATTGCCGGTTATGAAATTGTAAATCCTGATTGACGGTTGTGAATTGATAAGCCGACGTAGCTCAGCGGTAGAGCACTTCCTTGGTAAGGAAGAGGTCATGGGTTCAAGTCCCATCGTTGGCTCACATTATAAATGTATAAACAAATAAATTAACCTAATAACAATATAAAAAATCATGGCAAAAGAAAAATTTGACCGTAGTAAACCACACTTAAATATCGGTACTATTGGTCACGTTGACCACGGCAAAACTACTCTTACTGCAGCTATTACAAAAGTATTAGCCGATAAAGGCTATTCAGAAGCTCGATCTTTTGATTCAATTGACTCTGCTCCGGAGGAAAAAGAACGTGGTATTACCATTAATACAGCACACGTAGAATATTCTACTGCCCTTCGTCATTATGCACACGTTGATTGTCCCGGTCACGCGGATTATGTTAAAAACATGGTTACTGGTGCTGCACAGATGGACGGTGCTATTATAGTAGTTGCTTCTACAGATGGTCCAATGCCACAAACTCGTGAGCACATTTTGTTGGCTCGTCAAGTAGGTGTTCCTTCTTTGGTTGTATTTATGAATAAAGTAGATATGGTTGATGATCCTGAATTACTTGAATTGGTAGAGATGGAAATACGTGAATTATTATCCTTTTATGATTATCCAGGTGATACTATTGCTGTTGTTCAAGGCTCAGCCTTGGGTGGTTTAAATGGCGAACCAAAGTGGGTTGATAAAATTATGGAATTGATGGATGCTGTAGATACACAAATCCCTATTCCTCCACGTTTAACAGAATTACCTTTCTTGATGCCTGTTGAAGATGTATTTTCTATCACTGGTCGTGGTACTGTAGCAACAGGACGTATTGAACGTGGTATCATCAACTCAGGTGAGCAAGTTGATATTTTAGGTATGGGTGCGGAAAACTTAAAATCTACCGTTACTGGTGTAGAAATGTTTCGTAAAATCCTAGACAGAGGTGAAGCAGGGGATAACGTAGGATTGTTGTTGCGTGGTATTGAAAAAGAATCTATCCGTCGCGGTATGGTTATTTGCAAACCGGGTTCTGTAACTCCTCATACTGATTTTAAAGCTGAAGTTTACGTACTATCGAAAGCAGAAGGTGGTCGTCATACACCGTTTTTTAATAAATATCGTCCTCAATTCTACTTCCGTACAACTGATGTCACAGGTGAAATTTCTTTAGCTGAAGGTGTAGAAATGGTTATGCCAGGTGATAACGTCACAATTACTGTTAAATTGATCAACGCAATTGCAATGGAAAAAGGTCTTCGTTTTGCAATTCGTGAAGGTGGTAGAACTGTAGGTGCTGGTCAGGTAACTGAGATCTTAAAATAAATAATTCATAAAGTTAATTTCAGAAACATAAGCTTGTTTTATTAAGCTTATGTTTTTTTAATAATACACGGGCATAGTTCAATGGTAGAATAGAGGTCTCCAAAACCTTTGATCAGGGTTCGAATCCTTGTGCCCGTGCATAGATAAATGATGACAGAAAGTAAATTATAATGGCTAAAGTAATTGAATATGTTAGAGAGTCTTATATAGAATTGACTCAAAAGGTAACATGGCCAACTTGGAGCGAGTTACAGAATAGTGCTGTTTTAGTATTAGTAGCAGCAATTATTATAGCCCTGATTATTTTAGCTATGGATGAATCGGTAGGAAATCTACTCAAATATTTTTACAAATCTTTTGCATAATATTTGAATATGAGTGAGCAATTAAAGTGGTACGTAGTACGGGCTATTAGTGGGAAAGAGAAAAAAGTTAAGCAATACATAGAAACAGAAGTTAACCGGTTGGGTATTTCGCATCAAATTCCTCAGGTTTTAATACCTATGGAAAAATATTACCAAATGCGTGAAGGGAAAAAGATTGCAAAAGAACGTAATTACTTTCCTGGTTATGTTTTAATTGAAGCAGCATTAGATGGTGAAATGGAACACATTATTAAAAACACCAATAGCGTAATTGGATTTTTAGGCGATAAAGCAGGTAATGCAGTTCCTTTACGCCAGGCAGAAGTAAATCGTATTTTGGGTAAAGTTGATGAAATGACTGTTCAGGCAGAGATTATGAATGTTCCTTATTACGCCGGAGAAAATGTTAAAGTTATGGATGGACCATTTAATGGCTTTAATGGAGTAATTGAAGAAGTAAATGAAGAGAAGAAAAAACTAAAAGTAATGGTTAAGATTTTTGGAAGACGTACACCATTAGAACTTAATTATATGCAAGTTGAAAAGGAGTAGATAAAAGAAGTATTAGTTTTAATAATACAATCAATAGAAAAAGCTTAAATGTTACATTGCTTCCACATTATAACATTTGTTATCAATTAATACTATAAAATGGCAAAAGAGGTTGGTGCACTAATCAAGTTACAAGTAAAAGGCGGTGCTGCAAATCCATCACCTCCCATTGGTCCTGCTTTAGGAGCAAAAGGAGTGAATATTATGGAGTTTTGCAAACAATTTAATGCGCGTACACAAGATAAAGCAGGTAAAGTATTACCTGTTGTAATTACTGTTTATGTTGACAAGTCATTCGAGTTTATTATCAAAACACCTCCTGTTGCAATCCAATTGTTGGAAGTTTCAGGTTTGAAAGGTGGATCTGCAGAGCCTAACCGCAAAAAAGTTTCCAATATTTCTTGGGATCAGGTTAAAACAATTGCACAAGATAAAATGACTGATTTGAATGCTTTTACTATTGAATCAGCAATGAAAATGGTGGCAGGTACAGCACGCAGTATGGGAATTGCCGTTAACGGTAATGCACCCTGGAGTAATTAACAATTAAATCAATTTTAAGACAGTGGCTAAATTAACAAAGAATCAAAAAGCAGCACTTTCCAAGATTGAGGTAAACAAATTGTATCCTTTACAGGAAGCTGCTTCTTTAGTGAAAGATATAACAACTACTAAATTTGATTCATCAGTTGACATTGATGTTCGTTTAGGAGTTGATCCACGTAAGGCTAATCAAATGGTTCGTGGTATTGCTACATTGCCTCATGGAACTGGAAAAACTGTTCGTGTATTAGTATTGTGCACACCTGATAAGGAAGAAGAAGCTAAGGCTGCTGGTGCAGATTATGTAGGTTTAGATGAGTATATTACAAAGATCGAAGGTGGTTGGACAGATGTAGATATTATCATTACTATGCCCAGTGTTATGGCAAAAGTAGGTAAATTAGGTCGTATTTTAGGTCCGCGTAATCTTATGCCAAATCCAAAATCAGGTACAGTAACACCTGAAGTAGGCAAAGCTGTAACAGAAGTTAAAGCTGGTAAAATAGATTTTAAAGTAGATAAAACAGGTATTGTCCATGCTTCAATTGGGAAAGTTTCGTTTTCTCCTGAAAAGATATTTGATAATGCGATGGAAATTATCCAAATCATTTCTAAATTAAAACCATCTTCAGCAAAGGGGACTTACTTTAAAAGCATTCACCTTTCTTCTACCATGTCTAAAGGTATAGAAATTGAAACTAAATCAGTAGCAGGTATTTAATCATGAAGAAAGAAAACAAATATGAAGTAGTTAATGCACTCACTGAACAAATAAAAGAGTACGGAAATTTTTATGTTACCGATACTTCAAATTTGACTGTAGCAAAAATTAACGCTATTCGTAGGAAGTGTTTTGAAAGCGACATTAAAATTCAAGTTGCTAAAAATTCCCTGATAAAAAAAGCAGTAGAAGCAATTGGTGGTGATTTTACACCAATGTATGATGCACTGAAAGGTTCCTCTTCAATTATGTTCTCTAAATCAACTAATGCTCCGGCTAAATTGATCAAAGAACTTAGAAAATCTGGTGAAAAACCATTGCTAAAAGTAGCATATATTCATTCATCATTTTTCATTGGTGATAACCAGTTAGATACTTTGATAAATCTTAAATCAAAAGAACAACTGGTTGGTGATATTATTGGCTTATTACAATCTCCTGCAAAAAATGTTGTTTCTGCACTTCAATCAGGAAGCAACAAACTATCAGGTATTTTAAAAACTTTAGAGAATAGAGGTTAGTCAGACACCTAAGAGTTCTGAAATATTACACAATTAAAGCATTAAAATTAAATTTTAAATAAAATGGCAGATTTAAAAATGTTTGCTGAGCAGTTAGTAAACTTGACAGTAAAAGAAGTTAACGAATTAGCTCAGATTTTGAAAGATGAATATGGTATTGAACCAGCTGCTGCAGCTGTTGCAGTTGCGGGTCCTGCTGCTGGTGGTGATGCTCCTGCTGCTGTAGAAGAAAAGACCGCTTTTGATGTTATTTTGAAAGAAGCTGGAGGTGCTAAATTAGCAGTAGTAAAATTAGTGAAAGATTTAACTGGTTTAGGTCTAAAAGAAGCTAAAGATTTAGTTGATGGAGCACCAAAAGAAGTGAAAACTGGTGTAACTAAAGAAGAAGCAGAATCGCTTAAAAAACAATTGGAAGAAGCTGGAGCGGTAGTTGAAGTTAAATAACTCCGCATTTTCATTTCATGTTTTAAGACTCCGGCCTAATTTGGCCGGGGTCTATTGTTGTTTATAAGATACCTATTTTTGTTTGAAGTTCAGGAAATATCCTTAATCAAACAAGCGACAGTTTATTGATAAACTAAAAAAATAATCCCTTGACAAACAAAGATAATCAAAGAGTAAATTTCGCAACCAGTAGACACGTAATAGATTATCCTGATTTTCTGGACGTACAGTTGCAATCTTTTCAAGAATTTTTTCAATTAGAAACAACTTCAGACAATCGCCATAAAGAAGGTTTGTTCAAAGTATTTGCTGAAAACTTTCCCATTTCAGATTCCAGAAATATCTTCGTTTTAGAATTTTTGGATTACTTTATTGATCCGCCTCGATATGATATTCAAGAATGTATTGAACGCGGATTAACTTATAGTGTGCCATTAAAAGCAAAGCTTCGTTTATCATGTAATGATGAAGAACATGAAGATTTCGAAACAATTGTGCAAGACGTTTATTTAGGGACCATTCCTTATATGACACCTAAAGGAACTTTTGTAATCAATGGTGCCGAACGGGTAATTGTGTCCCAGTTACATCGTTCTCCAGGTGTATTTTTTGGACAAAGCCGTCATACAAACGGTACAAAGTTGTACTCCGCTCGTGTTATTCCGTTCAAAGGATCATGGATTGAGTTTGCTACAGATGTTAATAACGTGATGTATGCTTATATCGATAGGAAGAAAAAGTTTCCAGTTACTACTTTACTTCGTGCTATTGGTTATGATTCTGATAAAGATATTTTAGAGTTATTTGAACTTGCAGATGAAGTAAAAGTAAGTAAATCAGGACTTAAAAAATTTATTGGACGTAAATTAGCTGCAAGAGTTCTTAAAAAATGGGTAGAAGATTTCGTAGATGAAGATACAGGTGAAGTAGTTTCTATTGACCGTAATGAAATCGTTTTAGAACGTGAAACTATTTTAGAAGATGAGCATATAGACATGATCATTGATGCTGGTGTAAAAAGTATTATTCTCAACAAAGAAGATGCTTCTACCAGTGGTGATTATACAATCATATATAATACTTTACAAAAAGATACTTCCAATTCCGAAAAGGAAGCAGTTGAACATATATACAGGCAACTTAGAAATGCAGAACCGCCTGATGAAGAAACTGCACGTGGTATTATTGACCGCTTATTTTTCTCTGATAAGCGTTATGATTTAGGTGATGTAGGCCGATATAGAATTAACCGCAAGTTAAAGCTGGACACTTCTTATGAAACCAAAGTTTTAACTAAACAGGATATTATTGCCATCGTAAAATATCTAATTAAGCTGATTAACGTTAAAGCTGAAGTTGATGATATTGACCACTTGTCAAATCGTCGTGTCCGTACCGTTGGCGAACAATTATATGCACAATTTGGTGTTGGTTTAGCAAGGATGGCACGTACCATTCGTGAGCGGATGAATATTCGTGATAACGAAGTGTTTACACCAACTGACTTAATTAATGCCAGGACTTTGTCTTCGGTAATTAATTCGTTTTTTGGAACAAACCAATTATCTCAATTCATGGATCAAACTAATCCATTAGCAGAGATTACGCACAAACGCCGTTTATCAGCACTTGGGCCAGGTGGTTTATCTAGAGAGCGTGCGGGCTTTGAAGTTCGTGATGTGCATTATACACACTACGGCCGTTTGTGTACTATTGAAACACCGGAAGGACCAAATATTGGTTTGATTTCATCACTTTGCGTACATGCTAAAATTAATAATTTAGGTTTCATTGAAACACCATACAAACGGGTGGTAAATGGAGTAGTATCTGTTGACGAGCCGGTTATTTATTTATCTGCAGAAGACGAAGACGGAAAAACAATTGCCCAAGCAAATGCGCATTATGATGATAAAGGTAATTTTGATACACCACGTGTGAAAGCTCGTTTTGAAGGTGATTTTCCGGTAATTGAACCGGAAAGACTGGATTACATGGATATCGCTCCAAATCAGATTACTTCTATTGCAGCTTCATTAATTCCTTTCTTAGAACATGACGACGCTAATCGTGCTTTGATGGGTTCCAATATGCAACGTCAGGCAGTTCCGCTTTTACGTCCGGAAGCTCCGATTGTGGGTACTGGTTTGGAAGGCAGGGTAGCCAAAGATTCTCGTACTTTAATTAATGCTGAAGGTGATGGCATAGTAGAATATGTGGATGCAAATGAGATTAGGATCAAATACGACCGTAATTATGATGATCGTTTGGTTTCGTTTGAAGGAGACACACAAACTTACCGTTTGATCAAATTTAAAAAAACCAATCAAAGTACCACTATCAACTTAAAACCTATTGTAAAAAAAGGACAAAGGGTTGAAAAAGGCCAGGTTCTTTGTGAAGGTTACGCTACTCAGGATGGTGAATTAGCTTTAGGTCGTAACATGAAAGTTGCTTTCATGCCTTGGCAAGGTTATAATTTTGAAGATGCTATTGTAATTTCCGAACGTGTAGTTTCTCAAGATATTTTTACTTCTCTTCATATTGAAGAATTTGAGTTGGAAGTACGAGATACCAAACGTGGAGAGGAAGAGTTGACACCAGATATTCCAAACGTTTCTGAAGAAGCTACAAAAGATTTAGATGAAAATGGAATTATTCGCGTTGGAGCAGAAGTAAAAGAAGGTGATATATTAATCGGCAAGATTACCCCGAAAGGCGAATCTGACCCTTCACCGGAAGAAAAGCTTTTGCGTGCAATTTTTGGTGATAAAGCAGGTGATGTTAAAGATGCTTCTTTAAAAACACCTCCTTCAATTGCTGGTGTTGTAATTGATACCAAATTGTTTTCTCGTGCTAAAAAGACTTCTAAAGCAGAAGAAAAAATAGCATTGGAAAAATTAGACAACAAGCATGAAAAAAATATTAAAGACCTTAAAAATTCTTTAATTGAAAAGTTGTTTGAAATTGTGAACGGTAAAACCTCTCAAGGTGTTTTTAATGTTTACAAAGAGTTGCTTGTTGCCAAAGGTGTTAAATTCACTCAAAAGATTTTGGTAGAGTTGGATTATAACAATATTAATCCAACTAAATGGACTACCGACGAGGAAAAAAACGATATGATCAAGCTGCTTCTTCATAATTTTAACATTAAAGTGAATGAAGAACTGGGTGCCTATCGTCGTGATAAATTTGCGATCAGTGTTGGTGATGAACTGCCTTCCGGTATTGTTCAAATGGCTAAAGTTTACATCGCTAAAAAACGTAAGTTAAAAGTTGGTGATAAAATGGCCGGTCGCCACGGTAATAAGGGTATTGTTGCCCGTATTGTTCGTGATGAAGATATGCCGTTTCTAAGTGATGGAACACCGGTTGATATTGTGTTGAACCCGCTTGGTGTACCTTCACGGATGAATTTAGGACAGATTTACGAAACTGTTTTGGGCTGGGCCGGAAAAGAATTGGGTATGAAATTTGCCACTCCGATTTTCGACGGTGCAACTCATCAAGAAGTAGAAGAATGGGTAGCAAAAGCCAAAGTTCCTGCATCAGGAAGAACCTATTTATACAACGGTTTAACTGGCGACCGTTTCGATCAGCAAACAACTGTTGGTATTATTTATATGTTGAAATTAGGCCACATGGTTGATGATAAGATGCACGCACGTTCTATCGGGCCATATTCTTTGATTACGCAGCAGCCTTTGGGTGGCAAAGCACAATTTGGTGGTCAGCGTTTTGGTGAGATGGAAGTTTGGGCATTGGAAGCATTTGGTGCAGCCAATATCCTGCAAGAGATTCTCACAATTAAGTCAGATGATGTAATCGGACGCGCTAAAACATATGAAGCAATCGTTAAAGGTGAAAATCTTCCGACACCTTCAGTTCCAGAATCATTTAACGTATTGGTTCATGAATTAAGAGGTTTAGGTTTGGATATCACGTTAGAATAAGTTCTATATGATAAGTGTGGGTGATAAGGTTTTATCTTTATCACCCTTGCTTACAACTATTACCTACGGCTTGTTTATTTACAATGCTTCTTTTATCGACCTAAAATTGGAACCTATTTTTGTTGAGAATTCAATAAACAAGACGAAATTTATACCGGTAAAAGAAGCATTATAAACCAGGCTTTTAAAATTAAAAAAAGAACTATGTCGTATAAAAAGGATAATAAAATCAAAAGCAATTTTACCACCATTACGATCAGTTTGGCTTCTCCCGAATCCATTCTGGAACGTTCAAGTGGCGAAGTGCTAAAACCGGAAACAATTAATTACAGGACTTATAAGCCTGAACGTGATGGTTTATTTTGCGAACGTATTTTTGGCCCGGTAAAAGATTATGAATGTCATTGCGGTAAGTACAAACGGATCCGTTATAAAGGCATCGTTTGTGATCGTTGCGGTGTTGAAGTAACCGAAAAGAAAGTTCGTCGTGAACGTATGGGCCATATCAATTTGGTAGTTCCTGTTGCACACATTTGGTATTTTCGTTCATTGCCTAACAAAATTGGTTATTTATTAGGTTTACCTACAAAAAAACTGGACTTGATTATTTATTACGAACGTTATGTCGTAATAAAACCAGGCGTAAAAGAAGCAGATGGAATTTCCAAAATGGATTTTTTAACTGAAGAAGAATACTTGGATATTTTAGATACACTTCCAAAAGAAAACCAATATTTAGACGACAAAGACCCGCAAAAATTTGTAGCTAAAATGGGTGCTGAAGCCTTGGAAGAGTTGTTACGAAACCTGGATTTGGATCAGTTGTCTTATGATCTTCGTCATCAGGCTGCAAACGAAACTTCCCAGCAACGGAAAAATGAAGCTTTAAAACGTTTGCAAGTAGTTGAAGCTTTTAGAGACTCTAAAACCAGGATTGAAAATAATCCGGAATGGATGATTGTAAAAATTGTTCCGGTTATTCCGCCGGAATTGCGTCCCTTGGTTCCATTGGAAGGTGGCCGTTTTGCAACTTCTGATTTGAATGATTTATATCGCCGAGTTATTATTCGTAATAATCGCCTTAAAAGGTTGATCGAAATTAAAGCACCAGAAGTAATTTTACGTAATGAAAAACGTATGCTTCAGGAAGCAGTAGATTCTTTGTTTGACAACTCACGTAAAGTAAATGCTGTTAAAACCGAAGGTAACCGTGCTTTAAAATCATTATCTGACATTTTGAAAGGTAAACAAGGCCGTTTCCGTCAAAACTTATTAGGAAAACGAGTTGATTATTCAGCTCGTTCCGTAATCGTTGTCGGGCCGAACTTGAAACTCCATGAATGTGGTTTGCCAAAAGATATGGCTGCTGAACTTTTCAAACCGTTTATCATTCGTAAGATGATTGAAAGAGGTATTGTAAAAACAGTAAAATCAGCTAAAAAGATTGTAGATCGAAAAGACCCAATTGTTTGGGACATTCTGGAAAATGTATTAAAAGGTCATCCGGTATTATTGAACCGTGCGCCAACTTTGCACCGTTTGGGTATTCAGTCTTTCCAACCAAAACTGATTGAAGGAAAAGCAATCCAACTCCACCCATTAACATGTACGGCTTTTAACGCGGATTTTGACGGTGATCAGATGGCAGTGCACGTTCCTCTTGGACATGCTGCTATTTTGGAAGCTCAAATTTTGATGCTTGCTTCGCATAATATTTTAAATCCTGCAAACGGAACACCGATTACTGTTCCTTCCCAAGATATGGTTTTGGGATTATATTACATCACAAAAGGACGCAAAACCGATGCTGACCGTGTAGTAAATGGTGAAGGTTTAACTTTTTATTCTGCAGAAGAAGTTATTATTGCTTATAATGAGAAAAAACTTGATTTACATGCTTTCATTAAAGTAAAAGCGAAAGTAAAAGAAGCCGAAGGTAATATTGTAAGCAAAATTATTGATACAACGGTTGGGCGAGTATTATTCAACCAGCATGTGCCGGAAGAAGTTGGCTACATCAATGAGCTGCTTACTAAAAAATCGCTTCGTGATATTATAGGTGAAGTGGTTAAGAATACAGGGATGGCTCGGGCTGCCCAATTCCTGGATGAAATCAAAGAATTAGGTTTCCAAATGGCTTTCCGTGGAGGTCTATCTTTCAACTTGCAGGATTTAAATATTCCGGCAGAGAAAGTAACTTTAATTACGCAGGCTTCAAAAGAAGTTGAAGACGTAATGAATAACTATAATATGGGATTCATTACCAATAACGAGCGTTACAATCAGATCATTGACATTTGGACACGTATCAATAATCGTTTGACAGCCAACGTAATGGAGATCCTGTCCAACGATAACCAAGGCTTCAACTCTGTTTACATGATGCTTGATTCTGGAGCTCGCGGTTCTAAAGAGCAGATTCGTCAGCTTTGTGGCATGCGTGGTTTGATGGCTAAGCCGCAAAAATCTGGTTCTGGTGGTGAAATTATTGAAAACCCGATTTTATCCAATTTTAAAGAAGGTTTATCCGTATTAGAATACTTTATTTCCACCCACGGTGCACGTAAAGGTTTGGCTGATACAGCTTTAAAAACAGCAGATGCCGGTTATCTTACACGTCGTTTGCACGATGTGGCGCAGGATATGATTGTTGGCGAAACGGATTGTGGTACTTTAAGAGGTATTTACACAACTGCTTTAAAAGATAATGAAGATATTGTTGAACCACTTTATGATCGTATTCTCGGCCGTACTACTTTGGGCGATGTTCATGATCCTTTGACAAATGAGCTGTTGCTTGAAGCAGGAAACGATATTACAGAAGAAATTGCAAGACGAATTGAAAACTCTCCTTTAGAAGGAATTGAAATTCGTTCTGTATTAACTTGCGAAGCTAAAAGAGGTGTTTGTGCTTTGTGCTACGGCCGTAATTTGGCCAGTGGCAAACGTGTTCAGCGTGGTGAAGCAGTTGGTGTAATCGCTGCACAATCTATCGGTGAGCCGGGAACACAGTTAACTTTGCGTACTTTCCACGTTGGTGGTACAGCTTCTAACATTGCTGCAGAGTCTCAAATCAATGCCAAATTTGATGGTATAATCGAATTTGAAAATGTACGTACTGTTCATTATACAACCGAAGAAGGTGAAGTGGACGTTGTTTTAGGCCGTTCCGGAGAATTCAGGATTATTGAAAAAGATACCAATAAGGTAATCATGACCAATAATATTCCTTACGGTTCTTATTTGTATGCTAAGGATAATTCTCAAATTTCTAAAGGAGACCGTATTTGTTCCTGGGACCCTTATAATGCGGTAATTCTTTCAGAGTTTGCTGGTAAAACACAGTTTGATGCAGTTCAGGAGGGTATTACTTTCCGGGAAGAATCAGACGAACAAACGGGCCACCGCGAAAAAGTTATCATCGATACACGTGATAAAACTAAAAATCCCGTAATCCAGATTATCGATAGTGGTAAAAATGTGATCAAAGGATATAACATTCCTGTTGGTGCGCACATTGCAGTTGACGAAGGTGAAAAAGTTCAAACAGGTCAGGTTATTGCAAAAATTCCTCGTTCAACCGGTAAAACACGGGATATTACAGGTGGTTTGCCAAGGGTAACTGAGTTGTTCGAAGCTCGTAACCCTTCTAACCCAGCTGTTGTTACTGAAATTGATGGTGTTGTTACTTTAGGTGGAATCAAAAGAGGAAACCGTGAGATCACGATTGAATCAAAAGACGGACAGGTTAAAAAATACTTGGTGCCATTGTCTAAACACATTTTGGTTCAAGATAATGACTTTATAAAGGCTGGTATGCCATTATCTGACGGATCAATTTCCCCGGCCGATATTTTGTCTATTAAAGGGCCTGCTGCAGTTCAGGAATATCTGGTAAATGGTATTCAGGAAGTGTATCGTTTACAAGGTGTAAAAATCAATGATAAACACTTTGAAGTGATCGTTCACCAGATGATGCAGAAAGTAACAATCGAAGATGCTGGCGATACACGCTTTTTAGAGCGTGAAGCGGTTGATCGGTGGGATTTCATGATGGAAAATGACGAAATTTATGACAGGAAAGTAGTTGTTGATCCAGGAAGTTCCAACAATATGAAACCTGGGCAGATTATTTCAGTTCGTAAATTGCGTGATGAAAACTCTGTATTGAAACGAAAAGATTTGAAATTAGTGGAAGCACGTGACGCAATTGCGGCTACTTCAAGCCAAATGTTGCAAGGGATTACCAGAGCTTCATTAGGAACCAAATCATTTATTTCCGCAGCATCTTTCCAAGAAACAACCAAAGTATTGAACGAAGCTGCCATTGCAGGTAAACGCGATAAAATGCTTGGGTTGAAAGAGAACGTAATCGTTGGCCACTTAATCCCATCAGGAACTGGTTTGCGTGCTTATGATAATGTTCGGGTTGGTTCTCAGGAAGAATTTGACCGTTTATTAGCTTCAAAATCAGAAGAAGTAGAAGCATAATCACATTGTATTTTATTACCAAGCCCAAACATCGGAAAAGGTGTCTGGGCTTTTTTATGTGGTAAAAGAAGCATCGCATCAAATTATTAGTCAGAAATGCTTTTTTGAAAAAAAACTACAGCCAAATTTTAAGGTGATAAAAGAAGCATCACCAAAAATCAGTAGTTTATTCTCATATAATCTTAGCAAACTACTTTAATTTGTAATTACAGCATGGAAAATTTGCTAAAAATTTACACTTTTACAGAATAGAAATTTATTAATTTATGTACGATTATTTAATAGTAGGATCTGGTTTGTTTGGAGCTGTATTTGCATACGAGGCTAAAAAAAGAGGAAAAAAATGCTTGATAATAGATAAAAGGAATCACGCAGGTGGAAATGTTTATAATGAGAATATTGAAGGTATTAATATACATACATACGGTGCACATATTTTTCATACCAACGATAAACGAATTTGGGATTACGTAAATTCTTTTGTAGAATTTAACCGATTTACAAATATGCCTGTTGCAAATTATGAAGGGATTTTGTACAATTTGCCTTTCAACATGAATACTTTTTATCAATTATGGAAAGTAAAAACACCTGATGAAGCAAAAGCAGTGATAGCAGATCAAATTAAAGATTTGAATATTACAGATCCGCAGAATTTGGAAGAGCAGGCTTTGTCCTTAGTTGGAACTGATATTTATGAAAAGCTGATTAAAGGTTACACCGAAAAACAGTGGGGTCGGGAAGCTAAAGATCTGCCTGCTTTTATCATTAAAAGGCTTCCGGTAAGATTTACTTATGATAATAATTATTTTAATGATGATTATCAAGGCATTCCAAACGGAGGATATAATAAGCTGACTGATGGTTTGCTGGAAGGAACAGAAGTAAGGTTGAACGAAAATTACTTTGACAACAAGGAATACTATGATTCTTTAGCTCCGCAAATCGTTTTCACCGGAAAAATTGATCAATATTACGATTATCAATTTGGCAAACTGCAATATCGCAGCTTAAAGTTTGAGCAGCAAACGCTTGATATGGAAAACTATCAGGGAAGTGCATTGGTAAATTATACTGAAAGAGAAATTCCTTTTACCCGGATTATCGAACATAAACATTTTGAGTTTGGCACGCAGCCCAAAACCGTTATTACACATGAATTTCCGGCAGAATGGAACGAAAGCAACGAACCTTTTTATCCGATTAACGACCAGTTGAACAACGAAGTTTACAAAAAATACAAGCAACTTGCCGATCAGGAAACCAATGTAATATTCGGTGGCAGACTGGCTGAATATCGATATTACGATATGCACCAGATAATTGGTTCTGCACTGAAAAAAGTAGAAACGCACTTTAATTGACTGTAACTAATAATTATTTATCTTCGTTTAACAGCTAAGAAAAAATTTAAACCATGTGGTTTTCTTGATTCATTTTGATTTAATTAATTGATTTTTAGTTGATAAAAGAAGCATTATTAAAATATTACATTGATGGAAGAAAAAATTGATAACCCGTTGAACATAGAACTGTCTGAAGATATGGCCGAAGGGATTTATTCAAATTTAGCTATCATTACACACTCTGATTCTGAATTTGTGGTAGATTTTGTTCGGGTGATGCCGGGCGTTCCAAAAGCGCGTGTAAAAAGCCGCATCATTTTAACACCGGAA
Organism: uncultured Sphingobacteriaceae bacterium; assembly: GCA_964236465.1. Taxonomy (GTDB): domain Bacteria; phylum Bacteroidota; class Bacteroidia; order Sphingobacteriales; family Sphingobacteriaceae; genus Mucilaginibacter_A. The sequence goes on along the minus strand of CAXSBZ010000017.1, from coordinate 48,796 downwards.
CATGCAAAACGATTATTAACTGCTTTGGAAGATAATATAAACGGTTTTGAAGCGATCAACGGGAAAATCAAGATTAAAGAAATAACAGCTTTGCCTATGAATTTTGGCGGGCCAATCGGTCAGGCTTAGTAAATGATTATTGATTAAACTAATTCAGAATTGATGAATTTGATATTAGTTTATTCACACAATTAAGAAACTTTTTAATTTTTTTTACATATAAGAAGTTGTTTAATTTTTATTAAGAATATTGATACTGCTTTTATCACTATAAATTCTGTTTCTGAGATAATTGTCAAAGTGTGGAACCTTGTTAGTTTTTGGTTAATAGAAAAAGCATCTAACAGCAACGAAACAAATTTTGAACAGTTTTGAAATACAGAAACAACTGTTGAGAACTGCCTTGCATGGTTTATACACTTAAAGTTTTAGAAATACGCCAAGAAACTTATGATACAGTTACTATTATTTTCAAACAGCCCGGATTAAAAAAAATCCTATACAAAGCCGGCCAATATCTTACTTTAATTCTTAATATCAACAACCGCAAGTATCGCAGGGCTTATTCTTTTTCATCTGCACCAGGAGTTGACCCTAACTTAAATATAACTGTAAAACGGGTTAACGCTGGTATCGTATCCAATTATATTGCCGATCATTTATCCACTGGAGATGTGGTAGAAGTACAGGAACCAATGGGCGATTTTACCCTCGAAGCCAAAAATATAAATCAGGAAAGCAATGTTGTGCTTTGGGCAGCAGGCAGTGGTATTACGCCACTGTTCTCTATCGCAAAACATGCTTTGCAACATCAAGTTGTAAAACATGTTACCCTTGTTTACGGAAACAGGAACCAAGATTGTGCTATTTTTAATAAAGAAATTTTAGACCTGCAAAAGAAGTATGTAAGCAATTTTGATGTCTATTATTTTCATTCAAAAGCAGTAACACCTACTGATAACCCTAATATATTGGAAGGCAGAATTGATCCAAGTAAAGTTTTTGAAATATTGAAACAGGAAAAAGATTTGGCACAAACGTTTCATTATATATGCGGGCCAGCAGGATTAAAAGAATCAGTGAAATTAGTTTTGGAAGCGAATAAAATTCCCGGATCTAATATTTTTTCAGAAGATTTTTGTTTAGTTGCAGACCCGAAAAAACTTGCAGGGATCATCACCAGAAATATCACGATAAACAAAGCATCCGCAATTCATCAGGTAAAAGTAACCAAAGGAAAAACAATTTTAGAAGCTGGATTGGATGCAGCGATCAATTTGCCGTACTCCTGCCAAACCGGGAATTGCTTGGTTTGTAAAGGAAAATTATTAAGCGGAGAATTAAGATCAATTTCGGATGATCCGTACCAGCAACATTTACAAGCAGATGAATGCTTGCTTTGCTGTTCTGTGCCTCTAACAGATAATGTTGCAATTTTAATTGATTGATATGAAAGTAGTCCTTTTGGCAGGAGGTTTAGGAACCCGTTTATCGGAAGAAACGGTGATCAAACCAAAACCCATGGTTGAAATCGGAGGTATGCCGATTTTGTGGCATATCATGAAAACATATTCTGCTTTTGGCTTTAATGATTTGGTGATTTGCCTGGGCTACAAAGGTTATATGATCAAGGAATATTTTGCCAATTATTTTTTGCACATGTCTGATGTAACGATTGATCTTGCCAACAATGATTTAAAAATCCATGATTCTCAAGCAGAACCCTGGAAAATAACTTTGGTTGATACAGGTGTTGATACCATGACTGGCGGCCGTATCAAAAGGATAAAGCATCACATTCATAACGAACCTTTTATGCTGACATATGGCGATGGCTTAGCGGATGTAAACATCAAAGACCTCTATCACTTTCATAAAAAAAGCAATAAACTCTGTACCGTTACTGCTGTGCAACCCTCGGGTAGGTTTGGCGCATTGAATATTTTGAATAATCAATCTGTACACTCATTTATGGAAAAACCAAAAGGAGATGGGTCCTGGATAAACGGCGGATATTTTGTTTGTCAGCCGGAAGTGTTTAATTATATTGAAGGAGATCAAACCCTGTGGGAACGTGATCCGATGGAAAAAATAGCTGAAGAAGGGCAAATGGTTGCGTACAAGCATACCGGGTTTTGGAAACCAATGGATACTTTGCGGGAAAAGCATGAATTGGAACAAGATTGGGTTTCGGGTACAGCTAAGTGGAAAGTGTGGTAGATATGAGTTTCCGGAACTGCTATCAAGGGAAAAAAGTGCTTATCACCGGGCATACTGGTTTTAAAGGATCGTGGCTTGCCATTTGGTTAAAAGAGCTTGGTGCTGAAGTATTTGGCTATGCTTTGCCGCCTTATTCTCAAGCTGATAACTTTGTAACTTGTGGTTTAGCCAACAAAATCCACCATGAAATAGGAGATGTAAGAAATGCAGCGAAGTTGAATGAATACTTTCAAAAAGTTCAGCCTGATATTGCATTTCATTTAGCAGCACAGCCCTTGGTATTGTTATCTTATGCAGAGCCGGCTGCAACTTTTGAAACAAATTTGATGGGTACAGTTAACTTTTTTGAAGCTGTTAGAAACACGCCGTCTGTTAAAGCAGCTGTAAACATTACCAGTGATAAATGTTATGACAATCAGGAATGGGTTTGGGGTTATCGGGAAAACGATCCTATGGGCGGCCATGATCCCTACAGCGCATCAAAAGGTTGTGCCGAACTAATCACGGCTGCTTATATCAATTCCTATTTTAACCAAACTGATAGTCGTGCTGTGGCGTCCGGCCGTGCCGGAAACGTGATTGGTGGCGGTGACTGGGCTGCAGACCGGATCGTTCCAGATTATTTTCGTGCTGTTCGATCAGGAGAAAAACTTGTTTTGCGCAACCCGAACGCAACCCGGCCATGGCAACATGTACTGGAGCCATTAAGCGGATATTTAAACCTTGGTGCAATGCTGTTTTTACAGGGTAAAAAATATGCTGGAGGTTGGAATTTCGGTCCGAATGATGGAAATAATTATTCTGTGGGCGAGCTGATAAACAAAATTAAAGCGATCGAAAATACAGGTGATTATATAACTTCTGCAAACACTTTTAATTTGCACGAAGCAACATTCCTGAAATTGGATATATCAAAAGCAATCAACCTTTTAAAATGGCAACCCGTATTAACATTTGACGAAACTGTAGCTTTCACAGTTGCTGGCTATCAGGCAGAAACAAATAAGCAAGATGTGTTGGCCAGCAGGATAGAACAGATCAAAGCTTACGTTGCTAAAGCAGAAAGTAAAGCATTGTGGGCAAAAACTATAAACTGATAATTAAGAAGATATCGATACTTCTTTTATCAACTAAATTTTAAAATAATAAAAAACTAATTGCTAAGCAAACTTGCTCCACTGATTTTAGGCCGATAAAAACAGTACGTATAAATCTATTTTAATAAAAATTAGTAAACAACATTTAGTAAGATTACAATGACAAACACGGTAACAAAAAATCTTAATTTTAATTTAAAAGTTTCGGGCATTATTGAACCCGGAAAAGATTATATCCCTGTTACTGGAAAAATCATTGAAGAAGATGATTTACTGCTGGGTATGGAAGCTATGGCTGATGGCTGGCTGACAGCGGGGCGTTTTGCCAAACAGTTTGAAAAAGAGTTTGCAGCTTATTTTAACACTTCAAAATCTTTATTGGTTAACTCAGGTTCTTCGGCCAATCTGATCGCATTTTACACCTTAACATCGCCAAAATTAGGTGATCGGGCGGTAAAACCCGGAGATGAAGTGATTACCGTAGCGGCAGGTTTTCCAACTACCATCAATCCGATTATTCAGTTTGGTGCCGTTCCTGTTTTTGTGGATATTGATTTGGCTACGCATAGTGTGCAGGCAGAGCAGATCGAGCTGGCAGTATCACCCAAAACAAAAGCCATTATGATTGCGCATTCGTTGGGCAATCCGTACAATTTGGACGAAGTGATGCGGGTTGCAAAAAAATATAATTTGTGGGTGGTAGAAGATAACTGCGATGCTTTCGGAGCTACTTACCGTGATAAACAAACAGGTACATTTGGTGATATTTCTACTTTTTCGTTTTATCCGGCGCATCATATTACCATGGGCGAGGGCGGAGCTGTATTGATCAACAATCCTGAGCTGGCAAAAATTGCAGAAAGCTTTCGGGATTGGGGGCGCGATTGTTATTGTGAGCCCGGGAGAGACAATACTTGCGGCTGCCGGTTTTCGCAGCAGTTAGGAAACTTGCCTTTTGGATATGATCACAAATACACTTATTCTCATATCGGGTTTAATTTGAAAGTAACCGATATGCAAGCTGCTTTAGGGGTATCACAATTAAGTAAAGCCGATCGTTTTATAGCGAAACGGCGCCAAAACCATCAAGCTTTATATGAGCGGATGAAAGCGTTTGAAGACATTTTTATTTTGCCCGAAGCAACGCCCGATAGTAATCCTTCCTGGTTTGGATTTTTATTAACCTTGCGTGATGGTGATTCAAACGACAGGCAAATGTTGGTGCAGCATTTGGAACAGCAGAAAATAGGAACGAGGTTATTGTTTGGCGGTAATTTATTAAAACAACCTGCTTATGTAAACATCAACCACCGCGTGATTGGCAATCTGGAAAATACCAATACCGTTATGGACAAGTCCTTTTGGCTGGGTGTTTGGCCGGGACTGGATGCGACACATTATGATTATATAAGTAAAGTTATTAAATCTTATATAGAGGATTAGTGATTTTTTGAAAATGCTTCGTTTATCAGGCAAAACTCATTTTGTGCCAATCAACAAAAAAGGGTTGATAAAAGAAGTATAGCTGTAGTTGTGCTATCATTCTTGTAGCCTTAAACTACTAAGAAGTAACAGCTCCCTTTTATTATTTTTTGAAATGATAAATTGGTTTACTTTTGCAGAAAGCTAATATCGTTTATTGGAGTAGTAGAAGAATACTCTGATAATTATAACTTATGAATAAAACTAATTTTCTTATATTTTTATTTTCCTTCTTTTTATTTTTTGGGATGGCAAAACATGCTTCAGCCCAAACCAATCTTCAAAATCTTTCTTCGGTAAATGTTGATGAAGTTTCTGATCAACAAATAAAACTATATCTTCAACAGGCCCAAAGTTCTGGATTAAGTGATGCTGAATTACTGCAACAAGCTCAAAGCAGAGGCATGTCTATCAGCCAGATACAAAAACTACAGGCAAGAATTAAGCAAATCCGCAGCAACGCAAGATATAATAGCTCTGCTGATACAAATGTTGTTAGTCAAAGGCGGTTAAATTACAAACAGGATGACAAGGATTCTATACAAAATTCAAAAGACATTTTTGATAATTTAAAGCCTAAAATATTTGGTGCTGATCTTTTTAGGAATAAAAATACTTCGTTCGAGCCAAATTTAAAATTAGCAACGCCCATAAATTATATTATTGGTCCGGACGATCAGTTGAATATCAACGTTTACGGCAATTCTATCGTAAATTGGAAGCTCGATGTTTCTCCGGAAGGAAATATCAATATTCCCGGAATCGGTATTTTGAATGTTGCCGGTAAAACGATTGAGAATGCTACCTCCTTGATAAAAAGAAAACTTGCTGCCAATAATTATGCTATTGGCAGAGGCACAAGTGTAGAGGTAACGCTGGGCAATATCCGCAGTATTAAGGTAATCATGGTTGGCCAGTTGGAAAAACCAGGTACTTACACTTTATCCTCTTTAGCAACTGTTTTTAATGCACTTTCTGTTGCAAGCGGCCCAAATGAAAATGGTAGTTTAAGGCAAATCGAGGTTATCCGAAACAACCGCATTATTAGATACTTGGATGTTTATGATTTTTTAGTAAAAGGTAATCAAAAGGATAATATTGCCTTACAAGATCAGGATATTGTGCGTGTACCCACTTACAGAACAAGGGTAGAGTTGTTGGGCCAGGTGAAAATCCCTGCATTATTTGAAGTTATACCAGGTGAAAGCTTACAAGATATAATTAGATATGCGGGTGGTTTTACTGATAGTGCTTACACCGCAAGAATAAAGGTTTCTCAAATCAGTGACCAGCAGCGCAAATTAACAGATGTTGTGGAGGCAGATTACAAAAATTATATTCCTTTACGGGGCGATAAATACTATGTGCAGTCTATTATTAACAGGTTTGAAAATAGAGTTACTATAAATGGAGCGGTGTTCCGTCCGGGAGAATACGAACTACAAAATGGATTAACGCTGCTACAGTTAATTCAAAATGCAGCCGGTTTAAAAGAAGACGCGTTTACAGAACGTGGAACGATTACCAGGTTAAAACCAGATAACAGCACAGAGATTATATCTTTCAATGTAAAAGATGTGCTAAACAAAGCATCAAACGTTTTATTACAACGGGAAGATGTGGTTAACATTTCTTCCATTTTTGATTTGCGTGATAAATACCAGATCAGCATTAATGGTTCTATTAGAAGGCCGGGAACTTTTGTGTATGCTGAAAACATGAAAGTAGAAGACTTAATTTTAATTGCAGGCGGATTTGTTGAAGGGGCAAGCCCCAAACGTATTGAAGTTGCACGGAGGATAAGTAATGCAGATCCTAAATCATTAAATAGTAAGGTATCAGAAGTATTTAATGTTAATGTAGATAGCCAATTAAAATTAGCAGGGATAAATTTTGTGTTGCAGCCTTTTGATATTGTATCTGTTTACAGTTTGCCTGGATACGAAAGGCAAAAAACAGTAAAAGTTGAAGGTGAAGTGTTGTATCCCGGATCTTACACGATCCAAACAAAAACTGAAAAAATTTCTGATTTGTTAGCTCGTGCAGGTGGATTAACGGCTTCGGCAGATATCCAGGGCGGGTCATTAAAAAGAAATAATACAGCCATACTGGGGATTGATAAAGATAGATCGGATACAGTAGCTATTGCAAACGAAAGGGCTGAAAAAATTAGCCGATTGAGAAAAACCTATAGAGATTCTACTAATAATACTGATGCACAACCAAGAAACAATTATGTAGGTATTAATTTGCAAAAAATACTAAACCTGCCTGGTTCAAAAATTGATCTACTATTGGAAGATGGTGACGTGTTAAGGATCCCAAAACAGCAGCAAATTGTTCGGGTAAATGGTGAAGTGCTTTATCCAAGTGCTGTAGTGTATAGTAAATCCATATCTTTCAAAGGTTATGTTTTAAATGCAGGAGGATTTAGTCCAAATGCTTATAAAAAAGGTGCTTATATAGTTTATCCAAATGGAACAGTAAAGGGTACACGCAAAATATTTTTCTTTAATAATCATCCGAGGGTTAAACCAGGAAGTGAAATCTATGTACCTGTTAAACCTAAAAATGCTGGAAATACAATTGCAACTATTTTAGGCTTTACTACTGGATTTGCATCATTAGGAGCAATTATTTTGGGGATATTGAGCCTTCATAAACAGTAAACACTCATTTGGTAAAACATGGATACTACAGATGATGAAAATAGTTTAGAAAAGTCAGAAGAAGTTTCTTTTAAAGATTTAATTTTTAAATTAAATTCTTTTATAAAATATTTAAAAACTAAATGGAAAATCATAACGACAATGACTTTATTAGGAGGCCTAATAGGGTTATCTGTATCAATATTTAAACGCCCTACCTATTCAGCAGTATGTACCTTTGTTTTAGAAGATGGTAAAGGAGGTGCTTTAAGTCAATATGCAGGTTTAGCATCACTTGCAGGTATAGATTTAGCAAGTAGCGGCAGTGGCGTATTTCAAGGTGATAATATTTTAGAGCTGTACAAGTCAAGATTAATGATTGAAAAAACTTTGTTAAGCAAAAGCTTTTTTAATGGAATACAACAAACATTGATTGAAAGGTATATATTTTTTAATAAGTTGCGGGACAAATGGCATAAAGGCGATGGTATCGATAGCATTTCATTTGTTGGTGATCCAGATAAATTTAATCGTAAGCAGGATAGTTTGATAAGTGATATTGTTGAAACTATAAACACTAAAAACTTATCAGTAAAAAAACCTGATAAAAAATTGATAATTATTGATGTTGAACTTGTTTCAAAAGATGAATTATTTGCAAAGGAATTTGTAAATAAACTTGTTCAAAATGTAAATGATTTTTATGTGCAAACTAAAACAAAAAAGACTTATCAAAATGTAATGTTGCTACAAAAGCAAGCTGATAGTGTAAAAGCTGTTTTAAATTTATCCATAAGTGGAGTAGCGTCTGCAATTGATGCAGCACCAAATGCTAATCCATCTTTACTTTCATTGCGTGTCCCTTCACAAAGGAAACAAATTGATGTACAGGCAAACACTGCTATATATGGAGAAATTATAAAAAATCTTGAGCTTTCTAAAATAACATTGCGACAAGAAACGCCTTTAATACAAGTAATTGATCAACCTATTTTACCTTTGGCTATAAATAGGATTAGTAAAACTACAGGTATAATAGGAGGGTTACTTATCGGTGGAGTGTTTTCAATTATTATGATCTTTTTACAAAAAGTTTTTAAAAGTGTTGCAGTATCTTAGAAGTTGTTTCAATTTTATTTAACTTGATCTCTATGCTTCTTTTACCACATAAAAATCATTGGTTTAATTTTCTTTTTGCATTGATGTAATATCTGAACAAAGAATTTATAGGCATAAAAGAAGCACTATGAATCTTATGACATAAATTTAAACAAGCTCTTGATAAAACACTTTAAAAGCAAGTACATTGAAATCATAGTATCAAAAATATAAATCTGTCAGCTTAATATATTGAAAAGAAATTATATTTATAATCTAATCATAACTGTATTTAATATTTTATTTCCTGTATTAAGTTTCCCGTATGCGGCTCGAATATTAGGTCCTTCAGGTATTGGCAAAATACAATTTGTTTCTAATTTTGCACAATATTTTGCACTAATAGCAGCATTAGGTTTACCATTTTACGGGATCAGGGAAATTGCAAAAGTTAAAAATGACAAAAACAAGCTTTCAAAAACGTTTTCAGAATTACTATATATATACATAATAACAAGTTTGTTATTTACTGTAATTTTTATAGTAATAACTGTAAGCGTTAACAGGTTTAATGTAGACTTTAAATACTATTTAACTGCATCTTCTTTAATCCTTTTAGGATTTTGCTCTGTAGATTGGTATTATCAAGGTTTGGAGCAGTTTAAAACAATTGCTATTAGATCCATAGTTGTAAAATCAATATCCTTAGTTTTACTTTACGCATTGGTAAAAAACAAAGATGATTTGTTTATTTACATGATGATTAATGTATTCTCATTTTTAGGAAATAATTTGCTAAATATGTTAATATTAAGCAGATCAATAACTTTTCAAACTAAAGACTTAAATGTAAAAAGGCATATCAAACCATTGATATATCTACTTGCATCAACTTTAAGTATGGCTATGTATGCTTTATTTGATACAGTTTTACTTGGTTTGTTAGCAGATGAAAAGTCTGTAGGTTTTTATACAGCAGGTGTTAAAATATCAAAAATCACTCTTCCATTAGTAACATCAATTGGTGGTGCTTTAATTCCACAAATATCAAGATCATATATTAGTAACCAACAACAGTTTAATCAAATAATTAAGCTATCGTTTGAGTTTATAATTATTATTTCCATTCCTATATCTTTTGGTTTACTTGTTTTGGCACCTGAAATGGTTTATGTATTTTCTGGTCCGGATTTTCACCGTGCTGTATTACCCATGCAAATTTTATCTTTTTTACCCTTTTTAATAGGAATGGGAAATTTATTCGGTGTACAAATATTGATAACGGCAGGAAAAGAAAAAGAAATGCTAATTTCTGTAGTTGTAGGAATGTTTGTATCTCTACTTGGAAATATATTATTGGTACCTCCATTAAAAGAAATAGGAGGTGCAATTTCAAATACTTTAACAGAATTAATTGTAGCCTTAATGTTCTTTTATTTTGTAAGAAAGAATTTTGAAATAAATTTAAGTGGAAAAGTAGTTATAAATTCAATTCTGGTATCACTATTATTCATACCTATCGTAATTGGATTAAGGTCAATCATTACAAATTCTATAGCTATCATTGCTACTTCATTCCTACTTTGTTCCTTAATATATGCAATTGTTAATCTGTTTGTATTTAAGAATGAGCTTTTATTAAGCTATATTAAAGGCTCAATATTTAAGCGGAAGGTTGTTAATTCTAATGATTAAAAAAATGCAGGAACTATACTCTTGTAGCATTTGTAGAATAAAATAGTTGTGATAGAATAAGATTTATTTCAAAGATAAATTAGTTACAACAGATAATAGATTATAAGTACATCTTGATGTTAATGAAAAAGGTTATTTGATAAGTATAGTTTATGCCATTAATAAGTATAATTATAGTAGTATTTAATGCTGTTGATTTTTTAGAAGAAACAATCGTGGCAGTAGCAAATCAAAACTATACAAATATTGATTTGATTATTATTGATGGAGGATCAGCAGATGGTACAGTTAATATCATAAAAAAATATGAGCATTATATTAATTATTGGATAAGTGAACCGGATAATGGTATTTATGATGCTATGAATAAGGGTATAGCTGCTGTTAAGGGAAATTGGGTATACTTTTTAGGGGCTGGTGATATAATACTCAATGTGTTAGATCAAGTTTCAAATAAATTAAAATCTTCTAATACAGTTTATTATGGAGATGTTTACAGGAAGGATACACACAAAATTTATAATGGAAAGTTTTCACCCTTTAAGCTTGCCGTAACCAATATTTGTCATCAGGCAATTTTTTATCCAATTAGTGTTTTAAGAAAATACAAGTATGAAACAAAATATAGAACCTTGGCCGATCATGATTTGAATATGAGAATTTACGGTGACAAGGATTATAGTTTTGTATATATACCAATATTAATTAGTATATATAATGGAGATGGTTTTTCTGTAACTAATAATATTGATAAAGAGTTTTTCAAAAATAAGATTAAAATAATTCAAGCAAATTTCCCTTTTATAGTTTTCTGTTATGCCTACTCACGCAGGATGTTGGCAAGAATTTTAAAGCATTGATAATTATATAAAATGGATTGGTTTAGTTTCGGGCTATTACTAAATGATAATATTGTTTTGTATGGTATAATATTATTTATTACAATAATTTTATATTTTTTTTTATTTAAAAAGCTATATATATCTATTCTTGATCCTTTGATTTTTTCAACAGTTTTTTCATGTTTTGGGTTTTCTGTTGTTCTCTTTCTGTATTTTACGCAAAGTATATTACTTAAATACTTAGTAAGTTATTTATTTACGCAAGTAGCTTTTTGGATTGGATTATTTTCATTTAAAAGTCTAACAATTCCTCAGATTATAGAAAAACAAAAAATAATAAAATTTCAGAATGAGGAATTGCTGGTTAAAATATTTTTTATAATAACCTCCTTTCTATATATATCAATTCAATTAATAAGTTACATTGTTGTAGGAATACCTTTACTTTTAGGCACACATATAGATATATATAGTAACAGTGGTGGTTGGGGAATATTAGGACATTTTCTAGATGTAATAAAGCCTGTTAGTATATTTTTACTTATACATTTTTTACTTAAAAAAAGTACATCTTATTTTTTACTGATTTATAAATATTTTTTCGGTTTACTGATTTTAATATTTACTATACTTTCTGCAAGCAAGGGTGAATTTATGTCAATTGGTTTAATTTTGTTTTGCTACTTGATATTGAATGGGTATAATTTGAAAAGAATATTTTCGAATTTAAAACGGATAGAAATACAATTGATATTGGTAGGTATTGTATTTGTGTTTATAACTATTGTTGCACAATCAAAACTTGTTGGAGATGACTCAAACGCAATAGGTGTTTTTTTATTTAGGTTGGTTGCAGCAGGTGATACTTATTATTTTTCTTATCCAAATGCAAATATTGAAAGTATAAGTGGTTCAAATTCATTTCTGGCTTTATTTGGTAGCATCCTCAGTATCTTTAGAATTATACCTTTTAGTGCACAGCCAGTTGTATTAGGTGTGCAGTTATACCGTATGTTTGGAGATACTGATTTAACAGCAGGCCCTAATGCACGTCATAATGTATTTGGCTATGTGTACTTTGGTTTTTATGGTAGTATAATTTTCTCCTATATATTAGGTTTTATTTTAAGTTTTATACGTAATGTGTATTATTTTAAATTAAAAAAAAATATAATAGGACAAGTTTTATTTGTGCTTTTATATACAAATTTTGTAGCAATAGAAACCGATCCACCCATGGTTATATCTAATCTTGAAATTATAATATTGATTTTTCCTTTAATATTATTAATTACTGTAATTGCTCATTTATTTTTTATTTTTCAACCTAAACAACAACTAATTGATAATGGATAGAATTTGTGTGTTAATAAGAGTATATAATCGCACAGATGATTTGAAGCATTGTATAGATATTATAAGAGATACCTGGAAAAGTAATAATTTTTACATAATAGTAATTTCAAATGGGAAGAAAGATGGTTACACCATTGATGATAATTATAAAAAAAAAATTGATTTACTTGTTGAAATAGAAAATAATATTGGTCATTTTTCTGGAAATTCTCAATTATTATTGGAAGGATTAGTACATATACCCAATGACTGTAATTACTCAATTATATTAGAAGCAGACACTTGGATTTATGGTGATAAGTTAATTAACAAATATATATTAAAACTTAATTCACAAAATGCTGTGTGGGCAAGTGCACAATTTTTCAGTTATACACTAAATCTTGCTACAGATTTTGCCATTGTTAAAACTTCATTTGTTAAAACACATACTGATGTATTTACATTTACAAAAACGCCAGAGTATTATGTTGCGCAATATTTAAAGACTAAAAACCTCAGTTTTTTATATATCAAAGAAAACATGCCAGTTAATTTGCCCAAGTACATCAAAAGTTTTCCTTATGCTCCAACGGGTAGATTCTTTTCTTTTCCAAAAGGTAAGATGGTCACCCATCATATAGAAACCTTGGAAAACGGAATGGAAGAGAAAAAATTTTATTTTAATGTAGTTGCAAATATGCCTTACTTTAATGTAACAGATAAAAGATCTTATAGATATATCAGGATAAAAATGCAGTTAGCTTTTTTATTATCATATTTGTTTCCATACAAAAGTTGGTTAATTAAAAGCAAAATAAGTTCTGACCAATTCTGACAGGATAAATCTTGATTAACCCAAATTATACAAGCTTAAAATATTCAGGTTTTTCATTTAATAAAAAAGATAAATACATTACCACAATAAATTGAATCTTTAAAAGTATGTTTTCAATTTAATTAAAAAAACCTGATACTTTTTTTATGCCTGTAAATTTCGATTTTATAACTTGTACAATTATAAAAAAGCACAACGCCTTTCATAATTTATGTTGATAAAAGAAGCATCAAAAAACATCTTGAATAAGTTTAAACTGACTTTAAATGATAGAATGAAAAACCTTAAAACATCATCACACATTCTACTAAACTTCTTAATTCTAATAATTCTACAATTTACTACTTGTGCTTTATATGGAGAGAAATTAAAGCCTATAGTTGTAGTTTACCCTGCTCCAAAAGAAGAAAAGCTGAACACCTTTTACCAGGTTAAAATATCGAATCAAACTTTACCAGTATATAATGCTAAAGTTAATCCTCAAGACCAAGAAAAGCGTTTAAAAGCTTTTAATAATGTTAAGCTGGCAGCTGATTATTTTGATATTGCAGCATTTGCTTATTTTGATATGCAGGGTGTAAATACAATAACTGTAATTATACCCAACAATATTACTACAGCAAAAGTGCTACCAGCATCTGCTGGTATTAAACCTATTATTAAAGGGCACACCATAATATTTAATATAGCAAAACCACAAAATTTAACTGTAGAAATTAATGGTGAATACGTAAAGTCTTTGCATATTTTTGCTAATCCTATTGAAACTAATAAACCTAAACCTAATGACCCTAATGTAATATATTATGGCCCTGGGATACATGAAGTGAATTTTTTGAAAGTAGGCGATAATAAAACAGTTTATATTGCTGGAGGAGGAATAGTACGTGCAGTAATTGATCCGCATGAAGCATTTAAAATTAGTAGTGAAGGCCTCAAAAAATACGAAAATGAATATACTTTTATTTTAGCAGGCAAAAATATAACCTTTAGAGGACGTGGAATACTTGATGGAAGTAATTGCTCTACTCATTCTAAAAACCTTGTATTGTTACGCGGTTCTAATATTAAGATTGAAGGTATAATTTTACGAGATCCAAGTATATGGACTATTCCCATTAGCCAATCTGACACAGTTTCTATTTCTAATATTAAAATTTTAGGTTATAGACCAAACTCTGATGGAATTGACATTGTTAGTAGTACCAATGTTGTTGTAAAAAATTGTTTTATCAGAACTAATGATGATTTAGTTGTAATTAAAACAAACAACGGACAAGGTAGTGCTAAAAATATCACCGTATCTGGATGTGTGTTATGGAACCAATTAGCACATGCTTTAAGTATTGGTGCCGAAATTAGTGATCCTGTTGATAATATCCATTTTACAAATTGTGATGTTATTCATGATAAAGGAATTGAATGGACTTTGCGGGTTTATCAAACTGATTCGGCTCTTGTAAACCATGTATATTTTGAAAATATCCGTATAGAAGAAGCGCATAAGCTTATTTCATTATGGATAGGTAAAGCTAACTGGTCGCGCGATAAAGACTTTGGCCATATTAAAAATATAACTTTTAAACACATTAAGGCAATAGGCAAACCTTTAAATATTGAGTTAACAGGTGTTGATTCTCAGCATCAAGTACAGAATATAACCTTTGAGGATATTAAGCTTAACGGAAAGCAAATTAATACGAACACTATAAAATCGAATACTTATGTTAATAATGTTGTTATTAATCCATAAAATAGTTACTTACTAAATACATTTAAAAAATGTTAATATACATTGCGATTTGGACTAATGCAAAATTTTTAGGCTGGATTAAAAAGAAGCAAATAAGACTAGAAGGGAATTGATATGAATAACTTCAACTCCAGTA
This sequence comes from uncultured Sphingobacteriaceae bacterium, assembly GCA_964236465.1. Lineage (GTDB taxonomy): Bacteria > Bacteroidota > Bacteroidia > Sphingobacteriales > Sphingobacteriaceae > Mucilaginibacter_A. The sequence goes on along the minus strand of CAXSBZ010000017.1, from coordinate 33,652 downwards.
AAATAAGTACACTTAAAATAATTGATCGTACTTTTAAGCTTCTTTATTTCAATTCAAAAAATAAACATTCTTATTTACCTATAACCCAGAATGATTTTAAGGAAATATTAGTGATTGGTTTTTTTATGATTGGTGATACTATAATGAGTATTCCAGTATTAAAAACACTTAAACAAACTTATAAAGAAGCCAAGATAACACTTGTTTGTACACATGTAGCCAAGGTAATATTACAAGATCAAAATATAGTAGACTACTTTATTGTTGTTGATTGCCCATGGATTAGCAAAAGTTATAGTTTAAAAAACTTATTTGATTTTTTTGTTACTAAAATAGGTACAATAAATAAAGTTAAATACGATTTGTCTTTGGACTTACGTGGAGATTGGAGAAACATTTTTTTTATGAACTTCATTAATTCTAATAGAAAAATTAGTTTTAATTACACTGGAGGAGAGTATATGTTAACAGATGTTGTTAAAGAAAATACAACTTACAAACATTATATAGATGAATGGTTATATTTTGTTGAGCAAATAGGTTGTAAGGTACAAGCAGTTAATAAATTTCCTGTTTTAGAACTTACTTCTGCGGAACAAAAAAAATTAAAAGCATATAAGGCAGATCACAATATAGGCAACGAACTTACAATAGGAATTCACCCTGGTGCAAGTATGGCACATCGAAAATGGGATGAAATAAAATATTTTGAATTGATGGAGTGTATTTTTAAAGATTATTCAAACTGTCAATTTGTTGTTTTTGAAGGTCCAAATGAAGCTTCAACAATTAACATACTTGAGAACTTACTTAAAAACGCTCAAATTAAGTATCATATAATTAATGAGAAGTTAAAAGACTATATAACTTTAATAAATTGCAGTGATATTTTGATTTCTAACGATAGTGGTGCCGGCCATGTTTCTTCAGCATTTGGAATTCCAACAGTAGTAATATTTGGAAAAGCAGATCCGGAGATAGTAAAACCTTATAATAAAAATACAATTAAAATTATTTCACATTTAGATGAGTTAGGAAAAAATCATGATCCTATATTTTATATGAAAAGTATTACTGTTAAAGAGGTGTATGAAAAAGTAAAAGAAATATTTGAATCAACTCCTACTATAAAATTTTAGTATAATATCTATTTAGCTTATCTAATTAGTTATACTTCTTTTATCGGGTTAAAAACAGTATATAATTACAATTCTAAAAAAGTGATTTTAAAACAACATAAAATGAGCTTCAAGAATTTGCTGCTATAATTATTCAAATATGATTGTCTTCAACAAAAAAATGAATTTAATATATCACTATGTAAAATCAATTTTATTTGTAAAACCATTTTTAAAAAATGCCAGTTGGCGTTTTATAATAGTAAACCCAATTTTGATTACTCCAAAATTCATAAAAATTGGAAATAATGTTTCTATTAAAAATAATTCAAGAATAGAAGGTATAAGTGCTTATGAGGGAACAAAATATACTCCCGAAATTATCATAATGAACGATGTAAGAATACAGCAAAACTTGCACTTAACCTGTGCATCAAAAGTTAGTATTGGCAATTATACTGCAATTGCAGCAAATGTTAGTATTACTGACATAAATCATGGTTATGAGGATATTACTATTCCACCTGAAAAGCAGCAATTACAAGTTATAGATGTAAGCATAGGAGAATGGTGTAAAATTTATAATAATGTGATTATACTTCCTGGTACAATTTTAGGAAGACAATGTATTGTTGGTGCTAATGCTGTGGTAAAAGGAGATTTTCCAGATTATTGTGTTATAGCTGGTGCACCTGCGAAAATTGTAAAAAGATATAATGTGTTATCTCAGTTGTGGGAAAAAACAGATCCAAAAGGAAATTTTATTAAATGAATATATTAATAACAGGTGGAGCTGGATTTATTGGTTCAAACCTTGCGCTTAAATTGATTGAATATGGCCATGTAATTACGGTTTTAGACAATCTTTCCAAACAAATCCATGGTGATAACCCTGAAAATACTTCACCATTATACCAGTCAATTACTGGTAAAGTAAATTTTATACAGGGTTCGGTTACGTCCTCAACTGATTTGGCAAAGGCTATTCAAAATCAGGAGGTGATTGTTCACTTTGCTGCTGAAACAGGTACAGGTCAATCTATGTATCAGGTAGAACATTATACCAATGTTAACATTCGTGGTACAGCAATCCTGCTAGATTTATTGAGTAATAGTTTTCATACAATAAAAAAAGTTGTTGTTGCTTCGTCAAGATCAATATACGGCGAAGGAAAGTACATTAGTGAAGAATTAGGTATAGTTTATCCACCACACCGGATAGAAAAAATAATGGAAGCTGGAGATTTTGAAGTAAAATATCCAGGTTGTTTTAAGCCTTTACAATTTGTTGCTACTGATGAAGAATCAAAGATACATCCATCATCGGTTTATGGTATTACAAAACAAAGCCAAGAACAAATGATCATGACGGTATGTCCTACTATCGGTATTGTTCCGGTAGCCTTTCGCTACCAAAATGTGTATGGTCCGGGACAGTCATTATCTAATCCATATACCGGAATATTATCTATTTTTTCAACCCTTATTAAAAATAATAAGGAAATTAATGTATTTGAAGATGGAAAAGAAACAAGAGACTTTGTTTTTATTGATGATGTGGTTGCCGCAACTGTATTAGGAGTAGAGAAGGAAGAAGCAAACAATGAGGTTTTTAATGTTGGGACAGGTGTACCTATAGCAGTGAACACAGTTGTTAAAGAATTAATGAACAATTATAAGAAACAAGCAAGCGTAAATATCTCCGGAAATTACAGACTTGGGGATATAAGGCATAATTTTGCTGACTTAACTAAAATCAAATCAAAGTTGAATTTTGTACCAAAAGTTAGTTTTGAAGAAGGGATTAAACAGTTTACATCATGGGTAAACACGCAAGAAATCCAGCAGGATAAATACCAGCAATCGATTCAAGAATTAAAAGCAAAAGGACTTTTTAAATAATGGAAGTAAAAAAAAATATACTTTTTATTAGCCCTGCATTTTTTGGGTACGAAATTTCTATTTGTGATGCACTAAAAAAAAATGGTTATAATGTAGATTATTTTGATGAAAGAATATCAAATAATTCATTTATAAAAGCAGTATTCAGAATAAAAAAAAACCTGTTAAAAATAATTACTGAAAAATATTATCGAGTTATCACTAATAAAATTAAGGGTCGTGAGTACGATTATTTCTTTTTAATAAAAGGCGAAGTTGTACCAGAAACTTTTATTGTTGAATTTAAAATAAATAATCCAAATGCGCGACTGATTTATTACACATACGATGCTATAAGTAACAATAATAAAAATTCGTTATATATTTTAAAGCATTTTGATGACTGCTACAGTTTTGATTTTAATGATGTGAAATCTAATCCATTACTAAAGCTTAAACATCTATTTTACACTACAGAGTATAATTATCTCCAAACTACACTTCACAAAAGAGAATATACTATTTCATTTGTAGGTACACTACATTCCAACAGATACAGTACGATAAAGACACTTTTCAGAGAATTTGAAAATACATTTGTGTTTTTTTATTCGCCTGCTAAATGGTTTTTTTTGTATGAAAAAACTTTAAAGATTGAGTATAAAAATATTTTGTGGCAGGATGTTAGTTTTGATAAGCTTGATAAAAAAGCGGTAGCTAGTATTTTTACTTCTTCAAAAAGTGTACTGGATATACAGCGTTTTGGACAAAGCGGACTGACTATGCGGACGTTTGAAGTATTAGCTTCGGGAGCTATTTTAGTAACAACAAATACCCATATAAAAGAAGCAGAATTTTATGATCCTGATTATATTGTAATTATTAATGATGCAATTAATAGTGATTATGTAACTGAAATTATAAATAAAACAAATGCTTTAAAAGATACGATCAAAACAAAAAATCCTTTGTTCAAAAAATATTTTGTTGATAATTGGGTAAAGGAATTTTTTCAATAGAATATAAAATACATTTTTAAAAGTACGAACCGTTTGCTTCTCAAAAAACTGATCTACCATTATTTAATCAGGAAAACTGCAATTCAAAAACGTAATATACAAGCATCATACATTTGAGAACACAACCCTTAATTTTGATATTTTTCTTAGTAATATAAATAAAAAAATGAATGTATAAAAATATTGGCAATATTAAAGCGAAGATTTTGGTTATCGGTGATATCATGCTGGATCATTATATATATGGTGATTGCAGCAGGATTTCACCCGAAGCTCCTGTGCAGGTTGTAGATGTGAAAGCGGATGAGCATACTTTAGGAGGTGCAGGCAATGTGCTTAAAAACTTGAAAGCTTTTGACTGCGAAACTTTTATCATCTCCGCAGTTGGTAATGATGAGCCGAGCAAAATCATCAATGTTCAGCTTGCTAAACTTGGCATAAATGATACAGGCATATTTTATGATGATAAAAGATGCACCACTGTTAAATCCAGGGTGATGGTTGCAAATCATCAGCTGATCCGCTTAGATCATGAAACTAAGCACCCGATTGATGATGAATTTGCTGACCGGCTGATTACGCTGTTTGAACAACAGGTTAACCATTATGATCTTGTTTTAATTTCGGATTATAGCAAAGGCGTGTTATCAAATTATTTGCTGAATTCTGTTTTTTCTATCTGCCGAAAAGCCAATATCAAAACAATAATTGATCCCAAAGGCAGCGATTATACCAAATATGTTGGGGCAAACCTAATCAAGCCAAATAAAAAAGAAGCCATGCAAGCTTCCGGAGTTATTATCACGGATAAACATAGTTTGCATTTGGCCTGCCAGAAATTAAAAGATATTACCGGTTGTGATGATATTGTCGTTACCATGTCTGAAGAAGGAATTGCGATGTATTCAGACAACGAACTAACCGTTATTCCAACCAAAGCACTTAGCGTGATAGATGTAACAGGGGCCGGAGATACCGTTTTGGCATCTTTGGGTATGGCAATTGCGCTGGGCAAAACACTTCACGATGCCTGCGATTTTGCAAATCATGCGGCAGCCGTTGTCGTGAGTAAGGTTGGAAGTGCAACTACTACGTTAGATGAGATCGCTAATTATTCAATCAATCCTACAACCATCTAAAATAATAATGAACAATCAAATTTCTCAGCTTTTTGATGAACATCTGGAAGTTGCACAAAAATCCAAGCAAAACTTAACTGATTTGATCGGGCAGGCATGTAGTAGTGTAATAACTTGTATCAAAGCAGGCCATAAGGTTATCCTATTTGGAAATGGCGGCAGTGCTGCCGATGCACAACATATAGCGGCCGAATTTACCGGTCGTTTTGTAAAAGAGCGGCGGTCTTTGCCCGCTATTGCACTAACAACGGATACATCCGCACTTACCGCTATTGCCAATGATTATGGTTATGAACACGTTTTTGACCGGCAAGTAGAGGGCTTGGCCGTAGCAGGTGATGTTTTGATCGGAATATCAACAAGCGGCAACAGTTTAAATGTTATCAACGCATTAAAAGTTGGTAAAGAAATGGGTTGTATAAATATAGGTTTTTCCGGGCGGGATGGCGGTGAGATGAACAACTGTTGTGAAATAAACCTTGTAATACCTTCTGATATAACTGCCCGAATCCAGGAAATGCATATACTGGTTGGCCATATTATTTGCGATGCTGTAGATAGCATCTGACTTAAAGCCTGTTTAAATTTTTGTCATAAAATTTATAATGCTTCTTTTACCCTATGAAATTTAGTATTGGCTTTTTAAAACTAATCCAGGGTTTTCAGAGTTTTTAGGGCATAAAAGAAGCATAGCAATAAATGGATGAAATTTGAACAGGCTCTGAATATTTATTGCAAAACGATTTTGTTTTTTAAATCTAAATCCGGATTTGTTCGTATAAACGCAAAACTTAAACAAAATATCTTAAACACGTAGTTAAAGATATTTTGTATAATTGTGGAAATAGTAATTAATTTATGTCGATTCGTTACTCAAAATATCTTCCGGCGATTGTTTTCACAACAGACGTATTATTACTAAATATAGCTTTTTTTATTGCTTATATAATAACGTGGGGCTTGTTGGGTTTCACAGCCAATACGATCAATTTACTTATTTTGGTAAATCTTACCTGGATGCCCGTTGCTTTGGTAAGCCGTAGTATGATGATCCGTCGCCCTCTAAGCTTAATGGATAATATCAACAAATTCATCCTGACGCTTATTTATCACCTGCTTTTGGTTTTAAGTTTTTTCTACTTCTTTAAATTATTTGATTACTCCAGGATTCAGCTTGTGCTGCAATATGGGCTTTTCCTTTGTTTCGTTGTAATTGCACGTTCTGTTGCCTTCTTTTTGCTGGATTATTTGCGAAAAAAAGGGTTTAACCATCGGCAGATTATTATCATTGGTGATAGTATAATTGCAGACCGGCTGCTGAAATCATTTAAGCATCATCCGGAATATGGTTATGACCTTACTAATTTCATTTTGGAAGAAAGCGTGTTTTCTATGACTGAAGACCAGTTGAAACAAACATTGCTTGTTAAAAAGCCCGACGAGATTTTTATCTGTTACCGTGAAATCAAACAGGATTTTTTAAACATGATTATCAAACTTGGGAACGATTACCTGATTAAAATCAAGGTTGTATCTGATCTTACTTTGGGTAATAATGCCGCACAGTTAGTCAATTATAATGATCTGCCGATTTTACAGCTTACCTCGCACCCTGAAATTGCAGTAAAAATCCGCGTCCTTAAAAGAAGTTTTGATATTATATTTTCTTCTGCCGTGATGATTGGCGGTGCCCCGGTTTTTATACTGTTGTACATCGTAACAAAATTAACTTCACCAGGACCTGCTTTCTACAAACAGCAGCGTGTAGGCAGAAACGAGAAACCTTTCTTTATTTATAAGTTTCGGAGTATGTATATCGATTCCGAAAAATGCGGTCCTCAATTGGCTTTTGATAATGACCCAAGAATAACCAAATGGGGAAAAATTATCAGAAAGACGCGCTTAGATGAGTTGCCACAATTTTGGAACGTTTTGAAAGGTGAAATGTCTGTTGTCGGACCCCGGCCGGAAAGACAACATTATATAGAGCAGATATTAGAAAAAACACCTAATTATAAACGTTTGCTTGTGGTAAAACCCGGCCTAACATCAATCGGGCAGGTATATTATGGCTATGCCGAAAATGTAAACCAAATGCGCGATCGCTCACGTTATGATCTGATCTATCTTCAAAATATGAGCTTAAACTCAGATTTTAACATTATTTTAAAAACAGTTAAAGTAATGGTGCAAAGAAAAGGTAAATAAACTACCAACATTTTCTGTTTGAATATTTAATAATTTGCGAGTGCATGACAAATGAAAAAATCAATCGTATTGATTTACCGCAAACAATTTCCACACGTATTCAGTATCGAGTTCATTTTTGATCAGTTGCAAGTATCTCTGCAATCCAATTTCAACATTAATAAATACATCCTTCCAAAGTTTAGTAATTCTGTTGTTAACCGGATCATTAATATTTTTTACATGCTTCTTTTACGTCATCAAATTGTCCATGTAACGGGTGATGTGCATTATGCAATTTTGGGTGCCTGGTTTAATATCAGGATTTTAACTATCCATGACTTGGCTTTTATGCACCAAAATTTAGGGGCTAAAAGAAGCATCTTAAAATGGTTTTGGATACTTTTGCCCATTAGGTTTGCACATCAGATTACGGTTGTTTCTGAAGCAACTAAAAAAGATTTGTTGAATCATACCAAAGTAAATCCACAGAAAATTAGGGTGATACCAAATTTTATTTCAGAAATATATCAGCCAATAATTGATCGAAAGTTTAATTCAACACAGCCAACTATTTTACAAATCGGAACAGCTTTTAACAAAAACATAAATCGTTTAGCTGAAACACTTTCTACTATTCCTTGTACTTTAATTATAGTTGGAAAGTTGGATGAATTGCAAAAATTAAATCTGCAAAAATTTAAAATCAACTATATCAATAAAATAGATTTAACAGAAGCAGAATTATATCAGGAATATATAAAAGCAGATTTGCTGACTTTTGTTTCTACAATAGAAGGTTTTGGAATGCCTATCATTGAAGCACAAGCTTGTGGTTTGCCCGTACTTACTTCCAATTGTTCTGCCATGCCTGAAGTAGCTGGAGATGCGGCATTGTTGGTTGATCCATTCCAAGTTGCTTCTATCAAAAATGGGATTTCGGAGTTGATAAATAATACAATATTGCGAAATGATCTTGTAAAAAAAGGCTTTGAAAATATAAAGCGTTTTTCTAAAGATAAGATCATCGCACAATATGCTTCACTTTATCAGCACTTGGAAAGCCGTTAATTTATCCAATAAATGGTAAAAGATAATCCAAGATTGGATCCAAATCAGCAGCATTAAACCACATGATTTCCTGATCTTTTTTAAACCAAGTGATCTGTCGTTTTGCAAACCGCCTTGTGTTTTGTTTGATTTGTTCGATTGCTTCTTTTATCGATGTATTTTGGTTGAAAGCATTAAAAAGTTCTTTGTAGCCAACTGTATTTAAAGCATTTAGATGTTGGTAGGGCAGGAGGTCCTGTGCTTCTTTTATCAATCCATTTTCTACCATTAAATCTACGCGCTGGTTGATCCGGTTATACAAAACGCTTCTTTCAGGATTGATACCGATTTTGATAATGCTGAAGTTGCGCCGCTTTTTAGTTTTGGTGAACAGCGAAGAAAAAGGCTTTCCCGACGATGAAACTTCTAAAGCCCGAATAATACGTTGTGGGTTTTGCAGATCAACCTGATCGTAATAATCAGGATCCAATATTTTCAACTGGTTTTGCAAATATTCCAGTCCGTTTTTTTGATAAAGGCCGTTCCATTTTTCTCTTTCCTGCAAATCTATATCCGGCATTTGGTCAAAACCCTGATAAACAGCTTGCAAATACAAACCAGAACCGCCAACCATAATTACAACTGCTTGTGTTTGAAACAACTGATCGAGTTTTTCAACAGCTGCTTCTTCAAAATCAGCAACCGAAAAGCGTTCTGAGATAGAATGAGAATTGATGAAATGATGTTTAACCAAACTTAATTCCTGATCGGTAGGTTTGGCTGTACCTGCATTTGTTTCTTTGTAAAACTGGCGCGAATCCGCGGAAATTATTTCAGTTTTAAAATATTGAGCAAGCTGAATTGCCAATGCTGTTTTTCCGGCCGCTGTCGGACCGCAAACTGCAATTAAAATTTTTGGCTTGCTGCTATCCAATGATCACACCAAATTATACCTGATAAAAACAGCATCAATATTCATCCTTTGTGCCATGTTCATCTTCAGCATGGTCATTATCACCAAATTCTTCTGCAAACTCATCCGTTTCGTCATCGGCTACCGGTAGTATATCTTCTGTGTCGTCCAGTTCTGAAAATCCAATTGCATCCTCCGGATTTAAACCTTCTTCATGCAAAAAATCAAAATCTTCAGCAGATTCATCCACGGCCGGAACAGCTGCAACTGCACCAAATGGCTTGGGCGCATCGCCTATTGAACGAACAATCCTTGGATAAACGGTTGCGGTAATGTCGTCCAGCAAAATTTTAGTCAGCTCAATATGAAAATCGTAAGGCCGGTCAAAATTGTAAGTATAGTAGAATTTTTGGTGCGGATCATCTATAAAATTGTTCAGTTTTGATTTCTCCATCAAAGCCACACCGCGTTCAGTTTTTTTGGCAGAAGGCATAAAAGCAATTTCATCACCTTTGATCCAGAAATCGTTGCTGACATAAAAAGAGGACGATGCCTCCACATTATAACCGGTAGATTGCTGGATAATGCGGTGAAAATCTTCAAATGTTTGTTTAGATTGAATTTCAATTTCTCTAACAACATCGTCATAGTCTTCAAAAACCACTTTAAACCTGTAAACTGCCATCAGTATATATTTTTTTATAAATAATTTATTCTAAAATTTTCACCACAACTTTTAAGCCAATATCTTCTCCTTTTCGAATCATCAGCTTCAAAGCCTCAGGTCTCGAATTAAGAATTTCCCCTTCCAAAATGGCTTCGCGGATACTGCTTTTGATCAGGCCAACTTCTCTTCCGGCCTGAATGCCAAAGGTTTGCATAATATCTTCTCCGCTCACCGGTGGCTGCCAGTTGCGTATCTGGTCGCGTTCTTCCACAGCCTTCAGTTTCTGTTTTACCAGCTCAAAGTTGTTGCGGTACTTTTTTATTTTGTACTCATTTTTGGTAGTTACGTCTGCATTGCAAAGCAGCATCAAGCCTTCAATATCTTCGCCGGCATCAAAAATTAACCGGCGCAGTGCAGAATCTGTTACTATTTCCTGGGCCAGCACAATTGGCCGCATGTGCAACTGTACTAATTTTTGCACTACTTTCAGCTTTTCATTCAGTGGAAGTTTCAGTTGGGCAAAAATTTTCGGGACCATACGTGCACCTTTATCTTCATGGCCGTGAAAAGTCCAGCCGTGGCCAACTTCAAAGTGTTTGGTGGCGGGTTTGCCAATATCATGCAAAATCGCGGCCCAGCGCAACCACAAATCCTGTGTGTTTTCAGCAATATTATCCAGCACTTGCAGCGTATGGAAAAAATTATCCTTGTGGCCTTTTCCGCTGATGTATTCAATTCCATACATCGCATCTAGCTGCGGAAAAATAAGTTGCAGCAAGCCGGTTTCAAACAGATTAAGGAAACCGATTGATGGTTTTGGCGAAGCAATGATCTTGTTCAGTTCATCCGTAATCCTTTCCTGCGAAACGATTTTGATACGTTCGCGGTTAGTTTTAATAGCTGCCAAAGCTGCAGGATCAATTTGAAAACTCAACTGCGCTGCAAAACGAACTGCCCGCATCATCCGCAGGGGATCATCAGAAAAAGTAACGGCAGGATCCAAAGGCGTACGAATCAATTTTTTCTCCAGATCGTCAACACCGTTAAAAGGATCAATCAATTGGCCAAAATTTTCTGTATTTAAACTGATTGCCATCGCATTGATCGTAAAATCCCGACGGTTTTGGTCATCTTCCAGTGTGCCGTCTTCCACAATCGGTTTTCGGGATTCAGTGCGATAAGATTCTTTTCTCGCCCCAACAAACTCCAGGTCCAGGTTTTGATATTTCAAACTTGCCGTACCGAAATTTTTAAAAACGGCTACTTTTACTTTCAGTTTTTGGGCAATGGTTTCGGCGAAATCTATCCCGTTGCCCAGCACCACAATGTCAATGTCTTGCGATGGCCGGTTCAAAAACAAGTCGCGCACAAAGCCGCCAATTACAAACGCCTTCACATTCATGCTGGCTGCGGCTTGCGCAATCACACCAAACACCGGATGTTGAAGATGTTGTTTCATAGCTTTAAATAGATATTGATTTCATGCCGGTAAAAGAAGTATCGGCAAAATTGCAGTGCTTTTTTTAAGGGCACGAAAGTAAGGATAATTATCGTCTGATGAAGCTGAAACGGCCGTTTGCTTCCAGTTTCATAATGGTAGATTGCTTTTTTTGCCGGAGATCATGCTGCTCCAAATCCACCACATAATCCACGCCATCCAAAATTTCAGCCGAAATTTCCATAAAGTTTTTGGGCGAAGGCTGGCCGCTGACATTGGCCGAAGTAGAAACCAGCGGTTTGCGCAACCGCTGGATCAGCTGTTCGCAAAACGGATGTTTGGCCACCCGAATGCCTACGCTGCCATCCGTATTGATCAATGCCGGAGAAATATTTCGGGCACCTGATAAAATCAAGGTCAGCGGATTTTCGGCAAACTCGATCAAATCGTAAACCAGTTCGGGCACTTCACGCACATAACTGGCAATTTTGTTGTCGTTATCCAGCAAAATAATCATGCTTTTACTTTCGTCGCGCTGCTTCAGCTGGTATATTTTTTGGACGGCTTCCGTGTTTGTTGCATCGCAGCCTATTCCCCAAATCGTGTCCGTTGGATACAAAATAATACCGCCTGCCTGCACTATTTTCAGTGCTTTTGCCACTTCTTCTCTAAGCATGGTTTAAGGCTTGCTGGTAAACTTCCATCAAATTTTTTGCGATAGTTTCTTCTCCAAAACGAAGCGCATATTCCATGCCTTTTGTTTTCATTTTTTGTTGAAGCAACTGATTTTCAAGGATTAAATTAATTTTTTGTGCTAAAGAAATCGCATCATCCGGATCAACATAAAAACTATCCGGGCCGCCTGCTTCTTCCAAACAAGAACCTGTGGCCGCCACAACCGGTGTGCCCGAAGATAAGGCTTCCAAAATCGGAATCCCAAAACCTTCATAACGCGAAGGGTAAACAAAAACGCTGGCCAACTGATAGATCGCCGGTAAATCTTCAAAAGAAACAGCGGATAAAAACAGCACACGGTTTTGCAATGCTTCTTTTATCAGGTAATTTTTGATGACGGCTGCATATTTCGTTTCCCGGCCAACCACAACAAGCGAAATCTCCGAAGGCAAATTTTTCAAAACTTTTACGGCCAGTAATATATTTTTTCGGGTTTCAATCGTGCCTACATTTAATATAAATTGCTGCGGAAGTTGGTATTTTATTTTAACTGCTTCTTTTATCACCTCATTTTTAGGTTGAGAAAAAGCCGGATTGCATCCCTGATAAACCACTTTTATTTTCTGCGGATTCAGGTTGAAATATTGCACCAAATCCGTTTTGGTTTGCTTGCTCACGGCAATCACCAAATCCGCATTTTCGCAAGCATTTTTGGCTTTCCATTCATAAATTTTTCGATTGATGAAACCAAAGTATTCAGGATATTTCAGGTAAATCAGATCATGAATGGTAACTACTGTTTTTATGCCTGTTTTTTTGATGCCGATCGGAAGTTCCTGACTAAGACCATGATACAACTCAATTTCATTCCGAACCAAATCCTGCACAATACCTCTGCTTCGCCATAAAAATTTAAAAACAGTATCTTTTGGTAAATGAATTTTGATATTTTTTGGATCATTAAAAAAGCCGGGAGCAATACCAGTCCCAACTTTTGTAGTATATAAATGGTAATCAGTTTCGGGAAAATAAGTTGCCAAAGCTTTGATCACGCCTCGGCTATAATTTCCCAATCCAGTTTTATTCAAAAAAGCACGTTTAGCATCAAATCCGATTCTGAGAGGCGAGTTGTTCATGGATTATGGTTGATGGAGAATAGTTAATAGTTTATAGCTATAAAAACCAAAGCATAATTCCACTTATTATTCGACTATCAACTATCAACTAAAAGCTTCCTGCTAAACCGCCACATTATGCTCTCTCAAAGCATTGTTTAAAGAGGTTTTTTTGTCGGTAGATTCTTTTCTTCTGCCGATGATCAAGGCACAAGGCACCTGATATTCTCCGGCCGGAAATTTTTTGGTGTACGAACCGGGAATTACCACAGAGCGTGCCGGCACAAAGCTTTTGTATTCTGTCGGCGTATCTTTGCTGACATCAATAATTTTGGTTGAAGCGGTCAAAACCACATTTGCACCTAAAACTGCTTCGTGCTCTACATGCACGCCTTCCACCACGATAGCGCGCGAACCGATAAAGCAATTATCTTCAATAATTACCGGTGCGGCCTGGATCGGTTCCAAAACACCGCCAATACCAACGCCGCCGCTGAGGTGCACATTTTTGCCGATCTGCGCGCAGGAACCCACTGTGGCCCAAGTATCTACCATCGTACCTTCATCCACATAAGCCCCGATATTTACATACGACGGCATCAGGATTACACCTTTGGCCAAGTAAGCACCATAACGCGCTATGCCATGCGGAACCACGCGTACGCCGGCTTCTTTATAATTGGTTTTGAGCTTCATTTTATCATGAAAAACAAAAGGGCCAACTTTAATTTCGGCCATCTCACGGATGGGAAAATACATGATGACAGCTTTTTTTATCCAATCATTGATGTGCCAGCGGCCGGTAATGAGTTCTGCCACACGCAAAATACCTTTATCCAGGTCGTCAATTACGCTTTCAATTGCTATTACATGTTCTTTAGAACCGAGCAAAGTACGGTCGATCCAGGCATCTTCAATCAGGGTTTTTACATCTGTGTACATATCAGTGTATTTTGTTTTTTAATTATATTGCTAATTTTCAGTAGGTTAGATAGAATTAGAACCTATTATCTGTTATCGCAAACATAATAAAACAAGACTTTAAATCCTGATAACGGAAGTAAAGTAATTCTGATTAGGGTAATGAGCGTAAACCCCAAAAAACAATTGTAAAAGAAGTATTACGGAATGAAAAACTTCAGGCAGCAGAATTTTTGCCTAAATACACTTATTAATTAATGCTAAAAGGGAAGGTGCAATAACGCAATTTTTATTAACCGGTACACTAACCCCGTTTCGCTTGCAAATTTTGTAGCTGTCTTCATCATCAATAATCACGTCAGCTTCAATGCTTTTATCTGCATTTTCAATTTGATTTTTGACTGATATTTTAATCAGTTCGTCGTTATAAGTAAAGACAGAATTTTTCATAATTCAAAATAAGCTAAGTAAACAAGTATTTTCTTAGGTTATACTTTCACCATTGAGTTTGGTTACAAGTATTTTGGTTTACAAATCTATTTATTATAGCTTAAATATTAAAATTTTCGAATACAGAAACTGTTAAAATTACATTATTGCATTTATTATATAATAATATGCTGATTGTTACAAGAATGCTTTTATTTTTAGAAAACTATCAATTTTTTTTCAAAAAAGATGGTAGTATCTAAAATAGGATAAATTGTTTGATATTTTTTTCAAAAAACTTGTGTTTAATATTAATTTAAACAAGTAAGCATCCTGATCGTTTTTGATTAAAATTTTTAAAAAATGCCTGAAAAAGAGAAGTTGCGTATTGATAAGTATTTATGGTCTATCAGGATATTCAAAACACGAACCCTGGCTGCGGATGCTTGCAAAGCCGGAAAAGTAAAGTTGGACGGCCAGAACATCAAACCCTCTCACGAAGTGCGTGTAGGTGAAACTTACCAGGTAAGTAAAGGGATCGAAAAAAAGGTTTTGAAAGTAACCGGATTATTGGAAAACAGGACGGATGCTAAAACTGCAGTGTTATTTTATGAAGATTTAACACCAGTTGAACAAACGTACAGCTACAAATCCGTTTTTGAATCGCCAATGATTCGCAGAGACCAGGGTGCTGGCCGGCCTACTAAAAAAGACCGAAGAGAAATTGATGATTTGCAGGATGGTTTTTTTGATCAGCCAAAATAATTCAGGATGCTGTTTTTATCGGCATAAAAACAGCATCCTGAATTATTCTAATATTTAATATTTTGTTCAGAAGTCAGCCAATTTTTAAAAGATACCTGCGCTTCCTCATGCAGCAGTTGCGAAGCCGGTAATTTGCGCTGAGTTAAAGACAAGTTCATTTCATCATAAATCAATTGATCATCAAAACCAATAGCGGCGGCATCAGTTTTGGTATTGGCATAATAAATCTGATCCAGATGCGCCCAGTAAATTGCACCCAAACACATCGGACAGGGTTCGCAGCTGGTATAAATAACGCAGCCTTCCAGGTTATAGGTATCCAACTCTTTGCAAGCCAGGCGGATAACTGAAATCTCTGCATGTGCCGTCGGATCTTTTTGCGGTACCACACGATTGGCACTTCTGGCTACCACCATCCCATCTTTTACAATGACTGCCCCAAACGGGCCGCCCAACCGCTGCTCTACATTTTGCTCGGAAAGCTGTATAGCCATCCGCATAAACTTTTCATGATTTTGTTGCTCGTCCATTATTTTCAGGCATTAAAAAACCCCGGTTTGGCCGGGGTTAAAACTCAGGTTCTTAATTTAGTCTATGGTAACTATTTTTTATCTTTTTTATAATTATCATTCAACAGCTTTACTACATCATTGGTTACGTTTAGGCTTTCGTCACCAAATAAAACCGTTGGGTTTGCCTTAGAATAAGTCAGGATCAATTTGTAGCCTTTATCTTTGGCATAACCTTTCAAAAAGTCAGCAATTTTATCATACAGTTTGGCATTTTCTGTACCTTGTTCCTGCTGGATCTGTGCGCTTGCATTTTGGTTGTACGTTTGCAATTCCTGTTGCTTGCGTGCCAAACGCTGTTCGGTTGCCGCACGTTGGTCAGCACTTAAAGCAGCGGCACCTTTCTGGTATTCGGCAACTTCGCGCTGAAATGCCTGACCTTTAGAAGCAACATCTACCTGTGCTCGTTTGCCTTTTTCTTCCAAACGGCTGCTCATATCTTTAAAGTAATCATATTTGCTTAGCAAAGAATCAGAATTGACATACACAATTTCTGCTTTGGCAGTTGCGACAACGGTACTTTTTTCGGCAGTTGTAGTGGTAGTTTGCGGCTTTTGGTTACAGGCGACTGCCAGGGCGGCAACAGCTATTCCTAAAGTTAATCGGGATACCGTTTTTTTCATGTTTTTTCAAAAATTTTGACAAAGATAATCTTTCAAAACAAGTATCCTAATCTTTTGAAAATCATGCCTGGCAGCGTTTGCTTTATGCGAATATATGCTGTTTTTATCAGCTAAAAATCGTATTTTTGAAGGTTAATGTTTGATCCAAATTTATGAGTGAAATAAAAGAATTAGTAGAAGACAGGTCCAATTATTCTGCGGATAACATCCAGGTGCTGGAAGGTTTGGAAGCAGTGCGGAAACGGCCGTCTATGTATATCGGTGATACTGGCGTAAAGGGTTTGCACCATTTGGTTTACGAAGTGGTGGATAACTCTATAGATGAGGCACTTGCAGGGTATTGTGATACAATTAAGGTGACTATTTTGGAAGGGAATTCGATCTCCGTAACAGATAATGGCCGCGGCATCCCGACAGGTTTTCATCAAAAAGAACAACGATCGGCACTGGAAGTGGTAATGACGGTTTTGCATGCCGGCGGTAAGTTTGATAAAGATACTTATAAAGTTTCCGGTGGTTTGCACGGTGTAGGCGTGAGTTGCGTAAATGCACTTTCTACTCACCTAAAAGCTTTGGTTTATCGGGAAGGGAAAATCTTCACGCAGGAATATGAGCAAGGCAGGCCCATGTATCCGGTAAAAGAAATTGGTGAAACAGAAAAACGCGGTACAACGATTATTTTTACGCCTGATCCTGAGATTTTTAGTTTAACCACAGATTATAAATACGACACCATTGCTACCCGGCTTCGTGAACTGGCTTACTTGAACAAAGGTATCCGCCTTTCCTTAACTGATGAGCGGGAAACTGATGAAACAGGCCTGCATCCTTTTGAAGAATTTTACTCTGAAGGCGGCTTGAAAGAGTTTGTTAAATATTTGGATGGTACGCGAACTTCTATCATCCCGGAACCTATTTATGTAGATGGAAACAAGCAAGGCATCCCGGTTGAGTTGGCTTTGCAATACAATGAAACGTATAGCGAAAACGTCCATTCCTACGTCAATAATATCAACACAATTGAAGGCGGGACACACGTGGCAGGTTTCCGCCGTGGTTTAACCCGTACTTTAAAAGCTTATGCTGATAAATCAGGCTTATTGAAAAACCTAAAAATTGAAATTACCGGTGATGATTTCAGGGAAGGTTTAACGGCTGTAATCTCTGTAAAAGTGCAGGAACCACAGTTTGAAGGCCAAACCAAAACTAAGTTGGGCAACAATGAGGTGATGGGCGCGGTAGATATGTCGGTAGGAGAAATCTTGGGGAACTACCTGGAAGAAAATCCGAAAGAAGCGCGTTTGATTGTTAACAAAGTGATCCTGGCTGCAACGGCACGTTCTGCTGCCCGGAAAGCGCGTGAAATGGTTCAGCGTAAAAACGTGATGAGCGGCACTGGTTTGCCCGGCAAGCTGGCAGATTGTGCAGACAGCGATCCCGGCAAATGCGAGTTGTTTTTAGTTGAAGGTGATTCGGCCGGTGGTACTGCCAAGCAAGGCCGCAACCGCCATTTTCAGGCGATACTTCCTTTACGGGGTAAAATCCTGAACGTGGAGAAAGCGATGGAATACAAGATTTACGAAAATGAGGAAATCAAGAACATGTTTACTGCCCTTGGCGTCAGCATTGGCACGCCGGAGGATGACAAGGCTTTAAACATTATGAAACTTCGTTATCACAAAATTGTGATCATGACGGATGCGGATGTGGATGGATCGCATATCACCACGCTGATCTTGACTTTCTTTTTCCGATATATGAAGGAACTGGTAGAATTTGGCTATGTGTATATTGCCGCGCCGCCCTTATATCAGGTTAAAAAAGGTAAAGAATTTCAATATTGCTGGGATGATGAGCAACGTGATGCAGCCATTCAGCGTTTAAAAGGTGCTGGTAAAGAAGACAGCGTGCACGTGCAACGGTACAAAGGTTTGGGTGAGATGAATGCCGAACAATTGTGGGATACTACGATGAACCCAAGCACCCGCACGTTGCGCCAGGTTACGATTGACAATGCTGCCGGCTGCGATCATACTTTTTCCATGTTGATGGGTGATGAAGTTGCCCCGCGCCGGGAATTTATTGAGAAGAATGCTAAATATGCGAAGATTGATGTTTAATTTATAGGGATAAAAGAAGTATGAAACCCTGTTCAAGTTTGAGCAGGGTTTTTTGTTTTTGTTGAAATTTGGGTGATAAAAGAAGCATAGACAATAGTTCTACACTTTTTGTTAAATCGACTGGTTCAACATCATAAACTATTAATTTCAAATCCTCGTATTTTTTCTTGATAAACACGTATTTTAACTTCGATTAAAAAGGTGTGGATCAGTATAAATAGATTTTACTTTAAACATTATTCAATTTAAAACTGTACTGTTTAAAGCAATTCAATATGGTGATGTATAGAAACAAAATATGAATAAAGTTTTGCACCCGGCACAGTACGATATCTATACCGACCAGGTTTTGAACCTCGAAAGCCCGCATTATAATATTGGCATGTACATCAGGCTGAAAGGGGATTTAGACAAAGATAAATTCCAAGCATCCGTTCAGTTTTCCTGCAAGTCATTTGATATTTTCAAAATGCGTTTTGATTTTGAGGATGTGGAAGGCGGTTTTTATCTAAATGAAAATTATGAAAGTTTTGATTGGCAGGAGTTAGATTTTTCCAATCAGGAAAACCCGAAAGTTGCTGCTGAAACTTGGATGCAAAACAGGTTCAATACTTCTTTTATCTTGCAAAAAAAAGATTTATTGTTTGAACAGGCTTTAATCAAAATTGCAGAAAACGAACATTTGTTTTTCTTTCGTTTTCACCACTTGTTGATTGACGCTTATGGATTGGCGGTTTGGATTAATTGTATTGCAAAAAAGTACAAGGCTTTGTTGGCAGGCAAAGATTTAGAACTTGTCCAACTTTCATACTTTGAAGAAACTGCAAAAGCAGCAGCTTATAGAAATTCGGCAAAATATGCACAATCAGGAAAATATTGGAAAGATAAAATTGGTATAAAGCCGGAAAGTTTCTTTAAAAAAAATATCAATTTTAAAACCAAGCCCGAAAAGCTAAGCGGGAATTATTATTTGGAGTTGGGTTCGGTTCAGCAAAAACAAATAGAAAAATTAATCCAAGAAACACAATTAAACTTACAACAATTAACCATTGCGGCGCTACTGATTTATTTCGGAAAAACTTCGGCACAAACAGAAATGGTTTTTGGGATTCCGGTGCATAAAAGAAGTGCCAAACATCTTCGGGAAATTGCAGGCATGTTTTCCGGCGTTTTACCATTTATAGGTTTT
Source organism: uncultured Sphingobacteriaceae bacterium (assembly GCA_964236465.1). Classification (GTDB taxonomy): domain Bacteria; phylum Bacteroidota; class Bacteroidia; order Sphingobacteriales; family Sphingobacteriaceae; genus Mucilaginibacter_A. The sequence continues at coordinate 13,834 of CAXSBZ010000017.1, read as the reverse complement.
TTTCAGGAAGACTTAAATTTAGCGGATTTGTTAAACAACATTGCAAGTTTGCGCAAAGAAGATCGTCCGCACCAACAATATTTGGTTGGCGATTTGATTCGGTCAATGAAAATCAATACGGCCGAAAGTAATTTGTATGATGTTGTGGTCAATTATATTCCGTTCCAATTTGAATTGGATTTTGGACAAGCAATTAAACCAACTGTTGGATGGCTGCAAAGCGAACAGGAAAAAATGCCGTTGCAAGTGAGCTGGCGCGATTATGGCAAGCAGCAGCCTTTAGAGTTAGGGTTTCATTTTGGTTTTGAATATTTTGGTTTGGAAGAAATTGAATTATTTGCCCAACGCATCTTGTTTATTTTGGGGCAATTCGTTGGTTCTTTAGATCAACCTATCGAAAACATCAACCTCATTCCTCCGCAGGAAAAACTTTTGCTTGATAAGTTTAACGATACGTTTGCCCCTTTTTCAACACAAAAAACAGTTGTTGATTTATTTGAAGAACAGGTTTTAAAAAACCCGGATGCAACAGCCGTAATGTTTGAAGAAGAAGCACTTACGTATTTTGAATTGAACCAGCGGGCCAACCAACTGGCGCATTACCTCGAAAAAAAAGGCGTAAAAGCAGAAATGCTGGTGCCAATTTGTATGGAAAGATCGGTGGAAATGATCGTGGCCATATTTGGTATTTTAAAAGCGGGCGGCGCATATGTTCCTATCGACCCAGAATATCCGGAAGAAAGGATACAATTTATTTTGGATGATACCGGAGCCGCTCTAATCGTAACCAGCACAAGCATCCAACCGCACTTAAAAAACATAGGTAAAAGAAGCATTGTAGCCATTGATGCCGATTGGAAAGTGATCAGCCAGGGTTCGAAAATAAATCATCAAAATAAAGTAAATCCGCAAAATTTGGCGTACGTTATCTATACTTCCGGCTCTACCGGCAAGCCAAAAGGCGTATTGGTTGAACACAAAGGGTTGGTAAACTTTTGCCAAGCGGTAGCAAGCGAACTAAAACCACAACCTGGAGAACGGGTTATGCAGTTTGCTTCCATCAGTTTTGATGTATCCTGCGAAGAAATATTTAACACTTTGCTGAGTGCCGGAACGGTGGTGATCCCCAAAAAGGAAGACATTTTATCGGTAGAAAAATTTCAAACTTTTATCTCAAAATATAAAATAGAACGGGCAACGTTGCCGCCTTCCTATCAATCGGTGATGAAAGATGCGCTGGGAACGCTGAAGACGATTATTTCGGCAGGTGAATCCATCAATCCTTCCAGTGCCGAATTTATACAGGCAAAAGGAGTATGGCTGATTAACGGCTACGGACCGACGGAAAATACCATCTCGGTTTGTATTGCCAAAAATCCGGTCAATAAGTTTAACAGGAACATCATCGGAAAACCGCTGGCCAATGTTCAGGTTTATATTTTGGACGGCAAACAGCAATTGTTGCCGGTTGGATGTATCGGAGAAATTTGTGTAGGCGGCGCGCAAGTGGCACGGGGTTATTTGAACCGGCCGGAAACAACGGCTGAAAAATTTATAACCGACCCTTTTAGCAAAAATCCTGATGCGCGTATTTACCGAACAGGAGATTTGGGAAGATGGCTGCCGGATGGGAATTTAGAGTTTTTTGGAAGGGCAGACAACCAGGTAAAAATCCGTGGTTTCCGCATAGAACTGGAAGAGATTGAGCACGCAATGCAGCAAAGCGGCTTGGTGCGGCAGGCGGTGGTATTGGCGCAACCCGACCGGGAAGGCAACCAACATTTGGTTTGTTATTTGGTAAAACAAAACGGGTTTGACAAGGAAAAGTTGATTGGTTTTTTAAGTGATAAGCTGCCCAACCACATGGTTCCTGCTTTTTGGGTAACATTGGATCAGTTCCCTTTGACCACCAGTGGCAAAATAGATAAAAAAGCGTTGCCAAAAGCAAACGGAAGTGGAATAAAAAGCAAAGTATATATTGCGCCCCGCAATAGGCAGGAAGCGGAGTTGATATTGCTTTGGAAAAAATTGTTTGGCCTTGACAAAATCAGTATCGATGACAACTTTTTTGATCTTGGCGGCAATTCGCTGCTTGCTATTAAATTGATAGCACAAATAAAAAATAAAACAGGTAAAAGTTTGTCCATTAAAAGTTTTTTGGAAAATCCAACTGTACAAAAACTTTCCAAACTATTAAATGAAAATAATACCAATGGCCGAACAGAGTTGCTAATTCCATTAAAAACGCAAGGTTGGAAAACCCCTTTTTACATTGTTTGTGGTGCCGGTGGAACGGCGCTTCCTTTTTACGAATTTGCTAAAATGTTTGATGCTGAACAATCTGTGTTTGTTTTGCAACAACCTGCAAATATCAATCAAAATGAAAAATTTCTGGATACAATTGAAGGGATTGCCGCTAAATATATTAAAGAATTATTGGTGCAAAACCCGGAAGGCCCGTACGCATTGTCAGGGCATTGTGTTGGCGGGATCATTGCATTTGAAATGGCCAAACAATTAAGTGCGATTGGTAAAGAAGTAAAAATGCTGGCTTTGTTTGATACCGTGATTATCGAAAAGAAAAAAGGAGAACTAAGTTTTACAAACTTTGATACCATCCAAAATACAATAAAAAACTACCTTGATAAAGTTTATTCCAAGATTGATTTTGAAGCTTATTTGTTGAGAAAGCATACCAAACATGCCATCCAATATAAAGTAAAAAGCTTTAAAAATTTCATACAAAAACTTTACAATCATCGATTGAATAAAACTGATTTAGACGATTTTAAAAGCATCGCACAAAAGTATCAAACCGCTTGTTCTAATTACCGCATCATAAAATACGAAGGTGAAATTTTAGTGTTTTTTGCAAAAGACAGATATACTTTTGTAGATAAAAGCAACAATATACTTTACAACAAACTTTTGTTGGACGATACTACAAAACAATTTTGGGAAAGATATGCAAGCAATGTTAAAGTTTACGAAATTGAAGGCGAACATTCCACAATTTTTGATCCAGCTTATGCTAAAGATTTGGTAAAAGTATTACAACAAAACTTGGATTGTATAACCGATATGAATTTAGTTTAAAAGTTTGTCCAAATTTCGTTTGATAAGATTGCATACTTCTTTTATCACCTAAAAATTAGTGCGTTTATGTTTTTGTCATGCCGAATTTTTTTCGGCATCCCATAAGAATAGCTTGTTATTTTTGCCTGAGGGATCCTGAAACAAGTCCAGGATGACAGCTAGTACTTCTTTTATCGCCTAAAATTCAGTGCGTACTTATTTTTTGGTTTGTTTAGTTTGATGCGAACACCAATTTTTATAGGGTAAAAGAAGCATTGCCAATTTTCTTTGTATAACCTCAAAAACCCTAAGATTTTAAAATCAGCTTTAATGTTTTATAGCTGATAATTGCATCATATCCCGCCAAAACATCTCCGCCTAAAACACCTAAAACCGGCCCGATGGCTAATGTTTTATAAGCAATATTGATGGCCGAAAGATCTAAAACGGCAACTTCCATTTCAGGAATGTGGAATTTTCCGATGTAGAAATCGAAGACCGTCGTTATAAAAGATTCCATATTGTTTGTACCCAAACCAGTGGTTAAATGTCCGGAGTTTTTCAGTTCCTTTTCGTGGATCAGATCCAGCAGCAAAGTTTTATCGAAAGCGGTTTTTGAAGCACCGGTATCCAAAACCAATTTGAAAGTTTTGTTAAAAACGGTTACGTTTACCAGCGCGTGGAAACCGTTTCCGTTCAAATCAATCAGCTCCAGCGGAATGCTTTTTTTAGGCATGTAAATTTAGTATCTGCCAAAATTAATATTTGGAAGTCAAAGCATAGCTTAAATATACATTTCGCACCATGCTTCTTTTATCGGTAAAAAATTGAGATCAGGTTAAAAAGGATATCCAATGGCCAGGTTGAAAACAGGTTTATGGGAATTGTAAATGCTGTTGGTTGAGGTATAAGGCCGCATTACCGGGAAACCCAAATCGGTACGCAATACCAAAACACTAAAATCAAACCTTAAACCAAAGCCAACATCGGCGGCCAACTGGTCTAAAAAATTTTTGCCAAAAGCCCCGCCCGGATAGTGCGGTTTTACATTCCAAACATTACCGGCATCGGCAAACAAAGCACCGTAAACAAAGCTGAACAATTTTGGCCGGTACTCTAAGTTGCCTTCTAATTTGATATCGCCTGACTGATCTGCCAAAAAGTTATTGTTAATCCCTGTGTTTTGAATAAACTGGCCAGGATCAACAGTGCCCGGGCCGATAGAACGCGCCCTAAACCCGCGCAAACTGTTAGGGCCGCCAATGAAAAATTGCTGGCTGTAAGGCATTATGGTGGAGTTGCCATAAGCCAAACCTCCACTTGCAATCAAGCGTGCCGCAATCTGGCTGTTGGCGCTTAATTTATGATAAAACCTAATCTCGTTTTCCAGCTTAATGTACTGGTTATAAGGGGTATTGAATATTTTTTTTACTTTTCCGCCCAAAGTATCCGCTCCGGTTGCGATACCCAAAATATTGCCCGACAAGCTAATGCGGCTATTATAATAAACAGTATTGGTGCGGTAACTTTCGGTGGTGTTGGTGTAGGTATAACTGTAGGAAGGGCCGAAAGTAAACTGCGGGTCGATCACGTGTTTTAAAGCAGGGTTGCCGGTAACCACTATGCTATTGGTATAAGCCGTATCTACATTTGCTGGTTTTACATAAGTAACTGTAAGCAGGTTTAGTTCGTGAGACCGGTGTGTGTTTTGCTGCCATTGGTAGCCAAACGAACCGTTAAACGAATTTAGGTTATATAAGCCGCTGCGGTTAACGACAGAGTAGCCAACAGATAATTTGGTACGGGGAATGTAGGCGTTGTCGGTTTTGAAATTAAACGGGCTAACGAAGCGCGGCCAGGACAAGCTGGTTTGTAAGCCAACTTGCGACAGGGGATGGCCGGCACCAAACTGACTTGAAACCTGGGCATCAGTACTACCAAAAAGCGTAATGGTCAGCAATTCGGCACCTTTAAAAGTATTGCGGTTGCGGAAGTTCAGGTTCAGTTGCGAACCATTGTAATTAGCTGAGGTAGTTCGCCCTAAAACATCAACAGATAAAGACTTTTTGGGGAATTGGGTTAAAAAATAATAAACATTTAGTTTTGGCGAATCTGTAGGGACTACCTCAAAACGGTTTTTTACATATTTAAAAGGCCCTAAATTTATAAAGCGGCTTAAAGATTTGTTGTGATCGTTACGGTTATAAACTCCGCCAGGCCGCAACTGGACTGTGTTTTTAAAGATAAAAGGTTTTATGGTAAACCTATTTTGGATGACATTGTAATTGGCATATTTAACAGCTTTATCGAGCCTCAAAGAAGTGTCTCGTAATGAATAATCGGGATAAACATAAATGTTGTTGATTTTGTAAACGTTGCGTGCTTTGCCAGGCGTGGTGTTTACAATTTCTATTGACATATCTACCTGGTGCGTGCCAATATGGGTACTATCTACAACAGCCTCCAAATCTTCCGGGGCGAAAAAATAAAAGCCTCTTTCTTTCAGTGTTGCATCTATTCTTTCCCGTTCTGCTTTGATTATATCCAAGTTATACTTATCGCCAACTTTTAACAAACTTTTATTAGCGATGCCGGCAATAGCAGTGTCTAAACTTCCTTTACCGGTTGGAAAAGTTAACTTTTTGATGGTGTAGGCCGGGCCGGTGTTTACGGTATAAATAGCTGTTGCTTTTTTATTCTTGCTAACCGTATCGCCTGTAGCTTGTGCCTGAAAGTAACCTTCGTTTTGTAGCTGGTTGATTATAATTTTAGTATTTAAATCCAAATCAACTGCACTTAGCAAAACAGGGGCTTGGCCTTTGGAGTGTAATGCACGTTTAATTCCTTTTTTCTTAGTGGTTTTGGTGATGTTGTAGAGATAGAGCGTAGGGCGTAAGCCTAAAAAACTGAAATTAGGTTTTGGCCGTAATAAACCGGTTAATTCGGTGGTTAAAGCAGCGCGCTCGTTTTTTTTCAAGTCTTTATCCTTAATGATAATTTTACCACCTATATATAATTTTTGACCGCCAGTTAAATATTTGGTGTTGCTACAGGCACTTAAAAAAATAGAAACAAACAATAAATATATTAGCTTTTTGGTCATGAGTTTATTTTGATGTTTGTGCTTTCTTGTCCTTTTTGTCTTCGCGTTCATCCTTTTTGTCCTCATGCAAATGGCGGCGCATCTCTTTCAACTGCTCCGATGATTTAAAAATCTCCTTAAACTTATTGTAATCAACTGTAAACGTAAAACCAATCCCTGTTTCTACCACCTGGCCCTGGATCACGATATATTCATCCCTGCGGTAAGCCCTTAATGCAAAGCGGCCGTCTTTGGTCAATTTATAACCAACGGTAACATTACCGGCAATGGTGCTTGCTTTTTGTCCGGGCTGGTTCTGCCCCTCCAAATTGAAATTATTGCCGACAGAAATCGTTAACCGGTCGTTTAGAAAGCGTTTAGACAAAGCCACATTTAAGTCTGTCCGGTTCTGTGCAGTTCCGGTAGAATAATCTTCCCCGGAAGTTAAACCGAAATTTACATCAACCCCGGCAATAGAATTTCCTACCAGTTTGTTTAGCTGGTCAGACAGCAACCCGCTAACACTGTTGCGTACATAGCCTTGGATACCTGTACTTCCGCCCATACTTTGCAAAGGGTTATCGCCAATAAAATGCCCTAAAACAAGCACGCCAAGCACTTGCTTGTTCAATTCGTTTGGGTCTTGCCTGATTTGTGCCAAACGGGTATCTACATTGTTCACCACATCACTTGAAACGGTATAAGTACTGTCAGGCAAAACAATATCAAAGCTGATGATAGGTTTCATCAACTCACCTTTCAAATTCAAGTCTACATTAAAAGGCAGCTTCTGCTTGTACATTGTTTGTTCTGTTTCCGAACTTAGTTGGTCTGCAACTAAATCAATCGGAGGTACATTGGCTACATAAACTGCTGTCAGGTCAATATCAGCACTGGTTGGGTCGCCCGTCCAAGTGATTGTACTGCCTCTTTTGAAATTAAATTTTCGGGATACTGTGGCATAAGCCAGGTTATAAGAACCTTCGTTAACAGTGTAAGTCCCTGTTAAATTAGTTTTCCCGCTTGCGTCAATGCCAGCGTTTAATTGGGCTGCACCTTTAATATGTACTATATCACCGTTGCTTTCATCAATCACAATATTAAAATTAGCGTTTTTATTAATGGTGATATTGGCAGAAACATCCATCCCGGTTATATCTGATTTACTAACTGAATCGCGCTGTTTGGCCAGTAGGATCGAATCCAGTTTAGGTGCGCTGTGGTTTACAAAAACAACAACGCCTTTTCGGTCCTGCAAACCCGGGTCGCTTTGCGGTATCACCACGGTTAAATCTGTTTGGTCGTTTACCGTTAAATTACCGTCAACCACAGGTTTGTTTAAATCGCCAGTGATTTTTAAGCGGCTGTTTAAAAAAAGTTTGCCGTAATATAGCTTGTTGTTTTCCCTGGTAGAATTGATCGCCCTGAAATTATTAGCGTTGACAGACAGCCCGAATTTAAAGTCGGTAAAGTTTTTAGTGTAAACAGCCCCGTTTATTGTTGCTTTGTTACCGGCGGAATCAAGCACTGCAAAATCATTAAATGCGATACCATCCTGGTTAAAACTCACCTTCTCGTTGTCAAGGCGGAAATAAGAGTTTAGCATCGAAACGTTAAAACCTACTTTATTAAAGTTAACATCACCATTTATCTGAGGCGCAGCAGCAGAACCGGCAATTTTTACCTGCCCGGAAAGATCACCGGTAGTATTGCGTAAATAGCCTAAACTATAGCCTTCGATGCTTTTCATGTTCAGCTTTACAATGTTCAGGTTTAGGTCAAGGTTATTGTCCGGTTTGCTGGTATAGTACAAGCCATCCAGTTTTACCTGATTGCCTTTTCCGGTAATATCCACGTTGGCAGCATAAGCATTGGCTTGCTGGTTGTTTACTTTGATAGCAATATCGCCCAAAGTATCAGCTTTAAAGTTGAAGTCTTTGATTGTTAGGTCTGAAGTAAAAACAGGGCTTGCGGTAAAGTTGCTTACCAAAGCATTCCCGGTAATTGTGCCGCCAATGTTTAACGAATCTTTTTCGGCAATTTGGATTAAAGTTTCAATCTTAAAATTTTGAAAGGTAACCGCAACCGGACTGTTCAGGCTTGTGTTTGTACTGTTGATGCCCAGTTTCTGGCTATTGTTGTTGATGTTGAAATTATGTGCAAAAATACCTTTTGACCCATATTGCAAAGCATTGTCTGCACTTACTGCCCAAGGGTCATAATCCAATACCAAACCATTTTGAAGCAGGCGGAACTCATATTGCTTACCTAAAGCACTAAGTACCCCGGCAATTTTGTATTGCTCTTTCAGGCTTTTGTCCCTTACACTAACATTTATAGACAGTTTATTATTTTGTGCATTACCGCTTACACTTGTGTTTAACATTTGTACGGCTGATGTTTCAATTTTATCAACAGTGAATTTATAATTCAAAGCATTGTTGCTTGTGTTGATTGCCAATTTTAAATTGCTAATCACATTAATACCGTAAACCGTATTTGGTATTTCGCCGTTGACAACCAAATCCCCGGCATCACTGTTAAAATGTCCGTTTAACCTTACCGGGTCTAATTGTTTTAAATCAGGGGCAAACTGGGTTAAAAGAGGTGTTTTGGTAATGACAGCCTGAAATGTAAAATTTTCCGGTGCGTATTTTACCTTGGTAAAAGAAGCATTGGTATTGTAATACTTATCAATGGTTGATTGCAAAGCCGTTCCAACTTCGGTCAACTTATACTTGCCGCTCATCCGGGCAGTTAGTATTTGGGATTTGATCCTCAACGAAGAACTGTCGGCATTGGCAGTGGAAATAATACCAACCGAATCTAACTGGATGCGTTGCGTTCCCTGAACGATCAGCAAATTGGTCAATTGGATATTGCCGTTTAAATAATCCGGGTCAGCGGTAGGGACATCGGCCACAATTTTACCATGTAAACGAAGCGGTGTGCTTGAAAAATGTAAACGCTGCAAGTTGATGCTGTCTAAATTAAGTGTGGCATTTATAGCAGGATATTTATTGGCCATGTTCACTTTAGCATTTAGCGCAAAGTTAATGTTCGGGTCTTTCATCCGCGCCGTTGTATTGATTAGGCCATTTCTCGCCGTTCCTTGTAACACTAAATTCCGATAAACATATCCTTTCACATCGGCACGGATTACATCTGCTGATAAAGTAGCATTGGCATTTTTTACAGTTGTTCCCGAACCTTTTACTTTGGCATTCAACGTTAAGCGGCCAACAGTTTTTTCTTGTTTGATCAATCTGCCGACATTAAAATTATCCATCTTCACATCTGCATTGTAAACTTCACTTCCTTTTTTGCTGCCGCTGCTCATCCCGGCAATTGCATGGATATTGCCGTAGTTGGAGCGCAAAGCCAAATTGGTATTAAAGTTTTTGATGCTTCCTTTAAATGTCCCTTTTAAGCCTAAAGATTCGGGGACACGGATGCTGGCAGGAATAGAACCGGCTGGGGCCAAACGGGCAATATCGCTGCCAGTTGTACTAAAATCTTTAATGTCGAGGTCGAAATAAGCTTTGTCTACATTTGGCAAACCTTTTAAATGCGCTGAAGCAGCAATTTTAGTTTGACCTAATCCGGAAACATTTAGGTTTTGAATAGTAAGATCGTTCACCTTGCCGCTGATCTTTCCGTTTACATTTAAACTCACATTGGCATTGCCTTTAAAAGGCGGCGTATTGGACAAAGTTGGAACAAAATACAGCACATCTTTAAAAGCCAGCTTGCTGTTTGTAAAATTTGCATTCAATTGCAATTCGCCCAGGTTGTTGCTCAAACTGGAAATGGAAGAATATTTTACATCGATATAATCACGGATGATTGTTCCCGGTGTTTCCAAATACAGGTTTTTCATGAAAGACTGTTTTTGCCCGTATAAAAATGTGGTGTGGAAATTTTTGATCTGCACGCCGCTTTTTTCAGCAAAAGCAAACTGGTTGATTTTCCCGGAAATAGTTGTCGGGCTGTATAAAATATCATTAGCATTAACGTTCAACCCTCTTAAATTTAGGTGATTGTAATCAATGCCTTTTAGCAAAGCTTTCTGCGCATTATTATCAAACTGAATATCATTTTCTGCAAAAGCAACTTTGCCTAATTTTACCGTCCAGCCTTTTTCTTCTGCTGCGGTCTTTGTTGTGGTGTCTTTATCAACCGCTTTTTTGGATGCTTCTTTTACCGTACTTTTTATGTTGGCAGCGGTAGATGGGCGTCCGGTTCCTAACGTTGCTTTGGTTTGGTTCAGCTCAATGTTTTTGATCACCACGCGCTGATTTTTTAAGTCGATGCTATCCAGTTCCACTAACAATTTGCCTAAATCAACTTTCGTTTTCAAAGCCGAAGTTTCGTTTAGATAATCCACTTTAATTTTAGAAAGATCGAGCGTGCCTAACTTCAAATTATAATTTAACGGTTTGGAAGCTGCGGTATCTGCAACGGCAGTTTTTAGTGCGGAAGCAATATCGTGCTGGGTTACTTTCGCGTTCACATCCGATAATGTTATTTTCGGAACCGTAAATTTCATTTTATCCAGATCGAAATCCTTGATATAGGTATCAAAATGACCCAAATTTAAAGCAACATCATTGCCCGAAACCGCATCATTGTATTTGATATGAATGCGATCAAGGATGATTTTATTGATCGAAAACTTCATCGAAGCCGTATCTTTTGGATTTGGCGCTTTTTTGGGTCCGCTGTTAAAAGCCTTAATGATGTAAGTAAAGTTGAAATTGCTGTCGGGCAATGTCCTGTTGATATGTGAAGTGATCCCTTGCAAATCTACTTCGTTAACTTCTATTTGATTATTAAGTATTTTAAGCAAACTGATGTCAACCTTCAGCTTTTCGCCGGCCAGCAAAGTATCTTTTTTTTGATCTTCAAAATAAACATCGTTCAGCACAATCAGCTTGGGCAAACCCAAAGAAATATGGCCAATGCGGACAGGTGTATGGATTTTTCCTTCCAAAAAGCTGACTGCTTTATCTTTGGCAAAGTTCTGAACAGCAGGAACTTGTATCAAAACCACTATCAGCAAAACAAGTGCGATCACACTTACAATCAGCCAAAGTACAATCTTAAGGAATAAGCTTCCGTATTTTTTCAAAATATCTAAGTTGATTAAATAATTACTTTATCAAACATACAAAAATGATGTTGCTATGATTAACTGATACTAATGTACTGGAAAATAGTTTGCGCAAAAATAGAATACAATGTCATTTTATACGTGGCTTTTCCACAATAAGTGCAGGCAAATATAGTTTTTGGTAAATTTGCGGCACATACTTCTTTTATGCCTGATTTTTCTCATTTACACGTGCACACTCAGTTTTCTTTGCTGGATGGTGCTGCGGATGTTACCAAACTTTTCAAAAAAGCGGCCGCTGATGGCATGAAAGCCATGGCGATAACTGATCATGGAAACATGTTTGGTGCTTTTAAATTTGTGGCCGAAGCCGGAAAACATAACGTCAAGCCGATTGTCGGCTGCGAGTTTTACGTTGTGGATGACCGTCATAAAAAACAATTTACAAAAGATAAAAAAGATGTACGCCACCATCAGTTGTTGCTTGCCAAAAATGCTGAAGGCTACAAAAACCTGATCAAACTGTGTTCGCTCGGTTATATGGAAGGCTTGTACAGCAAATGGCCGCGTATTGATAAGGAATTGATCCTGAAATACCACAAAGGTTTAATTGCTACGACCTGTTGTATTGGTGCTTCGGTTCCGCAGGCTATCCTGAAAAACTCTGAAGCTGAGGCTGAAGCAGAATTTAAATGGTGGCTGGATTTGTTTGGCGAGGATTATTATATAGAATTGCAGCGGCACGATATCCCCGAACAGAGCAAAATCAATAACGTGCTGACTTCCTTTGCCAAAAAACATGAGGTAAAAGTGATATGCTCCAATGATTCGCATTATGTGGACCAGCAGGATGCCAACGCACACGATATTTTGCTTTGTGTAAATACCGGCGACATGCAAAGCACGCCGATTGCAACAGATGAAGAAGGCGGAAAAGGCTATCGTTTTGGTTTTCCGAATGATCAGTTTTATTTTAAAACCCAGGCCGAAATGGGCCAGCTTTTTAATGATATTCCAGAATCATTGGATAACACGAACGAAATTGTGGACAAGATTGATCACCTCAAACTAAAACGTGATATTTTACTGCCGAATTTCCCGGTTCCACCGGAATTTAAAATTCACCATGGTACAGAAGCAGATGTGCTAAACCAGTGGGAATTTTTAAAAGACATGACTTTTAAAGGTGCGAAAGACCGCTACCATGAAATTAGTTTGGAAGTACAGGAGCGTTTGGATTTCGAGTTGTTCACGATCAAAACAATGGGTTTCGCCGGTTACTTTTTGATCGTAGCTGATTTTATCAAAGCCGGTCGTGATCTGGGTGTATTTGTTGGCCCGGGGCGTGGTTCGGCAGCCGGTTCTGCGGTGGCATATTGCATCGGCATCACCAATATTGACCCGATTAAATACAATTTGCTGTTTGAACGTTTCCTCAACCCGGATCGTAAATCCATGCCTGATATTGATACAGATTTTGATGATGAAGGCCGCCAAAAAGTAATTGATTATGTGGTAGATAAGTATGGTAAAAACCAGGTGGCCCAAATCATTACTTACGGTTCGATGGCTGCCCGAACCAGCATTCAGGATGTTGGCCGGGCGATGAATATGCCGCTTTCCGAAGTTAATTCCATCAAAAAATTAGTACCCGAAACTTTAGGTATTACCCTAAAAAAAGCGATTGAGCAAGTGCCCGAATTACAGGAAATCCTGAAAGGGAAAGACTTGAAATCTAAGGTGCTAAAAGAAGCAGAGAAGCTGGAAGGCTCTGTGCGGAATACCGGTGTGCACGCTGCCGGGATCATCATCGCACCGGAAGAATTGTACAATATTTTGCCGGTAGCCACTTCCAAAGAATCTACTTTGCTGGTTACACAGTTTGATGGCAAAGTGGTGGAAGATGCAGGCGTGATCAAGATGGATTTTTTAGGGCTAAAAACACTAACGATCCTGAAAGATGCGCTGCGGATGATCAAACTGAACCACAACATTGATATTGCTATTGATGAATTGCCGCTGGACGATCAGTTGACTTATGAACTATATCAGGCCGGGAATACCAATGGTACTTTTCAGTTTGAAAGCGATGGGATGCAGATGTACATGCGCGAGTTAAAGCCGGATAAGTTTGAGGATTTGATTGCGATGAATGCACTATATCGTCCGGGACCGATGGAATATATCCCGAATTTTATCAAGCGAAAACACGGTTTAGAGCCGATTAGCTATGATTTGCCGGACATGGAAGAGTATCTGGCAGAAACTTACGGCATCACGGTTTACCAGGAGCAGGTGATGCTTTTATCGCAAAAACTGGCCGGTTTTAGCAAAGGCGATGCGGATGTTCTGCGGAAAGCAATGGGTAAAAAGCAAATCGAAATCCTGAATAAAATGGAAGCTCAGTTTGTAGAAGGTGCCACGGCAAAAGGCCATCCGAAAGATAAAATAACCAAAATTTGGAACGATTGGAAAGCTTTTGCCCAGTACGCTTTTAATAAATCGCACTCTACCTGCTATGCTTTCGTGGCATATCAAACCGCTTATTTAAAAGCACATTATCC
>CAXSBZ010000016.1:0-71496 GCA_964236465.1 uncultured Sphingobacteriaceae bacterium | reverse complement strand
AACAATAGCTGCTGGGTTCATCAAATGGATTAAAATAGCCAAACCCTGGCCAACATGATAAGCCGCTTCTGAAATCAGTTTCACAGAAAACACATCGCCTTTGATCGCCTCCGTAATAATCACATCGGCATCAACCTCTTTATAATTGGCCAGGCTGGTGATTTGCCCTCGCCGGATGCCTTCTTTTGCAGTCGCTGTTACGGCAATTAAAGAAGCTTCTGTTTCTAAGCAGCCGTGCTTGCCGCAATTACAAAGTTTTCCGTTTTTAAACAATGGAATATGGCTGAACTCTCCGGCCAAACCGTTGTTTCCCCTGAAAATTTTATCGTTCAAGATCATCCCCAAACCAATCCCCCAGCCCAAGTTCAGCACCATCACGTTTTTGATATGCGCCGCCACGCCAAACTTTTGTTCGGCCAAAGCAATGGCGGTAGAATCATTGTCTAAAAAAATCGGGATAGAAATATTTTGCTCGATGTATTCGACCAAAGTTTGTCCGCCAACTTTTAAAAAAGAATAATTTACACCGGCTTCCGTGTCCACAAAACCCGGCATGGTAAGGCCGATGCCAAGGATATTGGTTTTGGAAATACCGCAATTTTTTAGAAAGTTTTTGATGTGGCCAACCAAAGTTTCAGCCTGTAAAAGATGTATGTCAAATTCGTAACGGACAACGTTGCTCACAAAATTGTTGTTCATATCCACCACAACCATTTGAGCCGAAAACTGGTCCATCGCCACGGAAAGCAAATAATGCGTATTTGCAATGAGCGAATAATTCAAAGGCTTGCGCCCGCCGCTGGAATTGGCAAAGCCTTTTTCGGCCACGTAACCTTCTTTGATCAGTTCGTTCAGCACTTTAATAGTGTGCGGGATACTTTTGCCTGTGTAATTGCTAATGTCGGCACTGGTTTGTACCTCATTGTAATACAGGCATTTAATAAAATTATTGTAGTTAAGTAAATGTTCTATACGCTGGGCAGCCATTATTTAGGTTGAATCTTTTACATATATCGAATAAAAAATTGACAAATAGAAACTTTTTAAATTTTTTAAAAAGAAATAGGAAGTTTAAAACATAATTACTTACTTAGGCGATACTTAAAATAATTGCAGTATCGATAAGAATATGTTCTCAAGGTTAACTTTATCAGCTGTTTTTTTCTAAGAACGTCTATGCTTCTTTTACAGGGTAAAAATTGGTATGAGTTCGGGGCCGAAAAAGAAATTAGTCGGCATTCATTTCCACCTTTTATACAGATTAAAAAAAGCCGGATCAATTTTTTTAATAAGAACATAAAACTAAATTTAATCCACTAAAATTTGATTACCCTAATTCAATTATATATGATGAAAAAACTACTTATAATCCTGACAGGAAAACCTCATCCTCAAGATCAACAACAATTCTTTATCAACAGTACCTGCTTTCAGGCAGGCCATAGTTTTTAATTTAAACCTATTATTTATGAAAATCAGTAAATACTTACCTGGTACTGCTGTAAAGCATGGCTTGCCAAAGCTCTGTTTAACAGCAACTTTTGCATCTGTGTTAATTTTTAATGTAGATGCTTCGGCCAGCATTTATACACATTCTACTGCTTTAAAACCGATAGCGGTTGAATCAGCTTGGCTAACGGCGCAAGCTGTAGACATCCGAATTTCCGGAAAAGTATTAGACGAAAAAGGCCAGCCATTAATTGGCGTTTCGGTAAAAGTTAAGAACGGGACTGCCGGTGTATCAACCGATATTAATGGTGCGTTTGTGATTACTACGCCGGAAAATGCAGTGTTGGTTTTTTCTTATATCGGCTATCAAAACCAGGAAGTGCCGGTTGCAGGAAAAACAACCCTTACCATCAGCCTTGTACCTGCTGCAAACAACCTGACCGAAGTAGTGGTAACGGCTTTAGGTATCCGGAGGGAAGCCCGGTCGTTAACTTATGGCGTACAAACAGTTAGCGGCAACGAACTAATGAATGTACCAGATGCGAGTTTGGTCAACAGTTTATCAGGCAAAGTAGCCGGTGCGCAAATTACCCGGAGTTCTTCCGGTGTTGGCGGCTCGACCAAAGTGGTTTTGCGTGGTAATAAATCTATCAACGGAGATAACAATGCTTTGTATGTGATTGATGGTATCCCGATGCCGCGCAACAACAGCGGACAGATTGGTGGTGTATTTGGTGGCCAGGACAGAGGAGATGCCATTGAAAACCTAAACCCGGACGATGTTGAAAGCATCACGGTACTTCCGGGATCATCTTCAGCGGCTTTGTATGGTAGCCAGGGTGCTAACGGGGTAATTTTAATTACTACAAAAAGAGGGTTGGCGGGAAAAACAACAGTTAATTTTTCATCCAATACAACTTTTGAAAACCCCTTTTTGATACCAAAGCTGCAAAAAACTTATGGTGAAACAACAGTGGATGAGAACGGGAAACCTGTAACAAATTCTCCTTTTAGCTGGGGCAGTAAATTAGCTTCCCCAAGTACATTCGACCCTAAGTCGTTTTACAATACCGGCAGGACTTTGATCAATGCTTTATCTGTACAAACAGGTACAGAAACCAATCAAACTTATTTTTCTTTTGAAAATACCAACTCTTCCGGTATCATCCCTAACAACAAACTCGACAAGTACAATTTTACGGTTCGCAACTCGAGCCAGTTTTTTAAAAATAAACTGTCGTTGGATGTTTCTGCCAATTATATTTCACAAAATGTAAATAACAGGCCGTATCAGGGATTTTATTACAATCCGATTGTTCCTTTGTACCTTTTTCCTCGTGGGGTTGATTTCAGCCAATACAAAAACAATTATGAGACTTATGATCCGACAAGACTATTGAATACACAAAACTGGCTGTACACTATTAGCGATATTGCCACGCAAAATCCTTATTGGATTGTAAACCGCAACAACAATCAGGATCGTTTAAACCGTATATTGGGAACCATCAGTGCAAAATATACCATTGCAGACTGGTTGAACATACAAGGAAGGTTAAAGGTTGACCGTACTGATGATGTTTATGAAGCCGAACGCTATGCTTCAACCATTACTACACTTACCGGGGCCAAAGGAGGATATACTTTTAACCCAAGTGGTGTAACGCAAACCTACGCCGATGTGATCGCAAGTTTTGATAAAAAATTATCTGATAAATTTACATTGACTGCCAATTTGGGGGGAAGCTTTCAAAATAACCAAACACAAGGTTCTGTTACAGATGGCAACCTGTTAAACTTTGCCAACGTGTTTTCCATATCAAATATTGATTATACACGCGTACATCCATCCCAATATGCAGACAGGCGCCAAATACAATCTGCATTTGGTACAGCTACCTTAGGTTATGACAATAAAATATTTTTAGACATCACCGGCCGTAATGACTGGGATTCAAGTTTAGCTTTTACAAACCAAGACCATTTCTTTTATCCGGCTGTTGGGTTAAATGCCGTATTGAGCCAGCTATTTAAGCTACCGGAAATCATATCATTTGCAAAAATCAGGGCAAATATTACCAATGTAGGTAACGGTAGTTCGATTAATTATGCTACCAACCCTACGTATGCTATCAACAACGGAACAACCAATGCTATAGGTGCAGCACCATTTAATACACTAAAACCTGAGAATACGAGATCTTATGAAATTGGATTGGACAGCCGTTTTTTGAATGACAATTTAAACCTGACGGTTAACTTGTATAAATCTTTTAGTACCAATCAAATTTACCAGATTAGTGTAAGCCCTTCAACTGGCTATAGTAGTTACTACTTTAATGGTGGTAATTTAATGAACAAAGGTATCGAGGCTACTTTAGCTTATACTGTCAAATCCGGAGGTTTTACCTGGAGGCCAAGTGTAAACTTTTCATTAAACAGGAACAAGGTTTTGGATGTACTGGAATATACCGATCCTTATACTCATGCCAATACTTCGTTAGATTATGTAAACCTTTCTACAGATGTGTTTAACTTGCGTGTTCAAAAAGGCGGTTCTTATGGCGATATGTATGCCAATGCCGCAGAGAAAGATGCTAACGGAAATTATATAACAGATGCCAATGGTAATCCAATAAAATCACAAGACTTTACCAAAATAGGAAACTATAACCCCAACTTTTTAGCTGGCTTTCAAAATGAGTTTAATTATAAAAACTTTAGGTTGAGTTTCCTGGTCGATGGAAGGTTTGGAGGACAGGTTGTTTCGTTAACGCAGGCAGTGTTGGATCAGTACGGCGTTTCTGAAGCCTCTGGTAAAGCCCGCGACAATGGCGGTGTGGTGGTTAATGGCAAAAAAGTAGATTCTCAATTATATTATACAACTGTTGGCGGCCGTAATGCCATTGCCTCAGAATATGTTTACAGTGCTACCAATATCCGTTTGCGCGAACTGGTTTTTGGTTATACACTGCCCGGCACTTATTTAAACAATAAAATTAAAAACGTTGGCCTTTCTGTCATCGGCAGAAATATATGGATGATTAAAAACAATGCTCCTTTTGACCCGGATGTTGCTCTATCTACGGCTAATGGTTTGCAAGGGCTTGATGTGTTTAACCTTCCTACCATCCGAAGTATTGGTTTTAAAATAAGTGCCCGTTTTTAACCGTTAATTTAAATTAAAGATAACATGAAAACAAAAAATACACCCATAAAATACTGGCCGGTACTACTGGTCATCAGTGCTGTTTTATTCCAAACTTCCTGTACCAAAGATTTTGAAAAGTATAATACCAACAGGTATAATGCGACAGATTCGCTGCTTAAAATTGATGGCGAGGGTCTGGGTACTTTTATGCTACCCATGCAACTTTCTATTTTCAGCACGACAAATTACTTGTATCAATTACAACAGAATTTGAATGCAGATATTTATTCCGGCTACATGATGTCCGGAGACCCGTTTAATGGTGGCGTAAACAATACCAATTACGGGCTTGTACCGGACTGGAATAATGCACCCTTCAATATTGGCTTTCAGAACATTATGGCCAACTGGCTGCAAGTAAACAAAAGGGCGGCGGTAAATACCCCTGATTATTTGGCTATAGCCAATATACTTAAAGTTGAAGCCATGCACCGGGTTACCGATGTTTATGGCCCTATGCCTTATACCTCTTTTGGAAAAGGTGGGTTTACAACGCCTTATGACAGCCAGGAAGTAATTTACAATACTTTTTTTACCGAGCTTGATTTTGCAATAAAAACATTAACCCAATACATCAAAACCAATCCAGGTGCACAGCCGTTTCAGCCTTATGATTTAGTTTATGGTGGCGATTATAAGCAATGGCTAAAATTTGCCAACTCTTTGAAACTTCGTTTGGCTATCCGTATTGCCATGGTTAATCCAGCTTTGGCAAAAACCAAAGCAGAAGAAGCCGTAAACGACCCAAATGGCTTACTTACAACAAATGGTGATAACGCATTCGTTCATCCAGTCAACGGGGTTACTTTCACCAATTCACTTTGGTCAATCACCTATGAATACGAAGACATCAACATGGGCGCACCAATGGAATGCTACTTGAAAGGATACAACGATCCGCGCCTTCCCTTTTACTTCGTACCAAACAGTCAAGGACAATACCGGGGCATACGCAACGGCGTTCAAATTACTTCCACCCAACAATATGAAGATGCCAGCCTGCTCTATTTTGGCGATCCAAAAGCCACCCGAAAAGTTTTTGTCAACACAAAACCTTCGACGCCAATCCAATTGATGGCAGCTTCCGAAATTTCTTTCTTAAAGGCTGAAGGTGCTTTACGCGGATGGAACATGGGCGGCACGCCTTCCGGTTTTTATAATGAAGGGATTGCCCTTTCATTTGACTTGAACGGCGTTAGCGGAAGTTTGAATAATTATACAACTGATGCAACCAGCACAGAAGCACCATACACAGACCTTGCCAGCGCAACTAACAACGTACCTGCCGGTTCGCCTTATTTAAGTACAATTACCATTAAATGGGACGATGCAGCAACTTACCAGAAAAAATTAGAACGCATCATCACCCAAAAATGGCTGGGGTTATGGCCGGATGGTGAAGAAGCATGGGCCGAGTTTAGAAGGACCAACTACCCTGTTTTGATGCCGGTAGTGGTCAATAATAGCCAGGGCACGATCAGTACGACAGATTTTATCCGCAGGCTTCCTTTTTCGAAGGATGAATACAATAACAACAAGGTCGAGGTTACCAAAGCGGTTTCCTTATTAAGTGGGCCAGACAATGGCGGCACCCGGTTGTGGTGGGATTTAAAAGTGAAAAACTAAGCTTTAAAATACAAAATCAAAAAGCTCCTGGTATTTGTGCCAGGAGCTTTTTGATTTTAGAACTATTGTTATCATGCTAATCATCCTCAAAAATCCAATGCTTCTTTTACCGGGTAAAAATTGGTGCGGGGGTTTTAGCAGCATACTGTTTTTATGTCAGTAAAAGAAGTATCTAAGTTATGCTTCCCGCAATCTCAACCAATTCTTTCACCACACCCACATCTGTTTGCTCCCATAAAAACTCTTCCTGATAGTTGCTGGTTTTAACATCCGTAAAAAGCATTTCACTTTTAAAAACGCTTTTTGCCGAAGTGTGAAACTCAGTGGCTCCAGTCAATTGAATTAGTTCTTTCAAATTATCCGGCCGAATGCCTGCACCCGGCATAATTGCAATTCTTCCGGCTGCCTGTTCAACCAACTTTGCAATCAGCGATGCTCCTTTTATCGCACTATTTTCCATACCGGAAGTTAATATCCGTTCAAAACTCATTTCAATAATTTCTTCCAAAGCTTGAAAAGGGTCTTTACAACGATCAAAAGCACGGTGGAAAGTGGTGCCTATATTTCCGGCCGCTTTTTTCAACTCCAAACAACGCTCAATATCAACATCGCCATCTTTGGTTAAAACTCCAAAAACCACACCATCGCAACCCAAATTCCGGCATTGTTCCACATCGGTTTTCATCAATTCAAACTCCAAATCAGTGTACAAAAAATCACCGCCGCGTGGCCGGATGATTGGAAATAGTTGTATGCTGAGGTTTTTCCTTGCTAAAAGAAGCATTCCGTACGATGGCGTAGTTCCGCCTTCCTTCAAATTATCGCACAACTCTACGCGGTATGCGCCGCCTTCCTGCGCCGCCAAAGCAGACGCGATCGAACTGGCACAAATTTCAATTTTAATCATTTTGGGTGATTAAAAAATGCTTTTCCCTTTGATCAACAAATCCTGTTTTTCGGCATTGCAAACGGCGAAAGAAAAACCTTTTTGGATGGCATAAGCACCATATTCGCCTTTTTTGTTGATGGCCAAAAAACCAACTTGCAGCGTTTTGGCCAGTTCCGGTTTCTTTCTGATGATCCTGTTCACGGCTTCTTTGCAGGCATCTTCAGGTTTGTAGCCCTGCCGCATCAGTTCGACCACCAAAAAACTGCCCACATTTCGGATCACTTCTTCGCCAACACCGGTGGAAGTGGCACCGCCAACTTCATTATCCACAAAAAGCCCGGCACCAATAATTGGGCTATCGCCTACCCTGCCGTGCAGTTTCCAGGCCATGCCGCTGGTGGTGCAGGCACCCGAAATATTTCCGGCAGCATCTAAGGCAAGCATGCCGATTGTATCATGGTTGTATTGATTGCCGGGAAGTTTTTTGGGCAAATAAAGCTTATTTTCGATATTGATTTCCGGTTTGTAATCAGCCGTTTTAAGCCATTCTTTCCAGGCTTTTTCTGATTCTGCTGTTAATAAAATCTTTTTTTTAAAGCCATTTTCAAGTGCAAATTGTGTTGCACCTTCGCCAACCAGTAATACGTGCGGCGTTTTTTCCATCACCATTCGAGCAACAGAAATCGGATGATCAATATATTCCATTGCTGCCACGCCGCCGCAATTCCCTTTTTCATCCATAATGCAGGCATCCAAAGTTACATGGCCGTCGCGGTCAGGATAGCCGGCGGCACCAACGCTGTGGTTGTTTGGGTCAGCTTCGGGGATTCTCACGCCTGCTTCCACCGCATCCAAAGCGCGGCCACCTGTTGAAAGGATTTTCCAGGCTGCCTGATTGGCCGGGATACCGAAATCCCAAGTGGAAATGACGATGGGAAAATTGGCAGCCGATGCTTCTTTTACCATACTTTTTCCGGCGACTTTAGCACTCAGCACCATTCCGGATACGGCTAATGTGCTGGAAGTTAAAAACTTACGGCGGTTGATTCTGTTCAAATCTATCTTCATATCAAAAACTTTAAAAAAGAAACCGGAAGATAATCTTTTATAAAAGAAATTTGCAAAGATTGAATTTTAAAGAACGCTCGGTTGTAAATAAAATTCGGCTTGAAGGATGAGGTTGTTTAAACTTTTTTAATCAAGTTTATTTAAAAGCCAAATAAACGGGTTGAAACCCATTTTTACAAAACTGCCCGAGCCTATGGCTCTATGAAAACTGCAACCAGAGAGGCGTAGCCTCGGTACATTTTGTAGCAAGGGGTTTAAACCCCTTGATTTTAGCAAGGTAAAAGAAGCATTTAGTCTTTTCAATGATAAATTAACAAAAATCACAATGCTTCTTTTATCACCATAAAACCTGTTTTTGTGTTTAGGGTGAATTATTGAAACCTAAACATTTGATGATTTTTAGGTGATAAAAGAAGCATGGAACCTCGTTCCATAAAATTGAAACAGGTCCTTATTTTTTTCTGCGTAAAAAAGCAATCACGCCAGTTGTAACAATTGCTCCTACGGCAACTGTTTGGATCAAACCTTTCGGGTTGTATTTCCAGGCCGCTTTCCAGCCCTTTTCGGCAAAAATATTGGGGATATGGCCGTGTGCTAAATCATCCACAATGCCTTCTACCACACCAATCCTGTCTGCAAGCAACAAGGGCAACCAATGTCCGTATTCATTTTCACTAAAATTTTTGAATGCGTAACGGCGGATGATACCACTCAAACCGGAAGGCGGAACAGAAGTACCCAATACCGCCGTTAAATAAGGCCGCTCATTGGATTTCAGGATTTCAACCGTTGGTGTTTGCAGCGGCGGGCGTTCCCAGTTTAAGTGATTGTGGTCGTCGCCGGTATATTTTTTCATTGGGTAAGTCGGCTCGTTTTTCGGGTCCGCATCTATACCCCAGCCAATAATGTGCGAATAATCGCTATTTGTGTTTTCCATGATAATTCTTTTTATTTTTTAGCAGATGGTGGAATCAAAACTGTTTTGATACAATTATCCAGCTTAGATGAAAAAATGTGGTAAGCATCGGCAACTTCTTCCAAAGGTACACGGTGCGTGATGATTTCTTTGGGATTTAAGCGGCCAGCCCGGATATGCTCAATTAACCTCGGCAGCAACCGTTTTACCGAAGTTTGATTGGCACGAATGGTTAAACCTTTGTTCAGCACGTTGCCAATTGGAACCAGGTTATCTGTTGGCCCATAAACACCAACAACCGAAACGATACCTCCTTTTTTGACCGAATTGATGGCCCAATGCAGTGCCGTAGCAGAACCGGCCTGCAGCAATAGTTTTTTGCCGGTAATGGTTTGCAGAGCATCGCCGGAAGCATCGGCACCAACAGCATCAATACAAACATCGGCACCGTACCAATCGGTTATTTTCTTTAAAAACAGAACCGGGTCTTCCATTTCTTCATAATTATAAACCTCGCATTGCGCGTATTTTTTTACAAATTCTAAGCGGTAATCAAAATGATCAATCACGATCACGCGGCCTGCACCAAAAAGCCAGGCGCACTTTGCAGCCAGGATACCTACCGGCCCGGCCCCAAAAACTACCACGGTATCGCCGGTTTTGATGCCGCCCATTTCTGCTGCCTGATAGCCGGTCGGGACAACATCGGTCAGCAAAACGGCATCATCATGGTCCATCCATTCCGGGATAACCGTTGGGCCAACATCTGCAAAAGGAACGCGCACATACTCTGCCTGGCCGCCATCATAACCGCCGGCCGTGTGCGAATAACCAAAAATAGCACCAACGGCTGTGGCCTGCGAATTGGATTCGTGGCAGTTGCCGTACAGCTCCTGCTTGCAAAAAGCACATCTTCCGCAGGCAACATTGAAAGGCACAATCACGTTGTCGCCAACTTTTAAATGGTGTACCGATGAACCGATATCTTCTACCACGCCAATAAATTCGTGGCCGAAAGTTGATCCCACACGCGTATCCGGCACCAAACCATGATACAAATGCAGATCGGAACCGCATACACAGGAACGGGTAACGCGGACAATAGCATCTTCGGGATGCAGGATTTCGGGCATCGGTTTCTGATCAGCGCGCACTCGGCGAGGCCCGCGATAATTCATAGCTAACATATTTTTTATTTAAATTATAAGTGATTCATTAATTCATAACATAACCTGATGCGCAAAGGGTTGTTTACTTAATTTCAGGAATTATTAAAAAAGGTTGTGTAAAAACAGTATGGCTGGTTTCAATTATTTTAGTTCCGGGTTTCCCTTTTTCGGCGGCAAAAAGTTTTCTCCGGTTACCACACTTTTGCCGGTTTTGCTTTCTAATTCTTTGCGTGCATTTTTGGCTACGGCACCACCTTTTTTGCCAGACAGTGCGTTTTCTTGCAAGCCTTTTGCCTCATCGGTTTCGGCTATTTGCCGGGTAGAAAGTTCGGCCAGTGCCGTAAAAATCAGTTCGGCTTCGTTCATATGGTCGCGCAGGTTTTGCGTTTTTAAGCCTTTTAGGTCTTTATGTTTTTTTACAGAAAGCCCCGCCCATTCTTCATGGATGATATTGGTGAGCAAGGCAAATTCATTCCCTTTTTCCACGCCGTTTTGCTGCCAGTAATCGGTCAGTTTGTTGCGGGTTTCCTGCCCGGTCATGCGTTGTTGTATCCATTTTTCGCTGCGGCCCAGCTTTTGCCAATTTTCGCGTGCGCGGTCTAAGCTTTGCTCTGGGTTGGCAATTTCCTGCATCCTTTCGTACCCAACTTTGGCCAGCCATTGCTTAAAAGGTTCTGCTTTTGGCGAAGGGATAGATTGGATCAGGCGAAGCAATGTTTCTGTGTTTGCAACATCCGTTTCCCTTTGTTTGCCGTCTGGTGCTTTCATTTTCAACCGTACGATATTTTCGTACGCTTCACTTCCCTCCGTTTCCAACTTCTTTTTTAAATCGCTCCAATACCGTTTTGGAACAGAACTGTCGGTTAAAATTTCAATCACATCAATAACTGAAAAAAACCAGGTTTGCTTTTCTTCGTCCCAATGTGTGCGTACTTTTTTTTCTTCAAACAATTTTAAACCATCCATGTCAAAATCTTTATCACGTAAAGCTAACATAAATACTAAATTTATTAGCTTTTAAATTGAGATT
This sequence comes from uncultured Sphingobacteriaceae bacterium, assembly GCA_964236465.1. GTDB lineage: Bacteria > Bacteroidota > Bacteroidia > Sphingobacteriales > Sphingobacteriaceae > Mucilaginibacter_A. The sequence continues at coordinate 60,138 of CAXSBZ010000016.1, read as the reverse complement.
GTTAGGAAGTTTTTCTTTTTAATGTTGGTTTGGCCATGCTTCTTTTACCGCCTAAAAATTGGTATATTAATATTGGCAATTGGTTTTTATGCCGATAAAAGAAGCATCGAAAGTAAAGAGTTATTTAAACTTTTTGTCTGGGTTATTTTCAACTTGTTTAAACGGGTTGAAACCCATTTCTACAAAATTGGCCGAGCCTACGGCTCTGGCAAGTTTGCAAAGCGTAGAGGCGTAGCTTCGGTACATTTTGTAGCAACGGATTTTAATCCGTCGTTTTTATGCAGGTAAAAGAAGCATTAGATATTACGTTATGCTTTACCTGTTTTTTGGCGTATTTTCGTAAAGCAATAATTTATCATTTATGTATTTTGATGATTATAAAGATTTTCCTGACGCTATTTTGAACCCAAAATTACTTTGGGAATACCGGCTCTCGGAATTTGATTACCATGATATGCGCAACGTGGTGGTACAAAGGGTAATTGAGCGCGGCTGGCCCAGCGACTGGTATTTTATATTAAACTATTATGGAATTGACGGTGTAAAAGAAGCTATTAAAAACATAGCTTACCTGAATGACAAAGACCAGAATTTTGTCTGCCATCAGTTTGATATCCCATTAACTTCCATGAAATGCTACGAAAAGAAACAGTTAACAAACCAACACTGGAACTCTTAAAAACTTTGATGGATGACGAACTTCTAAAAGATTTTTTTTTGGTAGGAGGAACGGCACTTGCTTTACAAATTGGCCACCGGATTAGTATTGACTTGGATTTTTTCAACCAATCCGCTTTTGATGAAAATTTGCTGATTGCTGAATTGGAAAACAACTATAAATTCCAATTGGACTACCAATCAAAAAATATACTTAAAGGTGAAATTCAAAGTATTAAAGTTGATTTTATTACGCACAATTATCCTTTGGTAAAATCTTTGGTCCAGGAAGAAGGGTTGCGTATGGCATCACCGGAAGATATTGCAGCAATGAAATTAAACGCCATAGCCGGTAATGGCACGCGGCTTAAAGATTTTATTGATATCGCTCATCTTTCTTCTACAATTACCCTTTCTCAGATGGTAAATGCTTATGAACATAAATATGCTTCCAGAAACCCATCAATAGTAATCAAGGCCCTGGAATATCACCAGGATATTAATTTTAAAGAAGTTATTGAGATGGTTGATAACAAATACCAATGGAAATATATTGAAAAGCGGTTGTTTCAAATGACTAAATTTCCTAAAAAGTTGTTGCCGGAAATGTAGCTTTATCCAACCTTTACTTAATACTTAACTGATACCTAACCGACCTTCCCAAACCTTCCGCAACCAAAGCACCAATTTCGTACAAATACTGTAAATCACGCGTTGCGGTAGCTTTAGAAGTTCCGGTTATTGTTATATATTTTTTTGCGGTCATTCCGCCTGCAAAGCCCTCTGCCCCTTTATCCAGCATTTTATGGATTACTTTTAACTGCCGCTCGTTCAATTGCTTTTTGTACTGGTCAAAATACCGGGCTTTTTTTAAAGTAAATTGAACCATCAATCTGGCATCCGCCTGTGCCTCCACTATAACTGTAGCAAAATATTTTAGCCAACCAGTAATTTCTAATGTGCGCTGGGCTTTTTTCAGTTCTTCATAATAAATTTTTTTGTTTTTTTCGATAGTTTTGGAAAGACTGAGCATTACAGGTTTTTTTAAAGATTGCGACAAAGCTTTTTCTGCTATTGCACGGCCAATCCGGCCATTGCCATCTTCAAAAGGATGAACAGATTCAAAATACAAATGGGCAATAGCAGATTTTAATACACCTTGAGCTACATTTCCTTCTGTTTTAAAATCAACATGATTAAACCAAGTTATAAAGTTTTCTATTTGTTTAGGCACAGCAGCGGAAGGCGGTGCTTCAAAATGAACAACTTCTTTACCATAAGCACCAGAAACTATCTGCATAGGTGCCGTACCTTGCCGCCATTCTCCTGCTTTGATATGGCTTGCATTTGCCATTAATAATTTATGCCATTGTTTCAGCATATCTGTACTTAATGGTTCTGAGAAAGATTTTCGGACTTCCACCATTAATTGGGCTACTCCGGCTGCTTGTTGGTCTTTTATGTGAACAGGTGTTTCATTCCAGCCGAAATTATTCCTGATGGAAGACATTACATCTTCCCTGCTCACATATTCGCCTTCAATTTCTGAAGTTTTAATTGCTTCAGTAAGCATCAGTTGTAATACTGTTTCTTGCTGTAATTGATCCGGCAGCCCTTGTATAATACCGTTCACCTCACCGGTTTCATGGGCAAAAAGAACAATCAAAGGCTGGATTTCTTCAAAGTTGTAGGTAAAATTTGGCCAGTCTTGAATTTGCCAGTTATACAACATGAGCTAATTATATTTATTAATTGGCTCAAAAATATAAAATTTATGAGCCAATTAATCTATTTAATTGGCTCAAACGTTAAATCTTAATTCAAGCAATGCATTGCTTTCCGATACAAAACTTACTAAAGTATTTTCGGGCAAGTTCATATTTACGCATCGGTAATTTGGCCTACTTAGTATAAAATGATTTTTAAGGAAGGCATTATTTACCAGCAATAATTTTTTCAAGTCCGAAATTATACCATAAAAAAAGCATCCGTTAGCAGGATGCTTTTAATATCAGTTTAAAAAATGGCTGTTTATGGGTTTTCCACACTCACCTCCTGTGCTAAGGTAGCTCCATCGTGCATTTTGCCCAAATCGCGGTTAACAAGGTATAAAGCATCATTATTAGCATTGGCACCACCGGCAATTGTTACTTTAGACAATAAGTTCATTGCCAAAGTTTCTTCCTCCGTTTGCTCTTTAATAAACGTTTGTAGGAAGTTCCAGGTAATCCAGTCTTTTTCTGCCAATGCCATGTTTACAATATTATAAATGGATTCCGTATTTTTTACTTCATAAGTATATACCTTTTCAAAGCAATCGTTCACGTTGTCCGGGTCTGGGCCAGGTGAGGGGATTTCTGTTACTACTGGTTTTGCGCCTCTTTTTAAAATGTATTCCAGAAACTTCATCATGTGCGTACGTTCCTCATTTTGGTGGCGAAAAAGCAGGTTGGAAATCCCGCTGTAACCTTGATCGTCTGCCCAGGCTCCGTAAGCGAGGTATATTTGTGCGTTATGGGCTTCGGCCGTCATCTGGTCGTTTAGTGCTTTAGTAAGCGTTGGTGATAATCTGTTGGTATCCATATCAATGTATTTTTAAATTGTAAATAGGTTTTGTTAACATTTTTTGAACAGCAAGCTATTTAAAAGGTTTCAGGCAAAGCTGAACATTAAAAGATCATCCATTAAACAGGTTTATTGGTACTGTTTACTTCCCAATACAAAACCGGCTAAAAATATTTTCCAGCAAATCATCCATGGTTGCTAACCAACCAAAGAATATTGCTTGATACCAAAAAACTCCTCCTGCTTTGTTTCGAGTTCCTGCCGTACATCATAATCATTCTGAATGCCCATCCAAAACTTAACCGAATTACCAAAAAAGCGGCTTAAACGGATTGCTGTGTCAGCAGTAATACGCCTGCGGCCTTTTAATATTTGTGATACCCTGGTTTGCGGGATACCAGTTGCTTTGGCCAGGCGATAGGCAGAAATTTCTAATGGTTTTAAAAATTCTTCTGAAAGAATTTCGCCCGGTTGTATGTTTGGTAGTCTTTCCATTGCTAATCGTTTTAATGATAATCTACAATTTCAACATCAGTAGCATGATCATCAACCCACTTAAAAATAATACGCCACTGGTTGTTAATCCGAGTACTATAATACTCTTTTAAATTGCCTTTTAATTTCTCCAATTTGTTAGATGGCGGAATCAATAAATCTTTTAAGTTCTGTGAATAGTCTAACATGATTAATTTCCTAAGACCTATTTTTTGAATTTCGAAAGGAAGTTTTGCTACGCGTTCTCCTTGGTATATCTTTTCAGTTTCTTTACTTCCAAAAGATTTAATCATGCAACGCCTGTTAGTTTAGTAACGTTAAAGGTAAGTATTAAGTTTACACTTCACTTTATTTCCCGATACAAAACCGGCTAAAAATATTCTCCAACAAATCATCGGTCGTAACTGCGCCGGTAATTTCGCCCAAATAATACAAAGCTTGTTTAATATCCATCGCCAAAAAATCAGAAGTTACCGGGTTTTCCATGCCGTCCAAAACACGTTCTAAAGATTCCTGGGTTTTTTGCAAAGCTTGCAAATGGCGGATATTGGTGATAACAATTTCTTCGCCGGTCAGCCTTTTTTGGATGGCGGTTTCATAAATCAGTTGTTTCAGTTCGTCAATATGTTGTTTTTCTTTGGCAGAAATTTTCAGGTATTTTATAGTTTCGGATGAACCAAAGTACATGCTTCTTTTAGCAGGCAAATCTATTTTATTGGCAATGGCCAGAACGGGCATTCCCGGCCGATGCAAACTTTCGATGTCGCTTTTGAGTTCTGCTGCAGACAGTTCGTTAACATCAAAAACATAAACCAACAAGGCGGAAGTGCTGATCTTGTCCATCGTTTTTTGCACACCAATTGCTTCAATCGCATCGGTTGCTTCGCGGATGCCGGCCGTATCAATCAACCTGAAATTTACGCCGTTGATGTTTAAAATTTCTTCAATCGTGTCGCGTGTAGTTCCGGGGATTTCGCTGATGATGGCGCGGTCTTCGTTCAGCAAAGCATTCAGCAAAGTAGATTTCCCGGCGTTCGGCCTTCCGGCAATTACCGTGTTTACACCTTGTTTGATTACGTTGCCCAATTCGAAAGAACGAATCAGTTCAAAAACTACTTTGTTAATTTCGAGGATCAAAGATTTAAGCTGATCCCGGTTGGCAAACTCTACATCTTCTTCCCCAAAATCCAATTCCAACTCGATCAGCGAAGCAAAATGGATCAACTGATCTCGCAAAACCTGCAACTGGTTGCTGAAACCACCTCGCAATTGCTGCATGGCAATTTGATGGGAAGCTTTGGAGTCGGAAGCAATCAAATCCGCAACTGCCTCTGCTTGAGACAAATCCAACTGCCCGTTTAAAAAAGCACGCAAAGTAAACTCGCCGGGTTTGGCCGCGCGTGCTCCTTTTTTCAGCAATAATTTAATGATCGATTGCACAATATATGGCGAACCGTGGCAGGAAATTTCAACCACATTTTCTTTGGTATAAGATTTTGGGGCGATAAACAAAGCTATTACAACCTCATCCAAAACAACTTCGCCATCCGCAATCGAACCAAAATGAAGCGTATGCGTTGCTTGCTTTTCCAAATTTTTACCCTTAAAAACAGCATTGGCAATTTGGATAGCCTGCGGGCCGGAAAGCCTAATCACCGCAATGGCACCCACGCCGTTTGCGGTGGACAAGGCAACAATGGTATCTTCTGTTTGAGTTTGTGTTGAGGCAGGATCGTTTATCATTGCCGCAAATTTCGCGAAATGATTTGGTATAAGAATTTCAGGATTAGGGAAGATTACAATACGAGGGCAAACGCAGCTTTGGACACCAATTTTACACCGGTAAAAACAGTATGTGCAATTTGGATTGTGGGATTGTGTTTATGAGGAAATAGGTAGAAGAAATTGAGTTTTTGGCTAAAGCCAATGCTCAAGCTTTGCAAGTCCACGGCCTAAAGGCCGTGGCAATGAACCTGCTTATTCTACTACTTTTTCTATAATTTAAGCTGTTTTTAATTTCAATTGCCGTGGCCTTTAGGCCGTGGGTAAAGTATAAAAGGCACTGGCTTTAGTCAAAAATATGCATGGTTTAGATTTTTATGGGATAAAAGAAGCATGAAAACAAAATAGACAAAAATTTAAACAACTTTAAATTTTATTTGCTAAAAAAGATATATGTAGTTTTCTTACACATCATTTTTCTTTTATATTTGAAGCATGAACCCCAATCCTTTGTTAAAAGGCACCTTGCAAACCATCATCCTAAAACTATTGGAGGACAATGACCGGATGTATGGTTATGAAATTACACAAAAAGTAAAAGAAGTTACTGCTGGCGAAATTGTACTCACGCAAGGCGCTTTGTATCCTGCTTTGCACAAATTAGAAGCAGATGGCTTGCTGGAAACTTCTACCGAAACAATAAATAACCGCATACGAAAATACTACCAATTAACCGAGCAAGGCGAAAAAGATGTAGCAAACAAAATGGTTGAAGCACAAAACTTCATTAATCACTTGCAATCAATTTTAAATTTAAAACCTCAATTTTTATGAAACCAACATTACAACAGGAAGAAAATTTAAGAACTTATTTGGCTGATATTTTAAAGTACCGGGAAACAATTGACGAGGTTTATGACCATGTGCTCACTGCGGTGGAGGAAAAATCAGAAAATGTTAGATTTCAGGATGCTGTAAACCAGGTTTTAAATGATGATTTTGGTGGCAACAAAGGTTTGGTTAAAACGGAAAGACAACGTTTGCGCGATGCAACCTGGGAAGGATTTGTGCAGATTTCCAAGTATATAAAGTCGGATTTTGAGTATCCAAATATATTCTACACGCTGCTAATATTTGCTATTTCATATTATACAACTATTAACATAGTTTTAAACGGCTCATCTGTAGCTTTTTTACCTTTATATATTATTTTGTTGGTTTCAATTTTAAAACTTGGCAGAACGTTTTTTATTGGATATTATAAGAGTGATACCAGAAAATCAATACAAGACAGAGTTGCAGTAAGAATGTACATCTTTCTTAATTATTCATCTTTATATTTTGTAATGTTTAGGTCGATAATACCCAGCTTTTATCATTTTATTTTTACTGACCATCCAAGTATTTTTGCATCTGTTTTAACTATATATTTATTGTGTATTTATGCTAGCGTCAGAATATCTATAAATGAATTCAAGCCATACTTCGCAAAATAATAAGTAAACTACAGCCCTGCTTTCATCGCCCTAATCATCTCTCCATAACCCAAACCTTTGCAAGCAGCATCCAAAGTTGCGGCCAATCTTTTGGTTCGCGTAGCTTCTGTTTTGGCTTCGTTTATCCATTTAAAATAATAATGCTGGTGCGATTTGGGCAAACGGTTAAAGTTTTGCAAAGCTTCCGGTTCATCGGCAAAACATGCGGCCAAATCTGCTGGCATTTCTATTTTGAAGTCCAAGTCAATTTCCAATTGTATCTTTACCGTTGCGCCTTTGCGTTTGCCCAAAGCTTTTTGCAAGGCTGCTTTTACCGGCAAAATAAAATCGCCTTCGCCCATTGGTATCAATGCCAAACCTTTTATAGCAACTTCGTCTAAAAAACCTTTTGCCCTAAAGCTTAACTTGTTGTTGGGCTTGATTTCGCATGCTACAACCGCCGGAATTGCAAGATAAGTCCAGCTGGTTTTTTCGCCTTTTTCTCCAAACTGTAATAAGGTTGTGGTTAGTTCGACCATGGTTTCTAAAATAGCTTTTGTTTTAACCAATGCTTCTTTTATCGGGTAAAAGTTAGTAAACGAAAACCTTATTTTCTTTCCTATTAAAATTATTACCTAAACATCTTAAAAAAATTGTAATTTTTAGGGCAGAAAAGATCACCAAAACTAAAAACAAGAAGATGAAAAAAATACTACTCCATTTATTGCTGCTGCTGGCCGTTTGCAATGTCAAAGCACAAGATGCAGTTACATATCAACTACCGCCAAAAGCGATGGCCGATTTGCTGCTGGCCAAACCAACGCCAACGGTAAGCGTGGATAGCAAGGCCGATTGGATGCTGCTGATCGACCGCAACTCCTACCCTTCTGTAGAAGAACTGGCGCGGCCGGAACTGCGCATTGCCGGATTGCGCATCAACCCAAATAATTTCGCGCCAAGCCGACAGCTTTTGGTCGTCAATAATTTTACGCTTAAAAACATTAAAACCGGACAAACTTTCCCGGTTACAGGCTTGCCTTGGCCCATGCTGGCCAGTAGTCCTATTTGGAGCCCGGACGAGAAAAAAATTGTTTTCACCCAAACCAATGCCAACAGCGTTGACCTATACGAAATTGATGTTGCCACGCACAAAGCGGCAAAAATCAACAAAAAACCGTTGAACATAGTTTTAGGAAGCGGCATCACCTGGGAAGACAACAACACTGTACTTTACCGCACAACCTTGAAACCGGCAAGCGCGGCACCGGCAAAACCACTGATGCCAAAAGGGCCAACCGTACAGCAAAACTTGGGCAAAGCCGCGCCAAGTGCCACATATGAAGATTTGATTAAATCGCCTTATGATGAAGCTTTGTTTGAGTTTTATGCAACTACGCAATTGGTTAGAAACAGAAACGGCATAGAAACAGCCATTGGCAAGCCGACAATTTATACTTCGGTCAGTATTTCTCCCGATAAAAAGTATTTATTAGAACGCACTATTCGTAAACCTTTTTCTTATTTGGTCACGGCGGCCGGTTTTCCTTCCATTGTAACGATAACCGATCTAAGCGGAAAAACGTTAAAAGTATTGGCAGAATTGCCTTCGCGGGAAGCAACGCCCTCTGGTTATGACAACACGCAAAACGTGCCGCGCGGTTTCGACTGGCGCGATGACGAAGCGGCAACGATTACCTGGGCGCAACCTTTGGACAGCGGTTTGATCAAAAGAAAAGTAGATTTCCATGATGCCGTTTATGCCCTAAATGCGCCTTTTACCGGAACGCCGAAAGAATTGTTTAAAACGCAACTGCGCTTTCGCGGTATTACTTGGGGAAATGCTACGGTGGCTTTGGTTTCCGAAGGTTTGCGTTCGAAACAAACAGAAAGGATCAGCAGGTACAACAGTACAACCGGCACTTTGGAAAAACTATTGGAACGAAACCAAACTGATGCCTACAGCGATCCTGGAGACCCGGTTACCGAAAAAAATAAGTTTGGCCGCCAGGTTATCCAGACAACTGATAACGGAACCAAGATTTTGATGAACAATGTTGTTGGTTCTTCGGCCAAAGGTGATCTGCCTTTTCTAGCTAAATTTGATTTGACAACAAAGCAAAATGAAATTATTTGGCGTTGTGCAGAAGGCACGTATGAATTTGTGGTAGATGTGATCGACCCAAATAAGCTGACTTTGATCACCAGAAAAGAATCGCAAAAAGAAGTGCCCAATTATTACCTTAAAGATTTAAACACCAAGTCAGCAGGAAAAGCGCTAACTAATTTCAGCAACCCTTATCCGCAAATGGTTGGCGTGAGCCGTCAAAAAATATCCTATAAAAGAAGCGATGGCGTTGATTTGACGGGCGACCTTTATCTCCCTGCCGGATATGACAAAGCGAAAGACGGCCCGCTTCCGGTTTTGATCTGGGCTTATCCGCGCGAGTTTAATTCGGCTGCCGATGCGGCCCAAGTCCGTGGTTCTGCCAACCGGTTTACGACCATTGGCGGCGGCAGTCCGGTTTTCTTTGTTACCAATGGTTACGCCATTTTAGACAATGTTGAAATGCCAATTGTAGCCAAAGACGGCAAAAAACCGAACGATACTTTTGTAGAACAATTGCAGTTGAATGCCGAAGCAGCCATCAACAAATTAGCCGAAATGGGCATTGGCGACCGGAACCGTGTTGCTGTTGGCGGCCATAGTTACGGTGCTTTTATGACGGCTAACTTATTGGCACACACCAATTTATTTAAAGCAGGATTAGCCGAAAGCGGTGCCTACAACCGTACTTTAACGCCTTTTGGTTTCCAAAACGAAGAACGCACTTATTGGGACAACCCGAAGCTATATTATGATATGAGCCCATTTAGTTTTGCCGATAAAATCAAAACACCGATCCTGCTGATCCACGGCGATGCGGACGATAATCCGGGCACTTTCCCCATCAACAGCGAACGTTTATTTGCAGCCATTAAAGGTTTAGGCGGAACTGTGCGGTTTGTGTATTTGCCTTATGAAGCACACGGTTATCGTGGTAAAGAAAACCTGCTGCACAAACTTTGGGAGCAAAACCAATGGCTGGATAAATATGTGAAGAATGCGAAACCAAGTGCACCCGAAACGTCAAAACCCAATCTCGGCAGCAAATAATTTCACTAAAAAAGGTTGATAAAAGAAGTATGATTTTGTTGGCATGCTTCTTTTATCAACCTAAATTTAACTTCCGACTTTCTCAAAAACGATCGGTATTTACTTCAATCCAATTATTGTCCGGGTCTTGAAAGTAAATTTGTTTCACGCCGTCCGGCCGCAATTCCGGTGATTTGCTGTCGCCTTTCCAATTGCCGTATTTGACGTTCATTTTATCCAGATGCGCTGCAAAATCTTCTATAACAGGCACATTAAAAGCCAGATGGATGTTGATATCGCGTTTAACAATTTCTTTCGCACCTTTTACAATATGCAGTTGTGTATGCGGGCCAATGCGCAGCCACACGTGCCGCTGATCGTGGAATGGTTCCGGGATTTCCTTTAGCAGCATTACATTTTTGTAGAAATCACTACTCTTTTGCAGATCAACTACGTAAACGGTGATGTGATCTACGGTTGGACTAATTTGCGCTGATGCGGCATTTTTCAGCATAAACAACCAGGCAAAAAGTAAAAAACCGAAATTTAAAATTCTTTTTTTCATGAGGTAGATATTTGGTTTTTAAAGATAGCGGGAAAGTTGTCATCAATCAAAATCCATTTTAGTCAAATCGAAACCATCGCCCCAGCGTTCTTCAATCCCTAAACCAAACAGCGCGAAATCATATTTTGCCGGATCTTGCGGATCAAATTCGCGTAGTTTTCCGGTCAGCTCCAAAGCCGTTTGCCAGTCGGTTTGCTTTCGGGTGATGAGTTTTAGTTTCCGGGCTACGCGGTCCACATGCAAATCGCAAGGACAAATTAAATCAGCTGGTTTTATTTTTTGCCACAAACCGAAATCAACGCCGCAAGTATCTTTCCGAACCATCCAGCGCAAAAACATAGTCAATCGTTTGCAGGTAGATTTTTGCTGCGGAGAAGAAATGTGCTTGATCGTCCGCTGTGGGAAATCCGGCAACGAAAAAAAGTAACTTCTAAAATGGTTGAGCATAGTTTCGGCCGTACTGTTTTTACCGGCATAAAAGGCGTCTTCCAAAGATTGGTGCTGCTGATAATGCTGCCGAAAAAAAGCAATAAAATACAGCAGATCAGTATCATTAAAAGTGCGGTGTTTGAATCCCAACAAAGCTTTTAAATCCATTTCCTGATGGTTTTGGATGAAATCAAAAGGTGAATTGTCCATCCTTTCAATTAGTTCATGGCATTTATTAATGATCGTTTTGCGTTGTCCCCAAGCTAATATCGCTGCAAAAAATCCCATGATTTCGATGTTTTGCTTTATTTTAAATTGATGTGGGATTACGATTGGATCGTTTTCGATAAAATTGGGTTGATTGTATTGGGCTACTTTTGCATCGAGGAAAAGCTGGAGATTATCTATCATCAGTCAAAAGTAGTGTTACATTCTACAATTGTAGAAGAAGCGAAAGTTCAATTCCTAAATTATCTAAATTGATTATATTTGGATTTACAACTTCAACACATGACTAAACAGGCGATTATTGAACAAACTGTAAAAGCTATTAATCAGCTTCCGGAGGATAAAGCCGAGGAAATATCTGCCTTTGCAGATTTAACAATGAAACGTTATGAAGAACAAAAGTTGATTGCAGGCATTCAGCAAGTCACATCTAACAGTCAGACTTTTAGCTTTTTGTATAACGAAGAAAATCTTTATACAGCGTCAGATTTAAAAGAAGTTTACAATAATGACTAAAGGTGATATTGTACTCATCACCTTTCCGTTTACTGATTTAAGCGGAAGCAAATTACGCCCGGCTGTAATTTTAGTGCATACAGATATTGATTTAACTGTTTGCTTTATTACAACACAAATCCAATGGCAGGAACCAACAGATGTTTTGCTTGTGCCGAATTTACTAAATGGGCTTAAAAAACAATCAATTATCCGGACAAGTAAAATTGCTACACTGGACAAAATATTAGCAAAAGGGCTTTTAGGAAGACTAACCCAAGCTGAACTTTATGATTTGAATGACAAACTGAAACTATTATTCGACTTAACTTAAGCAACAACTAACTTAAAAAATAGGTGATAAAAGAAGCATTCATCAACTCAAAACCTGCTCTAAATCCTCCAACAAATCCTCCACATCTTCCACACCAACGCTTAAACGCAGCAAATTATCTGTTACGCCAACTTTGTCCCGATCAGCTTTTGGGATGGAGGCATGTGTCATCGTTACCGGATGATTGACCAAAGATTCTACACCGCCCAATGATTCTGCCAGTGTAAAAACTTTAAAAGACGAAGCCACGCGAAAAGTTTCTTCCAGCGATGCTTCTTTTAGGGTGAAAGAAATCATGCCGCCAAAATCACGCATCTGCTTTTTGGCGATTTCATGGTTTGGATGATCGGGGAAACCGGGCCAGTACACTTGAGCCACTTTTGGATGATCTTTCAGGAAAGCTGCAATTTGCCGTCCGTTTTCGCAATGCGCTTTCATGCGGAGATGCAAGGTTTTGATCCCGCGAAGCACTAAAAAACTATCTTGCGGGCCAGGTGTTGCGCCGGTTGCGTTGTAGATAAAAAACAAATCTTTGTACAGCTTGTCATCGTTCACAATCAGTGCGCCCATCACTACATCTGAATGGCCGCCCAGATATTTGGTAACGGAATGCATCACGATATCGGCACCCGAATCCAACGGATTTTGTAGATAAGGTGAGGCAAACGTATTATCAACCGCTAAAAGAAGCATGTGTTCTTTGGAAATTTTGGCAACTGCTTCGATATCAACGATCTGCATGGTTGGGTTGGTTGGCGTTTCTACCCAGATCAATTTGGTGTTTTGGTTGATGTAAGGTCTGATATTCTCCGGATCACCCAAATCAATAAAATGAAATTTGATGCCATAAGGTGCGTACAATTTGGTAAACATGCGGTAAGAACCGCCGTACAGATCATTGCCGGTAATAACCTCATCACCTGGGCGCAGCATTTTCATGACGGCATCCGTTGCGCCCATTCCGCTTGAAAAAGCCAGTCCGAACTGGCCGTTTTCCAGCGCAGCCAAGCAATCTTCCAAAGCTTTGCGGGTTGGGTTGGTGCCGCGCGAATATTCATAACCTTTGTTATCGCCAGGCGATTTTTGCCAATAGGTGGAAGTTTGATAAATTGGTGTCATTACGGCACCGGTTGTTGGATCAGGTTCCTGGCCTGCATGTATGGCTTTTGTTCCGAATTTCATAGTTTTTAGAAGCCTCATCCCAACCCCTCTCTGATTGGAGAGGGGCTTTTGCAAGGTGTTTATTTGTTGATGAATTTATATCGATAAAAGAAGCATCAGTTAAATTTCAAATGCCTCAGCCCGACTCCTTTCCAAAAGAGAGGGACTTTTAATACGCCCGTGCAAATAAAACCCGTTGTGTAGAAGGTTTTCCGCTGAGGATACAAATGCCTTCTTCCTGCGGATTATTTAAAGGAATACAGCGGATGGTGGCTTTGGTTTCCTCTTTAATCTGCTGTTCTGTTTCGCTTGTTCCGTCCCAGTGCGCTAATAAAAAACCTGGTTTTTCGTCCAGCAATCGTTTAAATTCATCATAAGTATCAACTTTTGTAATGTTTTCATCCCGGAATTTTAATGCTTTTTGATAGATGTTCTGCTGGATTTCTTCCAGCAGGTTTTCAATCCGTTCTGCCAAACCTTCCTGCGGAACGGTTTCTTTGGTTTTGGTATCCCGGCGGGCCAGTTCAACAGTTCCGTTTTTCATATCGCGGCTACCGATAGCTACGCGCAACGGAACCCCTTTTAACTCATATTCCGCAAATTTAAAACCAGGGCGCTGCGTATCGCGATCATCAAATTTTAGGCTGATGCTTCTTTTACGGAGGTCTTTTGCCAGCTCTTTTACAAAGGCAGAAATATTTTGTAGTTCTTCCTCATGCTTGTAGATCGGCACTACAACTACTTGTATAGGTGCTAATTTCGGTGGCAAAACCAATCCGGCATCATCAGAATGCGCCATTACCAGCGCGCCCATCAAACGCGTAGAAACACCCCAAGAAGTTGCCCAAACATAATCTAATTTACCTTCTTTATTAGAAAATTTTACATCGAAAGCTTTGGCAAAATTTTGTCCTAAAAAGTGTGAAGTACCGGCCTGTAAAGCTTTTCCATCCTGCATTAAAGCTTCAATGCTGTACGTATCTATAGCACCTGCAAAACGCTCGTTGGCAGTTTTCTTACCTTTGATTACGGGCAATGCCAGCCAGTTTTCGGCAAAATCAGCATAAACATTCAGCATTTGTTCTGTTTCAGCAATGGCTTCTTCGGCAGTTGCATGTGCCGTGTGGCCTTCCTGCCATAAAAATTCTGTGGTACGTAAAAATAACCGCGTACGCATTTCCCAACGGACTACGTTTGCCCATTGATTAATTAGCAGCGGCAAATCTCGGTAGGATTGGATCCAGCCGCGGTAAGTGTTCCAGATGATGGTTTCGGAAGTTGGGCGAACAATCAGTTCTTCTTCTAATTTTGCATCTTCATCCACAACAATATTACCATCTGCATCGTTTTTAAGACGATAATGCGTTACAACCGCACACTCTTTGGCAAAACCTTCCACATGGCTGGCTTCTTTAGAAAAAAATGATTTTGGAATGAATAGTGGAAAATAAGCATTACTATGGCCGGTATCTTTAAACATCTGATCCAGAGCAGCTTGCATTTTTTCCCAGATAGAATAACCATAAGGTTTAATCACCATGCAGCCCCGTACGGCAGAATGTTCGGCTAAATCAGATTTTATTACTAATTCATTAAACCATTGCGAATAATCTTCGTCTTTACTAATAATACTCTTACTCATAGAATGGAATGAATTTTGACATAAATAAGTTACTTGTTTTTAAATTCAAATTTATAAATTTATAGCTATTATAAACTTTTACACTTTAACAAACTAACATAATGAAAACGAAGATTCTAAAAGGGGTTGCAATGATGAGCATGGTGGTATTAGGAGCTTGTTCAACTAATAAATTTGCCGCTCAGCAAAAAGATTACAATGATGATGTTTATTTTTCTAAAGCAAAAGCAGGTGATGCAGTAGAATACGCTAATAATAACCGTTCTTACCGAAACGATGGTTATTATGACAATTATGCTTCGCGTATAAATCGCTTTGGTGCTTATTCGCCTTTTGCTTACGATGGATTTTATAATTCGTATTACGGTGCCGGTTTAGGTTTAGGGCTGGGTTACGGATTAGGTTCATTGTATTCTCCATATTCCATGTACTCGCCATATTCCATGTACTCACCATACTCTTACTATGGAACTGGTTATGGTATTGGTGGATATGGTTACGGAGGTTTATATTCTGCTTACGGAACAACTACTACAAATGGCAGACCATCACGAGGAACAGGTAATCCAAATGCTGTTTACGGTGGCACCATGAGAAATGGTAGTTCAGTTATTGCTGGTCGCGGTTATAACCCCAGTATCAGAACAAGCACAACAAGAAACAACAATGGTGGATATATTCAACAACAACCTACCAGAACACAAAACGCTCCTCAAACACAACGTTCTTTCCCTACTTATAATGCCCCTTCTTCTATGGGTGGTGGCTTTAGTGGCGGAGGCGGTGGTGGCCGTGTTAGCAGTGGCCGCCCTGGACGAGGATAAAATCTATCTTTCTCTCTCTATACAATAATATGAATTTAAAATATGCCTTAACAGGGGTCGCTATAGTAGCGGCCTCTCAGGTTTCTTATGCCCAATCAGTTTTTAGCAGTGATGCTTTTCGATTTTCACAAACACAAACCGGAGCAACCTCACGTATTAAAGCAATCGGCGGTGCTTCAACCGCAGTAGGTGGTGATTTAAGTTCCGTTAGCGGAAACCCGGCCGGAATCGGCTTTTTCACTAAATCTGAATTTAGCGTTACACCAGAATTTAATAATTCGCAAGTTAAATCAAGTTATTTTGGTACTGACAATTATAGCGGAAATAACCACCTGAATTTAAATAATGTGTCGGCTGTTTTTTACAATCGGTTAAGCACACCTCGCGGACAGGACAAAACTAAAGGTTGGTTAAGTTTTAATTTAGGTGCTTCTTATAACCGTACGAATAATTTTTACAGAAATGAACGGTATTCAGGAATTAACCCTACCGGTTCTATTTCAGATTATTATTTGCAAGAAGACCTTCGGGAATACCAGACTTATGGCAATAGTGCCTCGGGAACGTTGCAAGATTGGGCTAACCAACAAAAATTAATTGGTACACCTACCGGCGGTTTTCAATCTAATGTAACATCGCCAAATAACCCTCAAGCAAACAATACAATATCAAGCGGTGGACAGTCAGAACTTAGCTTATCGGCAGGTGCAAACTACAGCAACAAATTATATCTTGGTTTTGGTATTGGTATCACCAGTTTAAGATACAACACCACCAGAACTTTTGATGAATCAGGAACGGCACTTATTCCAATCAACGGTGTAAATACTTCTACTGGCTTTGCTTCACAATATTACCAGGACCAAGCTACAATTGGTACAGGGTTTAATGCAAAAGTTGGATTGATTTATAAACCGGTTGAAGCGGTTCGTATTGGTGCTTCTTTTACCAGCCCAACTTGGATGACTATAAACGATAGTTACGTAGAAGCTTTGCAAACATCGTATGTAAAAGATCCTCCTGCTTACGGAAATAGCAATGATCAGCCTTATCAAACTACTTATAATTTACGGACACCATTAAAAGCAAGTGCAGGTTTAGCTGTTTTTGTCGGAAAATATGGCTTTATTTCCGGTGATGTAGAATATGTGGATTATAAAGGCATGCATTTGGGCGGAGATTACACAGGCAATACTCAAGATAATTTTAATTTATCAACACTTTATAAATCAACTGTAAACACACGCATTGGTGCAGAAGCAAAACTGGATGATTTCTTTTTGAGAGGTGGGTTTAATTACCAAGGCAATCCTGAAAGTAGAATAGGTGGCCCGGTTAAAACCAGCAGTGCAGGTATTGGTTACCGTTTTGGTAAATATTATGTAGATGCAACTTATCAATATGTGATGCATAATATAACTGTGTATCCTTATGAATTTGATCCTACGATTATCAATGCAGCTAGTCCGGCTGCTAATTTGAAAAACACTTATAACAATGCTTTCCTTACTTTAGGAATGCGTTTTTAAAAATATAATTTGATTGAATGTTAAGCCGCTGTCAAAAACAGCGGCTTTTTTTATGGCATAAAAGAAGTATCGCCAATTAGTCTGACCTTAGCAGAACGTAAAAAATTATGGCTTATAAAAACCTACAACACTTTATAGATACACTCGAAAAAGCGGGAGAACTGGTTCGAATCAAAGAAAAAGTTGACCCTAAATTAGAGATCACAGAAATTACAGACCGTATTTCTAAGCAGTACGGCCCGGCTTTGCTGTTTGAAAATACAGGTTATGATTTCCCTGTTTTGATTAATTCCATGGGCAATTACAAGCGCATGTGCATGGCTTTGGGTGTAGAATCGATGGATGATATTTCAAAAGAAATCGAAGGGTTGTTTAAAACATTGACCGGCCCGAAAGACAGCATTTTGGATAAGCTGAAAATGCTGCCCAAATTAGGCCAGATTTCTTCTTGGATGCCAAAAACCATTTCCGGAAAAGGCGCCTGCCAGGAAGTAGTGATGACAAATCCTGACATGACCAAACTACCGGTTTTAACCTGCTGGCCGGAAGATGGCGGCCCTTTTGTTACGCTGCCCGTTATCCATACCAAAGACCCTTTAACCGGTATCCGAAACGTGGGCATGTACCGGATGCAAGTTTTTGAATCGACTTTAACCGGAATGCACTGGCATAAACACAAAGTTTCGGCACGCCATTTTCAGGAATACAAAAAATTAGGTCAAAAAATGCCGATTGCCGTGGCTTTAGGCGGCGATCCGGTTTATACTTACGCCGCCACTGCTCCCCTTCCTGATGGAATTGACGAATATATGTTGGCCGGTTTCCTTCGAAAGAAAAAAGTAGAATTAGTGCAATGTTTAACGCAGGATGTACAAGTTCCGGCGGATGCTGATTTTATTATTGAAGGTTACGTTGACCCAGAAGAAGATTACATTTGGGAAGGCCCGTTTGGCGATCATACCGGTTATTATTCCTTGGCGGATTGGTACCCGAAATTTCATATTACGGCTATTACACATCGAAAAAACGCGGTTTATCCGGCAACAATCGTTGGCATCCCGCCGCAGGAAGATGCCTGGATTGGCAAAGCGACCGAACGGATTTTTCTCGCCCCAATTAAAATGACAATGGTGCCGGAAATTGTAGATATGGTTTTGCCGATGGAAGGCGTGTTCCACAATCTGGCTATTGTAAAAATCAAAAAAGATTATCCCGGACAAGCGATGAAAGTGATGAATTCGCTTTGGGGCGCAGGGCAAATGATGTTTACCAAAATGATCGTGATTGTGGATGAAGACGTAAACATTCATGATAACGCAGCAGTTGCCCGCTACGTTTCCGAAAATGTGGATCCGCAGCAAGACTTTATTTTTACTTCCGGCCCGATGGATGTGCTTGATCATTCCTGCTCCAAAGCTTCTTTTGGCGGAAAAATGGGGATCGACGCCACCAAAAAACTTCCAGAAGAATTAAGAACAGACGATGAAAAAGTATCGATAAAAACAGTATCGGCACTAAACAAAGAAGCGATCAAAGTTCAAAACCCGGCCATTGCGGACATCAATGATTCTTTGCTGGCTTTGGGCATTTCGCTGATTTTTATTTCGGTAGAAAAAACGGAACCGGAGCAAATTGAAAACCTTAACCGAAACTTGTTTAAACAAGGTTTATTGGATGAAGTAAAAGTGGTTATTTATCTGGATCACACCATCGATATTTCGGATACCGGAGATGCTGTTTGGCGGTTTTCAAACAACATCGACCCGAAACGTGATGCTTTTGTAGTGAAATCTAAGAATAACAAAAGCCTTTCGCACATCGGTTTTGACGGTACACGGAAAACAAAAGAATTGGATGGTTTTGAACGCGACTGGCCAAATATCCTGGCCAACACCACCGAAGTAATTGAAAAAGTGGACGAAATGTGGCCGCGACTCGGTTTAGGTGAGTTTATCAAATCGCCTTCTTTAAAATACCAAAAACAGTTGTACAAAGGCGGCGCGGTAATTATGGAGTGATGCTTCTTTTATCGGCATAAAAGCTTTAACAAAACAAAAAACCTCGCTTGCCAAGACGAGGTTTTTTAGGTGATAAAAGAAGTATTATGTAAATGTAAAAGCCGCAACCTAAAACTAACATCGTGTACGGTTTGCACGGTGAACCACTTTTTTCTACATTGTATCACGATGTCAATCAACTTAAACCCTATTATTGATCATACTTTTTTTGGCTTGATCTGGAAATTAGAAATCGACCCAAAATCGGAACTCCTTTTTGTTGAAACCCGAAACACTGAAAACCATACAGCTACATTTTCTTCCTTCGACTTGAAAACAGGAGAAATTTATTTTGAGAAATTAATTCTGGAAGAGAAATGGCTGGCCGGAATGGAAGGCGGCCGGTGCGGGATGCTGTTTTTACATGGTTATAAATCGGCACAAAGCCCTGAACATAAAGCTATTATTGCTTTGGATGCTTTTTCGGGGAAGCAGGTTTGGGCTGATTATAATTTTTCTGCGGAAGCTTTTACAACGGCAGGTTTGCTGGCTGCGGACCAACGTTTTCAAACCAAAAAAATAGTTTTGCTGGATTATCAAACCGGCCAGGTTCTGCAAAAACCAGCTGATTTGACTGATGATTTTCAACAAATACAAAATCCGCTGATGCTTCTTTTACCGCCTCAAAACTTGGCTGATTGGATCCCGGAAACGATTATCGGAGAAATTAGCTGTTTAAATTACAATCCGTACTTAATTATATCTTTGCACACACAAAAAAACGGTGCTTTGCAGCAGCAGCTTTTTATCATCGAAAATGAGGTGATTGTTTACCAGGATTTATTGAACGAAAACATACAAAAGTTGCAGCCGGAAGCGTTTATTATGGTTAAAAATCAGCTGATCTACCTTAAAAATAAACTTACGCTGAAAGTTTTGAACTTAAATTAATCGTTAGAAATGATAAAAATCAAATATTTATCCATCCTGCTATTGGTAATTGGCGTTTCCAATTCGCTTTTTGCCAAACCTTTGGCCGATTCTGTTGGTGTCGAAAACCAGAATGGCAAGATGATCATCCTGCACAAATTAGACCCGAAAGATAATTATTATTCTATCGCAAGGCGTTACAATGTGCGGCCAAAAGACATCATTGATTACAACAACAACGCCAAAATGCAGATTGGTGCGATCATCAAAGTGCCAACCGACCGGCCGTTCAACACCAATTTTACCCCGGTAAAAACAGCATCGACCCAAAATACAAACCTGCAGAAAACCAGTACAACTATTGCAGATAACGTTCCTGCAAACAATAACAATTCGGAATATACACAATATAAAGTTTCTGCCGGAGAAACGCTTTACGCTATTTCGCGTCGTTTCCAAGTGAAAGTTGATGATATTATTAGCTATAATAATTTGAAAAGCAGCAACTTATCAGCTGGGCAAATTCTCCGTATTAAACATGAAGAAGCGCAGCCTGTTCCGGCACCGGTGATTACTACGCCGGTTGAAACTACAACCGCTGCAAGAGATAATACAATGCGTAAGGATTCTACGCGGATTGTTACAACTTCAGACAGTTCTAACCGCCGCTTGCCAAACAACCGCTACGGCCTGACGGAGAAAAATGAAAAAGGTGCAGCTGTTTGGTTAGACGATCCAAACTTGGACCCAAAAAAGAAATATGTGTTGCACAGAACCGCTCCTATTGGGACGATCATCAGGATTACCAACCCGAACACCAACAAAACGACATTTGCAAAAGTAGTGGGCAGTTTTACGGAAAATGAAACCAATAAAGACGCAATTGTGGTGATGACGAAAGATGTAGCGCAATCGCTCGGCGCGATTGATAAACGGTTTTATGTAACGATGAGCTACGGCAGCCCAAACCCATAATGACCAAGCCTTATGTAATTGGTATTGCCGGTGGCAGCGGCTCCGGCAAAACTTTTTTTTTAAACTGTTTTTTACTACATTTTTCTGCAAAGGAAATTTGCCTGATTTCCCAGGATGATTACTACATTCCGGTTGCTAAAGGAATGACAGCGGAAGAAAATAAGTTATACAATTTTGATCTGCCAAAAACCATTGATGCTGAAGCTTTTATGGCCGATGCACAAAAACTGCTGAACCACGAAACGGTTTTTAAAAAGGAATATACTTTTAACAATGCCGCAGCCGTGCCCAAAATACTGGAGATCAAACCGGCACCGGTGATTATTATTGAAGGTTTGTTTATCCTGCATTTTAAATTTTTGGCGGATATGTTGGACATGAAGATTTTTATCGAAAGTGAAGAAGAAATTGCCCTGCACCGCCGCTTAAAACGTGATTTGCTGGAACGCGGTTATTCGGAAGAAGATGTGCGCTACAAATGGATCAACCATGTGATGCCCGCTTACCAGGAATATTTACTGCCGTATAAACTAGTTTGTGATAAAGTGGTGGTTAACAATACACAAGTTGCGGAGGATATTATCAAGGTTACGCGGGAAATTTCGCGGGAAATACGCGAAAAGGTGTTGTAGTAAGGGCAGAGTTTAATCATTACTGATACTGCTGCTAAGAACTTTAAAGCTGCTTTTTTATTCTGGTTGCTTCCTTAAAATGTTTTAGTAATCAATTTTATATATTTTGCAAGAGGTAACTCATATCGTTTATCTTTCGGTTATTTTATACTGATCTGCCCGGTTTTAAAGCCCAAGTTACCATTTAGATCACTGCCATTTAAGATCAAAGTATAGGTAGAAGGCTGGTCAGCAGTATAAAAAGATATGGTTGCCATACCGTTTTTATCGGTAACTAGATTAGGTTCCCAGGTAATTGTCGAACGAAAATCTTCAAGATGTTTTGCATCTTTTACAGTATACTTCGGTTTATAAAATTGCTTGGGCAAGCTTAAGGCCAAAGGTTTGTACAAAAACATGCCAGGTGTGTTGTCTATAAAAGGGCCATGACCGCCACGGGTGGTAATTTCGATAAATACGTAATCTATTTTTACAGGGTCCCAAGAGCCAGGCTCCATAAATCTTCTGATATAATTGGAACTATATTTACCGGAAAAATTTACCTCAATACCTTTTATATCTTCTGCGTTATACTCCTTTAAATAATTATTCAACTTCAAAAAATCTTGTACATAGTTGTTAGAAACTTCATAAAATTCACTCAAACGTACACCATCAACAATAATTATAGGCCATTTGTCTTTAACGAAATACCAATAAACAGTTCTATCATCGCGGGCACGACCTAAATCAGTAAACGATCCCACCCTAAACCCTTTTACTTTTTCTTCCAACAATTGCAGAAAACTCTTTTTGCCCGCTTTTTCCAGTTCTTTTTCATCAATAATAACGTCTGCATTTCCCGTGCCGTTTAAATTTTGGGAGCCTTTTATGGTTTTTCTGGCGGTGATGTTAACTTCTTTCAAGATGTGTACTCCGGGCAGCGGTAGGAAAGGCTGTTGCTGGCGTACTATTTCATGCCTGGTATAATTTAGTAAAGTGGTATCGCTGTTAACATACCAGGGCAAAAGAGGCGGAGCAGATATTTTCGTAAAAATAGGTGGTGGTGTTTCGTCTGCCCGAATGCCAACGTTAAAACTTTTCCCGCTTTTGTTTACGGCTTTGATTACAAAAACAGGCGTATCAATGATAGGCAGGTGGTGAAAGGCAAACTTGCCTTCCTCATTGGTAACGGTGTCCAGCAACAGGAAAGGGGATTTTGAAAACATTTGCACTTTTGTGCTTTTAACTGGCTTGTTAAAAACATTAAACACGCTCCCTTTAACTGTAAAATCCTGTTCCGGCTGGTACAAATTGGGCTTTGGGTTCAGTATCTGCTGCCAGTTGTAGCCTGTCCAGCCTTGTGTCAGCAGCAAATTGTCTAGTGCCAAAGAAGTTTCAGGCGTTTTTGCAGGAAGGTAATAACCTGGTTCTTCGATATACCCTTTTAAATCTGCTGTTAATAATAAACGGGAAAGGATGTTGTCGTTGTTTAAAGTATCTGCTTTCACCTGTTTGTTATCAGTAACGGCAAGGGAGAAATTGCCACGGACTGGGTTACCTGCATAATCGGTTACTTTGACCTTTAGTGCCACACTGTCCCTTGCGGTATAACTTGCCCTGTTGGTGCTAACTTTAATGTTAAGATCGTCATGATGATCGATAAAAACCAATCGTTCATTTAAAGGCTGCTGATTGGTGTTTAACAAAGTGAAATTGGCTATCCCGGAAGGAAAAAGGTTTTTGGCAATGTTCCTTCGTGCCGTGTTGCTGTTGAAACTAATTACGGCAGCATAACAAACAATGCCACGGGACTTGCCTATTAAAAAGTAGCTGTTATGAGACTGGACAATATCATTGCTTGCCGCAACAAATACTTCAATCGAATCGCTTTCGGCAAGGTTTTTTACTCTTAAAACAGTGCCCGATTTTTTTATTTCCGGTAACGGAAAGATTTTTATTGTCCCGCCTGGTAAAGTTACTTTTGCTGTATAGCTTTCCCCATCTTGTATGTTCAAGTTAAAGCTTCCCATACCTAAATGAAGGGACTTAAAAGAAGCAACCTGCTTTTGGTTTTGGTCAACAATGATACCTGAAATGTTTAAGCCTTTTCCGTCTTCGCCAACTGCCTTGAACCCAATATGGGCGGGAAGGCCAGCCACTAAGTTTCCGCCTTCGGGCAAAAACTGTACGTCGGCATTTTGCCCAAGGTTTAAAGTAACTGGGATAACTGCCTTTCTGCTCCTTTTTTCATCTTCGGCAATTAGGACTACGTTAGTTACCTTTTCGGGTATTGTAAAATGCACATTCAGTATCCCGCCAGAATCGGTAGACAACTTCTGCTTGTACAAGTTTTTGTTTCCCGCTGTTACCTGTAATTTTAAAGGGCTATCAGCAATTGATCTTTTGTCAGGGCTGATAAATTTTAACCTTGCATTGATCTCGTTCTTGCTATTGATGGCGTTTATCTGTGTATTAATCAGCCAGCCATGCTCATTGGCACTGGTTATATAAATTTGTTTAGCATAAAAACAATCCTCACCAAAATTGCGCATCCAATTGGTATAGGCATAAATAGTATAAGTGCCGCCAAAAAAATCTTTTTCGTTTAAGCTGATGTTTCCCCAGGTCAGCCCGTTTTGTACCGGTAGGATAAATTGCTTGATTACTTTATTGCTGTCGTTGGCTATATCAATATGTAAAATCCCGCTTTTGGCAGAAGGTATTAAATAAGTGGCATTGAGCAGATAGGCTTTAAACCAAATGGTATCACCAATAGTATAGTTTAATTTGTCAAACTGTAAATAAAGTTTTTCAGTTGCTTTGTCATGGTTGAAGTTGTCGGAAGTTACGCTTAATTTTTTAAGATTAGTTTTGAAGTCATTGGTCTGGGCAAATGACATTAAACTGCCGCGTAGCAGTAAGAAAACTATGATGTAAAAGTTAAAATTTCGTTTCAAAACCACTATAAGTTGACAAAGTGTTTAAACCAATTCGGTAAAGCGTAAATAAGAATTTGACTTAGGTTTATCGTCTGTAGAAGTTGGTAATGTAAAACTCAAATAGACTTAGTACGTAAAGCTACTCAGAATTTTAGATTACTAAATTAGCAACCTTCAAAATAACTTCTTATCCCCAATACTTCTTTTACCCCCTATAAAATCATCAAACCCAACTTTGATAACAAACTTTATGGATGAAACTTACTTTGAAAGTAATTACAAAAGGATACAAATCAACTTGGCTCATAATGCTGTTTATAGCAGTGCTCATCGGCAGCCATTTATTCAGAATATTTTTAAAATCGATTAATTGATTAGGGTTTTGATCGATTTGAATCCGAAATTATATTCAACTCCCTTCAACAAAATTTAGGGCATAAAAGAAGCATTTAGATAAATTTGCGCCTCAGTATTCCTGCACCTTCACAGATAATTCAGCTCAACAAAAAACCATCTTGACATTTAATGAATAAAAAAATTATACTATTTTTAATCATCGCGTTTGCTAATGAACTGACTTTCGCACAGCAAACCGACAGCCTGAAAAAGCTGCCGGAAGTGGTGATCAAAGCCTACCTCAGTCAGCAGCCGTTGCTAACTGTTCCGGCGGCAGTTGGCACCGTTAGTTTCCAGCAGCTACAAATGCAGCCCAATTTCTCGCTCGTTCCGGCCGTCAATACCATTCCCGGCGTTCGGATGGAAGAACGCTCGCCGGGCAGCTACCGCTTGTCTATCCGCGGCAGTTTGCTGCGTTCGCCTTTTGGGGTGAGAAATATAAAAGTTTATATGGACGAATTTCCGCTGACGGATGCCGGCGGAAACACGTATTTGAATTTACTGGATTTGAATTCGATCCAAAACATCACCGTTTTGCGCGGCCCGGATGGTAGTTTGTATGGTGCCAATTCCAACGGCGTGGTTTTGATTGATCCTTTTGGCAAGCGACAGCAGCAAAGTATAGCTTCGGTTGGTTTTGATGCCGGTTCGTACAATAGCTATCACGAAAATATAGCGATAAAAGAAGCATCGAAAAATAACCAGCTCAACATCAACCAAAGCTGGCAACAATCCGATGGCTACCGGCAAAACAGTGCTTTAAAACGAAATTTTATGCAAACATCCGACAGCTGGACATATGCGCCAAACGGACAATTGAAAGCTTTACTTTTTTATTCTGATCTGGATTACCAAACACCAGGCGGTTTAACTTTATCACAATATTTGACCAACCCACAAGCTGCACGGCCAGCAACTGCAACGCTTCCCGGAGCCGTTGGGCAGCACGCCACCGTTTATAATAAAACACTTTTTGGCGGTGTATCCAACGAAACCTATTATTTGCCCAATTTAAAACACGTGTTTGCAGTTTACGGAATGCACACCAATTTCGACAATCCTTTTATTACCAATGAAGAAGTGCGGCTGGAAAACACGATTGGTTTGCGGACTTATTTTGAGTTGAGCAATCAACAAAAACAAACTGATAACTGGAATTGGAACCTGGATTTAGGAACGGAAATGCAGCAAACCCGATCCAACATCAATAACTACGACAACAACAAAGGCGAACGCGGTAACTTGCAGACAGCCAGTAATATCCTAACCAAACAATCTTTTTATTTTACACGTTTTGCTTCGACATTCATCAAAAGAATACATGTAGAAACAGCATTAAGTTTGAACAAATATCAGTACGATTTTACGGATGCAGGTTCGGCCGCCGGAAACAATCGTTTTAAACCAGTGCTGATGCCGCGTGTTGCCTTATCCTACCAAATAACTAAAGATTTTGCCTGGCGCGCCACGGTTAGCCGTGGTTATTCTACACCAGCTACAGCAGAAGTACGGCCGACAAGCCACCAGATCAACAATAATTTGCAAGCTGAAAAAGGCTGGAATTATGAAATAGGCTTACGGAAACAAAGTGTCAATGCGCGCTTCAATCTGGATGCTTCTGTTTTTTATTACTGTTTGAACAATGCCATTGTGCGAAGATTGAATGATGACGGAACCGAGTATTATTTGAACGCCGGCGGCACTAATCAAACTGGAATTGAAACTTCGGCAAGTTTTAAGCTTATCCCTGCAAATACTAATAATTTTTTCAGAGGCTTATCCGTTAGCAATAGCCTGACTTTAAGTAGGTTCCGTTTCCGGGATTATTTTAATGCAAGTGCAAATTACTCGGGCAACAAGCTGACAGGTGTTCCAAATGTGGTTTCTGTCAGCCAGCTAAACGCCAATTTTCCAGCGCGCTTGTACTTCTTTTTGCAGCATAATTATACTTCCCACCTGCCGTTAGATGATGGCAATACGGCTTTTGCAAACGCTTATCACCTCATCCAAACCAAAGTTGGCTGGAATAAAAACCTCAGCATAAAAACCAGTTTGAATATTTTTGCTGGGATTGATAACCTTTTAAATCAGCATTACAGCTTGGGAAACGATCTAAACGCCGTTGGTTTGCGCTATTACAATGTTGCGCCGCTGCGCAATTGGTTTGCGGGTGTGCACGTGCAATTTTAAACTGAAAAGCGATACTGTTTTTATGCCTATAAAAACAGTATCGCTTAAAAAAATCTATAAATTAAAATTTATTGCTTCGCGAAATTATAAACCACATAACCGGTTTTGCCACCGTATTGCACCGGTGATTTCATAGTCATCGTGTTGCCGGTTTGTGCTGTAACCAGCAGGCGGTAACCATCTTCTACATTCTTGGGTTTATCTTTATCGTACAGTTTTTTAAACTGAAATTCTGGTCCGCTGGCACCATTAGCAAACGACCAGTAAATATTTTGCGATGTGCCAACCGGGCAGCCCGTACCCGGATTATTGATGGTAAAAGAGCCGTTTCCGCTGTTGGTAAGCTTCCAGATGCTGTTTTCAAAGCATTTGTACGGAGCTGTGTTAAAAGCCGATTGCACACTTCCATCCAGCAAACCTTCCAAAGTTACGTTGGTAATGCCCCAATCGCCGGAAACTTTTCCGCGAGAAATTGTATTTGAACTACCTTTTTTCAAGCTGGAGCAAGCTGCAAAAGCGACTGCAATCATCAGCACAGCTACTGTTTTTAAGACTATTTTTTTCATAATTATTTTAGGTTGATTTTTTTAAAGGAGAACCAATATTTTAAGTTCAAGCATTCAACAGATAAACCATTTTTTTGTTGATAAAAGAAGCATTCCGCTTTTGATTAATGTTTATTTCGTTCGATCCAGGATTGATAAATTTCCTGAAAAACCGTTTCCAAAGGTTTAGTAATCTGCCAGTTAGGATAATGCGTTTTCATTTTCCGCAGATCGCTGTAATAACAAATATGGTCGCCGATGCGGTTTATTTCGCTGTAAAGATATTTCATTTCTTTCCCGCTGATGTTGGAAATCAAATCAAAAGCCTCCCAAATAGAGCAAGTATTTTCTTTTCCACCACCCAAATTATAAACTTCTGCTACGCGCGGAGCTTTGATAAATTCTTCAATAAAACGCGCCACATCGTAAGAATGAATATTATCACGCACCTGTTTGCCTTTATAACCAAAAACGGTATATGGTTTTTCTTCCAAATTACATTTAATCAAATAGCTTAAAAACCCATGCAATTCTACGCCGGTATGGTTTGGCCCGGTGAGGCAACCTCCACGCAAACAAGCAGTTGGCATATTAAAATACCGGCCGTATTCCTGCACCGAAATATCCGCAGAAACCTTGGAAGCACCAAAAAGCGAATGTTTGGTTTGATCGATGCGGAAATTTTCAGCAATGCCATGCGCATAATTTGGATCCGCATAATCCCAGCGTTTTTCCAGTTCCACCATCTCGATTTCGTTCGGCGCATCACCATAAACTTTATTGGTTGACATGTGGACGAACGGAGTTTCGGTATTGTACCTTCTCGTGGCTTCCAGTAAATTAAAAGTCCCAACCGCATTCGTATCAAAATCATCAAAAGGAATATCGGCCGCACGATCGTGGCTTGGCTGTGCAGCCGTATGCACAATGGCATCAGGTTTGATGGTTTGGATCAGATCAAGTACGCCGTTCCGATCACGGATATCCAATTCATGGTGGAAAAAAGATTTGATGCGGGATTTTAAACGGCTTTCATTCCAGCGCGTATCACCACTCGCCCCAAAAAATACGGCGCGCTGGTTATTGTCGATGCCGTGAATCTCCCAACCCAGATCAGCAAAATGAATACAAACTTCTGAACCGATCAAACCGGATGAACCTGTTACTAATAATTTTTTCATAGATAAAGTATCAGTTGTTTTGTATGAATTTAAGCCCAAAAGGTTTCAAGAAAAATACCAAAACGTGCGTAAACTTACAACCGACCATCTGCTAAACCAGCGGGCAATACTCCTTTTACATCATAAATTATGGCGTTTTGGTTTTTTAAACTGTTCAAATCCAATACTCTAAATTCCTGATGTGCCACAGAAAGCACAATGGCATCGTAATTACTTTTTAATTGTTCAGGCTGATTAAAAGTTGCGAAACCATATTCCTGGTTCACTTCTTCCGGATCGGCCCAAGGATCATAAACCTTCAAATCAGTTTCAAACTCCCTGAAAACCCGAATAATATCGATCACACGTGTATTCCGAACATCCGGGCAATTCTCCTTAAAAGTAAAACCTAAAATCAAAACTTTTGCATGTTTGACCGGAATATCTTTCTTGACCATTAGCTTGATCACTTCCAACGCAATGTAAGCACCCATTCCATCGTTCAACCTTCTTCCGGCCAATATAATTTCGGGGTGATAACCAACTTCCTGCGCTTTTTGAGCCAGATAGTATGGGTCGATGCCGGTACAATGGCCGCCAACCAAGCCCGGTTTAAAATTCAGGAAATTCCATTTGGTGCTGGCCGCTTCCAAAACTTCGCCGGTATCAATACCCATCAAATTGAAAATTTTAGCCAGCTCGTTTACGAAAGCAATGTTGATGTCGCGCTGCGAATTTTCAATTACTTTCGCGGCTTCTGCCACTTTTATGCTTGGTGCCAAATGCGTTCCGGCAACCACAATTGATCGATACAATTCGTCCACAAAAGCCGCAGCTTCGGGCGTAGAACCGGAAGTTATTTTTTTAATGTTGACCAAAGTATGCTCTTTATCGCCTGGATTAATTCTTTCGGGAGAATATCCTGCAAAAAAATCCTGGTTAAAAGCCAAGCCGGAAGTGGCTTCCAAAACCGGCACACATTCATCTTCGGTTACGCCGGGATAAACCGTGGATTCATAAATTATCAGATTGCCTTGTTTCAAAGCTTTGCCAACCAATACAGATGCTTCTTTTATCAACCTTAAATCCGGACGGTTATGCTTGTCAGTCGGTGTGGGCACGGCAACAATAAAAACATTGCAATCAATCAAATTTTGGGTATCTGAAGTGCACAACAATTTTCCACGTGGAACCAAAACTTGCTGTAAATGTGAGGGTTCCACTTCCCTCGTACGATCAAAGCCGCTCAATAATCCGTCAATTCTTTTAGTGCTGATATCAAAACCAACCACATCATATTTTGCGGCAAATTCAACCGCCAACGGCAAGCCAACATAGCCCAAACCGATAATTGCAATTTTAATTTGCTTAGGTTTTGGGTAGATAAAAGAAGTATCGTTTTCGCTTGGGTTGGGCATTTTTGAATCGGAAGTTGGCAAATATATTAATTTTCCAGAAAGCAAAAACGGTGGGAATAATTAGGAATTATAAATTTGATATACTCCTTTTACGATACTTTTTTCGGCATCACCCACCAAAATTGTGGCAATCTTTTTTTGGATCATCAGGGTTTCTGCTTCACTAATAAATTCATTATCAGCAATAATAATTGGGTTTGGGTTGAAAATATCTTGGATTTTTATTTGCGAAGTATCCGGGAAACGAACCAGTCCGCGCCGCAGATCGCCGTCGGTCAAAATCCCTTCTGCCCTATTTTCATCGCCCACAATCACCAAACCCAAACGCCCGGCAGACATGGCCAAAATTAGGTCGGTAAAAGAAGCATCCGCTTTGATGAAAGGTAAATTGTCTGTCCGCATCAAATCTTTTACGCGCGTAATCAGTTTTCGACCCAAACTTCCGCCCGGATGAAAACGCGCAAAATCTTCCTGCTGGAAATTCCGGGCTTCCATTAAAGCAATCGCCAGCGCATCGCCCAAAACCAACATGGCGGTGGTGGAAGAAGTTGGTGCCAATTGCAGCGGGCAAGCTTCCTGCGTGATCATCAGTTTCAGGCAGCAATCGGCGTTTTTTGCTAGAGTAGAATTCGGGTTTCCGGTAATGGCAATTAACTGGTTTTGGTGCCATTTTAAGAACGGAATTACTTTCAGCACTTCATCTGTTTCTCCCGAAAAAGAAATCAAAATAATGACATCATCTTTGCTGATCAAACCCAGATCGCCATGAAAAGCTTCACTCGGATGCAAAAAATAAGCTGGTGTGCCCGTACTGGAAAGTGTGGCAACAATCTTTTTACCGATCAAACCGGATTTCCCGATGCCGGAAACGATAACTTTTCCACGTGAATTTAAAATGATTTCTATTGCACAGTCAAATTGCTCATCCAACTTATTAGCAACCTGTTGCAACGATTCTATTTCTACCTGAAAAACCCGCCGGGCTACGGAAAGCTGACTATTTTGCATCGATAAGTTCGCTGATCAAACCTTCCAAATCTTTCAAATAAAGCATATTCGGCCCATCGCTCAAGGCATGGTCAGGATCAGGATGCGCTTCTATAAAATAACCGTTTGCCCCAAAAGCTTTTGCGGCGCGCGCCATAAAAGGCACAAATTTCCGGTCACCACCGGTTTTGCCATTTGCGCCTCCCGGCCGCTGCACCGAATGCGTGCAATCCATGCAAACCGGATGTCCGAAAGCTTTCATATCATCCAGATTCCTGAAATCAACCACTAAATTATTGTAACCAAAACTGTTGCCGCGTTCGGTCAAAATGATTTGGTTGTTGCCTGCTTCTGCAACTTTTTGCGCTGGGTAAAACATATCCTGGCCAGATAGAAACTGTGCTTTTTTAATGTTCACAATTTTGCCGGTTTGTGCAGCAGCAACCAGCAAATCTGTTTGACGGCATAAAAAAGCCGGGATTTGCAATACATCAACTACTTCAGCAGCAATTTTTGCTTGATAAGGTTCGTGAATATCGGTGGTAACCGGCAACCCAAACCGCTCTTTTACAGCTTGCAGCATTTCCATGCCTTTTTCCAATCCCGGTCCGCGGTAAGATTTGATGGACGTGCGGTTGGCTTTATCAAAAGAAGATTTAAAAATGATGGTTACACCTAATTTTTCGCGGATGGTAACCAGTTTTTCTGCCACTAAAAACAGCAGTTCCCGGTTTTCCATCACGCAGGGGCCAACGATAAAAAAAGGTTTGTTTTGGAGGAGGGTGTAATCCATCAGCTTAAATTAATAAGATTCAAAGATAGATTATTACAGCAAAAAAGTTATGAATAGAAGCTTGTAGTTATATCGGTTTCAAAAATGCTTCTTTTATAAGCAATTATTTGTTATATGGATATTCGTTAATCCAATGAAAGCCACGGCTCGTTAAAGGAAAAGCAGCGTTATATTTGTGCAATTTAACAAGTATCATTTCATGATTGGGAAGATTAATACTGGAAAGAACAAGCATATCAGGTATTATATATTGGTATGTAAATTCGTACCGATGCTCCTTATTTCCATCAGCAAATAAAATTAATTGTTTATTAACATTATCAATATTAGCTGAAAAAATTAAAGACTTATTGTTGGCCAACTGAACTTTTGCAGAATCATAACTTATTTCAATTTCCTTCCAATTGATAGAATCGCTATTGTTAATTAGTGCATTTAGATTAGTTTGCTTTATGCTTTGTACCTGAAACTTCCCATAAATTTTAATGTCATTTTTCTGGCTTGAATAGCTGGTATATAAGGGAAATATGAGATAAATTATCAGCGCATACTTAAGAAGCGTAATTGTTAGACTATGCTTTTTTCCATCAAAATAACCAAGATTGATTGGTTCTACTACTTTATTTAACAGGAAAAAGTTGAGAAAACGCTTTGCATCTTTCAAAATTAGAAACACACTCATCGATAGTAATATGGTAGAAAGAATCTTCACCGGCACATCAAAAAAATAATTAACCGCCACAATATTTGCTGTTACAGTAAGCGTTATTACAGCACCTAAAGCAGTTGTTCTGCGAAAGAGCAATAATAACCCGCCAATGATTTCTGCAAAACCCATAAAATATTTATAACCAGATGAAAAAGAAAAAAACGTCCAGGCAAGTCCCATTGGCGAAGATTGTCCGTAAGTGCTTTTTAACCGGTACTCTGTAAGTTCTCCAAACTGCATATTAAATAGCTTTGCCAAGCCATAAGTGAGCATAAAAAAGCCCAGATAATATCTAACTAACACACTCAAATAATAAAGGAGCTTTTGATAGTTTGGCCGATTTCTATCTAATATCGACCAGATAATTGTACCGATTAGAGCAGCTATAACAACAATTAACAGTAAAATATAATTGAACGTGGTATCGCCGCTTCCAGTGTTGGTTGGTTGTGTTACTACTTTTCCGTTTAGTAACAGTGCTCCCATCCACAAAACAAAATTTTGCAGTGGTTTAAGGGTGATGCCGTATATTGAATCGAAGAAAGTTAATGTACCATTTCTGAAAACCAAGATGACTAAAACATAAATTAGAAAAGACAATCTAAAAAGTAATTTTTGAAAAATTGACCAGTTAGAAATTACTAAATTTTCTCCTTTCATGTTGATGTTGTTGATATAAAACACTTGTAATATTACAAATTAATTATAATGAAAAAGCCTTCCGAATTTCTTTCGGAAGGCTTAAATGTGATCTATAAAAATAGTAGTAGTTATTTTAGAAAACAGAGAATTGCTTTGTTAAAATAACTGAAATTTCAATCAGCTTTCATAAAATAATTTCTTTAATAATTGAACTTAAACACCTCATTCATATTATTGCTGGAGTTGGTGCTCACTTTCAAATCGGTGATAAAACCGGTGCTCAGTTCGTAAACCCAGCCGTGCACGCTCAGCGTTTTGCCATTTTCCCAAGCGTTTTGAATGATGGAAGTTTTGCACAAATTATGTACGCCTTCCATCACATTAAATTCTACTAAACGGTTGGCACGTTGCGTTGGATCGCTGATCAGGTCCAGCTCAAAGGCGTGCAAACGGTACACATCTTTGATATGGCGCAGCCAGTTGTCAATAATGCCGTAAGTTTTGCTGGTCAAAGCCGCCGTTATGCCGCCGCAACCATAATGGCCGCAAACTATTACATGCTTCACTTCCAGCACATTAACGGCATAATCCAGCACCGAAAGCATGTTCATATCCGTATGGATCACCATGTTGGCAATGTTGCGGTGCACAAATATTTCGCCCGGTTTGGTATTGGTGATCTGGTTGGCCGGCACACGGCTATCGGCGCAGCCAATCC
The DNA here is from genome assembly GCA_964236465.1 of uncultured Sphingobacteriaceae bacterium. GTDB lineage: Bacteria > Bacteroidota > Bacteroidia > Sphingobacteriales > Sphingobacteriaceae > Mucilaginibacter_A. The sequence continues at coordinate 25,871 of CAXSBZ010000016.1, read as the reverse complement.
ATAAAATGGGCGGTTTTTGTCCGTTGGCCAGTTTCTCAAAATACTGTTCGTCTTCTTTTAAAGTGTTGGCTACAAACGTTTTATTGCCTTCCAGCAGGCTTTCATAAGTGATGTGGCTGGTATCGTGAATTTGATGGTTACTCGTATCCATAGTTTTTAATTTTTATAGGTTTTCAGATTTGTGAAACCTGTGATCAATAGGTTGTTTTCTTTTGAAAGGATCAATGAGAAATTTGACAAGGCGATATAAAATTACTTCTGAAATATCGTAATATAAAATGGTGAGCAGGATAAGCGGGATGAAATAAAATATCCTAAAATCATACGCTTCAAACAGGATCCCGCCAATAATTCCGCCAGCCAAATAAAAGCTCAAAATGGTGAAACGGATGGTCAAACGCTGTTTTACTACTGATCTTTTTCCTTTTTCAGTGTGCAGATATTCGGAAAGTTCTCCGCCCAAATCTGTAAATAAACCGGTTAAATGCGTTGTTTTGACCAAGCCGCCGGAAATGGTAGAAACCAAACCGTTTTGCAAACCCATCGAAAACAGCATGGCACCGATAATGATTTCGCGTTCGGTTTGTGTTTCGGTATAAAAGTTATGACCGTAAACTGCCACTACAAACAGGATCAAAATCTCCAAAAAAACCGGCAAGGCATGAGCGCGGTAACTGCCTTTTTTACTGTAAGATTTGGTGATGAAATTGGCCGAAAAAGCACCCAGCAAAAACATCAGCAGCCACAAACTGTAAACCATAACGTCGTGATGTTCCCGGTTCACAATCTTTTGGGCGAGCATGGCCACGTGGCCGGTAATATTGCTGGTGAAGGACAGGAAGGCAATTGCGCCGGCTACGTTCGTCATCCCAGCCACAAAAGCGGTGGAAGATGCCAGCAAAAGGTTGTCCTTCAGCGTCCGCTTTTCTTTTGATTTTCTCAGCATAAAAGCTATTTTGACAGAAAAATTTAAGGTGTAAAAACAGTACCGAAGCCTTGTTTAAAAAGGTTTTCGGCAGAAGATGGTTTTGTAAATAACAAACTAAACCAGATTTGGCGGAGGTGTGGGAATTGCGGGAAAATGCGTTTGTTTGAACAGAAAATCCTGTTGCTTGTACAGCATTCTGGTGTGCATCATTATCGGCAAAAATCCTTCTTCACAAAGAAAAACGTTGTCGATTTCCTTTTTGATTTTGCTGATGGAATCTTTAAAATCCTGTGATTTTTCGTCGTTGTTTTCCTGATCGGTCAGGAGGATAACAGTTTTAATCTGCTTTGAAAAATGACCGATAAAAACAGCCGTAACCGGAATAAAAATCTTGATCATCAGGATCAAAATGAAACCAGTGCTAACTGTAATATTTAAAATCTTTTTCCAAATCATTGCTGCTAAAATACGAAAAAAAGTATTTTCTATTTCGTTGGATTGAAAAATTTCAAGTTTGAGATTAAGTTTTTTAACCTTTCTTTGTGTTAATAAATTGAATGTCAATAGTTTAAAAATAGGACACACCCCTAACCCCTCTCAAGAGGGGAAATCGCTTGCAGACCTTTCTAAACTATACATAGCGTTTAGAAAGGTAGCGAACTGTGCTTCCCCTCTTGAGAGGGGTTAGGGGTGTGTCCTTCTGTTGTTTTATATTTAAATAAATTCTGACCCTGAAAATCGAATAAAAGTTTAAACAACCTCATTAAGTTGTCATCGCATTTATTATTTTATTTTTGGTTGATAAAAGAAGCATCAGCAAAACAGAAAACGCATGAAAAAAAGTATAGGTTTTAAGTTGAAAACAACCCATTTCTTTTGCTGATGCGCTATTTCCGCTATCTGCTTTTGCCGTTTTCCTTGGTTTATGGTTTGGTTATTTTCCTTAGAAATTATTTTTATGATACCGGGATTTTTAAAAGCCGGCAATTTGATTTGCCGGTAATTGTGATCGGGAACCTGGAAGTTGGCGGCGCAGGCAAAAGCCCAATGACGGAATATCTGATCCGATTGCTCAAACCTCAGCATAAAATTGCCACGCTGAGCCGCGGTTACGGCCGCCAAACCAAAGGCTTTTTTTATGCCGATAAAAACAGTACGGCCAAAACGGTTGGTGATGAACCGCTTCAATTCAAACAAAAATTCCCGGAAATTACGGTTGCTGTTTGCGAAAGCCGTGTGGAAGGCGTTGAAAAATTGCAGTCAGATCATGATTTGATTTTGCTGGATGATGCGTTTCAGCATCGGGCTTTAAAACCTGGTTTTAGTATTTTATTGTTTGATTTTGGGAAGTTGGACGAACCGCGTTTCCTGCTTCCGGCGGGCAATTACCGCGAACCTTTTTCGGGTAAAAAACGTGCGGACGTAATCGTGATCAGTAAATGTCCGCCAGATTTATCCGCAGAAAACCAGCAGCAGATTCAAAAGCAGATGCTTCTTTTACCGCATCAAAATTTGTTTTTTACTTCGATTGTTTATCAGCCGTTCCAATCATTTTTTGCTTCGGAGGATGCTGTTTTTATCGACCCAAAATCTACTTTGTTTGTGCTCACGGGCATTGCTGGTCCGAAACCGTTGCTGCAACATTTGCGTATGCAGTTTGCGCAGGTTGTGCCGCACAATTATCCCGATCATCACCCATTTACCAGCAAAAATATAAGTAAACTTGTTGCGGATTTTGCGGTTTGCCCGGCGATAAATAAAGCCATCATCACAACAGAAAAAGATGCGCAGCGTTTACAAGAACCTGCATTGCAAAAGCTGCTGGCTGGTTTGCCGGTTTTTGTAGCACCGATCGGGGTTTCATTTTTGGATGATGCGGCACCGGCGTTTCAGCAGATCATAGAAAATTATGTTAGAAAGTATCAGAAAAACAACCGCCTATATACAAAGCCGGATTAATGGTTTCGAGCCGGAAATCGGAATTATTTTAGGCACCGGACTGGGCGGTTTGGTGAATGAAATGCAGGTAGAAAAGCAGCTGATGTACAGCAACATCCCGGATTTCCCGATCTCGACGTTAGAATTTCACTCCGGAAAATTGATTTTCGGGCTGCTGGCCGGCAAAAAAGTGGTAGCCATGCAAGGCCGTTTGCATTATTACGAAGGTTATTCGATGCAGCAGATCACGTTTCCGGTGCGAATTATGAGAATGCTGGGCATCAAAACGTTGCTGGTTTCCAATGCCAGCGGCGCGCTCAACCCGGCTTTTAAAAAAGGTGATTTGATGGTGATTGAAGATCATATCAACTTGCAACCGGATAATCCGTTGCGCGGCAATAATGAGGAAGAACTCGGCCCTCGTTTTCCGGATATGAGCCAGCCTTACCGCCGGGATTTGATCGACAAAGCCTTAAATATAGCCGATAAAAATAGCATTACCTGCCACAAAGGAATTTACGTTTCTGTAACCGGCCCGAATCTGGAAACCCGCGCCGAATACCGTTATCTGCGCATCATCGGCGGCGATGCCGTGGGCATGAGCACCGTGCCGGAAGTGATTGTGGCCAACCACATAAGTTTGCCGGTTTTTGCCATTTCCGTGCTCACGGACGAAGGTTTCCCAGATGAACTACAGCCGGTTTCGGTAGAAGAAATTATTGCCATTGCACAAGCGGCCGAACCCAAAATGACGCTTATCCTTAAAGAACTGATCGCGCAACTGTGAATTTGACAGGGCTGAAATTTTTATTTTTATTGCTGATCTGCTTGCCGGCTGCATCCGCTTATGCACAATATGGCCGCACAACCAACACCAATACCAACCCTTTTGTGCAGGGCGATACGAGCCATCGTAAAACGGCAAAACCATTAACAGACGATCAATTGCTGGATACGCTGCGCAAACGCGACGAGCATAAAGGTGATTCGGTTATTTTTACGTCCAAATTTATCCGCATCACCAATGAACGGCTTTTGAATGACAGCACGCAAGTGTTGCCACTGGATACCACGCTGAACAACTTTGAAAATTACAGTGCTTTGTATCAGCCCCGAAGCCCTAAAATAGGCTTGGGAAACTTGGGTTTGCCTTACCGCAATCTGCTTTTTGAACCGACTAAAAGTATTGGTTTTGATATTGGATTGCATTCTCAGGACACTTATTTACTCAGGCCGGAGGACATAACTTATTATCGTGCCCGCACGCCTTACACTAATTTATACTACGTAAACGGAGCATTGAAAGAACAGGTTTTCCGGGTTACACATACGCAAAACATCAAACCCAACTGGAATGCCGGGTTTAATTTTAACCGGATCGGTTCGGTTGGTTTTTATCCGAGGCAGAAATCCGACGATTTGGAAGCAGCTATTTTTACCTGGTACGAATCAAAAAACAAACGCTACAACCTGCTGGCCAACCTGACTTTTAACAATTTGAAAACACCGGAAAATGGCTCTATCGTTAGTGATAGCATTTTTGAAAAAAGCACTTCCGCAGTAAATACCAACAGTTCACTGGCCAAAACTGCACAGCCTGTTCGGCTCAACAATTCGCGCGATAACTGGCGCAACAACAGTTTTTACATCAAACAATTTTATTACATCGGCAAAACGGAGGGTTTAAAAACCAATGCCGGTTCTTCCTCCAGCGTATTGCCCACGCAGCGCGTTTCGCATACTTTTACTTACAACAGCCAGCAGTACAAGTATTTGCAGGATGAAGCAGATTATTTGTACAAAGTATATCCTCGGCAGCTTTACGATACATTGTATTCGCGGGATTCTGTGTCGGTCAAACATGTTCGGAATGAATTCTCCTACAGTTTTTATCTCCGTGGAAACGCCGTAAAATTTGTTCGGAACGAGCTGAAACTTGATTTGAGTTTGGTGCACGATTATTACAAATACAGCCAGTGGGTGCGGGACACTTTGCAGGCTTCGACCACTAATTATCAACATAGTGTGCAAACCAACTCGTTTCAGGACATTACTTTGAAAGCCCGTTTGGGTTATAATTTAAGTGACCGCGCCGGTTTGGATGTTAACTTACAACAAATTACGCTGGGCAGGGAATTTGGGGATTACTTGTATGATGCCAAACTGAATGTGCTTTTGGGCAATAAAATCGGCCGTGTCATCATGGAAGCTTATACGCAAAGCAATACGGCACCATTGATCTATACCAATTGGTACTCAAGTCATTACCAATTCAATTACAATTTTGGCAAGGTCAAAACGACTAATCTTTCTTTCAATTATCTGAATGAAAAACTACAGCTGGATGCCAGGGCAGAGTACTTTTTGCTTGGCAATTACCTATATTTTAAAACAGCCACCGATTTTTCCAACGATCCGCAACCTGTGCAGGCTTCCGGTTCCATCAGTTTGCTGAAGCTAAGTTTGGCCAAAAATTTTACGTATGGTAAATTTCATTTGGACAATTTCTTAGTTTATCAAAAAACCGATCAAAACGACATTTTGCGCACGCCGGAGTTTTATTCGTACAACAGCTTTTACTACTTCAAAAAGTTTTTTAATGTGCTGAGCACCAATTTTGGTTTTACGGTGAGGTATAATTCCAAATATCCGGCGCAGGCTTATGCACCCGGAATTGGCCAGTTTTACAACAATTCCAACTACAATTTTCCAACTTATCCGGTGATTGATCTCTTTATCAAAGGCACTTTACGGCGCACCAATTTATTTTTGAAGTATGATTATGCCAATCAGGGTTTGTTGAGCCGCGGTTATTATACCGTGCTGGCTCCGGGCGCAACGGCTACTTCCAAGTATATTGCCGGATATCCGATGCCGGATGCTTTGTTAAAATTTGGGGTGAGCTGGAATTTTTATGATTAAGATGCCGCATTGTCATCTCGACCGAAAGGGAGAGATTTTCTTCAAAGCGGTAAACTTTTTGTATTGAAAGAAGATTTTTCCCTTCGGGTCGAAATGACAATGCTTCTTTTAGCACTATAAAATTGATGTTGGTATCGATGTCAACAATTTTTAAAAGCCATGCAAAACATTGATTTTTATGCGATAAAAAGAAGCATGATAAATAGTTTGGGAGAGCTTTAACAAGCTTTTTGATTAAGCTGTATAAACAGAAATCTTTTGCATCTGGGCAGCTAAACGATGTAGAGTTTCCTCAATTTTTTTAGCCTGATTTAAAGATGGATGTTTTACACCAGATGCGTACTGACGCAATAATCCAGCATTGATTTCTGCATATTTTGCAACTTTACTGATATTCAAAAAATCAAATTCCTGAAACAGGGCAAATACATCATAAGTATGTTCAAATGCAATAGTTTCGGGATTGGCATTTTCAAATTCCTGTAAATGAGTTTTTATCTGATCCTCAAGTTCTGGCAAAGTAGGAGCTTGATCGGTTATTAAATTGTCATTATAAGTTACAGTTCCCCACAAACCTTCTTCCCCTTTTTCTATAATCAATTCTATTTTTGTCGGTTGCATAATATTTATTTTAAATTGATAAAGTTTTTATTTTAACCCGGCCTGTTTTAATATTGAGTTAAGTGTGCCTTTTGGAATATCACCCGCGTGAACAGGAATAGTAACTTTTCCAGATTTTTCAGGATGAATTAATTGCAAATGGCTGCCTTTCTGGTTTTTTTCGTTCCAACCGTCAGCTTTTAGCAATTTGATAAGCTCCCTAACCTTCATTTAGCAAAGGTAGCATAATTGCTACTAATGAAAATGACTGTTTGCATGATTTTTACCCTGTAAAAACACCATTAGTTTTTCTGCTTCTTCTTTGCAGATGAAAACAGAACATTGTTTAAAAATCCGACGATAGAAGTAATCTTCATCGAAGCAACATAAATTTCAAAGTTTGATGAAGATTTCTCCCTGCGAGTCAAAAATGACAATGCTTCTTTTAGCACTATAAAATTGGTCATCTGCCGGCCCATGTTGTCATCTCGACCGAAAGGGAGAGATTTTCTTCAAAGCGGTAAACTTCTGATATTGAAAGAAGATTTCTCCCTTCGGTCGAAATGACAACGATTTTTATTTCACTAAATTTCCTTGCTGGTTTTGATATTGCGCCCTGGAGGCTAAAATTGCTGGCATATTTTCGGATGCCCAATCTTTAAGCATCGCAACGGAAGGCAATATACTTTTACCCATTTCTGTCAGCGTGTATTCTACTTTCGGTGGTATCTGTGGATATAGTTTTCTCGCTACCAGCCCGTCTGCTTCCAATGTTTTCAGGGTAACGGTTAGCATCTTTTGCGAAATACTACCGATATGATAGTTGAGCTCATTGAAACGGAGCGTTCCATAACTGCCCAACAAATCAATAATTAAAATTGACCATTTATCGCCAATGCGGTTCAAAACATTTCTTACCGGGCAATTTGCATCCGAATAAATATCTTTTAAATTTTCTTTTTTCATAACTCTCTCAAGATCAACAATAGTAACCCTGGCGTTAGTGACTGATTTGAAAGTGCCTTCTTGTTTGCAGTTTAATTACCATTTACTTTTGACTCTCTAAAAGTAAGTAAATTCTTTTTGGTAATTCAAATAAATATTCAACCTTAAAAAATAATCAAAATGATTTTAGTAACAGGCGCAACAGGGCATTTAGGCAGGGCAACCATCAACTTTCTCCTAAAAAAAGTACCCGCCAACCAAATTTCGGTTTTGGTAAGAAGCGAAGCCAAAGCGGCAGAGTTTACAGAAAAAGGCATTACCGTTCACATCGGCGATTACACCGATTATGATTCGATGGTGAAAGCATTTGCCGGAACAGACAAACTGTTTCTGATTTCCTCCAGTGATTTGGGCGGAGACCGTTCAGTCCAACATATCAATGCCATCAAGGCGGCAAAAGCAGCAGGTGTGCAGCATATCGTTTATACCGGTTTTGACCTTAAAGACCCGGATCATACTGCGCTTGCTGCATTGGAAGATGCACATAAAAAAACAGCCGACTATCTTAAAACCTCAGGCTTGCACTACACAATGCTCGATAATAATCTATATGCTGATACGCTGCCTCAGTTTTTAGGCGAAAAAGTGCTGGAAACAGGCGTGTTTTTTCCGGCCGGGTTTGGCAAAGTACCTTTTGCTACACGAATGGATATGGCAGAAGCTTCGGCGAATTTGCTGGCGAGTGATGCGTATCAGGAAAACGTGTATCCTTTTGCTTCTGATGAAGTTTATTCTTTTGATGACATTGCCAAAATCTTGTTCGAATTATCAGGCAAAGAAGTACCTTATCTCAACCCAACCAAAGAAACTTTTATCACCCAAATGAAAGGATTTGGTGTACCGGAAACAGCCGCCGGTTTTATGGCAGATATTGGGGAAGCCATTGCAAACGATGAGCTGGATACCAAACGTACAGTGCTGCCTGCACTTTTAGGCAGAAAACCGACTTCGCTTAAAGAATATTTAAAATCAGTTTATTTCCCTGCTTAATAAGTACAAACTTTTGCTGTTTTTAGCATCCGTTTTTGGATGGATAAGCAATTTGCCAAACAAAAAGAAACCGTGTTTTAATAAATTTAAAAGCGGCTTCTTTTTGTTTGCTCCTGTATTTGTTTAGGCCATTGCATCATTTATAATAACTGAACAGATGCAACATTTACAGGGATAAAAGAAGCACCATCAATAAACCCAGCACCTTTTTCTGTTATTTAATCCTTTCCAGTTTAACTTTATCGGTAGAAGTGTAAACCAGCGGGTACTTTTCAAAAACCACGTTGCTGGGGTCTAAACCAAAATTTACATCTTCCCGTACGCCAACAGATTTCAAGTTGTAATAACTGTTGATGAAAAGGTTTTGCCAGAAAGGCAACTGGTTGTCAAACGATAAATAGGAGTTTACCACGACGAACTTGTAGCCGCCGATCGGGTTTCTTTCAAACTTAATTTCCTCAAAATCGTCCCGTTTCAATTCTCCGGTTTCCATCAGTTCTTTCACTATTTTTCTAAAAAACAGGTCAAGCCTCGGCTCTACCCTAAACCCTAATTGGAAATTGATATGATAAGCATCATTTTTGGAAAGCTTATGCACTTCGTATTGCAAAGTATAAGGATCATCTGTGATGTTCACATAAAAAAACCAATAAACATCTGCCCTTTTTAAAGGCGAGGTAAAGATAGAATTCAATGTTTTGTTTTCAATTTTCCCTTTTTGCGACGAAAACGTAAAATAGATAAGATGGGTAGAGTAAGTGTCAATGGTGGTAGTATGGCTAAGTTCGACCAGTTTTTCCAAATTTTCCGGCTCCCATTCGCTGTAGGTAATCAATTTGTTTTGGGTGATCCTTCCCCGTCTCCAAATCAGCATAATGGTAGCAATGGCACTGCCCATCAGCAGCATAATCCAGCCGCCTTCGGCAATTTTTTTGAGATTGGCAATTAAAAAAGAACTTTCTACCGTTAAAAACATGAGCGTAGTAGGTATGATAATCCCTAAAGACCACCTACGCGATAACATATAAAGCGTGATCAAAAAAGTGGTTGAAAGCATGGTGAGGGTTACCGAAAGGCCAAAAGCTGCTTCCATTTTTGTTGATTCTTTAAAATACAGCACTACGCCGATGCAGGCAACTAATAATGACCAGTTGAAAAAAGGGATATACAACTGTCCTTTAATTTTACTGGGGAAAATAATTTTATGCCTCGGCCAAAGGCCCAAATGGATGGCTTCATTGGCCAAAGTAAAGCAACCGCTGATGAGTGCCTGGCTGGCTATGATGGTTGCAAAAGTAGATAGCACAACGGCCGGAAAATATATGGGCAAGGGGACAATATTATAAAAAGGGCTCAAAGCATTTGCCTTGCCTGCGCTTAAAAGCCAGGCTGTTTGCCCGGCATAAGAAAGGATGAGCGAAGTTTGTATAAAAATCCAGCTTACCCGGATATTGTTGCGACCCACATGACCCATATCGCTATACAAAGCTTCGGCACCGGTTGTACACAGAAATATCCCGCCAAGCAGCCAAAAACCTTTTGGATAATGCACCAGCAGGTTAAGGCCATACATTGGGTTTACTGCTTTTAGCACACTAAAATTTTTGCTTAACGCCATCAGCCCAATCACACCAATAAAACTAAACCATACCACCATGACAGGCCCAAATATCTTGCCTATTTTCTGTGTGCCAAACTGCTGGATAACAAACAGGAATATTAAAATAGCAATGATAATAGGGATGGTATCGATGTGCGGATAAAATAACCGAAGCCCTTCAATAGCCGATGCCACCGAAATAGGCGGCGTAATAATACCATCTGCAACCAAAAACGAACCGCCCAAAATAGCCAGTATTACCGCCCATCTGCCGTAATAACGTTTGATTAATGCGTAAAGCGAAAAAATCCCACCTTCGCCGTGATTATCGGCCTGCAAAGTAATCAGGATGTATTTGATGGTTGTTTGCAAGGTAAGCGTCCAGATAACACAACTCAACACGCCCAATGCTTTTGCTGGGTTGATCACTTCTCCAGGGTCAAAAATTGCAGTGTAAGTATACAAAGGCGAAGTCCCGATATCGCCAAAAACAATACCGGTGGCTATCAGCATACCGGCAAGTTTTACCTGCGATTGAAACTGCTTGACGCTGGTGTGGGCTGTCGTTTCCATAGTCCTTCTTTTATTTGCTTTTAATTGCTGAAAGATCAAAACAAAAAATCATAGCTGCAACTGGGCCTGAAATTTTTTCTTTCAATATTTTTAAAGCGCAACAATAATCTTGGCAGAGTTGCTTGGCAAGATAAATTTAAGCTTCTGGATAAATAAGGAAGGTTGTTTTTAGCTGGTTGCAATTTTACACCGATAAAAACAGCATCAGTCTTCTGCTTCTTTTTCTTTGCAGCCGGAAACAAAACGTTGTTCAAAATCAAACGGTAGTTAAAATTGATGTGCTTCTTTTAGCACTATAAACTCAGTATTTAAATTAAACTTCTATTAAAAATATATAAAGTATCTGTTTTTAAGAGATAAAAGAAGTATGGTAAGTATATTTATCTGTTTAATAAACTTCTGTTTTCTTCTAAAAAATTATTTATTATTCAACAGAAATAATTATATTACGATAAAATACAGGTTTTATATAAAAGGTGGAATAATGAATCGAGACGTAAATTTTTCTAGATGTTGTGCAATTTCAAGCAATTTCTTATCTGTCCATTTTTTAGCATGAATTTGAATACCTACAGGCATTCCATTAGTGGTTTTGCCTATAGGTATAACCAAAATAGGATGTCCTGACAATGCTGAAGTAAAGTTAAAACCGCCTATAGCTTCCGTGTAACTAACTTTTTTACTGTTAACACTAAAAGGTTTTCCGGCACTTTGATGTTTAAAGGCACTGATAGATGCTACCGGGGTAATCCATACATCATAATTTTTAAAAAACGCAGTATAACTATCACTAATCTTGTCCTTCTCTTCCAGCATTTTTAAGTATTTGCCGGCTGACATCCCGATACCTTCAACTACACCTTTTGCCCATTGCCTATCCCGATATTTAAGTAAAATAAAGAAATAAAAAAATAGTTTGGTAAATAGGGATGGAACGGGTGAGCTGGCATCTAACTCAAATCCTAACAACTTTCCATGTATATTATAAGCGTGTTTTTCGTTATATTCTGGATAGTCCGATTGTACGTAGTGATCATCTCCTTTTAATCTTTCAATAAATTCAGAAAAAATACGGGTGTATTCTTGGTCAACTTCAATTTGATTAATAGTATACGAATAGGCAATCTTTAGTTTACTGCCGTCCCAGGAGCTTGAATCAAACTTTACAGGAGGAATTTCAGCTAATAGTTCACCGTTATCCCAAAGCACCGGCATAACCAACAGTAAGTCATTAACATTTTTGGCTATAGGCCCGGCAACAGTAAGTAAGCGATGGCCTTGTGGTTTACCAGGAAACTTAAATTGCCCTCTGTTAGATAAAGCTTGCTCGGTAGTGCGCAATCCGCAGACTCCGCAAAAATGGGCAGGAACCCTGATAGATCCTCCTGCATCTGAGCCTAATTCTAAAGGTGTAAATCCCATAGCTACTGCCGCCGCTGACCCGCCTGAACTACCTCCCGGAACACGACTGATATCGTAAGGGTTATTAGTTTGTCCGTACCAGGTATTAGTGGTTTGCCAATCAATTGAAAATAAAGGTAGATTTGTTTTACCGATAATGATAACCCCAGCATTCTTTAACCTTTTTATCAGTTCTGCATCTTCGGTTGCAATATAATTCTTATAGGCCGGGTGCCCGTTAGAAAGACTTAAACCTTTTACGCTGAAACTATCTTTAACAGTTATTGGCAAGCCATATAATGCACCCAACACTATGCCTTTCGCTATTTGTCTGTCCTTTTCCTTTGCTTCTAAAATAATTTGAGCTTTATCACGCATGGATACTACAGCATTAATTTCAGGGTTATATTTTTCAATCCTTTCCAAAAATGATTTTACTACACACTCAACACTTATCTCTTTATTTCTTATTTTATTTACGATTATCGTTGCAGGCCAATAAGGAATATCATCCATTACACAAGTATTAGTAGTTATAATTATTTAAGCAGAGTATGAAATTATTAGGTAATATATCAAGAAAAGGATTTCATATCTTCTATGTTTCCTCAAACAGTCTTCTTGGTAAAGTATTCAATTACTTTACCTATTATTTGCCAAATTTTATTTTGAAGCAAAAATTATAGCTTTGCGATTTACAGAAATTACTCCTGTAACTATTTTTAACAATTAAGTTTCAATATGATTAACATGAAAATTTGATTTTAATAAAAACAGTTTCTTAAACAATTCTAAAATTTATACCGATAAAAACAGTATCAAGTCTTCTGTTTCTTTTTCTTCGCGGCCGGAAACAAAACATTATTTAAAATCAAACGATAACCCGGAGAATTGGGGTGCAGTTTTAAATCCGTTGGCGGATCGCCGATGGCATGCTGGTAATCTTCCGGGTCGTGGCCGCCGTAAAAAGTCCATTGGCCTTTGCCATAATCGCCATGGATGTAGCGCGCTTCCCCGGCGGATTTCAATTCGCCCAAAATCAACACATTTGGCTTGATCAGCTCTTTGCGGAAAGCGGTTGTCAAGCCCATGAAACCTTTCACCACTTTATCATGATTTTGGGTAAGCATCGAAGGAACGACATCCCATTTAGCCGAAAAATCAAACAAAGTAAAAAAATCATCTGCACGGCCCACGCTCCGGGTTGGCGTTACATCAATGTTGCTGAAGCTGTGGCTATACGGGTTTTCATCCAGCTTAAAATCCTTAAAAGCGAAGGTTTTGTTAAAATCCAGCTTGGATTGTGCGTTCGGATCAGCGGCATCGCCATCAAACATACGTTCGCAAATATCTGCTCCATCCGCAGCCAAAGCAATATCAAAGGAATCCGTACCGGAACACATTGCAAACAAAAAACCGCCGCCCGAACAAAAATCACGGATATCTTTGGCCACAGCCAGCTTCATTTGTGATACTTTTTTAAAACCTAATTTTTTGGCCAATGCTTCCTGCCGTTCCTGATCTTCAATGTACCAGGCCGCATTGTGGAAAGCGGAGTAAAATTTGCTGTACTGGCCGGTAAAATCTTCGTGGTGCAGGTGCAGCCAATCGTATTTGGGCAGCTCGCCTTTGATGATTTCCTCATCATACAAAACTGTGTACGGGATTTCGGCATACGTCAAAACCAGTGTTACGGCATCGTCCCAGGGCAGTTTGCTTTTGGGCGAATAAACGGCCATTTTGGGTGCTTTTTCCAGCTTCACCATATCCATATTCACAGACGGATCAGTAATTTCATTCAAAATCGAAGTAACTTTTGCATCCGCTAAAACCTCATAGCTCACACCTCTCACCTTGCATTCAGACTCTGCTTTCTGGCTGTATCTCAGCATAAAACTGCCGCCGCGATAATTAAGCAGCCAGTCCACTTCTTCATTATTTTTCAAAACCCAGAACGCGATACCGTAGGATTTTAAATGATCGTGTTGTGTTTCGTCCATCGGGATTAAAATGGAAGCGGCATCAACCCAAAACCCAGCCAAACATAAAATTATAGTGATAAAAACAGCACGGAAACTCTTCATCTTAAATCAATTTCAAAATCTGATATTAGGTCTAAAATACTAACTTTGCACCTCTTTAAACAAAAAAATGAGCAAAGCAATTATTAAAACCGACAAAGGCGACATGACCGTAGAATTTTACGAACAGGATGCGCCGAATACCGTAGCCAACTTTACAAAATTAGCAAAAGATGGCTTTTACAACGGCGTGGCTTTTCACCGCGTGATCCCAAATTTTATGGTGCAAACCGGCGATCCGCTTTCTAAAGATCCGTCAACCGCTTCGCGCGCCGGCAGCGGCGGCCCGGGTTATAAAATTGATTGTGAGCTGACGGGCGGAAACCAATATCATGATCGCGGCGTACTTTCCATGGCCCATGCCGGCCGCAATACCGGTGGTTCTCAGTTTTTCATCTGCCACAGCCGCGCAAACACAGCGCATTTAGACCGTAACCACACGGTTTTTGGTAAAGTGGTGGATAATGTGGATGTGGTTGATCAAATCCGGCAGGGCGATAAGATTACCAGTATTGAAGTGATTGAAGGATAGAAAAAGTTTTAAGTGATACGTTTTAAATATCCGGCGTAAACCTTTTGGACTGAGGCTGATCTAATTCATCACTTACAAATTTAACATAAAACTCAAAAAATGAATTTACATGGAATAGTTTCCGTTTCCGGGAAACCGGGTTTGTGGCGGGCAATGGCACAAAGCAAAACCGGTTTTATTTTGGAAAGCCTGGATGCGCAAAAGCTGAAACTGGTGGTCAACCTGAGCACGGCCAAACTGGCGGCTTTGGATGAAATTACGATTTTTGGTGAGCAGGAAGATTTAAAGCTGACGGATATTTTAGCGCGAATGAAAACGTTGGAAAACATGCCGGATGCCAAAAAAGCGGATGGAAAAACGTTGCGCGAATTTTTCCGCGAAGCAGCACCGGAACATGATGAGGATAAAGTTTATGCTTCGGACATCAAAAAAATCATTAGCTGGTTTGAGATTTTGAAAACCCGACCCGAGTTTGAGGCTGAGCCTGAAACTGCTCCTGTTGCGGCAAAAAATGAAGTGAAAACAGAAAATCAATCAGGGTAAGGGCGATTCATGAATCGCCCTTACTTGTTTGGCGAAATGACAGGACGGTAAAATGCTTCTTTTATCACCCCAAATTTAGGTTGATAAAAGAAGCATTTTCTATTTCAACAACTTACATTGCTGCAACTTTCTACAGAAAACTCCGGTTCAAAAGTGCTGTGCTGAATGTCCAAATGCAGCAATTCGTGCCGCAATTCTTCTTTTATATGGCTAAAAGAAGTAACTGCATTTTGCTCGATTACTAAATGTGCGGTCAGCGCGTTCTCAGTAGTGCTCAACGCCCAAATGTGGATGTGGTGCACATCCAAAACACCTTTTATTTTGAGCATTGCGGCTTTCACTTTTTCCAGATTGAGTTCCTTCGGGATGCCATCCAACGAAAGCCTTAAACTTTCTTTCAGCAGGTTCCAAGTGCCGCCGATGATCACGACAACAATAATCAAACTAACCAAACTATCCACCCAAAACCAATGCGTAAAATAAATAACTACGCCGGAAATAACGACGCCGAATGACACCACGGCATCAATCGCCATGTGCAGATACGCGCCTTTTATGTTCAAGTCTTTTTCTTTGCCTTGTACAAAAAGCCAGGCTGTAATGCCGTTTACCAAAATCCCGGCAGCTGCAATCCAGGCGATCGTGGCACCGGCAATTGGTTCCGGGTGCAAAAAACGCAGGGCTGCTTCGTAAGCAATAATTACCACGGCAGCCAGCAAAATAATGGCATTTAGCAACGAAACGATGATTGTAGAGCGTTTGTAACCATACGTATATTGGCTGTTTTTGGCCACAGTGGTAAGTTTGAAAGCCAGCAAAGCCAAAGCTAAACTGGCTACATCGCTGAGATTATGGCCGGCATCAGTAAGCAAAGAAAGGGAATGCGTGTACAATCCGCCGATAACTTCTGCAATAACAAAAGCCGCATTCAAAATAATACCGATGATGAACGCTCTTGTCAGATGCGTTATTTTCGGTGCATGATCGTGGTGGTGGTGTGCGTGGTTATGATCGTGGGTCATGATGCAAAGTTACTATTTGGTTGCGGGTTTTGGGTTGTGTGCTACCAGTTATCAGTCAGTTTTTTATCTGATAAAAACAGCATTCCAAACCTCAAATCTACTCATGATGATAAGGTTCGCCTTTCAAAATCGTAAACGCACGGTAAACCTGTTCTGCAAAAAACAAACGCACCATTTGATGCGAAAAAGTGAGTTTGGAAAGCGACAGTTTATCGTTGGCGCGCTGATAAACCGAACTGTCAAAACCATACGGACCGCCAATCACAAAAACCAGGTTTTGGGTAGAGGCCAACATTCTTTTACTGAGCAAATCGGCAAATTGGAGCGACGAAAGTTCCTGCCCGCGTTCATCCAGCAAAACCACAAAATCGGTAGTAATTATTTTTTTCAAAATCAGTTCCGCTTCTTTGGCTTTCTGCTGGTCCTGGCTCAAACCTTTCGTATTTTTCAGTTCGGGCAACTCCGTAATTTCCAGTTTGATGTAATGTTTCAGCCGTTTCAGGTAGATATCAATGCCTTGCAGCAGATATTTTTCTTCAGTTTTCCCAACAGATAACAGCGTGATTTTCATTTAACAGGATCAGAATTAAATAAACAGATGTGGATTGATTTGGATATTTTCGCCAAAATATTACACAAAGTTAAAGCTTAAAAATTATGAATAAATGACTGCGCAGGAACATCTGATTTTCCAAAAATACATACAGGAAGCAGATAAGCTTTCAACTAAAGTTTTATCCCTTAAAAGAAGTATTAACCAGGTTTCGTTTTATCGGCTTGGGGCTTTTTTGATTGGTATTGCCGGTATTTACTTAGTTGGTAGATATGGGTCTATTTACATGTTGCTGGTTTTTTTGCTCACCAGTTTTGTTTTTATGCAATTGGTAATGAAGCAGGCTAAATTGCAGCAGCAGCATGATTTTAATAAGAACCTGTTATCGGTTTTGGAAAACGAAATTAATCAGCTAAAAGAAAATAAAAACAGCTACGATGATGGTTCCGGTTTTGCTGATGCTTCCCATCCTTACACTGATGACTTGGATATTTTCGGTCCTTTTTCTTTGTTCCATTTAATCAACCGCAGCAACACGCAAAATGGGAAAGCTATTTTAGCCGACTGGTATAAAAAACCCGCTGATAAAAACACTATAGAAGAACGCCAGCAAGCCATAAAAGAACTCAAACAAAAGATAAAGGCAACATTTGATTTTAGGGCGAATTTGCTTCCGTTTATCAACCAGGAAATGGAAAAACTTGGTGCTGCCATTCAAAACGGATTAAAAAAAAGAATTGGGTTTACAGATCAAAAATGGTTGAAAATATATGTTGCCATTTTGCCGTATTTAGTTGGGATTTTAATTATCTGTGCTTCTTTTAGCACTGTTTTTTTGGAAATTATAGCCTTGATTTTATTGTTTAATTTCTTTTTGTCAGGCATTTATGGCAGGCAGATCATGAGTGTTCACAGCGGTTTTAGCAAATGTGCAGGCCAGCTCAACTCCTATTCTACTGTGTTGAAATGGATTGAAGAAGAAAAATGGGAAAGCCAATATTTGATCGACTTAGTAAAACAATGCCAGCATCAAAACGGTGAAAAAACCTATCCGAAAATTGCTGATCTGGCAACCATCATCAAGCAATTTGATTTGATGAATACGCCAATTGCAGCTATATTTTTAAATCTGCTTTTCCTTTGGGGAATCCGATGCTCTGTTAAAGTTGCAAATTGGCATCAAACTTCATCCAAGTTAATTTTAAATGGTTTTGAAGTGATTTCCGCTTTTGAAGCTCTGATTAGTCTAAGCACGCTGCATTACAATCATCCCGACTGGCCATTTCCAACAATTACAAATGAGTTTCAGGTTGAAACTTCGGCATTGGGACATCCTTTAATTGCATCAGAAAAATGCATCAGCAACAATTTCAGCATGAAAACCAAAACGGTTGACGTGATCACCGGTTCCAACATGGCCGGAAAAAGTACGTTTTTGCGCACGCTGGGCATCAACTTAGTTTTGGCTTATGCCGGCGCGCCGGTTTGTGCCGAAAGTTTGATGGTTTCGGTATTGAAAATAGTGAGTTATATGCGGATTAAAGATTCACTGAACGAAAGCACATCCACTTTTAAAGCGGAATTGGACCGTTTGAAAATGATCCTTGTAAAAACAGCATCCGAAAATGACACGCTGGTTTTGATTGACGAAATGCTGCGCGGCACCAACAGTAAAGATAAATATGCAGGTTCCAAAGCTTTTATTGAGCGCTTGGTGAGCCAGCAAACGGCTGCTTTGGTGGCTACGCACGATCTGCAAATTGCTGATTTGGCAGATAATTTTCCGGAGAAAGTGCGCAATTTCCATTTTGATATCCGGATGCAAAACCAGGATATGTTTTTTGATTACAAGCTAAAAGACGGTGCCTGCAAAACTTTTAACGCTGCTATCTTGCTGCGCGAAATTGGATTGCGTTTGGATTGATGCTTCTTTTATCGGGTAAAAATTGGTGCTGATTTCTACTTAAATGATATGCTTCTTTTATCGACCTAAAATTGGCTTGATTAAAGTTGAATAGATTAAAGTGCGGGTTTGGTTTGAAAAGATAAAGCTAATTCCGGTTAAAAGTATAAATTAGCCATCACACAAAAACCATTGGATTATCAACCCACAAAAATTTAAAATACTGATGAAAAAATTTATTCTGGCGATACTGTTTTTACTGCCCTTTTTTGCGAAAGCACAATCAAGCGAATTCCATTACAAAGCCGAAGACCGGTATTTGTATTACGGCAATGTGGTGGAAGTGGATTCGACATTAACAACGGCAGATTTGTACAAATCTGCGCGGTTATTTTTGACCAAACTGGCTTTGGTAAACACCAAAATTACGACGGATGACAAAACCAACGGATTGTTAATTGCATCGGTGGAAGAACCGGCCACTTTTAAAACCCAAACCAACATCGGCGACGAACACATGACGTTGCGGTACAACATCAAGCTGGAACTGAAAAAAGGCCGTTACCGTTATACTTTCGACAATATTTTCATAATCTACAATGATAAAAATCACAACAGCGAACACACTTTGTACGATGTGGACAAAGGCAAAGGCGGTGGTTTGCTGGGCATCGGGCAGCGCAAACGGGTTTTGAAAGCGATGGATGATTTGTTTGTGAAGAAGATTGAGGTGCTGAAGAATACGATGAGTAAGAAATCGGATGAGTTTTAGGTTAAGTATCCATGATGCTAATTGCTTTTCGATTAGTATATTTCTATATGTATGAAAAAAGCATTCTAAGCTTAAAAGATATAAGATTGCAAATACTACAAATAACATCATTTAGTTATAAAACAGAAGACGAGAAGTTTCTCGTCTTCTGTTTTGTTCAAATGAAAGAAACGAGTAATTTTTTAACAAAATACTTAAAAATGATAGTTTATACCAATTTGTATTACTTTAGCTTGCAAAAAGAAATAGTTATCGTTTTGATTGGTAACATCAGTATTAAATAGATTATCAGTATAAATTTCAACTTTGTTATATAAAAGTACGCCTGCTTTTGCCAAAAAGCTTACGCTGAAATTGTTAAACTGAAAAGGCTGCACAGTTAAGTTATTGGTTCCGGTAAGACTAGTAAAAAGCCTATTTCCATAATTAGAAAAATTAACTGAACCGCCGCCGCCAGCAAAGAATCGAAAGCTTTGTCCATTATAAATATTATAAATTATTTGCGGACTAAACGATATTGTATATTGGTTAAATTTATACTGGAAAGTACCGTAAGGAAATTTTAAATTTTGATATGTTACATTAAATAAATTCCCTGTAAAACCTAATTCTCCGGCAAGTATAAGCCGGCGAGTTATAGGATTAGTATATGCGTTGAAGCCTAAAGTCAACTTCGGAAATAAAGAAGTATGATTTTTTCCACCGCTTTGATTATAGGGTGTGCTTGTATTACTTGATGTATTTGTAATGCTTATTCCAGTGCCAGCAAAAAAGATTACTTCACGATATAATTTTTTATGAATACTGTCAGTCCTTTTATCGTAACCATTTAGAATTTTTACTAAGTTGGTTAAATCTGAGGTATTATAAGTACTCATTTCAATATCTTTTTTAACAACTTCTGAATCTTTATGATACTTAGTAGACAGATTAAACAGTTGCTTCATATAAGTAATTTCATTTCCTGTAATGTTTTGGGTGAGAATTGCAGGACGATTGGTATCCGGATTCCTATATACTAATTCAACAGGCATAAAATCAGGAGCTTCGCCAATATAAAAAAGGGTTTTAAGCGGGCTAGCATAAGAATACAAGGCTAAGTTTTCACCTTTCTGCAAAACTTGAAGAAAAACTTTAACCTTATAACTGGTGTCTGTGTTAGAACTTGAATTGTTAAGATTATCAGCTTTTGTACTAATGATAACAACAAATTTTTGATAAGCTGTAACTTGATCTACAGCAAAATAATTGATTGTATTAGTGTTAAATATTTGAGATTTACTTTCTATTGTGTTTTTAAAAGAAATCTTTTCTGGATTATTATTCCAGTCACGGTAGTCAATAAAACCTCGAATTGTATCTCCCTTCAAATTAATGATGTAACCCGGTTTATAATTGGTCTGGGCTCTACAAAAAAAGGGTGACGTAAATACAAACAATAATAGGCAGTAAAAATATTTCATAGAATGTTAAGAATTGATTTGCTAAAGTATGCTTTTTTATTTTTTATTTGATTTACCCAGTGATTCAGCTTAATTAAATTTTTGCCACTTCTTTAATGTTAAAAACTAAATGCCATTTTGACTTCGCACATAAACCTCTTACGGACTTCTAAAGGGTTTCTAAGAAATATTTGAAGTTTAGTTTGTATATTCAAATGTTGTATTACCGTCAAGTTTACAAAATCATACCTGTAGATTGAATACTAAACAAAAAAGTCCAACCTCTCAGCCGGACTTTCCAATTCCTAAAACTCTCTATCAAAAAAAGAGTAACGATAATCCTTTGGTAGATCAAATTATCTTTAATCGTTCTTGACGAAACCTCTTGCCATAAACTTTGTGAACCAACATTTATTTTATGCTTGTAAATTTTGTATCTGGCTACTGCATCGGTACAAAAAGCACATAAACCAATGATTTTAATGCCATAAAAGAAGCATGCAAAATAACCTGAATCAGCTTTAAAAACAATGTATCTGCTGTTTATACACAGATTTAGTATTCCTTTATTTAAATAAGTGTTTTAAAAATATAAATGGTCAACACCTTTTTGTGGCATAAATTTTCAGTTTAAGTTAATAACTTCTCTTTCTGCTATGGTTAGCAAAACTTAACTAAAGCCAGGGTGTTTAATGGTAACATTTGAAATCTTGATAAAGCAGATAACAAGAAACAAACAAATGATGACTAATTATTTTTAAGAAAACCAAAATGAAAGAAAAAGAATTAAAAGAGCTGATTAAACAAGGTTTTGCAGCGATGAAAGCGGGAAGCAAAGTAGCTGCTGATGCTACAAGCGAGATATTAAACGACGCAAAGAATGACGAGCTGAAAAGTGAGTTGAATAAAGGCACAGACCAGTCAAAAGTTTGGTCGCAAAGGATTGACCGTTGCCTTGAAGAAGTAGGTGGCACAGCAGACCAAGAAAACGAAATCATGAAAGCGCATTACCTGGTTAGCAAAAAAATCAGGCAACAGGCTCAAGATGAATATAGCCGCGATTTAGGTATAATAACCAGCGGACAATTAGCATTGCACTACTGGATAGCAGCTTTTGGCACCCAATTAAGTTATACTACAGCAGTTGGACTTAGCCAAGCCCAGCAAGAAATGCAAGTGTGCTTGAATGAAGCTAAACAAGCTGATGAAAAGCTTACTCAGATTGCGAAAAATATTTTAGCATCGTAGTGATCAAGTATAAAAGAACGCCTTTTTGCTGGTTAGGATTTGAGATTCCAATCTTTTGGATTTAGGATCCTGCTTATTCAAAATAAATTACATATTCAGTATCAAACAAAAAAGTCTGGCTCTAAAGCCAGACTTTTTTGTTCCTACAACTCTCTATCCAAAAACGGATAACAGTAATCTTTCGGCAGGGGTCAAAGGTCTTTCAATCGCTCTTAAAGAAACTTGATTACCGTAAATTTTACTAAATATAATTTTGCAAATGTTTCCTATTTAGCTAACTTAGTTAAGTGAAAAAAAACTTCAAAAGGAACATCTTTTTCTACAAACATCATTACTTGGATTTTTATAATAAACAGTTGGTAAATGTTAAAAAGAAATTTGACTGGACATTTGAGTTGATTATGACTTTGGAAAGAGTTCCGGCAAAATATTTTAGCCACATGGAAAATACCGACAGACTTTATGAAATTAGGGTAGAAGTTGGTAATAATATTTTTAGAGTTTTCTGCTTTTTTGACGAGGGAAATCTTATTATTTTACTTAATGGTTTTCAAAAGAAATCACAGAAAACACCAAAAAATGAAATTGAATTAGCAGAAAAATTAAAAAAAGAATATTTCGATGAAAAAGCAAGTTCAAAAAAATGAAAACCTGACCTCATTTGAGGATCATCTTGACCAGCAATATGGCAAAAAAGGAACTCAAACGCGGGAGGCGCACGAACAGGGATTTGAAGCATTTAAATTAGGCGTGCTCATACAAGAAATGCGGGAGAAAAACAATTTGACACAAGAACAGCTTGCTGCTAAGTGCGGTACAACCAAATCCTACATTTCACGGATTGAAAATAATGCAAGCGATATTCGGCTTTCCACTCTAATGCGAATTATCAATGAAGGTTTTGGCGGCCATTTGCAACTTTCTGTTGAATATTAAATTTATTTGTTTAAATCTCCAATTATTACAAAACAAAAAAGTTCGACCTCTCAGCCGAACTTTTTTCAATTCCTCTAAAGCTCCCGCTCCAAAAACGGATACCGGTAATCCTTCGGTGGGTCAAAAGTTTCCTTGATCGTTCGCGGCGAAACCCAACGCAATAAATTAATCATCGAACCCGCTTTATCATTCGTACCGGAACCTCTTGCACCGCCAAACGGCTGCTGGCCAACTACGGCACCGGTACATTTATCGTTTACATAAAAGTTTCCGGCGGCATTGCGTAGTTTGTAAGTTGCTTTTTCAATGGCATAACGGTCGGTGGAGATAATCGATCCGGTTAAAGCATAAGGCGAAGTGGTATCAATAATTTCCATAACCGCATCAAACTCCTCATCTTCATACACATAAACCGTTAAAACCGGCCCGAACAGTTCTTCGCACATCGTTATGTATTTCGGGTCTTGGGTTTGAATGATGGTCGGCTCCACAAAATAACCAATGGATTTATCATAATTTCCACCTGCAATAATTTCTACGCCCGATGCTGTTTTTGCCGCATCAATATAAGTGGCCAGCTTATCAAAGGAGGCTTCGGTGATGACCGCATTGATGAAATTTTCAAAATCTTCTACCGTTCCCATTTTGATCGTTCCCAGATCAACAACCAATTTATCTTTAATCGCAGGCCACAAAGATTTGGGCAAATAAGCGCGCGAAGCAGCCGAACATTTTTGTCCTTGATATTCAAAAGCACCGCGGAGCAATGCCGTCGCCACGATTTCCGGATTGGCACTTTTGTGGGCCAAAATAAAATCCTTGCCCCCGGTTTCGCCCACAATGCGCGGGTACGATTTATATTTGTGGATGTTGTTGCCAATGGTTTGCCAGATGTTCTGGAAAACTTTGGTGGAGCCGGTAAAATGAATTCCGGCAAAATCAGGATGGTTAAAAATCACTTCTCCGGCCACCGGGCCATCCACATAAATCAGGTTGATCACGCCATCCGGCAAACCGGCTTCTTTAAAAACCTGCATGATCACATTGGCCGCATAAGCCTGCGGATAAGCAGGTTTCCAAACCACCACGTTGCCCATCATCGCGGCCGAAGCAGGCAGGTTTCCGGCAATGGCGGTAAAGTTGAAAGGCGTCAATGCAAATACAAATCCTTCCAGCGGCCGCTGCTCCATCCGGTTCCAAACGCCTTTGCCGGATACGGGTTGCTGCGCGTAGATTTCCGACATGTAAGCCACATTAAAACGCAAAAAATCAATAAATTCGCAAGCGGCATCAATCTCCGCCTGGAAAGCATTTTTGGATTGCCCCAGCATCGTAGCCGCATTAATTTTATAGCGATACGGGCCGGCAACCAGATCCGCAGCTTTCAAAAATATGGCTGCGCGCTGCTCCCAGGCCAAGTTTTCCCAAGCTTGTTTGGCAGATAATGCCGCCGCAATCGCTTCATGCACATGCCCGGCATCACCTTCAGAAAAATAACCCAGCACATGTTTGTGTTCGTGCGGCGGGCGCACTGCCAGCTTGTTTTCCGTGCGCACTTCCTGGCCGCCAATGTACATCGGCAAATCCGTTTCCTGCGCGCGCACTTCGGCAATCGCTTGTTTAAGCAGCGCACGTTCTGCACTGTGCGGACCGTAATTTAAACCCGGTTCGTTAACCGGTTCGGGTGTATTAAAGAATCCCTTTAACATTTTTAATTTGTTTTGATATGATAAGTGCAAAGCTAAAGGATTTGCCGCAAAGCCGGGAACTTGCCAAATTTGTTTGAACGGATGCTTCTTTTACCACCTAAAAATTAGTGTGCCAAAAGAAGCATTATTCCTGGTCTGCCTTTCCGCCGTTGATCATATTAGAAACAACCCCCGGCTCTTTACCTCTCTCCGCCAAAATAACACCTGCTATATGCACCACGATATAGGCCAAAACAAAATACATGCAAAAACCATGGACACTTTTAATAGAATGCCGGATTGGTTTTAAAAAGCTGAGCTGGTCCCCAAAAGCAAGCGAAAGACCGGTAACAACCATAATGGTTAGCAACAAATAAAATAGCATATAAATAACTTTTACTGCCAACTCGTGCCCGGCAAGATAACGGTTTTGTTTGAGGTTAAAATAGTGGTTATAAGCTTCTTTTAGCCCTGCAAAAAATCGCTGGCCTTGAGGCTGGAAAAATTCCAGGATCAGCCTGAACACAAAAAAAGCAGCCAGGAAGTACCCGAAATATACGTGTACCCCCCAAACTTCATCACTTTGCGCATGTGCCAATGATCCTGCCTGCTGGTTGGTTAAACTTGTTCCGCCTTTTTGCAGTTCTGTTTTTAAAAAAGATTGATTGCCGCGGTTATTCAAAACAGTTGAATTGATTAAAACTGTAATCAACGAACCGGAGATGATAATGGCGTTCGACCAATGCCATAAACGCAATGCAGCAGATTTTCTTTTTAATAAATCCGGATTTGCCGGGTCTTTTTTTACAGGTTCGATGATGGCCATAAATTGTTGGATAAAAATTTAACAGAGTATCAGTTAAAAAAAACGTTGTTCAAATATTTAAAAATTTCATACTGTAATTAGTGTTTTCTGCAATATCCATCGCTTTAATTTGCGGCTGATAATTCGGCGGCAATATCAAGGCTTTTACCAATCGATCCAAACCTATTTTCCGGCTCAGTTTATACACTGGCACCATCAGTTTCAGTAAAAAAACAGCTTTTAATCCTAACAATTGTTTCACATGCGCTGGCACCAATTGCGCCTGTACTTCTTTTAGCAGGATAAATCTGGGCAAGCCCAAATGCTTTCGATATTGCTGGTACAAGTCAACCGTAAACCTGCTTTTTTCCAAGTCTCTGCGGAGATGC
>CAXSBZ010000015.1:0-72686 GCA_964236465.1 uncultured Sphingobacteriaceae bacterium | reverse complement strand
AAAAGAAGTATGTTAATCCTACG
Organism: uncultured Sphingobacteriaceae bacterium; assembly: GCA_964236465.1. Taxonomy (GTDB): domain Bacteria; phylum Bacteroidota; class Bacteroidia; order Sphingobacteriales; family Sphingobacteriaceae; genus Mucilaginibacter_A. The sequence goes on along the minus strand of CAXSBZ010000015.1, from coordinate 72,663 downwards.
GAAACAAATTTAAACAACTTCTAAACCTGATTGTCTGAAAAGGAAGCAATTTGCCAAAACATTTTAAGCTCAAACTTTAAGAATTATGTTAGCAACAGGAATCCAGGCACCCGAATTTGAGTTAAACTCGACGCCAGACCAAAAAGTAAAATTAAGTGAACTGCTGGGCAAAAAAGTTATCCTGGCTTTTTATCCTGCCGATTGGAGCCCGGTATGCGGTGATGAAATGGCCCTTTTTAATGAAACACTTAAGCTTTTTTCAAAGCACAATGCGCAATTGTTAGGAATTTCGGTGGATAGCATTTGGAGTCATTTAGCTTTTACCCAAAACCGCAAATTTCATTTTCCGTTACTTTCAGATTTTCAGCCCAAAGGTGAAGTAGCCAAAATGTATGGCGTGTATGATGAAAAATTAGGGGAAGCGCAAAGGGCATTGTTTGTATTGGATGAAAAAGGGATGATAGCATGGAATTATTTATCACCGGTAGGCATAAACCCGGGAGCGGACGGAATTCTTGATGCTTTGGAAAAATTAGATAAACATTAAAACTTAAAACAATGAGCACACAACTAAAAACAGCAGTTTCTAATCAAGACCACATTCAGGGCAGCAGCAATGCACCGCTTGAACTGGTAGAATATGGTGATTATCAATGCAGTTACTGCGGTGAGGCTTACCCGATTCTAAAAGCGGTACAGCAAACTTTGGGAGATGATTTAAAACTTGTTTTCCGAAATTTTCCTTTGCCAGAAGTGCATCCCGATGCAGAAAACGCAGCGAAGGCGGCAGAAGCAGCAGCCTTGCAAAACAAATTTTGGGAAATGCACGATATGCTTTATGAAAACCAGCAACAACTGGATGAAGAACATTTGGTCTCTTTTGCAAAAAAGCTTGGGCTGGACGTAAACCAGTTTAAAAGCGACATGCAAAAAAGTGCGGTTTCCGGCAAAATTGAAAATGATTTTGAAAGCGGTGTAAGAAGCGGTGTTAACGGTACGCCGTCATTTTTTGTCAATGGTAAAAAATACGATGGAAACTGGCAGGACGAAGAAGAGTTTACCCAATATTTGAAAAGCCAGTTGCAATAAAAAAGCAAAGAACAACTTAATATCTAATCACAATTTTTACCCGATAAAAGAAGCATCAACCCAAAAACCTACCGTTCGCAAATATCTTTATACGGGCAATACTGGCAAGTTTCCAAACGCGTAGTTTGGTTAAAAGGGATTTGCTGATCAAATAACTCATCCAGAGTATTTTGCAAATGACCGGAAAAAGCCGCTTTGGCATTTTCTAAATCAACAGATTGTAACACAATTTTGCCGGATTTAAAGCGCGTTCCTTCGGTTTCCATTTTCCGCACGGCATATAAATTGGGTTCTACGTGGCTGGTTTTCCGCACCTGTTCATAAATAAAAGTGTAAAAAAGCGTTTGGACCACGGCTTTGTTTTGCGCTTTGCCGTCGCGCTCAAAAAGCTTTTCCAATGAACTGTATTTCAGTTCATCACTTCCGGTTTTATAATCTACAATGCGCGTTTGTCCGTCTTTTTCATCTACGCGGTCCAAAATGCCGTACAGTTGCAGATACTTTTTTTGCCCGCTGATTTCGATAGGGAAATGGTATTTGTAATCTTTTTTATTCTCCAGTTCTACAATCTGGAACGGCGAATGCAGATGATCATGCACCAAAATTGCTTTCATGTATTCGGCCACTATCTGCAGTACAATCTGCTGCATACTGTTGGTGTGTTTCAGCTGCGCCCGGTTTTTAAACAGCACCATCGACAATGCCGCACGGCTGTATTCCGGGATTTCCGGTAGTTTTTGGTCGATGCGATCCGCCGTAATTACGGTATCGGTTTTGATCAAATCCGAATAAAACCATTCCAAAGCTTGGTGCAACGCCGAACCGATTTGGTTAGCTTCCAGGTTTTCCGCCACTTCTTCCGGCTCTTTGATTTTAGCTACGTACCGAAAGAAAAACTGCAGTGTACAAGCCAGATAAGTAGTTAAAGTGGTGGCCGAAACATTGCTGGTTTTGAAAGGATTTCCATTGTAAAAGAAGCTTTCCATTTCCTTCCAAACCTTGCCTTGCTTTGGGATCACGATTACGTTAGAAGATTCAATCCTGACCGGCTGCTCCTGCTGTAAATAATTGAATTTCAGTTTACTTTCATAAGCCAGCTGCCGGATAAAACGGCTTGGTTCCGCGGCTTCCGTATCTTCGCCCAAACCATCGTACACCAGCGTAACTTTTTCAGATCGTTGCAGCAAGCGGTAAAAAAGGTAGGCAGAAATAGCATCCTGATTTTCCAAAACCGCCATGCCGTTAGCGCGGCGTAAACTATCCGGGATGAAACTTGGATTGACACTGCGCTTCGGCATCGTGCCTTCATTCATCCCCAAAATAATCACATGTTCAAAATCCAGACAACGGCTTTCCAGCATGCCCATCACCTGGATTCCGCGCAACGGTTCGCCTTCTAAAGGAACGGCCAAACTGCTTAAAGTCTTTCTAATCAATGCAAAAACCAGCGACAAACCCAAATTTGGCGCATAAGCATCCAGGTTATCATGCAATAAATTCAGCTTTTTGCAGGCTTCCAAAATTAGGTTTGCTTCCAGTTCATTCAGCTGGTTTTGGCGTTGCCGCTGCTCCAAAACGGCCGTCAGCATCAAATACAAAGCATCAATAGTTTGCAAACCGGTATGCCGCGACGTAAAAAAATTGGGTGCCAAAGCCGAGATCAAATGTAGTTCGGTCAGCGGCACTTCCACCCATTGATGGTTCAGCAATTTGTTTTGCAGTTCCTCGCGTTCGGCCGCCTTTACGCCGGAAAGCGGATGCGATAAAAATGCCAGTGCATCGCGGTAATAAACGGTGTGTTTTTGTTGTTTGTTGATTTGTTCCTGGATATTCAGCCACAATTCCGTCAGCCCGAAAAGCGGCGATTGCGTGAGCGGATAGCCCATCGTAATGTTTACAATCCCGGCTTCAGGCGGCAGCGTTTGCATGACGGGAACAAGCAAAGTTTCATCTGCCAAGATGATTGCCGTTTTTTCGGGATCATCAGAAAAAGCAGACAAAGCTTCAAAATTGATTTTTTCGATGAGGATTTTGGCTTGTGCAGCGTGGCCTTGGGTTTTGATGACATCGACTATGCTTCTTTTATCACCTAAAAATTGTTGCTGCGGAAAAGAATTGATGAGCTCGCTTCTGTTGATATTTCTGCGGAGAAAAACGCCGGCTTCCTGCAAATTATCCTGCAAATAATAATCGTCTGTATCGAAATAAAACAACGCGCAACCTTCATTTTGCCATTGCTTGAAAAGCTTTTCTTCGCATTTATTCAAGGCATTGAAACCAATGAAGATCAGCTTCTTGTACGGGGAAATAAATTTTGGATCGTCCGCTGTGCCGTTTGCCAGCCGGCGGTAAGTTTGCGCTGTGGTAATCAATCCCTGAGCTTGCATGGCCTGATGGAAATTGCGGTACAAAGCCGGCATCCTGATCCACAACTCCAGGAATTTTTGCTGGTGCGAGCGTTGTTTATCCGCAGAAAACGACGACCAAAAACGCTCCAAAAACGCTTGCTGCTCTTCGGTAAAATGGTCAAACTGCTGCTGGATAACGGCAATATCTTCCAGCTGCGTAAACAACGAAGCGGCATCCACCAAATCGTAATCCACTTCTGCAAAATCACTCAAAATGATGTTGGCCATTGGGAAAAACTGGTCCGGCGAAAGTGTAGGTTTTCCTTCGGCAACCAGCAATTTATTAAACTCCAGATGCAAAATAAAAAACTGTTTCAACGGATCGGCAACCACCAAATTGGTAGAAGCCGCAAAAAACGAGGAAATAGTGAAAAAAGTAGGGCTAAAAGAAGCATTGCCCTGCAACTCGCCCAAATGTTTTTTTAGGAAAGCTTCCGGGCGTTTGTTGTTAAAAATGATGGCAGCTTCTTTCAAATTATCACCCAAACGGGCAATTAGATCGGCAGCAACTTCGTGTAAAAAAGGGATCATTTGGATGGATAAAATTAAAGATTGTAAGCCATTTTTAGCAACACAAAAATTTGTTGCTGATGACTCATTTCCCAGGTTTGGCCGGGCAAAAACTGAAAGCCGATTTTTTGGTAGCATTTAATTGCCGGAAGATTATCCTCTAGCACAAATAATTCGACCGTTTTTGTTTGAAACAAAGCCTGACATTCTGCTAATAAAAGGCGGATAAAAGAAGTACCGAAACCTTTTCCGCGTTCGGCAGGATTGCCGATCAGCAACCTTCCTAAACGCGGAATGTTGTTTTTCTGCGGGATGATCTCGCCAAAAGCAACCGCTTTATTATCAGTATTTAAACCAATGTAAAAATTGCGTTCCGGGTTTTCGTTTTGGTAATTAAGCAACTGGTTTTCTGTAATCGGATAAGAAAATGTTGTTCCCGCAAACTGAAAAAGAAGCTCCGGGCTGGTAATCCATCTGCTTAAAAAATTAAAATGGGCAGGCTGGTATTGAATGATCGTCATAAAACGAAAGATAAATCGAATTTTTGTTAAGTTTGTATAAATAGTGTTTTAAATTATGACGGCTTCACAATCACTTCGCTTGTATAAACTTACTTTAGAATTTATTCCGGACAAGGAAAAAGCAAAGGAATATGTATCCAGAATTGAAGAGACAGTTGATCAAAAATTTATCGAAAAGGAAAAAATTTTAGCAACGAAAAGTGATATTGCTATTCTTCAAAATGATACTGTAATTTTAAGAAAAGAGATTGCCGAAGCAAAAGTAGATATTATCAAATGGTTGGTTGCAACAGGAATCGCTATCACCGGACTGGTTGTCGCTTTAGTAAAATTGCTTTAATCTTCTCCATTATTATTTTGGTTTAATAATCCGTTCCGATTGTAGTTTTTAGAAACAAAGCGGATCAATTCAATTTTAAGCCAATAATCTCTAAACATTTTATTAAAAAATAATGCTTCTTTTACCAGGTAAATTTTATGCTGATAAAAGAAGTATCACTTAATCTTAAACTGATCAAAAAAATGGATTTCAAAAATCAGCTCGAAAATATTTTTGTAGAGGAAAGCCAGATTCCGCCGGAGTACAACTTGCCAGAGCAAATCATCCAGCGGGAATATTTATCCAACGGAGAAATGAAAACCTGGGATGGCGAATTGAGTGAAGTTTCTTCGCCGGTTTGTGTGCGTACGCCGGAGGGTTTGAAGCGGAAAGTGATCGGCGCGTTCCCGGTTTGCGGCACCAAGGAAGCGATGGAAGCTTTGGATGCAGCGATGGCAGCTTACGATAACGGGCGCGGCGAATGGCCAACCATGAGTGTGGCCAGTCGCATCCAGCGTGTGGAACAGTTTACCTATAAAATGCTGCAGCAAAAGGATTTGGTGGTGAAGCTGATTATGTGGGAAATTGGCAAACCTTATGCAGAATCTGTAAAGGAATTTGACCGTACGGTGGAATATATACACGCCACGATTGATGCGTTGAAAGATATTGACCGGCAATCATCGCGTTTTGAGATCGAGCAAGGGATTGTGGCGCAGGTTCGCCGCTCGTCATTGGGCGTGGTTTTGTGCATGGGCCCGTTTAATTATCCGCTGAACGAAACTTTTACCACGCTGATCCCGGCCTTGATCATGGGCAATACGCTGCTTTTCAAAACGCCGAAACACGGTAGTTTGCTGCATTATCCGCTGCTAAAAGCTTATCAGGAATGTTTCCCGAAAGGCGTAGTGAACACGATTTATGGCCGCGGCGCAGACATTGTTCCGCCACTGATGCAATCCGGCAAGATCAATGTTTTAACGCTGATCGGTTCCAGCAAAGTGGCCAACCAACTTAAAAAAGACCATCCGAAGATCAACCGTTTGCGTGCAGTTTTGGGTTTGGATGCGAAAAACGCGGCCATCATTACCAAAAATGCCAATATCAAACTTACTGTAAGTGAATGTGTTACAGGTTCTCTTTCTTTTAACGGACAGCGTTGTACAGCTTTAAAAATCATTTTGGTGCACCAGGATGTGGCAGATGAATTTTTAAAGGAATTTTCTGAAGCCATCAGTAAACTGAAATTTGGGATGCCTTGGGAGCAAGGTGTAAACCTGACACCGCTGCCCGAGCCCGGAAAGCCAGCTTATTTAAAAGCTTGTTTGGATGATGCGATAGCCAACGGTGCCAAAATCATCAATGAAAATGGCGGCGAAACGCTGGCTTCTTTTGTGTATCCGGCAGTTGTTTATCCGGTGAATGAAAAAATGAAACTGTATCGCGAAGAGCAGTTCGGGCCGGTGATCCCGGTGATTCCTTTTCAGGAAATTGAAGAAGCGATTGATTACCAGATCAACTCGCCGCACGGCCAGCAGGTCAGTATTTTTAGTGAAAATGCAGAAGAAATTGCCTCGCTGATCGATCCGTTTGTGAACTTGGTCAGCCGCGTAAACATCAATTGCCAATGCCAACGCGGGCCGGATATTTTCCCTTTTACCGGGCGAAAAGACAGTGCCGAAGGAACACTTTCTGTGGTGGATGCGTTGCGAGCATTTTCGATCCGATCATTGGTGGCCACGAAGCTAAACGATGATAATAAAACGCTGATCAATGAAATTGTAAATGATAATGAATCCAACTTTTTGAGCACCAAATTCATTTTTTAGGCGATAAAAGAAGCATTGCATCAAATCAAAAGAAGCTGCCCCGAAAAAGGCAGCTTTTTTAATTTTAAACCTAATTTTGCTGATCAACCCAAAACTTAATTATTTTTCAAACCTAATTTATAGTTGGTCAGGTCCAGCATGTATTCATTGTTCAAAAAATAATTCAACCCAAAAATGGAAAAATCATTTCCCGATGTTTTTGGGTTTTCTAAGTAAGTCAAATAATCTGTACCGGTAGTTGTATAAGCATAAGTGAAGCCAGAACCAGTAGCTGCTTTTATCGTGCTACCTGTCGGCAAAAGTGCGGCGGTTGTTGGTGCCGTACTATCTTCAATATAACTGTAAGGTGCCGTGCCGGAATCAAACAGGGCATAAGTTGTAAGTGTTTTAGTGTTGTAAGTTACTGTAGATGAAATAATTGGATAATAACCTGCTCCCGGATAATTTACCAACTGATGCTGCACAAAACCGGATGAGGAAGAAAGATCGGCAGCTGTTAAACCTAATGTAACCACGCCCGGCACAAAAGTAGAATAGCCATTGCTTGAAAAATTAGAAGTGCCTAAAGCGGCCATTTTAAACCCTCTGGTTAAGCCGGTTCCCGGATCAAAATAACTGAACGGGCTAGTTATAAAAACGCCGTTATTAAACGTGATGTCATAAATTGGTGCCACACCCATCACATCAAAATCATGCGCTGTGGCTGCGGTCCCACTTACATCTACCGCTTTGTAGTACAAGAAAAAAGGTAATCTTTTGACCACAATACTTCCGTTTATATCGCCGATTGTAACAGGTGCATAAGCCAAATTACCATAAACGGTAGCTCCATTGGTGTTGCTGCCATATGTAACCGAAGATTTTTGACTGGTGATGGTGATGCCATTTACAACAACAGAGTCTCCTGTAAAAATGAAGCCCGAAGTGGTAATCATAGCGGCCGGTACAATATTTTGCGCATCCAGCACCATGCCGCCCGAACCGGTATCAAAAACCATCCCGTAGGAAACCGTTTGTGTACCAACTTTAGAAACATTGATTTGTATCTGCCTGTAATTTAAAGTGGCATCGGCACCAAACTCATACAAACCCAGTTTTGTAGGCGTGGCAACGGTTGGCGTGGTCGTTTTTTCTTTTTTGCAGGATGCGGTGAACGCCAATATCAAAAAGGCTCCGGAGATAATTGACAGAACTTTGGTAGGGTAAATGTTTTTCATTTTAAATAGGAATAAAGCAACCAATCTACAATATTTTTTTCTGCTTTTGGTTTGAATTTATTTTAGCATAATAGCGTCATTTACAGTGATGTGAAGTTTTTTGTTAATTCATTAAAAAGTAGCTGGTTTTTAATGAATACACACAACCGGTATCGGCAGAAAATTGGGTTGTATCGATAAAATTAGCACCAGAAAACCTTACTTCTTTTATAGGACAAAAATCAGTGGAAAAGCATGTTTCCGTATCAAAAAATCAAAGAGAAAGTTTTGCCTTTTAGGGGCTTCTGGATATTTCTAAACTTTTCAATTTCCTGCGCCAACAGTTTTTGATATTGATTGTGCATAAAATCTCGAAACAGCTGTATGTTTTCCTGTTGCCAGGTTGCAATCAAAGCTTCAAAATACTCGTTCTTGTCCTCCTTAAAAACCAAACCCAAGGGCAAATTGCTTTTTTGCTGCAAATAATTCATGAACAAGCGCGAAGTCCTGCCGCTACCATCATAAAAAGGGTGCAAAGTAACCAGGTCAAAATGTGCATCAAAAGAAAGGTCCAGGCGTTCCAGATCATCTGTCAAAGTATCCAGACCTTCGTTTATTTTTGCAGATAAACTGATTAGCAAACGCTCAACTTTATCATAATTTACCGGATAACTATTGCCCACAGAAACATTGCTTCTGCGCAGTTCGCCTTTTGAAGCATCAACAGTTCCTAAAACAGTATTAATTATTTGTCCGGTTCTTTTCAAAACCTGTGCATTAATTTCCTGAATAAATTGCGGCGAAACTTTTTGAGAAAGATTTGCCGGTTCAAGCATAAATTTTAATGCATTATAATGATCGCTCACCATCAAACTATGATCCAGCGGTTTGCCTTTCGGAGTGAGGTTTTCATCTAATAAAAGCTGCGTTTCAACTTCTGTAAGCGTTGAACCTTCAATGGTAGCAGAGTGATGAATGATTGCAAAATGATTGAATTTATCAAAATCGAAACTCTTTGATAATCCCAAATCTTTAAATTGCTTAATTAATTCAATGCTCTTGTTCATTGCGTATAAAGTTACATAAAATCAGGTTTGAATTTTATGCCGATAAAAACAGCATCAAACCGAAACCATTAATGATACTGTTTTTATCGGCATTTTTTAGCTGAAACTTATTTTCTGCTTCAGCTTGATCGAATTAGACGATTATATATTCATCAAAACCGTTCTTTTTCAAGGTTGGTTCCATATCTTTTAGTAAAAAAATCACACCGTGTTTCTGGCATCGAGCTATCAATCCAACTATCTCTTACCGAATCAAAAACCCGGAAATGCTGGTGCACATAATTTTAAGCATACGCTTTTACCCTCTGCCGCGAGTTTCCCAAGCCGTCAATGCCAAGCTCCATCACGTCGCCGGGTTTTAAATATATGGGCGGGTTAAAACCCAAACCAACGCCGGCAGGTGTTCCGGTGGAAATTATATCACCAGGAAGCAGCGTCATAAATTGGCTGATGTACGAAACCAGTTTTGGGATGCCGAAAATCAAATCATCTGTATTGCCGTCCTGCAACATCTGGCCGTTCAGTTTCAGCCATAAACGCAGGTTGTGCACGTCTTCAATTTCATCGGCAGTGGCCAGAAACGGGCCAAGCGGCGCAAATGTATCGCAGCCTTTGCCTTTGTCCCAGGTGCCGCCGCGCTCCAGCTGAAATTCGCGTTCAGAAACATCGTTGTGCAGGCAATATCCAGCCACGTAATCCATTGCATCCGCTTCGTCCACATAACTGGCTTTTTTGCCGATCACCAAAGCCAGTTCCACTTCCCAATCCGTCTTGACAGAATTTTTTGGGATGACAATAGCATCATCCGGGCCAACCAAAGCCGTGGTAGATTTCAGGAACAAAATCGGTTCTTCCGGGATTTTGGCACCGGTTTCCTGTGCATGTTTGGCATAATTTAACCCAATACAAACGATTTTGGAAGGCCGTGCGATAGGCGAACCAAGCCGCTCACTATCAGGCACTTCAATTAGCTTTCCTTGATTGGCTTTTACAAATTCTTCTAATCTTGCCAGGCCGTTATCCTCAAAAAACCGCTCGTTGTAATCGCCGCCATAAGCAGAAGTATCGTAACGAACGCCGTCGATAATGACACCAATTTTCTCTTTTCCGGCATCACCGTATCGTATTAGTTTCATGGTTATAATTTTAGGTTGATAAAAACAGTATGCTTCTTTTATTAAAGTTTTTTAGTTATTTAGTTTTATAAAACCGCCATCCAAATGATAATCGCAGCCGATCACAAAACCTGCCTCATCCGAGCATAATACAAAGCCAAAGCGTCCACTTCTTCCGGTTCGCCCATGCGGCCAATTGGCTGGCTGGTAGATAGTTTGGCAAACATTTTTGCTTCCCGTCCGGCATCATTTATAAATTTTATCTCGAAGGAATACTAAATTTTAGTTGATAAAAGAAGTACAGCCGTTTAGCTGTTCTCTTCCCAGATGTTTGCCAGATGCACCATCGTACTCACCGCTTTTTGCATATCCTGCACCGAAACCCATTCCTCTTTACCGTGAAAAGCATGTTCACCCGTAAAAATATTTGGGCAGGGCAAACCCATAAATGACAGGCGCGAACCGTCAGTGCCGCCGCGGATACTGCGCAAATGTGGTTCCATACCAGCCCTTTTGATCGCTTCCATTCCGTAATCAATCACTTGCTGGTGCTGATCCAGAACCTGCTTCATGTTGCGGTATTGCTCATGGATTTTGAGGGTAAAAGAAGCATACGGAAATTCCTGCAGCACGCTTTCGGCCACCTCACGGATCACGGCAGCATGCTTTTCCAGTTTCTCGTCTTCAAAATCGCGGATGAGAAAATCAATAATTGCTTCTTCTACGTGGCCGCTGATGCAAACCGGATGGATAAAACCTTCCTTGGCAGAGGTGGCTTCGGGAGAAAGCTTTCTCGGCAGTTCAACCAAAATTTTGCCGGCAATTTTGATCGCACTTTCCATCTTGCCTTTGGCAAAACCGGGATGTGCACTGATACCTTTTATTTTGAGTTGTGCGCCATCGGCAGAAAAAGTTTCATTTTCAATCGTTCCGGCAGATTCCCCATCGATAGTATAACCAAAATCAGCACCTAATTTTTGCATATCAGCTTTGTTTACGCCGCGGCCGATTTCTTCATCCGGTGTAAACAAAATCTTGATGGTGCCATGTTTTATTTCGGGACGATCCGTCAGCTGGCGGCAGGCATCCACAATCGCTGCCAGTCCGGCTTTGTTATCAGCCCCAAGCAATGTTGTTCCGCTGGCCGTAATTACGTCATTGCCAATCTGATGTTTCAGATCCGGGTGGTCATCAAGCCGGATAACCACCTCCGGGTTATCGGGCAAAATCAAATCCCGGCCCTGATAATTGGCATGAACAATCGGCTTCACATTTTCGCCGCTGCAATCCGGCGAGGTATCCATGTGCGCGCAAAAGCAGATTACCGGAACCTCTTTATCCGTGTTGGCCGGAACGGTGGCATACACATAGCCGTATTCGTCCAGGTGCGCATCTTTTAAGCCGATTTCAAGCAGTTCATCAACCAAAATCCGACCCAAATTCTTTTGTTTTTCGGTGGAAGGCGTGGTCTTTGAAGTCGGGTCTGACTGTGTATCAACCGCTACGTATTTTAAGAACCTATTTTGTACCGTGTACTGCAACATAAGCGGGGCATTCATCGTTAAACATTTTTGATAATAAGTTAATAATTCTACTTTTGGAAATAGCCACCTTCAAAAATAAATGATAGTATGGTATTTGGTCAGATCATAAAAAAATATAATCTCTTGAAAAAGTTCTACTTCTTAATCACTTTTGTATTGATCAGTTTTACTGTTTCTGCTCAGATCGGTTACAATTATGATCAATTTAGTTTAGGTTTAGGCATCAGCAGCGTCAAAATCCACGGCGATTTAAGTAAAGCTTACAGCAAAGCCGCTGTGGCCGTAAATCTGAACTATCACATTACCCCGTTTGTTACTTTTGGTACCGAAGCGCAGTTTGGCCGTTTGGAAAGTGCCAACGCCGATACCAGCAAAGTTTTATACGGCGAGCAATCCAGCAATAAATTTACCACGGTTATATTTCATGCCGATGTACAGCTGGGAGAATTTATCAATTATAATGATGATTTCAGTTCGATCCCGATCCTGACAAAAATCCTAAATGGTGCCAAAAATATTTATGTAGGAACCGGTGTTGGGGTGATTTTTAACAAGATGGATTACATCAACCGTACTGATTACAAAGACACCAATTTCTCTTACAGCGGTTTGGACAAAAGCACGGAACTGGTCATCCCAATTAGGATCGGTTATGAGTACAAGATTTATAACGCTTACGACGAGCCGAATATCCGGCTGAACCTGGGTTATCAAGCCAACCTTTCTACCGGCGATAATATGGACGGCATCAAATCCGGCCATTACGGCGATTGGTTTTCGCAGATCACCTTTGGTATAAAAGTGGGTATTGGCGGCGTAACTTCCTACCGCAAACCCATCCATGTAGGCCCTTTTTAATTTGCAGAAAGTCCTCTTCGGAAACAAGCCGATCCTATTAAATATATCCATTGAAAAAAATTGTTGTACTTACGTGCATGCTGTTTTTATGCAGTAAATTTCTGTACGCGCAGCTCAGTTATAACTATTTGGGTTATAGCGTTGGCGCGGGTGCGGGCGTTACCCGTGCAGATGCGGATATTACACAACATGTAAATAAAGGTGCGGCTTTTATCAACCTAAATTACAATTTCAGTCCTTTTACCACAGGCACCGTAGAATTACAGGCTGGTCAATTGGCTGGCGGAAACCCAAACACCGATAAAGATACGCGGGCATTTATCAATACTTATCAGGCTGTAATTTTGTATGCTGATTTTCAGGCTGGTGAAGTAATTAATTATGAAGACCGTCGCATTTTAAATATCCTCAAAAATTTTTATGTTGGGCCGGGATTTGGCTTCATCCACAACCACATGAGTTTTGTACAGCGCAAAAGCCTGAATAATCCGGGCTACGTTTTCCCCGGCCGGGACAACAGTACAGAAATTATGCTGGTTTTCAGGGGCGGATACGAATTTAAATTTTACAATCAATACCACGAGCCGGGCGTTCGGTTGGATGTTGGTTTTGAAGAAAATTTAGCTTACGGCGAAGGTTTGGATGGTTATGATGATCCGCCTTCAAAATTCAGGAACAACCATGTAGATCGCTATGCTTTTGTACATATCGGTTTGAAATACAATTTCGGTAACCCAATTTCGTTTAGAAAACCAATCCGCAGGTTTTATTATTAAGCCATGAACATCGAAACTTTGCGCGAGTATTGCCTGCACAAACCCGGCACGGAAGAAACCATGCCTTTTGGTGATGATATTTTAGTTTTTAAAACTGGCGGGAAAATGTTTCTGCTGATTTCGCTTAAAGAAGGCAACCGTTTCAATGTAAAATGTGATCCGGATTGGGCAGTGGAACTACGCGAAAGTTACGCCGAAGTGCAACCCGGTTTCCACATGAACAAAACCCACTGGAATACTGTTTTTATGGATGGAAACTTGGCCGATAAGCAATTGTTGGAAATGATCGATCATTCGTACCAACTCATTATAAAAAGCCTGCCCAAAAATATCCGCGAAAACCTGTAATAAAAATAGGTCGATAAAAGAAGCATCGGTCTAATTGTTTGCTATCTTTTCGGCATGAAAACTTTTTGGTTTTGTTTTGGCTTGATGCTGATAGGAATTGCTTCCAAAGCGCAATTAACGCCTTTTGAAAAAGATCCGCAGAAAAATACGACGGCCACTTACGCACAAATTGTAAGCTATTATCAGCAGCTCGACAAGCAGTACGATCAGCTAAAAGTTTACAACATCGGCACCACAGATATTGGCCAACCGCTGCAATTGATTGTGCTTTCTAAAGATAAAATCTTCGATCCGGCTATCATCAAAAATCAAAACAAACGTATCATTTTAATCAACAACGGCATTCATCCCGGCGAACCGGAAGGTATTGATGCAAGCATGATGCTGGCGCGTGACCTGCTGAAAAAGAACGCTTTACCAAAAGATGTTGTGATTTGCATAATCGCGGTTTATAATATTGACGGCTGTTTGAACCGCGGACTTTCCAGAGTAAACCAGAACGGGCCGGCCGCTTACGGTTTCCGCGGCAATGCGCGAAACCTGGACCTAAACCGCGATTTTATCAAAGCAGATTCTAAAAATGCACTGGCTTTTATACAAATTTTAACCACCTGGAAACCCGATGTTTTTTTGGATAACCACGTGAGCGACGGCGCAGATTATCAGTACGTGATGACGCTGATTGAAACGCAGCACAATAAGCAGAACCCGATTCTGGCTGATTATACCACTAAAACGTTAACGCCGGAGCTGTTTTTACGCATGAAAAAATCTGGTTTCAAGATGACGCCTTATGTAGAATCGGAAGAAAACACACCGGATTCCGGCCTGGTTGGTTTCTTGGAAACGCCGCGGTATTCATCAGGTTTTGCGGCGCAGCGCAACATTATCAGCTACATTACCGAAACGCACATGCTCAAAACTTATGCGCCGCGGGTGCTTTCTACCTATGATTTTATGCAGCATCTGATTGATGTGGTGCAGCGCGATGCTGTTTTTATCGGCAAAATTAAGGCGCAGGCAGATGATCAAACTAAAACCCAACAAAGTTTCGCTTTGAACTGGGAATTAGACAAATCTAAATTCGATACAATCAGTTTCAAAGGTTTTACGGCAGGCTATAAAACAAGTGAAGTAAGCGGTTTGCCAAGATTATTTTATGATCGCACCAAACCTTACACCAAAAATATCCGCTATTACAATACTTATAAAGCCACGGTTTTTGCAGATAAACCAACCGCTTACATCATTCCGCAGGCTTGGGGAAAAGTGATTGAGCTGATGGAAAGGAACGGTGTAAAAGTTTTCCGGCTGAAAAATGATACAACTTTATCCGTTCAAAATTATCAGATTACCGATTACAAAACGCCTCCGCGCCCGTTTGAAGGCCATTATCTGCACACTGGCGTAAAAGTATTGGTAAAAACAGCATTGCTTAAATATTATGCAGGCGATGTGGTGATTTATACTGATCAGCCATTGAACCGCTATATTGTAGAAACTTTAGAACCGCAAGGCGTGGATTCGTTTTTTGCCTGGAACTTTTTCGATTCCATCCTCGGCCAAAAAGAATATTTTTCGGATTATGTTTTTGAAGATGTGGCTGCCGATCTCCTCAAAAAAGACCCAACCCTCAAACAAAAACTGGAAGCCGAAAAAGCAAAAACCCCTGACCTGGCCAAAAGTGCCGCCGCACAATTAAACTTTGTTTATAAAAATTCACGTTACTTTGAGCCAACTTTTATGCGCTATCCGGTTGGCCGTTTGGCTGCTTCGGCAAAGCTCAATTTAAAATAAAATCATGTTAGATTATATCAATGCAACGCCCGTAGCTTCGGCTATTTTCGTGATCACGCTGCTGACCAGTTTGCTGGCTTTTAACAACCCGGAAATTTATGAACGGCTGATTTTAAGCCCATACCAGGTTTACCGCAGGCAAAAAATTTATACCCTTTTAACCAGCGGCCTGATCCATAAAGATTGGCAGCATTTGATTTTCAACATGTTGTCTTACTACTTTTTTGCTTTTAATCTGGAGCGAATCATCGGGCACTGGCAGTTTGCGGTTTTGTATCTGGTGAGTTTGGTGCTTAGTGATTTGCCAACAGTGATGAAGCACAGGGAAGATTTTTGGTATCGTACTTTGGGTGCTTCTGGGGCGATTTCTGCGGTGGTTTTCAGTTTTATCCTGTTTGATCCGATGACCAAAATGATCATCCTGCCGCTGCCGATCCCGATTCCGGCCATCGTATTCGGTGGTTTGTATCTGGTTTATTGCGTGTATGCCGGTCGGCAACGGGCCGATACGATCAACCATGATGCGCATTTTTATGGTGCGCTGAATGGCATTTTGATCACCATTATTTTGTATCCTGATGTGGTTCCGTATTTTCTGGGGAAGCTTGGTTTGCGGTAAAATCAGGATGCTTCTTTTATCGGTATAAATTTGTCGGATTAAATCTAAACCAAACCTTCTTTCATTAGATTCAAAATTTATTTTAACTTTTTAGTTGACAAACTAAAATAATAGTTTTACCTTAGTTCTATGAAACAGATCAAAGAACTAACCCGGGCCGAAGAACAAATTATGCAAGTGCTGTGGCAGCTGCAAAAAGCCTTTGTAAAAGAAGTAATCGACGAGCTACCAGCACCCAAACCAGCCTACAATACCGTTTCTACTTTCATCCGTATTTTGGAAACCAAAGGTTTCATCAGCCACAATGCTTTCGGCAAAAGCCATCAGTATTTTCCGTTGGTGAGCAAAGAAGAATACCAAAATTTTTCGGCCGATAAACTGCTGACCGGCTATTTTGACAACTCCGTGGAGCGCATGTTTTCTTTTTTCGTGGAGAAGGAAAAAATCGACTTGAAAGAAGCAGATGAGATCCTGAAACTGATTGAAAAACTTAAACAAAAATAACCATGAACTGGTGGCATTACCTGATTTTAGCAAACCTGTATCTGGCACTGTTTTATGGGTTTTACCTGTTGTTTCTCCGCAAGGAAACGTATTTTATCCTCAACCGCGTTTACTTAGTTTCGGCGGCAATATTGTCATTTTTCATCCCGATGATGCAGTCGGAATGGGTCAAAAACCTGTTTATCACCCAAAAAGTACAGCGGACGATTTATTACATCGATCCAGGTTTTATTTATCAGGTTTTGCCGCATGCAGATAATGGTTTTACGATAGTGCAGTTTTTTACCTCGGTTTACTGGGCGGTGGCGATGCTTCTTTTAGCACGTCTTTTTTATCGTTTTTTTAAGCTGAGAAAGTACATCCAGGCAAACGAAAGCGGCAGTGCTTTTTCTTTTTTTGGGAAAATCAGCGTAGATGAAAACCTGCCGCAAAAAGACGTGATCTATCAGCATGAGATGGTTCACGCCGGGCATTTGCATTCTGCCGATGTGCTTTTGTTTGAAGCCTTGACCATTTTAAACTGGTTCAATCCAATAATTTATTGCTATCGGAAATCAATCAAACACAACCACGAGTTTATTGCCGATCAAAACGCGATCAGTTTCGGTGTGGATAAAGCTGATTACGCCCTATTGCTCCTCAGCCAAACCATGAACGTGCAGCCGAATCATTTAGTCAACAGTTTTTTCAACCAATCTTTATTAAAACAACGTATTATGATGTTGCAAAAAAACCCCTCTAAAAGAAGCGCGCTGCTCAAATATGGTTTATCGGCACCGCTTTTTGGCTTGATGCTGATCTTTACTTCGGCTACGGTGAGTGAGCAGAAAACGATCCGTAAGATTTCAGATCAAATCATTAGTGATGCGCCGATATTAACTGTAGTAAAAGAAGTTGGTAGTCAAGTTAATTCGCTTCCAAACCTTACTTCTTCAACAGTTATTGTAAATGTAGAAACTGTATTGAAGGGAAAAGTGGTTAATACCTTCGGCAAGCCTCTTGCTAATGTTAAAGTTTATTATAAAAAAAATGATGTTAGTACAAAGACCAATGAAGATGGAGAATTTACATTATCAAAATATTCTGAAGGAGATGCTGTAACTTTTACAAATACTGATTTAGTTAGTTTGGTAAGAGCATTCGAAAACATTGCCGGAAAGCTTCAAATTGTTGTGATTGAAGATAAGAAATCAGCAACAGCCAGAGCCAATATGCTGATAGTAAAACCTTCTTCTGACCCTGATGTGGTCAGTTTTGCAGCTGTAGAAAAACTGCCATCTTTTCCTGGTGGTGAAGTAGCATTTGGAAACTATTTAGCCAAATCAATCCGTTATCCAAAAGAAGCCAGAGACCAAAAAATAACTGGTCGGGTAATCGTTTCTTTTATTGTAGAAAAAGACGGTAAACTAACTAATATCAAAATGCTGCGCGATATTGGCGGAGGTGCCGGGCCAGAAGCTGTTCGTGTGTTAAGCGAATCTCCTGCCTGGAATCCAGGGCTACAAAACGGAAAACCAGTCAGGGTTGCTTATACCATGCCGGTTAATTTTACTTTGGCTGGTGATAATAAAGACGCTAACGAATCAAATTCCACTAAAATAAATGATACAAATGCAACTTCAGTACCTTTAAATGGAGTTGTTGTTACAGCTTATTCTTCTGATTCTTCTAAAAAGTCAAGGATAATCACGCTTGATGGGAAAATAAACCCTCACCCACCTTTATACATTGTAGATGGAGTTGAAGTCAAAGAAAATGATGCTTTGAAAAACATGAACCCAAATGATATTGAAAGTATAAGTGTTTTAAAAGATGCTCAATCAACTGCAATCTATGGCGATAAAGGCAAAAACGGTGTGATTCTAATCACCACCAAAAAAGGTTTAAAAGGCAAAGCCACAATTAAACCTTAATGCTTCTTTTATCACCTAAAAATTGGTTTAGGTGATAAATTATAAATTTGATGTTACTAAACAAAAAATTAACAAAACCCTCGGCCCCAAATCCTTCCGGCTACATCACATCTTCTTCTTTCAGGATATTATTTTTTAGGGCGAAAATAACCACGCCGGCAATATTTTTGGCATGGATTTTTTCTAAGATCTTAATGCGGTAACCTTCCACCGTGCGTTTGCTCAGATAAATTTTGTCGGCAATTTGCTGCGTGGTTTGCTGCTGGCAAATCAGCTTGATGATGTCTTTTTCCCGGTCATTCAGCATAACGGGTTGTTTTTGCTTATACGGGTTAAATTTACTGCGCACGATCATCGATGCCAGCAAAGCAGAAGTGTGGTTGCAATAGTAGTTTTTGTTTTGATAAACGCTGATTACGGCTTCAATCACTTCATCTTTGTGGGCGTTTTTCAGGAGATAACCTTTGGCCCCGGCCTCCAGCATTTCAATAATCAGGTTCTCCTCATCAAACATGGATAAAGCAATGATTTTCAGATCAGGGTTTTCCTGCAATAATTGCTTGGTACATGCAATGCCGTCCACAATCGGCATCCGGATATCGGTGAGCACCACATCCGGTTTTTCGCGGTTTACCAACTCAATCAATTGTTTTCCGTTGGATGCCCGGGCACAGATATGAAAGCCTTCCTGCCAAGACAACATCAGCGAAAGTCCGTCCAAAAAAATCTCATGATCATCTGCAATGGCGATATTGATGTTATCATACATAGCAATCAATTTTTATTAAGGCACAAGTTATAAAATTAATTTAAAGTATTCAACCTAAATAACTTAGCCTGATTTTTTTAATTAAATAAATTGATGATGCTTCTTTTATCATCCTAAATTCAGGGTAATCTTTTACAGCTGCTAACTACTTTAAACACTAATTTTACAGTGCTAAAAGAAGCATCGTGTTTCTATTAAAAACCCAACTACACGGTTGGGATTTTGATCACAATCCTGCATCCTTTACCTTTTTCAGAAATTATTTCCAGGGAAGCACCAATCAGTTCGCAGCGGCTTTCTATACTTTTCAAACCCAAACCGGCGGATGAATCCCGGGTATTTTCAACATCAAAACCCAGGCCGTCATCTTCTGTCAGGATCACTAATCCGTCCGGCTTGCTGGTTATCAGTAAATGCAAAGTTTGTGCTTTGGCATGTTTGATTGTATTATGAATGATTTCATGCAGGATACGGAATAAATGAATCTCAATCTTTTGGTTGATAATCAAGTTTTCATCCGCAGTAAAATCAATTTTCAAAACATTCCGGCTCGTGATCCGGTGGATGTATTCTTTCAAGGTTTCTGCAAGCCCTTTTCGGCTCAAGCCGCTGGGCAAAAGGTTATAGGAAATTTCGCGCAAACTGGTGATCGTTTCATCAATATAATTAGAGGCTTTGTCAAGCAGTTCTTTATCTTCCTGATTACTTACCGCAATACTATGCAAATACAGTTTTACGGTAGATAAAAGCGGGCCCAAACTATCATGCAAATCATTGGCTACGCGTTTCCGTTCCTGTTCCTGCATCAAAATTTCGGCTTCTAACCTTTCTTTTTGCAAGCGGATGTACCGACGATGGTATCGGATAATGGAGAAGACAAAAAACGCAATAATGACCGCAATCAGCAGGGAGGTGATGATTACGGTGTAGAATAATTTATCTGTCATTCAGGTTTCATAGTTGACCTCTTTTATGTTGATTTATATTCCTTAACGGTTCCTGAAATATTTGTCGTACTCATCTTTACTTTTGCTGGTTATATAAAATACGGCAACTGCAAATAGTAAGTTTATAATGAGATTGATGTATGCAAATCCAGTGGTAAGCCTTATATATAGAATTGATTCAATTGAAATAAACTCAGTGGCTCTATATATAATTTGATACATAAAATAAGTAATGAAAGCCACGCATAAAATAATTTGAGGGTTTTTTAACAAAGATGATTTTGAATGCAGCATAATTAAATTAATTTGGTTGATACTAAGCAATACAATAATAAAAGAATACAATACCATAAAATAAGGACTGTCAAACGTGTTTATTTTAAAAAACAATAAATTTTCAATTATCCATACTACAACACAAGTGCTTGCTAAAATAACAAACAACCAATACCCTTTTTTTGAGTTCTGCCATACATATAGTTGGTATAAAATTAAACAGCATTCTATTAAACTATAAATGTTACTTGTAATAGAATTTTGTAAGGCGAACCCGTGAATAAGCATAAAGCTGATTACTTCATTTATAAAACCTATTACTAACAATACAAAGAATGGGTAATAAATTTTACCCATTCTTTTAAACCGTATCAGACCAATTGAGATTGGTATTAGTACGGCTTGGCTTAACAAAAAAACAAAGAAAGCGTTCATCATAGCTTTACTGGGCTTGGTAAAGCGGACTACTATTAATATTACACATGTGAAGGCATTGTTGGCCGTTTTCTAAAGCCAAGCCCTCATCCTCGAAATAGTAATTATTGGCTTTACTATATAAAATTTTCCTAAATTTTAGTTTTCCATCTTGCATAGAAACCCTTTTTGTAATGTCGATACCTTTATCATCAACTGCAACCAAAACCAGTTTGATCTTTTTACTTTTAGGGTCTTCTCCAAGATATATTCTCAAATTGGCTGCGCCCTTCTGCTGTAACAATTTTAAAATAAGTTCTTTGTTAAATTTTTCAGCATAAGGGAAATTTTTGTTAGGATAATCACGTTGAAATTGGTGGGTGTATAAAGCAGCTTCCTTCATTGGTATAAAATTCCCTCCTTCCCTGGTTATGACAACAGGTTTTTGAACCTGCCCTGGCCGGGTAGTGTTTTGGGCAATCAACAGTTGGGTAAATAGGGTTGTGGCTAGCATACAGCAAAGCGTTTTGATTGATAACATGGTGTTTGGTTTTAAGTGACTAATTGAATTGGTTAATATTTCTGTTAGTAATATCCTGATTTACTGATACAACATGTAGTAATTGTAATTTTATTTTGTATCCAAAGTAACAGACAATTTAAAACCAGGTAAAGCGCGTTTACCCTTTAAAACATGCGTACTTATACGCATTTCGTTTGGGCAGCCACTCTTTCCGGTAGCTGCTATTTTACTCAACTTCTGATTACAACCCTGATAACTGTGGCTGGCAGAACCCAATTTATACCCGATAAAAACAGTATCCGGCGGTGCACTGCTGATTTTTTTACATAGAAACCAGGTTAGTGAAAATTTCGGTTTAGGTTAATTTTTTGGCCTGATGCTTCTTTTAGCCTGGTTTTTTTGTACTTTCCGGCTATTTGGAAAAGCTAAACACTCATGAAAAAAATCCTGTTGCTGATGCTGTTTTTACCGGCATTTTCTTCGGCACAAAAATTTACTTCCGCAGAAATAAAAAGGTTTGAACACGAAGCGCAAAACGTAACCATCATCCGCGATAACTGGGGCGTGCCGCATATTTATGGCAATACCGATGCGGATGCAGTTTTTGGGTTGATGTACGCGCAGTGTGAAGAAAATTTTGCCGGTATCGAACACAATTATCTGTACCAATTAGGCAAGCAAACGGAAGCGGACGGCGAAAAAAACCTGTACACCGATGTGCAGCTGCAGCTGATTGCCGATAGTGCCGGTGCGATCAAGGATTATCAGCAGGCCAATCCGAAATTTAAAAAACTACTGGATGCTTTTGCCGATGGCCTGAATTATTATCTGTACAAACACCCGGAATTGAAGCCGCTGGTTTTCCATCATTTTGAACCTTGGTATGCGCTGATGTTTACCGATGGCAGCGTGGCGGCAACCATCACCGGCGGCATTAGCCTGAGCGAAACGAAAGATTTTTACGCGAACGGGCCGGAGAAGCTGGGTGCAAATCCTTTCAGCTCAAAACCAAATTTGGAAGAAATCCTAAACGAAAAAGAAACCGGTTCCAATGGTTTTGCCATTGCGCCGAAAAAATCTGCTTCCGGCCACGCGCTGTTGTACATCAATCCGCATGTGCCGTTTTATTTTCGGAGCGAAGTGCAGCTTACCAGCAATGAAGGTTTGAATACTTATGGCGCAGTAACTTGGGGGCAATTTTTTATCTATCAGGGATTTAATGCGCATTGCGGCTGGATGCACACTTCCAGTTATGCCGATGTGGCCGATCTGTACGAAGAAAAGGTGCATAAAAGAAGCACTGGCTGGTTTTACGAATATGAGGGAAAAGAGAAACCTGTTACGGAGCGCAAATTAGTTTTTAAAGTGAAGGAAGGCGATCGTATCTCAACCAAAACCATCACCGGATTTTATACCGATCACGGGCCGGTGCTGGGCAGCCGCAATGGCAAATGGCTGAGTTTGAAGGCAAATAACCGCTCTTACAATGCGCTGCTGGAATCCTGGCTGATCACTAAAGCCAACAATTTTGAGCAATATAAAAAAGCGATGGATCTGCTTTCCAACGCCACCAACAACACGGTTTATGCGGATGACAAAGGCAGTATTGCCTTTTGGTACGGAAATTTCATGCCTAAAAGAAGCATCAACTACGATTGGCGGCAACCGGTCGACGGTACAACAAAAGCAACGGAATGGCAGGGTTTGCATCCACTGAATGAAATTGTGCAGGTAATCAATCCAGCCAGCGGCTGGATCCAAAACTGCAATTCTACACCGTTTACATCCTCGGGAAAAGATAGTCCGGATAAAACCAAATATCCGGCTTATATGGCTCCGGATGGCGAAAACTTTCGTGGCATCAACGCGATCCGGCTTCTCAGCAACAACCAAAAACTCACTTTAGATGACCTGATTGTTAAAGGTTACGATCATTATCTGACTGCTTTTGATGTGTTGCTGCCTTCACTTTTTAAAGCTTTTGATGCGGCACCGGATTCATTAAAAATTAGTTTGGCAGAACCAATGCAGGTATTAAAAGCTTGGGACCGGAAATCTGCCACCCATTCGGTAGCCACCAGTTTGGCGGTAGAATGGGGAACAAGAATGTTTACTGCATTACCAAAAGCAAAATCCTCTGAAGAAGCAACCTACCAAACCGAACGTGTCAATGCGCTGCTGAAAACCATCAGGCCGGAACAGGAGCTGCTTTTTTTATCCGAAGCCATCCAAAATCTGCAATCGCGCTACGGCTCCTGGAAAACGGAATGGGGCGAAATCAACCGCTACCAACGCCCGGCTGATGCTGTTTTTAGCGATGAAAAACCAAGCTCACCCGTGGCGCAGGTGGCTTCTACTTTCGGACAGTTGCCTTCTTTTGTAAGCCGGACGATGGATACTAAAAAGCGTTATGGCTATTCGGGCAACAGTTTTATTGCTGCTGTGGAGTTTGGGCCGAAAGTAAAAGCCAAAACGATCATTACCGGCGGCCAATCCTTCAACCCAAGCTCAAAAAATTTTGATAATCAGGCACAAATGTATTTAAACGGCCGATTTAAAAACGTGCTTTTTTACAAAGCCGATGTGCTGAAACATGCTGCAAAGACGTATCATCCGGGTAAATGATTTATCTGTTTAAAAAGAAAAATAACCTTAAATTTGAAAATATGATCTCCGTGAATCTTTCTATCAATCAATTAATCGAGGTAATTCAAAAGCTGAACGAAACCGAAAAACAACAAGTTCGGAACATATTGGATAACGAAGAAATTTTGCTGACGGAAAAACAACAACAGGAAATTTTGCACCGGGAAGCCGAGTATAAATCCGGCCGAATGAAAACGTATTCGCTTGCAGAGGTAAAAGCTGTAACATTATAAATTCAAACATTCTTCTTGATTTTCTAACTTACTGTTTAATAATAATTTAAACAAAGGACACACCCCTGACCCCTCTCGAGAAGGGAAGTATAATTTGTTACCTTTCTAATGTTTTTAAAGGTTTAGATGTGCTTCTCAATCATTAAATTTATCCCCAAAATTACGGCAACAACGTAAACGATGCTTCTTTTACATCATGAGAATTTGTGCCGGTGTAAATTCTGAAATCGCCGGGTTCAGAATCAAATTTCAGATCACTGTTATAAAATTTCAAATCGTTGTTGGTGATGGTAAATTGCACATTGCGGCTTTCTCCTTTTTTCAAAAATATCTTTTGAAAGGATTTTAGCTCCTGAACCGGCCGCGTGATTGATCCTACCAAATCCTGGATGTATAATTGCACCACTTCTTCACCATCATAATTGCCGCTATTGGTAACTTTTACGTTTACGTGCAGCGCATCGGTTTTATGGATTTGTGATTTATCCAATACCGGTTTCTCATAGGTAAAAGAAGTATAGCTCAAGCCAAAACCAAATGGGTACAACGGATCATTAGAGACATCCAGGTAGTTGGAGCGAAATTTTTGAAACCATTCGCCTTCGCCAAGCGGCCGGCCAGTATTTTTATGATTGTAAGCCAACGGGACCTGACCAACATTTTGCGGAAAGGTAGCCGTAAGTTTTCCGCTTGGAATAACGTTGCCAAAAAGTACATCCGAAATCGCATCACCAGCTTCTGATCCGCCAAACCAAACATTTAAAATAGCAGGCACATTTTTGTTTTCCCAAGTCAAATCTAACGGGCGGCCAGTAAACAAAACCAGCACAACCGGTTTGCCGGTTTTTAGCAATGCCTGCATCAAATCTTCCTGTATTTGCGGCACTTTGATGTTGCTCCGGCTGCTGCTTTCGCCGCTCATTTCTGCGGATTCTCCTCCGGCAACTACAATCACATCTGCTTTCTCTGCTGTTTTTAAAGCTTCTTTCAAAATTTCTTCGTTGGATCGCAAGTCGCGGTGCAGCGATTTGCCAAACATGGTGGCGCGAGTTTCAAAGGCAGAATCTGCATCCAAATTAGAACCTTTGGCATACAAAATTTTGGCTTTGTTTCCGGCTGCATCTTTCAAAGCCGTTAAAAAAGATTTGTATTTGGAAGCATCCGCGGCAACGCTCCAGGTGCCGGTCATGTTTTCTTTGGCATCTGCCAGTGGCCCGATCAGCGCAATAGTTCCGGTTTTTTTAAGCGGCAAAATTTGGTTTTGATTTTTGAGGAGCACAAAGCTTTTGGCAGCAATTTCGCGCGCGGCTTTGCGGTTGGCTTCAGAATAGATTTCGGTTTGTGCTCTTTTTACGTTGCAAAAACGGTAAGGATCGGCAAATAAGCCCAAATCGTATTTAGCTTCCAAGATTTTGCGGCAAGCCTGATCGATTTCCTGTTGCGTTACTTTTCCTTCTGATAACGATTTTTTGAGCGTAGTTAAAAACCCTTCGCCAACCATGTCCATATTTACGCCTGCCCTCAAAGCCAAAGCCGAAACCTGCTGCAAATCGCCCATGCCGTGCGCCGTCATTTCATTAATTCCGGTAAAATCCGTCACCACAAAACCTTTAAAACCCCATTGGTTGCGCAACACGTCAGTCAGCAGCCATTTATTACCCGTTGCCGGGATGCCGTCCACCTCATTAAACGAAGCCATCACGCTTCCGGCACCAGCATCAACGGCGGCTTTATAAGGCGGAAAATATTCGTTATACATCCGTACACGGCTCATATCCACTGTGTTGTATTCGCGGCCGGCTTCTACTGCACCGTACAAAGCATAATGTTTTACGCAGGCCATAATTCGGTTATTTTGTGTATAATCTTTTCCTTGATAACCCCGAACCATCGCCCTTGCAATCTGCGAACCCAAATAAGGATCTTCGCCGGAACCTTCCGACATACGGCCCCAGCGCGGATCGCGGGAAATATCGACCATGGGCGAAAACGTCCAGCAAATGCCATCCGCGCTGGCTTCCGAAGCAGCAATCTGAGCAGATTTTTCTATTGCCTGCATATCCCAACTGCACGATAATCCCAACGGGATCGGGAAAACAGTTTCGTAACCATGGATCACATCCATCCCAAAAATCAACGGAATTTTTAAACGGCTTTTCTCAACCGCCAGCTGCTGCACGGCACGAATTTTTTCTACAGATTTAATGTTGAATAAACCGCCGACTTCACCTTTTTCAATGTTTTGGGCAATGCCGGAGTTAGTTGTCGTGCCGGTTGTAAAATCGCCAGAACTGGGCAAATTCAACTGGCCGATCTTCTCCTCCAAAGTCATTTTTTTCATTAAAATTGAGATGAACCCGGTTTTTTTCTGCGGATCGGAAACCACCAGTTTTTGCTGGCTAAAAACAGCATCAGCAAAAAATAAAGACAGCAGAAAGGCGGCGCAGGTAATATTTTTTTTCATAAAATAACTTATTTAATCAGGTGTGGTTTGATGGCTTTGATCCAGATTTCGTAACCTGCATCATTCATATGTAACATATCCGGGCCAAAAAGTTCAGGCCGTATTTGCTGGTGCTTGTCCAGCATTTCCTTAAAAACATCGATAAAAACAGTATGCCGCTGGCTGCGTAAAAACCTCTTAATCAAGTTGTTGCTTTCAATAGTAATAGGCAAATACTTGGCGCGGCTGGGGCTTGGTTTGATCGAAATAAAACCGATTGGCACGCCCGGAGCTTTTTGCCGGATCAGATTGAACAAGGTTTTAAACCGTTTTAAAACCATAGCTGCGGAAACATTTCCTTCAGCGATATCATTTTCGCCGCTGTAAATAATCACCTGGCACGGTTCGTGGTGGTCCATCAAATCCTGGTTGTAATAGATGGCATCATTTAAAGTTGATCCGCCAAAACCACGGTTGATGGCGTTGTAAGACCCAAAAATATCTTCTAAAGCAACCCATTTGCGCAGCGAAGAACTGCCGATAAACAAAATACCGTTTTTGGGTGCAGGTTTTAAACTGTCCAACTTTTTAAACGCCTGGATCTCCTCGTAAAAAGGGGCTTTCTGCTGCGCGAAAATATCGGCACACCAAAAATTAACCGATAAAAACAGTATGACACAAAGCAGTATTTTTTTCATCTCAATTGATATTTGGACTGGTAAAACCTAATTTTTTCAATCCGGTTTTCACTTCTGGGCAACTCATAAACAGTTTCCACAGCAAACCCGAACGTGCATTTTCCAGCATCACCACTTCTGGGCCTTGATCAATGCCCAAATATTTCTTCGGGAACCAGTTGGCACTTTCACTAAAAGCATCGTAAAAACCGTATTCGCCCCAAACTTTATCGCCCAAATCCTCATACAAATGCCGGATCACTTTCATCGATTCTTTTGGCGTGTAAGGATACGAAGAAATAGCGGCTGTTGGTGCAATTACACCCAAATCATCTTTCGGATTGGAGTTGTGCGCGGCGTAACCATTGATGGAATAGCTGGCGGTTAATCCCCAGCAATCCTCACCATAACCCTGATAATGTTTTGGGTTTTGCAAGCAATACGCGCGGTTAATTAACGTATGGTTGGTATTGTGCAGCCAGTAATCGGCATATTTGTCTTTCAAACCTTTTGGGTTGAGGCCCAAATATGAATAATGCGACCAAAAAAGCGGGCCAACATTATCTCCTGCTGCTACATTATGTTTTAAAGTGATGAGGTAGCCGTACGGTTTGATATTTGTTTCGATATTGCCACCGCGTGCCCAACCTTCGTGATAAACTGCTGCGGGAATGCCGTGTGTTGGCGAACTTCCGCCTAAAACATACAAAATCAGGCATTCATTGTAGCCTGTAACCGGAAAGTTTTCGATCCAGGCATATTGCGGCGACCAGTGCCAGTACAACACGTTGTGGTTATTTTGCCGGTACCAGTTGTAATCCACCGCTTTCCAAATCTGGTCAATCCGTGCAGCCAATTTTTTTTCCTGTGGAGAAGCGTTTGCATAATATTGCCGCACACAAAGCAAGCCTTGTATCAAAAAAGAAGTTTCGACCAGATCGCCGCCATTATCTGTTTTGCCAAAAGCTTTTGATTTTCCATCCGGCAGCATCCAGTGCGAATACGCACCGTGATAACGATCTGCTTTTTCCAGAAAACCCACTATCTTTTCAAAACGTTCCGTGCCTTGTTTTCGGGTGATGAAATGGCGTTCTATCCCAACTAAAATCGTCATTACGCCAAAACCGGAAGCACCGGTGGCAATGGTTGTAGAATCATGGTCCGGGTAGATGCCATCCATGTGTACACGTTCGTGCGTCATGCCGGAAACTGGTTCTGCACCTTGCCAAAAGTACTGGAAAGTGCGTTTCTGAACCGTGTCTAACAACTGGTTATCGGTCAGTTTCTTTTTGTTTTGGGCTGAAACCGTTAACGAAAAAAGGGTGATAAAAACAGTATACAGCAACGCAGCTGTGATGATGGTTTTGCCTGATACTTCTTTTACCGGCATGTTTTTGGGTTGAAAAAGGTAATTGTCATGCCGAAAGGTTTTCGGCATCCTACAAGCAAGGTTTAAGTTTACCTATCTTGTGGGATGCTAAAACCAGTTCCATTAGCATGACAAAAACAAATGATAGTTAATGTTTAATATCCTGGGTTTTGTGTTAATTTGCCGCCGCTCAAATCAATTTCACTTTGCGGGATTGGCATTATTTCATTCTTACCGGCTTTAAAACCTTTAGCACCAAACACGGCGGTTCCTCTTCCCTGACGGACAACATCAAAAAAACGATCGAACTCCATCGCCAATTCAACTTGTCTTTCATGCCAAATCGCGGTGCGTAAAGCTGTTTGATCGGTTGTGGTAACTTTTGGCAATATACTGGTATTGCCTGCTCGAGCACGTGCCCGAACCAATTCGAGCGAACTTAATGCTGCTGTTGCATTACCGGTTTCATTGGCAGCTTCGGCATTCATCAGCAAAACTTCGGCATAACGAATGACACGGATATTTTGATCTTCACCTTCATTCTGTACAAAAGGTACGGTAAAAGGTACATATGATTTTTGATTGTAACGCGGGTTATCACCCATCGGATCAACCTTATCACCTTCAGGAGTTGTTTCGCCCCTAAAAATAATAGTGGCATCCATCCGCGGGTCTCCTGTTTCAAACGCATTAACTAAAGTGGCTGTAGGAACGTTAAACCCCCAGCCACCGCCTGTTTGCGCCCGTACGCCCTGTACTTGTGAGTACTGACTGGTTGATGCACCGGATATACTTGGAAAACTTTTACATTGAATTTCGAAAACAGATTCTGAACAGTTTTCGTTAGCGATGCGAAACATCTTTTCAAAATCAGGAAATAAAGAATAACCTAACGTCATCACCTGGTTGGTATAAGTCAGCACATCTGGCCATTTCTTTTGGTACATCGCTACTTTAGCATGTAAAGCAAGTGCGGCACCTTTTGTTATCCGGCCAACATCTGCTGAACCGTAACTTTGAGGCAATACAGATGCTGCATCTGTAAGGTCCTGTTCTACTGCAGCATAAACTTCTGCTGCTGAATTTCTTGCAATATTATATTCTGTTTGATTTGCAGGAACATGCAGGCGCAAAGGCACGCCGCCATAAGCCCTAACCAAACGGAAATAAGTGTAGGCACGCACAAACTTTGCTTCTCCTATGTAACGTGCTTTTAAAGCTGCATCCATGTTGATGGCAGGAACATTATCCAACACTTGGTTGCAAAGGTTGATTTCCTGGTAAAGGCCGCTCCAAAAACCAAACACCTGGCCTTCGGTAGAGGTGTAAGTAAAATTATCATACAGGTTAAAAAAAGTAGCATCGCTTGGGCTGCTGCCTTTTTCGGTTTCGTCTGAAGGGATGCTTTCAATGGCTATAGCACCAAAAGCTACCTGATCAAACGAGCGTAAATTAGCATAAACAGAATTGACGGCCGCGGTTGCATCTGCAGCGGTTGTAAAAAAGGCTTCACTGGTTTGCTGTGCCTGCGGCGGAACATCCAAAAAACTTTTTTTACAACTTTGGGCTGATAAAAGCAGTATAGCTGATAAAAAAGAGACAGCAGTTTTATTTTTATAATTAAACATAACCGAAATTTTAATGGGTTAAAAAGTAACATTAACACCTAAATTGTAGGTGGCAAATAAAGGATATACACCATTGTCAATACCTCGGTTGAGTGCTAGCTGATCACCTTGTCCGCCTACTTCCGGGTTAAACCCTTTGTATTTAAACAAATTGATAGCATTTTGCGCATTGGCATAAATTCTAAAATGCTGTATCTTCAATTTTTTTACAACATTTTCAGGCAAGTTATAACCTAACTGAACATTTCTCAACCTCACATAACTGCCACTTTCTACAAACCAACTGTTTGGATAGTAGTTGGCACCTCCTCCAATATTAGCCGAAGGATAAGTGTTGGATGTACCGTTTCCGTGCCAGCGATTGTTATAGAAATCCTGTGTAAAGTTTTCTGCACCGTAACGCAATCCTTTATTGGCATTATACAAATCGACTTTACCTACTCCCTGAACATCAATGGTTAAATCAAATTGTTTATACCTGAAATTAGTGTTTAAACCATATAAATATTTAGGGTTTGGATTGCCTAAAACCATACGGTCTCTGGCATCAATTACACCATCACCGTTAATGTCTTGATATCTAAAATCACCGGGACTGGCATCTTTTTGTGCAGAAGATGCTATTTCTGCAGCATTTTGAAATACGCCTTGTACTTTATAACCATAAAATACACCTATTGGCAAGCCTGCTTGTGTAATGGTAGTCAATTGCCCACCTGTTGCACCTATGCCGGCGTAAATAGGGTTGCTGCCTGTAATTACAGAAACTACCTGATTGTTGTTAAAACTAAAGTTTCCTCCAACAGAGTAAGAAAAATTATCACTTACCGTTTTCCTCCAGTTAGCCGTAAATTCCAATCCTCTGTTTCTGAAAGTGGCCTGATTGCCAATGATTGTACCATTTGTAGTACCTAAAGAAGCCAGTACAGGGATCGCAAAAATGGCTTGCTCTGTTCTTTTTTCATAATAATCAGCTTCAAATGTTAACCGGCTATCTAAAAAGGCTGCTTCCAGACCTATATCAGTACCTACGCCGCGCTCCCAGTAAGTAACCGGATTAACTAAAGTAGCAATATTAGCTCCGGTGCCTGCTACACCTCCGTTTGCAGAGGTATAATACGCGCCTCGGGTTACTGTTAATATAGATAAATTTGATGGTACAGAAGCATTTCCTACTTTACCCCAGCTACCTCTCAGCTTTAGATTATCAAAGATGTGCTGATCTTTCATAAACTCTTCGTTGGTAATTACCCAACCAGCACCAATGGATGGAAAATAACCCCAGCGCTGGTTACCTATGAATTTAGAAGAACCATCAGCACGTAAGGATGCATTTAGCAAGTACTTATTTTTGAAAGAATAATTGACACGACCGAAATAGGATGAATACGTGGCTAATGAACCTCCATCGGTTATCGTTCTATCTGTTGCGCTGCCTAAAGTTAAATATCGATCACCAGAACTGTTGTTGGGCACATCATAAGCAGAGGCTGTACTGTTGTATGTTTTATAATGTTGTGCTGTTTGGCCTAACAATACGGTTAGTTTATGATCTTCGGCAAAAGTTTTATCAAAAGTTAATGTATTTTCTGCTATCCAGTTACGGCTTTGTGCTTTGGTTAAAGTTAACAAACTTCTTAAACTGTACTGGTTTGTGGTTGCCTGATAAACCGGAACATAACTGTCATTATCATTTTCTGCTACCTGGCCCCCAAAACTGGTATGAAACTTAAAATATTTAGCAAAAGTTAAATCACCATACACATTTCCAGACAAGTTGTAATTCTGTGTTTTCTGGTCAAAGTAATCCAATTGTGCCTTAGGATTATTAGGGATGTTACCAACCGGGTATTTGGCAGGGTCGCCGTAAGTGCCATCCGAATTATAAACAGGCACTACAGGTGATGCAGTGAAACTGTTGTAAATAATATTACCCGGAATATCAGTAGAACCACTGCCTTGTAATACTGCATTATATCCTATTTTTAGATTATCAGATAAGTTTACATCCTGCTGAAGGTGGGAAGTTATACGGTCATACGTGTTTTTGTTCACAGTTCCATCCTGCTTTAAATAACCTACCGAAAAATTATAAGAAGATTTATCTGTACCGCCACCGATAGAAATATTATGGCTGGTAGTAAAAGCATTACGTAGAATTTGATTATACCAATTGGTACCTGTACCTAAACTGGCCGGATTGGTAAAGGTGTTGGTACCGTTTAATTCATTAACCAAAGTTGCATATTGTGAGGCATCAGCCATTTTAAGTTTATGGGTAACGGTTTGCAAACCTACATAGGCATTGTAGTTTACAGTTGGTTTGCCCTTTCCTTTTTTAGTAGTGATTAATACTACACCGTTTGCCGCCCTAACCCCATAAATAGATTCGCTTGAAGCATCTTTCAAAATGCTCATGCTCTCAATATCGTTTGAATTAAGGAAGTTAATATCATCGAACCAAACACCATCTACCACATATAAAGGTGTATTGCTGCCATAAACAGTACCTGTACCGCGGATAATTATCTGCGGAGAAGCGCCGGGCTGGCCTGAATTAGTAACCTGCAATCCTGCAACTTTTCCCTGTAAGGCACTAATGGGATTAGGGTCTGGCTGCTTGGATAATTCTTCGCCTTTAATTTGTACGATTGAACCGGTAACATCAATTTTTCTTTGTGTGCCATATCCCACCACCACCACTTGCGCCAGTTGAGTTGCTGCAGAAGCCAGCTTAACATTTATCGTAGTTTGATTGTTAATAGCCACCTCCTGCGTAGTAAAACCGATATAAGTAAAAGTAAGCGTAGAATTGGCAGGTGCATTGATGCTGAACGTTCCGTTCGCATCGGTTACGGTTCCGGTACTGGTTCCTTTTACTAAAACACTTACCCCGATCAGGGTTTCGCCGGAGGTAGCATCGGTAACTTTACCCGTTACGCGTTGTTGGGCAAAAGAAGCATTCATAAAAAGAAAAAATACCAATACCGCACTGGTCAAAGTAGTAAATAGTTTTTTCATATAATAGATTGTTAATTAGTTTAACTCATACAAAATTATCAATAAGAATAGTATCACAAAAAAATAAACTTATGTGCTATTGTTTAACCTGTAGTTTATAGAAGGATGCTGTTTTTATCGGTGTAAATTACTTGACTGATGCAAATTAGATAACTGCTAAAATTACTTCAAAATAAGTGCAGCCAGATTTAAAACACCGTTATATCAATAGGCAAAAAGCCGCTTAAACCTATATCTAAGCGGCTTTAAATAATTTTTACAGAACTGATTACTTTGCTGAATCTTTTATCTGATCATCAATAGCTGTAATTGTGGCCAAATGCTCTTTAATTACGGGCAAAGTTTGGGCAGCAAACGCTTTTACAGCAGGATCTTTCCCGTTAACGGCATAAGTTTGATACATTAAAACAGTTTGCCGGTGGCCGGATGCCATCATGTGTACATACAGCCGGTCAAAATCTTTTCCTGTTGCTTTTACCAGCATTGGTTCCGGCACGGGCGGGCCGGTAGCTTGTGCCGGCACCTGATAACCTTTAGATTTTGCAAGTTGCAAAAGTGCCGTTTGAGCTTTAGTATGATCTGCAACCATGTGCTGGCCAAATGCTTTTACTTCCGGTTTAAGTGCTTTTTGAGCAGCTAAAGTACCGGCACTTATTTCCTGCAAATTACCGATACTGGCCTGAATGATAAAATGTATTGCCGTAGTATCCTGGTCTTGGGTTTGCGCCCGGGCAGTGTTCAATGTTGCGATGCTTGTTAAAGCAAATAGAATAACAAGTTTTTTCATGTTATGGGAGATATGTTTTGTTTGATCTGATTAAGAGCTTGTTCAAACTTTTATTAATGAAAGTTTTTATGCTTCTTTTATCACCTAAAAAATGGTAAGTATTTAGTTTTTGAGCTATAAAAAATTGATACCAACACCAATTCCGAGGTAATAAAAGAAGCATTACATTTTTTCTGATATTAATTTAAACGGGTACTAAGGTTGTCCGGCCCCGCCTGCGGAGCCGTAGACTTGTCCGGTGGCATAACTGGCATCACTTGCGGCAAGTTGTACATAAATGGAAGCCAGTTCGGCTGGTTGGCCGGGCCGCCCAATAGGTGCCCAACTGCCAAACATTTGCTGCTTTTCGGGCGTAGTGCCTCCGCTGATTTGCAAAGCCGTCCAGATAGGCCCGGGTGCAACGCCATTTACACGGATGCCTTTTGGTGCGAGCTGTTTAGCCAGCGATTTAACATAATTCATGGTAGCCGCTTTGGTTTGTCCAAAAGCATACAGCCATGGATCTGGGTTATAAGCTTGCTCTGAAGTTGTGCCGATGATGGCCGAACCTGGCGGCAAATGGGGCAAGGCTTCCCGGATAATCCAGAAAGGAGCATAGACGTTCGTTTTCATGGTGGCATCAAACTCTTCATCGGTAACATCCAGTATAGAACTGCTGGCCTGTTGCCTTCCGGCATTGTTCACAATAATACCTAAACCACCCAGTTCTGCTATAGCCTTTTGAACCAATTGTTTGCAAAAAGCCTCATCGCGCAAATCGCCCGGTATGGCTACTGCTTTGCGTCCTTCTTTTTTGATCAGGTCGATCACTTCGCGGGCATCCGGCTCCTCAGTAGGATAATAATTGATGGCCACGTCTGCACCTTCACGGGCATAAGCAATAGCAGCTGCTCGGCCCATTCCGGAGTCTCCGCCGGTAATTAATGCTTTCCTGCCAGCCAGCCTGCCTGAACCTTTGTAACTTTTTTCTCCGCAATCCGGCACCGGGTCCATTTTACTTTGCAGGCCGGGCCAGGGCTGTGGCTGGCTCCTGAAAGGTGGTATGGGATATTTATTTTTCGGGTCTTCTATTTTTGCAGGCTCGGATAATCCGGTTTCAGTTGCTGTAGCCAGCACGGGCGATACAGCCACAGCTGCCAGCGTTGTGCCTAAGCCGGCGACAACCCGTCGTCGCGTAATTTTATTTTCTTGATTCATATTCTGTTGCCTTTTAATTAATAACTAAACCCTTGGCAATCGGTTTTATAAAAATTCCTTTTAAAAAATTTAATTCAGCAGTCATCCTTAAAAATATTACCTAACTAAAATAATAGTTTTATTACTTTAAAACCGAACATTACTAACAAAAACACAGAGTCAACCGCAAATCCAAACCACTTTTTATGTTTGTTGATATTTGCTTGCACTACTTTTTGCAGCAACCGGTTTTTACTGACAGCAAGCCAGCTTCCGATAGGCTTAAAAGTTTGAATTCAAGCTCGGTTAATTAAATGAAAGAAATTAATTTGTATCCTGGCGCAGTCTCAACATTAACAAAAAACAGCAGTATTCAGGTGATTTTTTGAGGGCTGTTGGGATTAACCAGGATGTAAACCTGACCGGAACTGGTGTGGTTTTGGAAGTAAAAAATTGGGCACAAAGTAGAACGAACAATTTTAATACCTGTTTAAATTTTATGTTTTAAATGCTTCTTTTAGCACCTAAAAATTAAACTGATTTAACCCATATTGTCACATGAATTCTAAACCTGTTCCTGCAAAAGCTATCCTGAATGTTTTGATTTTGGCCCTGGCATTTTTTACAACAGCTGATGTTTGCGCCCAATCCGATAAAAAAGGGTTGAAAGATTATTACAAAAACTATTTCCCGATTGGCATTGCCGTTTCAACCAATTCCTTTCAAGGCAAAGAGGGCGAATTGATCCTGGCACAGTTTAACAGCCTCACTCCGGAAAATGCGATGAAAATGGGTCCGATCCATCCCGAAGAAAACCGCTACAACTGGCGGGATGCCGATTCGATTGTTAGTTTCGCCCAAAAAAACGACTTAAAAGTACGCGGGCATAATTTGTGCTGGCACGAGCAAACGCCCAGTTGGCTTTTTAAAGATGCTGCCGGAAATGAGGTAACAAAAGAAGTATTGCTGAAACGTTTAAAAGACCATATCACAACGGTTGTCAATCGGTATAAAGGAAAAATCTATGCCTGGGATGTGGTGAATGAGGCAATTGCTGATAATCCGTCCGAATTTTTGCGCAACTCAATCTGGTACAAAATCTGCGGTGAAGATTTCATTTTTAAAGCTTTTGAATACGCACACCAAGCCGACCCGAAAGCGGTTTTGTTTTACAACGATTACAACACCGAACGGCCGGAAAAAAGAGAACGAGTTTACAAGCTTTTGAAAAAACTGGTTGATGCCAAAATCCCGATCAACGCGGTTGGTTTGCAGGCGCATTGGTCTTTGCAGGAACCGAGCCGCCAGGAACTGATCGAAACCATCAAAAGGTTTTCTTCTTTGGGTTTAAAAGTGCAGATCACCGAACTGGACGTTTCCGTTTATCCCTGGGAAAAGGACCGGCGCAGCTTGCGGCCTGGAGAATCCAGTGCTTTTACACCCGAAGCCGAGCAGAAGCAAATGCAAAAATACGCCGAGGTTTTCAAAATCTTCCGCGATTATAAAAGTGTGATTTCCGGCGTTACTTTCTGGAATGTTTCCGACAAACACAGTTGGCTGGACGAGTATCCGGTAGCGGGCCGGAAAAATTATCCATTATTATTTGATCAAAATTATCAGCCTAAAAAAGCTTACTGGAGTGTAGTCAACTTTAAATAAGCCTCAATATAAACTATTTATACAAAAGTATTTTCAGCATAAATTATTAAAAAACGAGATTTTTAAAAGGCAATGCTTCTTTTATCAACCTAATTTTAGATCGATAAAAGAAGCATCCAAAGCTATCGTTGTTTCCCCCAATTAACCAGCAAAAAACAATGGAACAAGTAATTAAAAGTAAAGGATACGGTGCCAAAGGCTCTATTTTCAATAGCCTTGACCTTATAGAGTTTGAGCGCAAAGCACCGCAGGCAGATGAAGTTTTGATCGATGTGCTGTACTGCGGCGTTTGCCATTTGGATGTTCATCAGGTTAAAAACGATTGGGGAAATACCCTTTACCGTTGCGTGCCGGGCCATGAGGTAATCTTTTGGTTTTTATATTGATAAAAACAGCATTTGCAAAAATCAGCGTTTGCGTTCGCCTTTCATCGTTGAAGCTACTTTCAACGCTTCTAAAGCATTTACCACGCCGCCGGTTTTACTTAGCGTTGTAAAATCTACTTTCTCTTTGCTTCCGGGTTTAATCACTTGCATTTGCAGTGGTTTTGCTGATGCCAGGATCACTTCTTTTAATTGACGGGCACTTAATGTCGGATAATATTCCAGCACCAAAGCGGCAATCCCGGCCGTAATCGGCGAAGCAAAACTGGTTCCGTCGGCCGTATTAAATTCGGCATCTTTATCAATGGAAGTTACTTTTACGCCGGGTGCAAAAACATCCACACTTTTTTTACCGTAATTACTAAAAGTAGCCACCAGGTTTTCATCTTTCAAAGCCGCAGAAGCACCTACGCTAATCAGGTTATCGGAAGTAGTTCCGTCCAGAAAAGTATCATTCGGAAACTCCGGTTTGGCATCAACATCCTGGTTATCATTGCCCGAAGCCTGAACTAATAAAACATCTTTTTCCGCAGCATATTTGATAGCATCGTCCACCCATTTTTTGTGCGGAGATATTTTTTTGCCGAAACTCATGTTCACCACTTTGGCACCGTTATCCACGGCATAACGGATGGCATTTGCAATATCCTTATCGTACTCATCGCCGTTCGGTACTGCTTTTATCGGCATAATTCTCACATTATCTGCAATGCCGTCAATGCCATAACCATTATTTCGGATCGCGCCGATCAGCCCGGCCACACCTGTTCCGTGCGAAGCATCATCAAATTTAAGCTGATTACTACCATAAATTTTATCGTTGATGTCGTTCGGATTATCGCCTACCACACGTTTACGCGAATCCAGATCCGGGTTAATATCATTATTCAGCTTGGTGATGTATTCGTTTAGCTCGGTAATGGTTTTGGTATCCGTTTTCGTATTGTCGGCATCCTGAAAAATCAAACCCCAAATGTATTTGCTTTGGGTAAGCGTATCGTTTTTGGCATCTAACTTATTAAGGTCATTTTTGGTGAAAGACTGTCCGGCTTTCAATTTCAACGATCTTTTCAAAAAAGCATCCGTGGTAACCAAAGCATTCATCAGCGGCGAAAGCTGGTTCAATTCTGCCTGGGATTTGCTGACAGTAGAATCACGGATACCTTTTACCTTCAACCAATAAGTGTATTCTGCTTTGTCCGGGGCTGCCGATACGTTGGTAATCGCAGCATATTTATCTTTCAGCCGATAATATTCGCGCACTTCTTCGGTAGTTTCGTTTACATCACATTTGTTGTTCGGGCCGCCCAAAAAATTCCATCCGTGGATGTCATCCGTGTAGCCGTTGTGGTCATCATCTTTTCCGTTTCCGGCTTTTTCCTGCGTATTCACCCACAAAATCGGCTGCAAATCTTTCTGCAACGTGTCCGCGCCGCTATCAATTGTAGCCACAATAACCGTTTTGCTTTTTTTACCCTTTAAAAAATCGTAAGCCTGGTTCAGGCTCACCCCAAAATAGCCGTCTTTTTGCAAATCCAACGTATGCCAGTTTTTGGGCAGATCGGCTTTGGCCGGCATTTGCTGTGCTACGGATACAGCATTTAGCGAAAGTAGTGCAACCGCCAGAATAGCAGTTGTTTTCAAAGGAATTTTCATGAATTTATAGGTGGAATTAGAATGAAACAATTTGCGGGAGATTGATTTTTCCGGTTAAAGGATACTGTTTTTATCGGGTGAAAATTAGTGGTAGCTCAGGTTTATTTTATACTAAAAAAGCAATTTTTTGCGTTCGGATACGTATACTTCATTTTCAAACGGGTTAATTAAAAATGCTTTTTCGTATTTTTGTCAAAGCTACAATTTTAGGCAGGTAAAAACAGTAGGATTATTTAGGCTGATAGGTTTTAAGTTTGTTTAAACTTTAGTTAAACGGAACAAAAAACCTTTTCAGTATCATTTAAAATATAATTTAATACTGTTATTTAATATTGATAACAAAGGAATTGGTTGTTCTGCTAATAAAATTGAATGGAAGAAGAATTTGATTACAATTTCTCTGAAGATCCCCGATTTTCTGTAGAACGATATGAGGAGATGATCCGCAACCATGATCAGTATTTTTTTGATACCCAGGTATTTGAGAACATTATTGATTATTACATCGAAAAAAATGATCCTGTAAAAGCTTTGCAGGTGGTTAGTTATGCCCGCAGCCAGCATCCGTTTGCAGCAGCTTTTTTGATCAAGCAAGCACAGCTTTTCATTGTAACTAACCAGGTTGCCGATGCTTTTGCTATTTTGGAAAAAGCGGAAAGTTTGGAGCCTTCCGAAGCAGATATTTATATCATCCGCGGCAACCTGTACGAAAGCCTGGAACGGCATGAAGAAGCTTTGGAAAATTATGAAAAAGCTTTGCCGCTAGCCGAAGAAACGGATGATATTTTGCTGCATATCGCTTTCGTGTATCAAAGCAAAGGCGAGTACGACAGTGCCATCACTTACCTGAAACTTTGCCTGGAGCAAAATATGGAAAACCAGGATGCGCTGTATGAGCTGGCTTTTTGCTATGATGTGCTTGATCGGCAAAATGAAAGTGTACAGTTTTACGAGCAATATATTGATAAAGAGCCTTATAGCTATGCGGCCTGGTACAATTTGGGCAATGCTTTTACCAAGCTCAGTTTGTTTGAAAAAGCGATTGATGCTTATGATTATGCCATCCTGATTAATGAAAGTTTCACTTATGCTTATTTTAACAAAGGAAATGCGCTGATTAATCTTGATAAATTTGCGGAAGCTATTGAAGTGTACAAGCAAACGCTGGAATATGAATCTGCCAGTTCTGATACGTATTGCTCCATCGGCGAATGCTACGAAAAGCTGGAACGTATGGACGAAGCACGTGCTTATTATAAAAAAGCGGTCCGCAAAGATGCCAAAATGGGCGATGCCTGGTTTGGGATTGGTGTAACGCTTGATTTTGAAGAGCGCTATTTTGAAGCTTTACGTTATTACAAAAGGGCTTTGGAGCTGGAAAATACCAACCCGGATTACTGGTTTGCTATTGCTGATGCCAACTATAAATTGGGCAATTTGCCCGAATCCGAAGATGCTTATGCCAAAGTGATCGAGCTAAACCCTTTAGATGTTGATGCCTGGCTGGATTATTCTTCGATTTTGTATGAGCAGCATAAACTAACGGCCGCCATAGAAACGATTGCAGAAGCAATTAAAAATAATCCGGATGCAGCAGAACTATTTTACCGGATGGTGGCGTATCTTTTTGCAAAAGGCGAGTACAATGAAGCGTTGAAATACCTGGAAATTGCGCTGACGGCTGATCCTGAGAAACATCCTATTTTGTTTGAATACCTACCGCAGCTTCAGGAAAATAAAGCTATTGTAGATATCATCAACCGTTTTTATAGGGCATAAAAGAAGCATCGTGCTTGCTTAATCTCAGCATAAACAGGGAAGGTTTTGGTTTTTTTTTACATTTGCGCTTATCCGAACCGGCTTTGAGAAACCGGTGTTAATCAATCTTTGTAGCTACATGAATTATTTTTTGAACAATATCCCGGAACGCCCGCAAAAACCAAGATCTTCCGGCTACACCATGGTGATGGATAAAGGTTTGAGTTTGAGACAAGTAGAAGATTTTATCGAAGTTTCCGGGCAGCATACGGATATTGTAAAGCTGGGCTGGGCAACTTCCTATGTCACCCCAAACCTGGATGAAAAATTAAAGCTTTACCGCGATGCCGGAATTCCGGTTTATTTTGGAGGGACTTTGTTTGAAGCTTTCATTATCCGTGGCCAGTTCGATGATTATCGCCGGACTTTAGATAAATATCAGATGAATTATGCAGAAGTTTCTGATGGTTCTATCACCATAGATCATGACGAAAAATGCAATTACATCAAGGAATTAAGCAGTCAGGTTACCGTAATTTCTGAAGTAGGTTCTAAAGACGTGGAAAAAATATTTGCGCCTTATAAATGGATCAAACTAATGAATGCCGAACTGGAAGCCGGTTCCTGGAAAGTGATTGCCGAAGCACGCGAAAGCGGAAATGTAGGTATTTACCGTGATTCCGGCGAAGTGAGGCAAGGTTTGGTGGATGAGATACTGACGCAGATTTCCGAAGAAAAAATTATTTGGGAAGCGCCGCAAAAAGCGCAGCAAGTGTGGTTTATCAAATTGATTGGGGCCAATGTAAACCTGGGAAATATCGCTCCTTCAGAAGTTATCCCATTAGAAACCATCCGTTTAGGATTGCGCAGTGATACCTTTGATTTCTTCTTAAATCAATAAGCTGCTTTTTACATTCATCCATTAGCAATTTAATCGGCACCAATAAAATCATGAAAAAATATGGATTGATAGGGTTTCCGCTCACGCATTCTTTTTCTAAAAAATATTTTACAGAAAAGTTTGAGCGCGAAGGGATCAAAGATTGTTCTTACGAACTTTTTGAGTTGGAAAACCTAAGCAATTTCCCGGAATTTATGAAAGCAAATCCTGATCTGTGCGGGTTAAATGTAACGATTCCACACAAAATTGGTGCAGTTTGTTACATGAATCGGATGGATGATGAGGCTAAAAAGGTTGAAGCAATTAACTGTATCAAAATTATCCAAGAAAGTGCTGTTGCGGCAGCTTTTTCTGGCGAGGTTAGTTTTGTAAATCAGGATTTCCGGCTGGAAGGTTACAATACAGACATTTATGGTTTTGAAAATTCGCTTAAGCCTTTATTAAAATCACACCATAACAAAGCTTTGGTTTTGGGAAATGGCGGTGCAAGCCGGGCAGTAAAATATGTGTTGAAAAAATTGCAAATCCCGTTTCAGGTTGTGTCCAGAAGGCCAAAACCCAACCAAATTTTATATGAAAAGGTAACGCCGGAACTCGTTAAAGACCACAAACTAATTATCAATACCACGCCTTTGGGTACAGATCCTGATGTAAATTCTTTTCCGCCAATACCTTACGAAGCAATTACCAATCAACATTTGATGTATGATCTGATATACAACCCGGAAAAAACCGTTTTTCTGTTTAAAGGTGAAGTGCAAGGCGCGGAGATTAAAAATGGTTATGAAATGCTTATTTTACAGGCAGAAAAATCTTGGGAAATTTGGAACAAAAAAAACCATGAAGCGATCTGAAACACGTTGGTTGATCTTGCTTGCAACTGGATCAATCTTGTTTTTTTCTTGTACCAATCATGATTTTTCTCCAAAACCACGTGGCTTTTTTCGGTTGGTTTTTCCGGTGAAAAAATATCGTACTTATTCTGGTAGCTGCCCGTTTACATTTACTTATCCAGTTTATGCCAACATCGAACCGGATAAAAATAAAAATGCCCACCCTTGCTGGTTCAACCTCGAATTCCCTGATTTTAAGGGCACTTTGCATTTGAGTTATATGCCCGTAACTTCCAGAAAAGAGTTTAACGAGCTGATTGAAGATGCCCACACTTTTGCCTTTAAACATACTGTAAAAGCTACCGGAATTGATGAAGCAACAATTGCTTATCCAGACCGAAAAATGTATGGCATTTATTATAGGATTGATGGAAACGCTGCTTCTGCCGTACAATTTTACCTGACGGACAGCACCAAAAATTATCTTCGCGGTGCATTGTATTTCAATGAGTTGCCGCGCCAAGATTCTATCAAACCTGTCTTGGATTTTGTGAAACAGGATATTGATGTGATGATCAAAAGCTTACGCTGGAAAAACTAATGCTTCTTTTATCAGTATAAAATCAGGTTGTCATTTCGACCCAAAGGGAGAAATCTTCATCAAAGCGACAAATTACATACTGTTTTTATCTACCCAAATTCTTGTAATTTTAAAGAAGATTTCTCCCTTTGGGTCGAAATGACAGGATACTTCTTTTATCAACCTAAAAATCATCAAACCCGGATCAGCTTTTGTCCAGCACGTCTTCTGCATCTTTCGTAATTTCTGGTTCGATGGCATGTCGTTTTGGAAAATTAAACAGCAGGGAAGTAATCACCGGAACTAAAAATACGGCCACTGTAAAAAGGGAAACAAAAAGATCAGTTTTCTTTCCTTCCAGGATTTCTGAAAATGCTGAAGCCGGATAAAAATGTGTGTATAAAGAAGCCGTGAGTTTAATCCCCAGCACACCAATTACCACGAAAG
Source organism: uncultured Sphingobacteriaceae bacterium (assembly GCA_964236465.1). GTDB lineage: Bacteria > Bacteroidota > Bacteroidia > Sphingobacteriales > Sphingobacteriaceae > Mucilaginibacter_A. Next base: position 29,124 of record CAXSBZ010000015.1, on the reverse strand, counting down.
CAACGGTTTCTAAAAACGTAAATTTTTCCATCAGCTTTACAAATGCCTGAGCCACAAAACGCATCGCTAAAATGCCAATGAAAACGCCGACATAAATCAGAAAAACATGATTGGTGAAGGCAACTGCCGCAAAAACATTATCGATAGAAAAAGCCAAATCCATTACTTCTACCAAAACCACCGTGGCCCACAATGTACCCACCAACCCAACAGTAGAACGATAAATCCAGTTTTCGCTTTTGTTGATTGATTCTTCTTCGCCGTCTTCAGATTTTCCTTTAAAATAATCAAAAGCCAGGTACAACAAATACAAGCCGCCCAATGGTTTCAGCCACCATATTTTAACCAGCCAGGCAGCCAGAAACAGGCAAATCCCGCGGAAAACGTATGCACCCAAAATGCCATAACGCAATGCTTTACTACGCTGTTCTTTCGGCAAATCGATCACCATTGTGGCCAAAACCGCTGCATTATCTACAGAAAGCAGGCTTTCAATCACAATCAAATTTAAAATAATCAGCAATCCTGACTGTATATCTTCGCCCAGTAAACGATGTAAAATGTCCATTTTATATTTTTTGTGATGCTGTTTTTATGATACTTTTTTATGTTTTTGTCACGCAGGTTTTAAATCATGTCCGTGTTCAGCATCGCTTTCAAAATATTGGCCTGTGCATCAATATTGCTGATGTTTTGCATAAAGCTGATGTCAGTTAGTTTCCGGTAGTTTTCCGCCAGCAGCATTTTTATTTCCTGCGGAAGATACACTTTTGTTATGCCAATACTACTTTCCAACTGATCGTTTTTGGCTTGCAGCTCACGGACCATTTTTTCTTTTTGAGAGATATTATTCTTTTCACTGATGTTTTCAATCTTCGTAAAATCACAAAACAAGAACAAATTTCTAACCGGATAAAACAGGAAATAACGCTCTGTATCTAAAAATTTATAAACTTCTAAAACTGCATTTCCGGCTTTTAATCCGCAAAAAAACGCTGTTTTGAAATCACATTTACACAGCAAACCCAACAGTTTTTTTTCGATAATGGCGTGTGCATTGGCATAAACTTTCGCCTGGTCATAATGCACCAAATCCTGCAATAATTCTGCAGAAACCTCATTATAAAATTCCGCAGAAAAACGTGCGCTAAAATGGTTGATGTTTTTGGAGAACGGATATTCGTCCGCATTATCCGACAACAGTTGGTACAACCGCCGCAACGAAATATTGATTTTTAACGTTTGTTTTTGCTGGTCCTGCCGGTAGTTTTTTTCCTGGTAAAAAGAGCTTGAAAGCCGGTCTTCCAGCTCTTTGTTCAGCCGGATCTCATCAAAAAGCAGACTTACATTTTGTTCGTTATTTCTCTTGATCTTTTTCAGCAATTCAATCAAACTGGCCGTGTATTGCAGATGAAAAAGTTCGAGGTTATTGGCATCCAGTTCCGGGTTTTGCTCAAATAACTGGTGGATAACCTGGCTGCGCAGATATATTTTGTAGATGATTTCTTCCTGAAAAAAAGCAGCAAGCAATTGTAATTTACTGATAATCTTGTTTGAACCCTGAAAAATCGCTGATCGCTGCCCATCCATTCATACAAAATTACTTAATACTGGTTACATTTTTTTTGAGTTCGGTTTCCAAACTTTGCAGTTCTGTGTTCAGTGCTTTGCGGTTTTGCGTGCCTTCATCGTGGATGCGTTTTACCTCGTTCAGCGTTTCGATCAGCGATTGCGTGGTGCGTTTTAAAGTATCGATAGAAACCACAGTTTTTTCGTTTTCGCGCGCCACATCAATGCTGTTCTGTTTCAGCAGTTCAGCATTTTTTTGCAAGATGGCATTGGTCGTATCCGAAATCTTTTTCTGCACTTCCACATGCTGTTTTTGCCGGTTCAAAGCTACGGCAATCGTCAGCTGGTTTTTCCAAACCGGAATCGTGGTTGAAATAATCGATTGCGCTTTCTCCGCGATAGAAGTATTGTTGTTTTGCACCACCCGGATTTGCGCCAGCGATTGCATCATGATAAAACGAACCACTTTCAAATCAGCCAGGCGTTTATCCAATCGGTTCACAAAATCGCGCAGATCAGCGATCTCATAATCCTGATAATTAGTAGGATTAGCATCCATTTGTGCCAGCTTTTCGCTCAGTTCATTAAACTTCAGCTGACCGGAAATGATCAGTTCCTCCATTTGTTTGATATACGAAACATTGCTATCAAACATGGTTTGCAGCGAGCTATTATCCTTGATAGAATTGACGCGGCCAATTTTAATTTTATTGGTGATCTTATCAATATTGTTCACCACGGTATCGTATTTTTGGAAAAGCTTTTGCGTATCCACCACCATCTTTTTTAGGAACGGGATTTTGGAAAGCATCGATTTGAACGAACTCTGCTCCAGCTCATCCACATCAATATAATTCAGTTCCGAAAGCAGATCTGTAATCAAGCCGCCAACCTCGCCCGAATTGTAAGTACGCACCGAAGTTAAAAACGCATTGCTGTATTTTTCCATCGAATTTTGCACTTCCACGCCATAATTTAGGATAGAATTAACATCTTTCGGGTCGATGGTTTTGCTGATTTCACCCAGCTTCTGCTCATCTTGCGGCGTCATTGCAGACAAATCGACATGGCCATCTTTGTCCATTTTTACCGAAGGAAGCGTTTGATTATTGGCCGGAATAGTCTCCATTAAGGTTAGGTTTTGGGTTGAAAATTGCTTTGTGCCGATGCTTCTTTTATCGACCTAAAATTGGTGCTACAAAAACTGGTTGATAACAGTCGTGATCGTTTCCGGCAGCTTTTTATCATTGGTTGGCTCGCCAACGGCATTGAATTTCCACTCGCCATTGCGTTTGTAAAAAATTCCCATTACCATCGAAACGTAGCCCGAAAAGCCGGAATTGTGCGCAATATCATACGTGGCAAAAACTTCTTTCACCATTTTTGGCGTGCCTTCATAAATCCGGATCGAAGCAAACGGAATTTTTCCGAAATCATGTCCGCGGAAACTATTCAGCACAAAAGCTACGTGTTCAATATTGCTGTTCAGCAGCGAAAAATCAAGCGTAATTACTTCATTATCCAAACCGTCATCGCCGTCAATATCGCCTGTCAAATCATCGCCGCTATGTTTTACCGAACCGTTTTTGGATTGCAGGTTTCCAAAATAGATGGTTTCCTGCAACTTTTTGTCCGCATCAAACAGCGCACAGCTGGCATCCAGGTCCACTGCTTCTTTTGTCGTACCAAAACCGAAGAAACCTTTTTTTTCAATGGCACCCCAATTGATGCCCACGCAAATGTTTTGCAGCTTGCTGCCGTTGGCTTTTTCCAGGTTGATGCGCTGCCCTTTTTGAAGATTGATGGCCATAATTTAATTGTATTTGTTTAAATAATCCTGCAAACCGCCTTTCATGCCTACTCCAACGGCTTCAAATTTCCATTTGCCGTCGCGTTTATAAATGCGGCCGAATTCCACGGCTGTTTCGATGGAGAAATCTTCTTCCAGCTCATATTTCAACAATTCTGTATCAGTTGCCGTATCAAAAATCCGCACAAAAGAGTTGCGTACTTGACCAAAATTTTGCCTCCGACTGGCCGCTTCATGAATTGTAACCACAACTGTCAGTTCTGTAGCCCGCGGATCAACCAAAGCCAAATCAATTTTAACCTGCTCATCGTCGCCATCGCCGGCACCAGTTAGGTTGTCGCCGGTATGTTCCACGCCACCATCCGGAGATAACAGGTTGTTGTAAAAAACGAAATGCTCATCAGAAAGCAATTTTTTATTTTCCCCCAGGATAAAAATCGAAGCATCCAGATCAAATTCCGTCCCGGTAGAAGAAGTATTGGTATCCCAGCCCAAACCGATGGTAAATTTGGGCGCATTGATATTTTCCCTTTGTCCTTTTTGCAAATTTATGGCCATGTGCTCATTGTGTTTTAGTGTAGAAATTAGGCTAAATAACGTTCAAATTTAACAGATAACAGCTTAATAAAGAATTGTTGAACAGTTATGTTTTTTATTGGATAAAAGAAGCATGTGTTTGTTACGCTTTCGGCTGCTTATTTTTTAAGCTGATGCAGCATGCTTTTCGCCATTAACCGGCAATGCTGTTTTTATCAAGGTAAAAATGTGGTTGAACTTATATTGAGATGGTTTAAAGAATGATCAGCTTTTTTATATTCGTGTTTATGACCTCTTTTTATGAGCAAAGAAAGACTTATCGAATTTTTTAATAACGAAAACATTGCTTCCACTATCTTAAGAAAAGAGATTGCAGACAATTTTACTTTTAAGCTTATCTCAAAAAATCAGTTTCAGCTTGCAGCAGGTAAAATATGTGACGAATACCTATTTCTGGAAAAAGGATATATGCGCGCATTTGTGTACGACACAAAAGGCAAGGAGGTAACGACAGGTTTTTATGCTTCCGAACAAGTTGTTTTTGAAGTATCTTCCTTTTTCAACCGCAACAGATCAAAAGAAAACATACAAGCACTAATTGATTGCGAGGGCTGGTACATTAGCCATCAGCAGCTAAATCACCTTTTTCACACCATACCCGAATTTAGAGAGTTTGGACGAGCCGTGTTGGTAAAAGGCTTCTCTGCGCTTAAAACCAGGATGCTATCAACGATCACAGAAACAGCGGACGAGCGTTATGCAGCTTTGTTAAAAACCAATCCGGAAATTTTTCAGCATACTCCTTTAAAACATATTGCCTCTTATCTTGGCATCACAGATACTTCTTTAAGCAGGATACGAAAAGAATTATCAAAGAAATAGTAAGCCGTTTATTTTCTTGTCATTTGGCAAGAAGCTGCCATATTTATTGAACTTCCTTTGTTTAAACAATTTAACAATGGAACATTTACCAGTTTATATCTCGATTGTATTTATACTTACAACATTGCTCACCCTCGTAATGCTGTATAAAGCCAGTAAAAATTCAAAGCCATTGATTATTAGTATATTATTATGGCTTGCGCTTCAATCTGCCATTGGCCTTTCGGGCTTTTATACTATTATCAATGGGATCCCACCAAGATTTGCGTTATTGCTGATGCCACCGTTGGTTTTAATAGCAGCTTTGTTTTTTACGAAAAAAGGCCGAGAGTTTATAAATAGTTTTGATATAAAAATGTTAACACTATTGCACACAGTAAGGATACCGGTAGAAGTTACTTTGTACTGGTTATTTTTACATAAAGCTGTGCCAGGAGTAATGACGTTTGAGGGAAGAAATTTCGATATTCTATGTGGATTATCTGCACCGATAATTTATTATTTTGGCTATGTAAAAAAGGCACTTAACAGAAATGCACTATTGCTATGGAATGGAATTTGTTTATTATTGCTTGCAAACATTGTGGTTATTGCGGTTTTATCAGCACCTTTCTCTTTTCAGAAATTTGGGTTTGAACAGCCCAACATAGCACTTTTTTATTTTCCGTTTGTTTGGCTGCCCTGTTGTGTTGTACCTATTGTACTATTTGCACATTTAGTTACGGTGAGGAAACTGTTCAAAATTATTTAAAAATCGTTTTATACCTTATCAAAATTATTTTTTGTGGCCCCGACGGGAATCGAACCCATATCTAGAGTTTAGGAAACGCCTATTCTATCCGTTGAACTACGGGGCCGGTATTTTATCAATTTTATACTGTCGCAAAACTAAGTTTTTCCTTTGGTTTTTCTAGTAACTAAACCGGCATTAGCATAAATCAATATCTGCTCACCATACAGTGCTTCTTTTACCATCCTTTTTTAATAAAGCATTTTTTCTGCGGAGAAGCAATTCTCACCCGATAAAAGAAGTATGCTGAAATTTAAATTAATTTATCCGGCGTGATCGGCAGCTCACGAATACGCGTGCCTGTTGCATTGTAAACCGCATTGGCGATGGCCGCGGCCACGCCAATCAACGATATTTCACCAATTCCTTTTGTACCGATAGGATTGATAATCGGATCGGGTTTATCAATAAAAATCGCTTCAATCTGCGGAATATCAGCATTAACCGGCACATGATAATCGGCAAAATTTCCGTTTATATATTTTCCAAAACGATCATCCATAACTGCTTCTTCCGTCATGGCCATCCCGATGCCGCCCACTGCGCCGCCAATCATCTGGCTGCTGGCTGTTTTGTGGTTAACAATCTTGCCGGCATCAACTACAGCCACCAATTTTTTTACCTTGATCATCCCGGTCAAAGGATGTACATAAACTTGTGCAAAATGCGATGAAAAGGAGTACATCGAATACTTTTGGGCGATTTCACTACCTTTCGATTCCTGCGTAAGTTCTACATAAGGTAGATTATTTTTCTTCAAAACAGCAACATAATCAATTGCTTCTGTACTATTTTGAGGTTTGCCTTCCAGCAGGCTCAGTTTATTTTTTAAAGCTATGCACACATCATGCACCGCAGAACCAACTGAAGAAACTGTTGCGGATCCGCCTTGCATAGGTGCCATCGGAAACGCGGAATTACCCAGTTCAAAAGTTATTTTCTCGGCTGGCATTCCCAAAACATCCGCAGCAATAAGCACCATTGCAGTAGCCGTACCCGGGCCGATGTCGCTTGTAGCACTTTGAATATTCACGGTGCCATCAGCCATTAATTTTATTTTAGCTTGTGCAGCAGACCGATAAGCCCCAAATGCACCGCAGCCAATGCCATAGCCAACCAGCCAGTCACCATCTCGGTTGGCTGCTGGTTGTTGCTTGCGATTTTTCCAACCTATTTTTTCGGCTCCAAGCTGATAGCATTCTTTTAAATATTTGCTTGACCAGGGCAGGTTGCGTTCTGGGTCCGTATCAGTATAATTATTCAGCCGAAGCTGGATCGGATCCATTTTTAGCAGATAAGAAAGTTCATCCAAAGCAGATTCCAGCGCAAATGAACCTGTCGCTTCGCCCGGGCCGCGCATTGGTGTGGGCACACCAACGTTTAAAGGGATCACTTTATAACGGGTATTGGCATTCGGACTGCTGTACAAAAACCGGGAAACATTAACGGAATTCTCTGTAAACTCTTCATAAACAGCAGATTGCGAATACGATTCATGGGTGATACCAACCAGCTTTCCATCCGGCGTGGCACCTAAACCTATTTTTTGGATCGTTAATGGCCGATAACCAACCAGCGTAAACATCTGCTCACGCGTAAGCGTTAATTTTACCGGGCGGCCCAACATTTTAGCGGTTTGTACAGCAGCAATTTCATGCGGCCAGGTGCGCAAAGAGGAGCCGAAAGCCCCGCCAACAAACCTGGAATTGATTTGCACATTTTCGGGAGAAATATCAAAAGCCGCCGCAACAGACCGCTGCGAACTTTTTACACCCTGCGATTTGGTGTATAACGTTACTTTGTCGCCTTCCCAAAAAGCAGTGGTTGTATGCAGTTCCATCGGGTTGTGCATTTCGGATGGAAGCCTGTATTCCTGTTCCACTTTTACAGGCGCATTTTTATAAGCATCGGCTTCACCCCGAACGTAATCTTTATAATTGCCGCCTTGCGGAACAACACCTTTATTCAAATTTTTATCAAAATCGGTTTCAAACGGCAGCGTCTGATAAGTTGCTTTTACCAAAGTGGCGGCATAAGTGGCGCGCTCAAAAGTTTCTGCCACAACCAAAGCCATCGGCTGCCCGTTAAAATAAATTTTGTTGTCGTTAAATAGCTTCAATCCTTTAACCGGTTTTTGTGCATCTGCCTGAAAACCAGGCACTTTCATGGCATTAAAATGCGTAATTACCGCTATTACGCCCGGTGCGCGTTCAGCGGCTTTGGTATCGATTGCGGTGATAAGCCCGCTGGTAATCGTTGCCGGAACCAGCACACCATAAGTTAAACCTGCAACTTTGTACTCACCGGAATACGTGGCACCGCCGGTTACTTTTAACCGGCCATCAACGCGGTTCATCGGATCGCCTATCATATCTTTTTTCATCAAAAATTTTTTAAACAAATAAATTATGCAGATGCTAAACCGGATGCTACTTTTAGCCCTTGTAAAACAGCATTAGGTGCCAGTTTTAGTTTAAATTGATTGTACTCGTAAGCTTTAGCACCATTTACAACCAGTTTTGCAGCTTGTTTAAAAGTATCTTCACTAACCGGTTTTCCTTTTAAAAATGTTTCTGCGGAGGTTAAACGCCAAGGTTTATGTGCCACACCGCCCATTGCCAGCCGTGCTTCTTTTATCGTACCATTTTCGATATCTAAAGCCACGGCGGCCGAAACCAGCGCAAACGCGTAGGAAGCACGGTCGCGGATTTTTACATAATGTACATTTTTATTAAACGGAGAAGCAGGCAAATCCACTGCCGTTATCAATTCTTCTTTTTGCAGATGATTGTCCAGTTCGGGATGATCGCCCGGCAAACGATGGAAATCTGCAAACTTGATTGTTCTAGCACCTTTTGGCCCGCTGATGTGTACAGTTGCATCTAGCGCAACCATAGCCACATTCATATCGCTTGGATTTACAGCGATACATTTATCACTCGCCCCAAAAATAGCGTGCATTCGGTTAAATCCGCCCAAAGCACCACAGCCACTGCCGGGTTGGCGTTTGTTGCAAGGCATCGTTAAATCAAGAAAATACGGACAACGGGTGCGCTGCATCATGTTGCCGCCTACTGTAGCCACATTTCTAAGCTGGGGCGAGGCACCTGCATTAATTGCCAAGGCCAGCAGTGGATAATTTTCTTTGATCAGCTTATGTTCTGCCACATTGGTATTACTTACCAATGCACCAATGCGCAGACCGCCCGGTATTTCGGATACTGTTTTTAATGGCAAATTATTGATGTCCACCAGTTTTTGCGGAACAACAATGCCCATTTTCATCATATCGATCAAATTGGTGCCACCTGCCAAAAAATAAGCATTTGGATCTTTTGCCAGCGATTTGATCGCCACAGAAGCTTCAGCAGGTTTTAAATATTGAAACTGGTTCATGATTGATTTCCGTTTTTAACGTCTTGTATCGCATTTACAATATTGGGGTAAGCACCGCAGCGGCAAATATTTCCGCTCATAAATTCCCGTATTTCCGATTCAGAATTGGCGTGCCCTTCTTTAATCAAAGCTACGCCAGACATGATTTGCCCAGACGTGCAATAGCCGCACTGGAACCCATCGTGTTTGATAAACGCTTCCTGCATCGGATGAAGTTCATCGCCGTGAGCAAGCCCTTCAATCGTGGTAATTTTTTTCCCTTCGTTGGTGATGGTCAAACTCAAGCAGGAATTTACGCGGATACCATCAATATGAACGGTACACGCACCACATTGTCCGCGGTCGCAGCCTTTTTTTGTGCCGGTTAAGTTTAACTGCTCGCGCAGCGTATCCAAAAGAGTAACCCGCGGCTCGATCTGTAAAGCGTGTTTTATGCCGTTAACTTCCAGGTTTACCGGCATTTTTTCAAAAACATCCGCCAGCTTTTCGTCCCACTGGTTTTCGGCAGCTTTCACAACCGTTGCGGGCGTTAAAGCTAAAGCCGTTAAAAAGGACGACTGCTTTAAGAAATTACGGCGTGTGCCATTGGAAATTCCCTCGCTTTCTGGCTTATTTCTATTTTTACTGGACATAAATTTAATTTTTAGCGACAACTAAATGCAGCTGTTGATCCGAAAAACTTTGTTTCTTACCGATCTGCTCGGTATGTAATTTAAAGCTTGTATAATAATACGCTCAAAATCAGATGATAATGAGGTATTAACTGGACGCTAATTTATTGATTTTGTGTAAACTATGATCATCTATAACTTTAATTTTACCTAAAAAGCTGTTTAATTTTTTATCGAAAAGAAAAATGATAATGCTTCTTTTAGCACCATAAATTCTGTTTCTGTATCTTGGGTAATGGCTGAAGCATAAAACCTTAATGATTTTTGGGTGATAAAAGAAGCATGGAAAATATATTGAACAAATTTTAAACAGGCTCTAAAGCTATTTCAAATTTAATGATCCTGCAATATGCCATCTAACCTGCGGTTTTTCACAAGGTGTTTCCTGTGCTTCTCTCCCCATGATCTTAAAGATTCAATAACTTCATCCAAAGATTCACTATACGGTGTAAGTTCATAAGTAATGTTTACAGGAAAGGTATTAATTACTTTTCTTTCTACAAATCCATTCACCTCCAGCTCTTTAAGTTCTTTAGACAATACCTTTGGGGTAATTTCATTCAGAGCTCTTTGTATTTCTTTAAACCTTTTCGGCCCGGTCAAAAGGGCAACAATCAAAGGTATTTTCCATTTGCCGTTAAGTACATAAAGTGCATCTTTTACTGCTGCAAGGCTGGCGGTGCAAGCTTCTGGAGTAGGCGTGTGCTGGTTGTTAATCATTGTTTCTTCGTGGCTATCCCAAAGGATACCGGTATCTTTTGGGATAGTAGTATCTTTTACATACCAAATATAAGTAGTTTTGCAGGATAAATTTAAAAATAATCTAATCATGAAAATCTTACATCTGATCTCCAGCCCACGCAACGAAGCTTCTTTTAGTATTAAATTAGGAAAAACGGTTGTAGACAAACTACTTGCAGCCCATCCGGGCAGTACCGTAAAAGAACATAATTTAGCGAAAACGCCTTTCCCTCATTTGGAAGAGGTGCACTTAAATTCTTTTTTTACCCCAAAAGAAAACCTGACACCGGAACTAACAAAAGCCATTAAACACTCAGACGAAGCTATTGCAGAAATTATGGACGCAGATGTGATTGTAATTGATGTGCCCATGTATAATTTTGGTATTCCCTCTACCTTGAAAGCCTGGATTGACCATATCGCACGTGCCGGGAAAACTTTTAAGTACTCGGAAAAAGGCCCTGAAGGACTGGTACAGAATAAAAAAGTTTACCTCACCATTGCTACCGGAGGAATATACAGTGAAGGCCCGATGAAAGCATACGATTTTACAGAACCCTATTTAAGAACAGTTCTGGGATTTTTAGGCATGACTGATGTAACTACATTTAGGGTTGAAGGAATGAATATGCCCGAACTGAAAGATCAGGCATTGGAAAAAGCGATAGCAGCGATACAGCTTTAATAATTCCCGGTTCATCTTTTACTGTAAAGAGAATATTTTTAAAACAACCAAAACTCCTTGAAATTAAGAAATTCAGGAGTGTTGGTTGTTTTGCTATTAGTAGCCTCAAAGAGAATTATGCTAATGTTTGAAATTTTTATCAAGGAAAATAATGATGCTTCTTTTACCAAACAAATTCCGTTTCTATATTCAGGCAATCGTTAAAGCATAAAAACTGGATGATTTTTAGGTGATAAAAGAAGCATCCATAAACTGAACAAATTTTAAACAGCTTTTGATAAAAAATAAATTTTTACCGAATCACACTTCCATTTGTAAACACTTCAACTGGTGTTGCAAAACTCAGTTTTCCTTCGGGATTTTCGGCCATCAAAATCATGCCTTGTGATAAAATGCCTTTGATTTCGCGTGGTTCCAGATTTATTAAAACGCTCACCTGCTTACCGATGATTGCTTCCGGCTCAAAATATTCTGCAATTCCGGAAACGATTGTCCGCTGATCTAAACCCGTATCAATAATCAACTTCAACAGTTTCTTGGTTTTAGCTACTTTCTCTGCAGATAAGATCGTCCCAACACGGATATCCAAGGCTGCAAACTGCTCAAACGTGATGTTTGGTTTGGCTTCAATTAAAGGCAGTTTTACCTGTTCGTTTTCCATTTTGGTGTTTAGTAATTTCTGGATTTGGGCTTCAATTTGCTCGTCTTCAATCTTTTCAAAAAGCAATTTTGGTTCATTTAAAACATGTCCTTCCGGCAATAAATTTGCTGTTCCGGCTTTGTCCCAGTTTTGCGGCTTCAAATTTAGCATGGCAAACAAAGCATCGGCACTATTTGGCAAAAACGGCTGCGACAAAATGGCCAGGTTTGCGGCCAGTTGCAGTCCAATATTTAACACCGTTTGCACACGGTTTGGATCAGTTTTGATAACTTTCCACGGTTCTTCATCGGCCAGATATTTGTTGCCCACGCGTGCCAAGTTCATAAATTCAGACAAGGCTTCGCGGAAACGATAATTTTCTAAAGCGTTGCCAATTTTATCAGGAAATTCTTTTAATTGCCCGATAACTTCCTGGTCTTGCGCTGTCAATTCGCCCAAAGGCATTACTTTCCCGCCAAAATATTTGTGCGATAAAACAAGCACGCGGTTGATGAAATTGCCATAAATCGCCACCAGTTCGTTGTTGTTTCTCGCCTGAAAATCTTTCCAGGTAAAATCATTGTCTTTGGTTTCCGGCGCAGCCGAAGTCAATACATAACGCAGCACGTCCTGCTTTCCGGGGAAATCCTTTAAAAACTCAGGTAGCCAAACAGCCCAATTTCTGGAAGTAGAAATTTTATCTCCTTCTAAATTTAAAAACTCGTTGGCCGGAACCTGGTCGGCCAAATGATAACCGCCATGCGCCATCAGCATAGCCGGAAAAATTATGCAATGGAAAACGATATTATCTTTCCCAATAAAATGCACCAGTTTGGTGTCTTCCGATTTCCAGTAATCTTCCCACAATGCTTCTTTTATCGGCATATTTTTGAGGTAATATTCCGCTTTTTTTTCTTCGGAGAGATTGGCATTGAACAAATCTTTTGTAGCCGAAATATAACCGATCGGCGCATCAAACCAAACGTATAAAACTTTGCCATCGGCACCTGCAACCGGTACTTGCACGCCCCATTCCAAATCGCGCGTCATGGCGCGCGGCTGCAACCCACCGTTCAACCAGGATTTACATTGGCCGAAAACTGTTGTGCGCCAATCTTTTTGATGGCTTTCTACATACGCTTCAATTTCGGTCTGCATTTTATCTAATGGCAAAAACCAGTTAGTAGTTTTGCGCAAAACCGGAGGCTGGCCAGACAAAGTAGAATGCGGGTTGATCAGGTCCGTCGGGTTTAAAGAAGTGCCGCATTTTTCGCACTGGTCGCCGTAAGCATTTTCGTTGCCGCAAACCGGACAAGTACCAACAATATACCGATCAGCCAAAAACTGCTGCGCGCTTTCATCAAAATATTGCTCGGTTGATTCTTCGGTAAAAACACCTTTATCATACAAATTCCTAAAAAAGACTGAGGCCGTCTCGTGGTGCGTTGGCGAAGAAGTACGGTGATAAATATTAAAAGAAATCCCAAATTCCTGGAAAGAATCGCCAATGATTTTATGGTATTTGTCCACCACTTCCTGCGGCGTAACGCCTTCTTTACGAGCCTTTAAGGTAATAGGCACGCCGTGTTCATCGGAACCGCACACAAAAATCACGTCTTTTTCCTTCAAACGCAAATAGCGCACATAAGTATCGGCAGGAATATAAACGCCGGCCAAATGGCCAATATGCACAGGGCCGTTGGTGTAAGGCAGCGCGGCGGTAACGGTATATCTTTTAATTTGATGATCTTCCAAAGTAATTGCGGGAATGTTTTAATTTGCAAAGATAAGCCAATTTGTGCGCTGTTAAAATTTGGTTTTGATGATATGAATACCGTCCAACCACCATATTTAAAAAAAGGCGATAAAGTTGCCATTACCTGCCCCGCAAAAAAGTTGCCGCACCCGATGACGGATGCCATCGCGCTTTTAGAATCTTGGGGACTGGAAGTTGTTTTGGGCGAAACAGTTACGGCTTCTTACCATCAGTTTGCCGGAGACGATGCTTTGCGTGCTGCTGATCTTCAACGTTTTATTGCTGACAGAAGTATCAAAGCCATTTTTGCGGCGCGCGGTGGTTACGGCACGATCAGGATGATTGACGAGGTTGATTTTATGCCGATAAAAGAAGCACCAAAATGGATCATTGGTTTTAGCGATATTACGGTTTTACATGCGCACCTTTTTGCGGTTTTTGGCTTGCAAAGCGTTCACGGACAAATGCCGATGACGATCCCGGACGGAACAACAGCATCTTTGGAAACATTGCGGAAAGCTTTGTTTGGAGAGGAATTGAACTACACTTTCTCCGCAGAAAAATTAAACCGCGAAGGCGAAGCACAAGGGATTTTAATTGGCGGAAACCTAACTTTGCTGGTTGCTGTTTCCGGTTCCGTTTCTGATTTGGATTATAGCAACAAAATTTTGTTTATAGAAGATGTAGGCGAATATTTATACGCTATCGACCGGATGATGCGCACTTTAAAACGTGCCGGAAAGCTGAAAAACCTGGCCGGATTAATAGTTGGCGCGTTTACCGAACTGAAAGATAATGACATCCCGTTTGGGCAAACGGTAGAGGAAATTATTTTTGAAGCGGTAAAAGAATATAATTATCCGGTTTGTTTTGGTTTTCCTGCGGGACATATTTCGAATAATCAGGCTTTGATCTTTGGAAAAACACTAAATTTATCAGTGCAAAAACAGCATACAACTGCAAAATATATCTAAAATGGCAATTCTCGACAATCTCGGCAGCTACAAAAACTTTGGCCTTTTGATCATCCGCATTGGTCTGGGCATCATGTTTATTTATCACGGTGTGCCCAAACTTGCCGGCGGCCCGGAGCATTGGGAGAAGCTTGGCGGCACGATGAAAGTGGTAGGCATCAGTTATGCGCCTGCCTTTTGGGGCTTTATGGCTGCTGCAGTAGAGACTTTTGGCGGCCTGCTATTTTTGATTGGTTTAGCTTTCCGTCCGGTTTGTATTTTATTGGTTATCAACTTGATAATTGCTGCGCTGATGCATTTTTCTAAAGGTGCCGGGTTGGAAGGTGCTGCCCATGCGATAGAAGATGCGGTTACTTTTTTTGGGTTTATATTTATCGGCCCCGGAATTTATAGCATTGATAAAAAATGAGTTGTCGCTGGCTGTCTGCCATAATTTTATTATTTTTTAATTTAAACGTCAGCAGCCAAAACTTGTTGAAAAGTGATTATGCAGAAGCCGTCAGCCTGAACATCAATCAAAAATATGTTTTTAAAAATGCAGCAGTTGGCTTTGGGCGACAGGAATATCCGCAGCAGAAAAAACGTAAAAGCTATCTGTTTAAAAAAGAACGCAATACAGCCTGGTTTAGCTTGCATATTCCTGCGGATGGTTATTTAACTTTTGAAATTACACCTTTTCGGGTTCAGGACGATTACGATTGGATGCTTTTTAAGGAAACATCCGGCCACAATACGCAAACCATTGATTATGATCATCCGATCAGAACCAACAATAGCCGTAATAAACTGACCGTCAATGGTAAAACAGGTTTAAAAAATGGTTTTACAGCTGATTTTACGGTACCAGGCTTAGGGGAAAGCTTTTCAAAACCGCTGCAGGTTTATACCGGGGAAAATTATAT
Organism: uncultured Sphingobacteriaceae bacterium; assembly: GCA_964236465.1. Lineage (GTDB taxonomy): Bacteria > Bacteroidota > Bacteroidia > Sphingobacteriales > Sphingobacteriaceae > Mucilaginibacter_A. Next base: position 13,771 of record CAXSBZ010000015.1, on the reverse strand, counting down.
TTTGGTGATTGATAATATTTATCCTGCTGGCAAAGGTTTTACATTTTTTTCTTCTGTAGATCAATCGCTTTATAATCAAAAATTTAACCCTGTTTTAAACGGATTTATTACCGATAAAAACAGTATGCAGCCGCTCGGTGCAGAAATATCGGTAGAAGATTCGTCCGGAAAAACCATCCTAAAAACAGTATCAGATGCTGCAAGCGGCCGTTATTCTTTCCCAATCCCTAAACACGGTTACACATTGAGTGTGCTTAAAAAAGATTATGTCATTTTAAATGATTTTTTACCCGCTGATTCTTCTCCAAAAAACTACGCTTTAAAAAAGCTGCAACCTGGTGAAAAAATCGTTTTTTACAACATCCGGTTTTTGCCCAACAGTGCCGTTATTGTGAATACATCTGGTAATGATTTGCGTAGATTATTAGCCTTGTTGGAAGAAGAAAAAGATCTTCAAATTCAGATTTTTGGCCACACTAACGCCAATATTTTTACCGATGAACAGTATTTACAGCGCCTGTCAGAAAAGCGTGCACTGGCAGTGAAAGCTTATTTGTTGCAAAATGGCATTGCTAATAACCGGATACGCTGTTTTGGTTTGGGTGGAAAATACCCGCTTTTTGATAATAAAAAACCCGAAGAAGCGGTTAAGAACCTTCGGGTGGAAGTAGTGCTGGAAAGGTAACCGTTATTTTTTTACGGGTTAGGCTGGCAAAGTTTGTTAAGCGCTAATTCATCGCCCGAAATAGGCCATATATAGTTTGGAGCGGTTGGGGCTACAGAAGGCGCATTTCCCGGAGGGCCGGATTTGGCAGGAAGCGGTTGCTGCAAACGCATTAAGTCAAAGGATTTAAAGCCTTCCCCTAATAATTCGATCCGTCTTTCAGCAAGTACCGTGTTTACTAAAGCAGTTTGGGTAGCAATTGCAGGAACCGGGAAATCGAAATTCGGGTTAGAGCGATGCCTTATGGCATTTAACAAACTTGTGGCGGTAACCAAATCACCACTACGGGCAGCAGCTTCGGCATAATTCAGCATAATTTCAGCGTAACGGATCACAGGAATATAATCTGTAAACGGAGACTGTATTGTTTTCCATTTATTTAAATAAGTGTGGCCACCGGAAACTAGCAATAAATTTTTACGGGTATCTGTAGGAGTAGTACTGCTGTAAACCGGATCGGCAATGGTAGCGGCAGGGTTTAACCAGTATTCCATACCAGGGGTAAAGTAAGACCCCAAAGCAAATTGTCCGCCAGGTTGATCGCCTGTAGTAAAAATCATGGTAAGAATTGCTTCTGGCCCCGTGTAACTACTGTTAAACACGGTAACATCACTGATTTCTAATTTATTGTTTACGCCACTGGTAGCCTGATAAGAAGTTCCGGAGAGCGTAACAATTTTAGCTGCTTCTTTTACCACATTAGCATAATCGCCCATGTTTAAATAAACCCTTGTTTTTAAAGCTACTGCTGTATTTCTTTGTGCACGTGATGTATTAAGTGCTGTAGTGGCATAGGTTAAAGGCAAGCTTGTTTCTGCGGCATTTAGATCACTTAATATTTGTTGATAAACCTGTGCTACTGTGCTACGGGCCAGGTTATTGTCGCCTGTTCCGGATTCTGCGGTAAGCCTCAATGGCAATCCTAAGCTTGCACCACTATTTACGGTATAAGGTTGAGCATAAAGCTGCACTAATAACAAATAGGCGTAAGCCCGTACAAATTTAGCTTCGGCAGCATATTGGGTAGCCGTTGTGGCATCAAGAACATTTGGGTTGTTACTTAACCCTTGTAAAAAGACATTGCAACTATTAATAACCAAGTAACCGTATTGCCAGGTATATTTCACCTCGTTTGTTCCTGAGTTTACGTTTTGGTTCCAGGTATCTAAACCGGTAACCCCATTAGATTTAGCATTAATAAAATCATCTGCCCTTAATTCGCCATAAACTTCATAACGTCCGCCTAAAAGATAACCACTTTTAAGCTGCTCATATAAAGCATTGACTTGGGCAAGCATTCGCGAAGGCGTATTGAATGCAGTTGCCGGCGAAAAGCTGGTTACAGGAACGGTATCTAAATAATTTTTTTTACAGGAAGTAGTTAACGAAAGCGTAAGGCTTAATATAGATGCTTGTATTATATATCGGGTATTTTTATTTTTAAATTTCATTTTTGTTATTGTTAAAAGCCAACATTAATGCCGAATGTAAACGTTCTTCCTGAGGGAACAGAGTTTCTGTCATCGCCAGGAGCTGTATTCGAACTGCCGTTACTTGAAATTTCCGGGTCAGAGCCTTTGTATTTAGTTAAGGTTAATAAATTATAGACTTGTGCATAAACCCGTATTGAAGCGATACCAGCTTTAGAAAGGAACGCCGGAGGAATTCTGTAACCTAAACTTGCGGTTTTCAGTTTAGCATAAGCACCACTTTCAACATTTGCGCTGATTGGAATAGCGGAACCATTAGAGTAGTTATCGCCATATACCACTTTCGGGATATCTGTAACCTGTCCTGCTGTGGTCCACCGGTTTAAAATTTCTGTTGTATTGTTCCAAAACCTTTGATCCAATAAAGTCCCCCTTGTTCCGTAGTAAATCTTATTGCCGCCAGAGTAAGTGAAATTAAGCGTTAAATCAAAGTTTTTGTAGGAAAAATTATTGTTAAAGCCGCCAAAGTAAGTAGGGATTGCATTTCCGGCAACAACACCATCGAGCGTACCATCTATAGCAGGTGCTGATGTGCCATCTAAATATGTCCATTTACTTGGTGTGCCAACCTGGTTGTACTGTACCTGTTTGCCAAAACGGTTAATAAAAATACGTTGGCCATTGGCTGGGTTAACACCAGCAGTTTGTACGGTAAATAAAGAACCTACGGGATAGCCTACACGGGTAATGTTTGAAGTTTCTAAACTTGAAGTTGAACCATAAACATCGGCATTGTTGTTGGCAAGGGAAGTTACCCTGTTCTTGTTGTAACTAAAGTTAAAATTAGTGGTCCAGTTAAAACTCTTTACGCTGATGGCTTTAACGGTAACGCCCAATTCAAAACCTTTATTCCACATACTGCCAACGTTGGCAAAAATGGTATTTAAAGTAGCTGCGGTAGCTCCCGGGATACCGGTAGATGGGGCTTGTCTGGCTTGCTGTATCAAACCGTTTATGTTGTTATAGTAGTAATCTGCATCGATGGCAATACGGCCATTTAGCAATGCAAAGTTTAAACCAACATCAGTTTTTTTACTGGTTTCCCATTTTAGGTTTTGGTTACCAGCCTGGTTAAACTGCAATGCTGCCGACGTACCGTATAAAACAGACGTGTAGGATGATAAAGCTGCATAAGGCGCTAAACCATTAGAGTTACCAACAACACCATAGCCGCCCCTTATTTTTACGTCAGAAAGTATATTTGCAAGGGCAGAGTTTTTAAAGAAGTTTTCTTCAGATAGCACCCAACCGATAGAAGCACCACCAAAATTTCCATACTTATGGCCTGCTGCCAATTGTGATATACCATCCCGGCGGAAACTGGCATTTAGCAAATACTTCTTTTTATAATCTAAAGACAGGTTGCTAAAATAGGATTGAAACGCAGTAGTATATTGATTGTTTCCTGCAGCTACTATTGTATTAAATCCGCCTTGATAAGTAGTGTAAAAAGGGTCGGATATACCCGTTTCCTGTGCCCCAAAATTGTCAACATTTGTACCTAACCTTTCATAACCTACCAATGCATTTAAATTAAATGCGCCTCCAAATGAGTGTGAATAATTTAAAGTGTTGGTCCAATCTGTACGGTTATATTTTTGCTGGGTATTTAAAGCTAAACCGTTGGTAGTATAACCATCCCCTTCAATTGGGTTTTGAAAAGTTTCATTGGTAACATTCAGATATTCTAAGCCGTAACTTGTTTTCGCCTTTAACCCTTTTACCAGTTCCCATTCGGCATACATATTACTGATAATATTGTTGTTTTCTGATGTATATCTATCTAAATCCAACAGCGGAATCGGATTATAATAGCTGATTGTAACACCAGAAATACCACTTTGCAAACCAATAGAATTGGATGCGCTGATATTGTAAGATCCGTCAGCATTATAAGGGGATAAGTTTGGCGGCAAAAGGACTGCTAAACGAGCCAGGCCACCCGTGTTATAGGCTTGTCCACTTAACGACCCGCTGTTTACACCCGTATTTAGGGAGTTACTGTAAGAGAAGTTTGCTCCGATATTAATATTCTTAACCAACTGATGCTGCACATTGGCCCTGATGGCTTTTCTGTTATAATTATTTTTTACAATAAAACCGCCCTGATCGCTATAATTGGCAGATAAAAAATAATTGGTTTGATCTGTTCCCCCGGAAATACTTAAACTGTGGTTTTGAGATTGCCCGGTACGGTAAGCATAATCATACCATTTAGTATTTACCTGACTGCCGTTAATGTTTTGTAATGAAAAAACAGGCGTTAGGTTTGCATTTGTCCGGGCTTCATTTTTTATGGTTACATATTGTTGGGCATTTAAAACACTTGGTAAATTCAATGCTTTACTAAAGCCATACCAGCCGCTGTAGTTAACAATTGTTTTGCCCTTCCTACCTTTTTTAGTGGTGATTACAATAACACCGTTAGCCGCCCTGGAGCCGTAAATAGCTGTTGAAGAAGCATCTTTTAAAACCTCAATTGATTCTATATCATCAGGGTTGATATCAGATAAAGGGCTGTTTGAGGCACTGGTGCCAACCTGCCCGGAAACAACTTGTAAACCATCAACAATATACAACGGATCAGAACTTAAAGAAAGCGAGTTAAAGCCCCGGATACGGATAACCGGCGGATTGTTTAATACACCATTAGGCACAGTTGCACTAACACCGGCTGCCTGCCCTGCCAATGCCTGGTCAAAGCTTTGTACCGGTTTGTTTTGAAAGGCATCAGCGCCAATATGTGCGGCAGAACCGGTAAAATCTTTTCTGGATTGTACGGTATAACCGTTTACCACTACCTCGCTCAATTCCTTGGAAGTTGCTATTAATGAAATATTGACCGTGTTTCCGGTTGCGGCAATTTCTTGTGTGTCATAGCCGATAAAAGTAAATACCAGGGTATTACTGCTGCCAGCCGGAATATTTACAGAATATCTTCCGGCAACGTCTGTTTGCGATCCGGATTTTGTCCCCTTAACAATTACACTCACTCCCGGCAATGGTAAGCCGTCATCTTTTCCAATCACAGTTCCGGATACTGTCCGTGTTTGGGCATAAGCTGCTGAAGCCAGCAAAAAGAGAAATAGTAAAAAAGTTTGTAAAATTTTTTTCATTGTACTGTTTTAGTTAATTTGTTTTGAAAGGTAGAAAAAACCTGTTATTAATCAAACATTTTTAAGAAAAAGGCAAAAAATTAAGAATTACAGCAATTATTGATTCAATAACCATTTTAATTTCACTTTCACATAAGCTCATTCTTATTTTATTCTGAAATATATTTAAAACTGGCAATAGTCAGAATTAAATAAATGAAACATTATGATAAGGTTAAACAATACTCCTTTTACCCCTATAATTTTGGGTTTGTATTTTGTAGCAATACCTGCTGCTTACTAAATATATGGCATAAAAGAAGCATGTAAACACTGTTCCCTCTCTTTTTTTCAAATCTGGTATTTAATCAAATAAATATATTTCATTATTTTAGTACCTGCTATTGCATAGTACATTCCTAAACATATATCTTTGCAATATGATTTTGGAAAATACGCAAACGCAAATGAGGAAAGGCATACTGGAGTACTGTATCCTGACCATCATTTCTCGCGGGGAAATTTATGCCTCAGATATTATTGCTGAACTGAAAGCGGCCAAGCTTTTGGTAGTAGAAGGCACTTTATATCCGCTGCTTACCCGCCTTAAAAACAATGGCCTGCTTAGTTACAACTGGGTAGAATCCACTTCCGGGCCACCCAGGAAGTATTACCAGCTCACACCCGAAGGTTTGGTGCTGCTGCAACAGCTGGATAAAACCTGGCAGGAACTATCTTTCGCGGTAGAAATTTCCATCAAAAACAGAAACAATACCTTATAACCCTCACCTATCAGCCATGAACAAAACAATTATCATCAATATAAACGGCATCATTTTCCATATTGAAGAAGATGCCTACGACGTGCTCAAAAGCTATATGACGGGCATCAAAAAGCATTTTGCCGGTACAGACGACAGCCTGGAAATTACAACCGATATCGAGAACCGCATTGCCGAAATGTTTTCTGACCTGCTTAAAAACGAAGGCAAACAGGTAATTGTAACTGCCGATGTTTCCACCGTTATCTTACAAATGGGCACGATCGAGGATTTTTCTACCGAAGCCAGCACGGATACTTCTTTTACCCCTCCTTTTTCTGATAGTTATACCGAACGCCGCTTATTCCGTGATCCAGAAGACCATTTGATCGGCGGCGTTGCGGCCGGCATTGCCAACTATTTTGGTGTTGAAGCCGTTTGGATCAGGCTGGCTTTTGTGTTGGCTATTTTTGGCGCAGGCAGCGGCTTGCTGATTTATATCATCTTGTGGGCAATTATCCCAAGGGCAAATACACGTACGGAAAGAATGGCTATGAAAGGCGAAAAAGCTGATCTGCAAGGGTTTAAACGCAATTTTGATGAAGAACTGAAAAACTTGCGCCAGTCTTTGTCCAACGCCAACCGCGAAGCCAAACCCTTTTTATACAAAATCCGGGATTTTATCGGCGAATTTTTTTTGCTTCTTCAGCATTTTTTAGGCGGTAGCGGCAAAATCATTCTGAAAATTGTTGCCGTACTGATTTGCCTCGTTTGCGCATTTGCCATTGTTGCGTTGCTGGTGGCTATTGTTGCTTTTTCGGCCAACCAATCTATGTTTGTACATGGTTTTTCACCTTTCAACATCGTTAACTACCAGTTTAGCAACGTGTTATATCTGTGTGGGTTTTTGGTTTGCGCCATTCCTTTGTTAGGATTGATTTTATTTACCATCCGAATTGTTTTTTTGAGGAATGTTTTCGGTCGGTCGTTCGGCTTTATTTTACTGATCGGCTGGATTGCAGCATTGAGCACGGTGGTTTATTACACCACCAAAATAGCGGGCGATTTTAGGTACGAAGCCAACTTCAGCCAAAATACGGATGTGATGCAAACAGCCAATCAGCATTATTTTCTCAGCATAAACAACGCAAAAATATTGACGAAGGAAGACAGCACAACGCTGGGCATCAAAAAAGATGATTTTGCCAACCGCATTATTGTGAACACAAACGATGAAAACGACAGCGACCTAAGCCCGGAAAACGTACGGCTTTACATCGAAAAAAGTGAAAATGAATTTCCTTCTGTGGTAGAATCTTATCGTGCAAAAGGGGCAAACTACCAGGACGCTTTGCGCAACGCCCGAAACACTTTTTACCATTTTACGCAGCAGGATACGGTGATCAAGTTTGACCGCAAATTAGTGCCGGTAAAAAGAGCATTGTGGCGCGATCAAAAAATTGATGTTACGCTAAAACTTCCTGTAAATTCGATTATAACGATTGATGAAAGCTTGAATTTTATTTTGCGCGATGTGGATCTGTACGATTGTTATCACGATGATAAAAACGGAAATCATCAATTTGCAAACTACAAAATGACTGAAACCGGTTTGGTTTGCCTGAAAGACAGCAGCAAGCATCAGGAAGGAAGCGGGCAATAAAGCTTCGTTATTTTTTAGCATTACCAATTTTTGCCCGATAAAAGAAGCATTGTTATTTAACGGAGACCTTTCCTTACAATCGAACTTACAAAAAGCATCAGGCGGAAATTAAGCATTGAAGTTTGCCGTTTGCCGCATTGTCATTTCGATCCGCAGGGAGAAATCTTCTTTCAACAAGATGAGTATGCAATTTTAAAGAAGATCTCTCCTTACAGTCGAGATGACAACTAAAAACCAATGCTTCTTTTATCACCTCAAAAAAAATTTCAACATTTTTGTAACCAAACCACTACTTCCAGCATCTTACCCATAACTACCACGGATAAACGGATACACAGGTTTGAGTGGCAGCTCAAACCTTAATCAATATTCTGGTTTACAAATAGTTAAAAAAAGAAGATTTTTTCTTAACAAGAATCTTTTTGCCCCCAATTTTACAGACATGAACAAAAAATTTACTTTCTCGATGCTTCTTTTAGCACTACTTTTTTTGGTAGGAAGCAGGCTATCAGCACAAACCAAAGGCAATGGTATGGTTTCCGGTTTTATAGTTGATCAACAGCAAAAGTCCCTTGATTATGCCACCGTGAGTTTGCTGAAAGCCAAAGATTCTTCCTTAGTGAAAGGAACTTTAACGGATGGCAAAGGCCATTATCAAATCTCCGGCATTTCGGCAGGCAGTTATTTGGTTTCCGTTAGTGTGATCTCTTATAAAAAAGCATTTTCCAAACCATTTACCATCAGCGCAACCGATGCTTCTTTTACCATAGAAAAATTGGTATTGGCAGCCGGAGAACAGCAACTGAAAGGCGTATCCATTGTGGCGCAAAAGCCGCTGATTGAACATAAAATTGACCGGACCGTGCTGAATGTAGAAAACAGCGTGCTGGCGGCAGGCAACAACGCACTGGAAATTTTGCAGAAAGCACCCGGCGTTACTTTGGATAAAGACGACAACATCAGCCTGAAAGGTAAACAAGGTGTTACGGTGATGATTGATGGCAAACTGACTTATCTTTCCTCAGCACAGCTGGCTACTTTGCTGCGTTCTACGGATGGCAATTCGATCCAATCCATCGAGATCATTACCAACCCTTCTGCCAAATATGATGCAGCCGGAAACTCGGGAATCATCAATATTAAAATGAAAAAAAATCGCGCTTCGGGCACCAACGGTAGCTTGATTTTGGGTGCCGGATATGGTGCTTACCCCAGAACCAACGAATCGCTTACGCTGAACCACAAAGAAGGAAAATTTAACTTTTTCGGTTCGTACGATCATGGCAACCGCCAACAGTACAATAACTTGAATATCGACCGGGTAGTAGGCAGCGGAAATAATACTACTTATTTCAGCCAGAAAACTTTTATGCCCGAAACGAACTATTACAACAATTACCGCTTTGGTACGGACTATGACATCACCAAAAAGCATACTATTGGCTTTGTAGTAAACGGCTATTTTAATGGTGAACAAAACAACAACATAGCCAACACCCAGATTGGCGCTCATGAAGGCATTACAGATTCTTTGCAGAAAACCTATTCAAACCTGCACCAAACGTATAAAAACTTCGCTTTTAATTTGAATGACCGCTTGCAGCTGGATACTGCCGGGCAGGAACTGGCTATCGATTTGGATTACTCTAAATTCAACAACAACAACATTGCACAATACAATACCGATTTCTTTCTGGCCGATGGAAATATCCAACGTACACCTTTATCGCTGCGCAACCAAGCACCATCCGTAATCAACATCAAAACCGGCAAAGCAAATTACACTAAAAACATCAAAAAAATTGGCAAACTGGAAGCCGGTATCAAACTAAGCGATGTACAAACGGATAATGATTTGCAGGCGCAAAAACTTTCCGGCAGCAGTGGTTACCTCAATGATACATCCAGGACCAACCGCTTTGTTTATACCGAAAAAATCAGCGCGGCTTATCTTAATTTAAGCCATACGTTTAAAAAGCTCTCAGTACAGGTTGGTTTGCGGGCAGAAAATACCAGTTCTAACGGAAACCTGGTTACCAGAAGCCAAGTGGTTGACCGTAACTATCTGAACTTTTTTCCGAGCTTGTTTTTGCAGGAGAGTATCAATGCTAAAAACGATGTTGGTTTTACCTACAGCCGCAGGATTGACCGCCCGAGCTACGATAATCTCAACCCGTTTGTTTATTACCTGGACCAATATACTTACAGCCAGGGCAACCCGTTTTTGAAACCGCAATACACGCAGTCTTTCGAGCTGAATTATACTTATAACAAAACCATCAACGTAAGTTTAGGCTATAGCCATACCCGCGACGTAGCAACAGAAGTGATCCAAACGGTAAACAAAGCCACTTATGTTACCCAGCTTAATTTACAGAAACAAAATTCTTACAACATCAACATTAATGCGCCTTTTACCTTTGCTAAATGGTGGACGGGCAACTTAAACTTCAATGGTTTTTACTTAGGGTTTAAGTCGGACTCATTACTTGGCGGCAACTTAAATAAAGGCCGTGCTGCTTTCCAGGCCAAAGCTTTACAAACTTTTACTTTCGGAAAAGGCTTTAAGGCTGAACTTTCCGGTGATTACCAATCGCCGCTGGTTTACGGTGTTTTCAACATCAAACCTCAATATGCCGTTGATGCCGGTTTGAGTAAATCTTTCGCCAATAAAAAAGCAAACCTGAAGTTTTCGGTGAGTGACATTTTTAATACGCGCACCAACAACCTAACCAGCAATTATCAAAATACCAATATCGTTGTTTACCAAAAACGGGATTCGCGCGTAGCTTTACTCACGCTGACTTACAACTTTGGCAACAGCAAATTGGCACCAACCCGCCGCCACAACAGCGGCGCGGATGCTGAGAAAAACCGGGTAAAAAGCGGAGGCTAATTATTGCACCATAAAAACAGCATTGCCAAAAAGCAGTTTTCCGTTTTCCCAAAAGCTGCGGAACAATGGGTCGTCGGCCAGGTAAACAACTGTGCCGCGGCCCAAATTCTGCACGCCAAAAAGTAACCCATCCTGCAAATGTGCTTTGGCTTTTTGCCCGGCAAAACCAGCTACGTAACTATTTTTGCGGATCGTGCCCACATTCCAGCCATCTTCCAAAAACTCGTAAACTTTATCGTCTTGTTTCAGGCTGAAGTATTGATTGGCAAAGCCAAAACCAAGCGGATGCGTGTTGTCAAGCTGTACTTTATAAATAGCACCGGCAATGTTTTCGCTGATTTCGGTCCGCTCGCGGCTTCCAAAAGGTTTTACATCAGCGTAAATATTTTTTTTGGAAGTTGATTTCGCATCCGCATCCGGTTTTTTATCTTCTTTCAGTTTGATGTTGAAGCCTTTTTTACCAGCTATTTTTGTAACAGCATTCTCCATCAAAATCAGTTTGCCGCCTTTGCTTACCCAGTTTTGCAAATCTTCCGCCGGCAAATCGTTGTAAGATCCATCCGGAAAAATCGCCACATCATAATCCGTCCATTTTACACGGTTCAAATCTTTTGTGTTGATAAGCGTAACCGGATAATGCAGCTCTTTTTCAAAGTAAAACCAAACCTCGCCCAAAGCAGAAGCAAAAACTTCCTCACCGCTGGCAATCATGATTTTGGGCTGGTTGATGACGTGAATATAACCCGAACCCAGATCATTTCCCTTGTCCACAAAGCCAGATTTTAGCGGCGTCAAGCTGCGGTCAAAAGTTTTCGCAGCTGATAAAACCGCTTCATCAAACCGTTTCAGTTCCGAGTTTCCCGCGCGCGTGATGATGAGCGAACCCGGCGCAAAGTTTTTCCCGGAAGCAGAAAAATTTTGTTCTGTAAAACGCACTTTTACTTTGTTTTTAAGCAGCGCCGCCAGAAACTTCACGTCTTCCATGGATTTCCATTTAGTTAGATAAGCATACGTGCCGCTGCTGGTAGTGTAATTATTTTCAGCTGGTTTCATCATGGCCGATGCCGGTTTCAATGCTTCTTTTAGGCCATAAGTTTTCAGCCCGTAAACGTACGGCAGCGACCAGGCCGTGATGTCATACGTTACCGAATCGCTCATAAAAGTTTTCGGCTCCATCAGCACATGCAGCAAGATGCCTTTGGATTGCGCGGCATTTACGATCATATCTTTTGCATCAACATTAAACTTCTCGTTTTTCCCGCTGAAATAATTGAAGCCGTTTGCTGCCGAGCTTCCGCCAAAACCGTAACGGATACTGTTTTTATCGAACAATTTTGCGAGTGCTTTCAGCTTATCCGGGTTCTCATTTTTGATCACATAAGTTTTAAAATCTCCCGGCGGATTGTTTCTCGCCCGATCATAAAACTCCTTGAAATGCTGCATTAGTTTTGCCGTGTTTTCCGAAGAAATCTCTACCGTGCTCAAGCTGGTTGCCAGGTGATGTGCCACACGATCAGCCAAGGTCAGCGTATCGCCGGAAGAAGTTTTGACTGCCAAACCGGCACTGATCCCGCCCTGCTCAAAAGTCATCCCAATGGAGCCGTTATACAGCGGATACGTATCGCCGTAAGAGGGATAAAGCAGATCAAACTCATATTTGGTAAAATACAGCCAGCCGTTTTGGTCAAAATATTTGGCGTTATTTTTTCCAACCAGCACCTGGAATTCGCGCTGCCAAGGCGTAATATCTCTGTGAAAAGGCTCGGCAGCAGGCGCAAAATAATAGGGTGAGTTGTAGCCCTGCTCATGAAAATCTACATGCACCTGCGGCAGCCATTTGTTGTAATTGGCCAGTTTTTCCTGCGATTCCTGCTGTGTTTGCCAGGCCCAATCGCGGTTCATATCAAAATAATAATGGTTGTAACGGCCGCCCGGCCAGGTTTCGCGGTGTTCGCGCGCGGCTGGGTCAGCATCCGGCGGCGTGGCATGGATCGGGTTATAAAAGTTGACATAACGCTCGCGGCCATCCGGGTTTTGGCAAGGATCAATTACCACAACCGTATTTTTCAACCAGCTTTTGGTTTTTGCATTCGATGGATCAACCAGCTCAAAAAGCGTTTGCATGGCGGCTTCGCTGGAGCTGGGTTCGTTGCCGTGGATGTTGTAACTCAGCCAAACAATCGCCGGGAAATTCGTACTGCCCTGTCCACTTTCCAACCCGGTTAGCCGCAAGTTATTCTGGCGGATGTCTTCCAGCCGGCCAATGTTTTCATCCGAAGCAATAAAGGCAGTCAGCAGCGGCCGGCCTTCGCTGGTCGTGCCGTATTGCGTCAGCTTCACATTTTTAGAGGTTTGGGCGATGTATCGGAAATAATCAACCAAACGATAATGTTGCGTAAACTGATCGCCTAATTTATAACCTAAAAACTCAGCTGGCGACTGGATTTTTTGTGCCATCACCGCATCAACACAAAAAAGTATTGATAAAAACAGTATTAGTTTTTTCATGTAAAGAGAAAATATTTCTAAATGCCGAAGCTATCGAAAATCTGGTTTGGTTGGCGGTTTGTATTTTAATTTTTGCATTGTCATCCTGAACTTGTTTCAGGACCCCTCGTGAAAAGTAATAAGCCTGTCCTGTGAGATGCCGAAACAAGTTCGGCATGACAAATGAGTTCGGCATGATAACAAACATCATTCTGCCAGCTTTTCCATTTCCCCAACCAGCCCACACCGTTTCTACACCTACTGTGCATACTGTTTTTAGCAGGTTAAATTACCCGTCCTTTATCATTAGCAAAACGGATTTGAGGATCATTACCACAACTTACAAACCATTCCCTGCAAAATCAAGATTGAAAAAAGGATTAAATAAAAAAGAGGACTGATAATTAAACCAGTCCTCTTTTTAAGTTTTAATGAAACCGATAACTACATTTTGCTGGTAGTATCTTTTTTCATTTTCATTTTTTTGGCCATTTTGCCATGTTTCATCTTCATTTTTTTGGTGGTATCCTGAGTGGTAGGTGCAGGAGTTCCTTTTACCGGAGAAGCATTTACGGTTAAACAGGTTGCAGCCATCATTGCTCCGGCCACCATCATTACTTTTAAAGCAGACATTTTCATAAATTTTGATTTAATT